>NZ_RHOV01000015.1 GCF_003946655.1 Lapidilactobacillus achengensis
TCGCTAAGAATAATCTCACCGCTGAGCCACACGTCCTGAGGCGGTTGCTAGGCAGAATTGAGCCTATCTGCAATCGAAGTTGAGTATTCGACGAAGTGCATTTGCAAGTAAGCGGTCAAACAATCGCCCTTTTTGGGGTGTAAGGCAATGCCAACTGATTTGGATTAGGAGACCGGTATACTTTGCGTAGGCTGAACATCTCCACTCGTTTTCTTAACAATCCACGAGTGGAAAGCCGATCGATTCAGTTGATTCGTCAAGATTCTGCTTGAGTTCATCAAACAAACTGCACTGGGGTCACCAATTTAAAGCTGGTGACCACTAAACACGGTCGTCGATTGCGTGGCTCCTCATCAATTGGCCAGAGCTTGCCAGATGGCGTGAGTGCTCAAGCGACTGTTATAACGTTGAGCGGCTGGAGCGGAGAAATTCGGGGTGAGATCGCCGTGTCGTTATTCTTAGCGGCTTTGCCGCTTAGAATAAGGCTCAGCTTTGAGATTCGCGGGTTTTGCGAAGCTCAAAGTGACGCCCACAGCGAGCTCACCCCGAATTTCGCAGCGCAAGCTGCGGGCAATCTACTTTCAAGACAGCTTAAGCAATAACAACCAACGCTACCAAGCGGATGATAAACAATACACGATAACGGAGGAAAAAACATGAGTACACATATTGGCGCCGAAAAAGGTGCGATCGCTGAAAAAGTTTTACTACCAGGTGATCCCCTGCGCGCAAAATATATTGCCGAGAATTTTCTGACTGATATCCATCTTTATAACGAGATTCGGAACGCTTTTGGCTATACCGGTCTGTATCGCGGCGAACGGGTCTCCGTTCAGTCGACTGGGATGGGGATCCCGTCGATTTCAATCTATGTGAATGAATTGATCCAATTTTACGATGTCCAAACGCTGATTCGCGTCGGCACTGCTGGCGGCTTAGGCCCAGATGTCAAAATTCGCGACGTGGTGATGGCTCAAGCGGCTTCGACCGACTCTGCCATTGTCAATAATACCTTTGGCCCTAGCATCAATTTCGCTCCAGTGGCTGATTATGAACTGCTGGCAAAAGCAGTGGCGGTGGCGAAACAAGATGGCATTCGTTATCATGTCGGTAACGTTTTAGGCGAGGATCGGTTCTACAATGACGAGATCGACATGCCAAAATTGATCGATTACGGCGTTTTGGCGACCGAGATGGAAACACCAGCCCTATATCTCTTGGCGGCGAAGTTCAAACGCCGCGCGCTGGGCGTCTTCACGGTCAGCAACCACTTGATCACCGGCGAGGAAACGACTGCCGAAGAGCGGCAAACTTCCTTCAACGACATGATCAATATTGCGTTGCAAACAAATTAACACTGATTTTTAGCATCTGAAAAGAGTATCCAGACCAATTTCGGTCCGGATACTCTTTTTTTGCAATCTGGGTGGGCATGGCGTGGTGGATGTTGCGCTCGATCGTTGGAGGAGCGTGATTTGAATCGTTTCACGATTTACTTGCTGGTCCACTTATTTTCCTAGGAGGAACTTAGAAATGAGGAAGCCACAAGCTCCAACGGCGCCATCCAGGTCGGTATAGGGTAGCGCGACGAGGTGTTGGGAACGTTCGAAATTTGCCAGGCTAATGTTTTGTTGGATCTTTTCTTGAAGCAGGTCAAAAAGCTCGGCATCGTTGAATAATTCGCTGTGAAGATAGATTGTCCGGCAATCAATCAACAGGGAAATATTCTCTAACGTGATCGCGAGATATTTGAGTGCGTGTTGCAGAATGTTATTGATGCCGTCATCGCCGAGGTGATACGCGTTGATGATCGTCTTGATATTGATCTCGTTTTGATCATCGATTAGTTGGTGCAGATAAGTACCTTTTGTATGCGAGAAGAGTATTTTAGCCTTTTTGATGATCCAGGCCTCACTGGCGTACGTTTGGAGGCAGCCACGTTTCCCACATTCACATAACTCCCCATCTGGGTTGACGGTAGTATGCCCAATTTCACCAATGCGCTGATTCTGACTCCCATAGATCTCGCCTTGATACATATAAGAGCAGAACATGCCGCGGCTAATATGCAGATACAGGAAATTACTGTCAGTTTGCGAAGTTTTGAGAATGCGCTGAGCCTTGGCCATACTTTGAACATTATTCTCGGAGAATACAGGGATGTCGAAACTCTGGGCAATTTGCAGGAGATCGAATTGATTCCAAATCGCGTTGTTGGTCAGTATTTTGTTTTGCTTGGGGTCAAAGTGACCGGGCAAAGCAATCCCGATCGCTGTTGGCTGGTAGGGTAAGCATTCATGATAAAACTGCTTCAACAGTTGGAGATAATCGTTACTTGAATGATCGGTAAAAGCATGTGGTGGTTGAAAACTGACAATGTTGCTTTTGACCACGGTCCCTAGATTGTCGGTTAGGCAGAACGAGAAGTATTTCTCCGATAATTCTGACCCAATAAAGAATTGTTGGTTAGCAACGATTTGCAAGAGAATCTTGCGCCGGCCAGATGTTTGTTGCTGAATCTCTTCGCCAGCCTCCGTCACTAATCCGGACTCGATCAGACTTGCGGTGATCGCACTAGTGGTCGCCGGCGTGATTCCGGTGAAATTAGCAATATCGATTCGGGAAATGGGACCTTGTGTATAAATGACGTCGATCACTTTCGATTGCAACGCCTGCTGCTTTTTTGTTATTTTCATTTGTCTTCCTCTACTTTTGGGAACAAAACTGATGATAATTATTAATTATAATCAAATAATGCTTAAAAGTCAACTGAAAGCGGTTGACAAATTATATTTTATAATCTATTCTTAACGTGTTAATGACAATTTGTTATTATTTATCTCGCTTTATCGACGAGCTATTCGGCCGATTTCTCGTCGCCACTACTATTGTTAATGGAATTATTAGCGTATTTGGATATGATTCAGTTATTTGAATTAGTTTCAAAATGTTATTATCAATCATGAAGGAGCCCTAACCTTGAATAAATTAATGGATCGACTACAGAAATATTTATTGCCGCTGGCTATCAAAATTGGTAATTTGAAGTTCTTGGTAGCATTGCGGGATGCTTTTATCGGGACGATGCCCGTTGTCATGACAGGGTCATTAGCAATCCTCTTTAATGCGTTCTTAGTGGATATTCCCGACCAATTCAATTTACCTGCGATCACCACCAACATGCAATGGTTGGTTGATATCAATAACTTGGTCTTTAAGGGGAGCTTGGCAATCGTCACCCTGATGTTTGTGGTTTCCTTGGGTGTCAATGTCGCCAAGATTTATCAGGTTGACCGCTTGTCGGCTGCGCTGGTCACATTATCATCATTTGTGATTTCATTGGGTCAGTCGATGTCGACCACATTTGCAGTGTCAGCGAATAAATTAAGTGCTTTAAAGAAGTTGTTGCAAGGTGTTGATGGTTTATCAGTGGGGAAAGATGGTTTGACCGCAACGATCAGCGGCATGATCCCGGCTGGGCAAATCACATCCAATGGCTACTTCACCGCTATTATTATTGGCTTTTTGAGTTCGATCATCTTTTGTAAGATCATGAATAAGAATTGGACCATTAAGTTGCCGGCATCAGTGCCACCAGCGATCGCCACGCCTTTCATGTCGATCATTCCTGGTTTTATCGCGATGTATTCGGTGGCGATCTTATCGCATTTCTTCCAAATGTTGACAGGTAAGTTGATCATTGACTGGATCTATCAGGTTTTGCAAACGCCATTATTGGGGATGTCACAGAATTTCTTTGCCGTCTTAGCTGTTTCCGTGTTGACCCAACTCTTCTGGTTCTTCGGGATCCATGGTGGCAATGTCATGGCTCCGATTATGGAAGGGGTCTTCGGCGTAGCGATGTTAGCCAATTTGGATGCTTATCAGAATCATAAACCAATTCCTTATATTTGGACAAGTGTTTCCTTCGGCGCCTTTGTTTGGTACGCGACTTTAGGATTACTGATCGCGATCTTCTGGAAGTCTAAGAACAGTCATTATCGTGAAGTTGCCAAATTAGGGATCGCCCCCGTGATGTTCAACATTGGCGAGCCAGTCATGTATGGCCTACCAACTGTTTTGAATCCGATCATGTTTATTCCCTTTATTCTGTGCCCTGCGGTGATGACGACGGTTTCGTACTTTGCCACGAAGTTGGGGTTGGTCGCACCAGTGACGCAAAACGTGACTTGGGTAATGCCACCAGTGCTATACGGCTTCTTCGCCACGGCGTTTGATTGGCGGGCAATCGTTCTATCACTGGTTAATATTGCATTGGCGACGTTGATTTACTTGCCGTTTGTCAAGATGGGTGACAATGAGGAACTTCAACAAAATGTCTAATTTTGAAATTAAAGATCAATTCTATTTAAACGGTCGTCCCTTCAAGATCTTATCAGGTGCGGTGCACTATTTCAGGATCCACCCCAGTCAGTGGCAGGATACATTGTTTAATTTGAAGGCGTTGGGTTTCAATACGGTGGAAACCTATCTGCCGTGGAATCTTCATGAGCCCCAAGAAGGCTGCTTCGATTTTGCCGGTATTAAAGATGTGACGAAATTTATTGAAATTGCTGATCAGCTGAAATTGAAAGTGATTTTGCGACCGTCCCCATATATTTGTGCAGAATGGGATTGGGGCGGCTTACCGGCCTGGTTACTTAATCAACCTGGACTGAAAGTGCGCACGACTGACCCACGTTTCTTAGCGGCTGTGGCTGCTTATTATCATGAACTGTTTAAGCGACTGACGCCTTATCAAGTGACTCAGGGTGGACCAGTTATCATGATGCAAGTTGAAAACGAGTACGGCTCGTATGGCAATGATCACAGTTATCCGCGAGCAATCGCAGAAATGATGCGTGCCGAGGGGGTCGAAGTTCCCTTGTTCACGGCAGATGGCACTTGGCCCGAGGCGCTGGATTCAGGAGCGCTGATCGATGATGATATTTTAACGGTTGGGAACTTTGGCTCGGCCGCGCAGGAGAATTTAGCTGTTTTGGCTGATTTTCAACGGCAACACCAGCAGAAGTGGCCCTTGATGTGTATGGAATATTGGGACGGTTGGTTCAATCGCTGGGGTGAACCGATCATCCGCCGTGACGCGCCTGAATTCGCGCAGGATATCAAAGAACTTCTTGAGGTAGGCAGTCTCAATTTGTACATGATGCGTGGTGGTACGAATTTCGGGTTCTTCAATGGTTGTTCCACACGGGCCAACGATTTGCCACAGATCACGTCGTATGACTATGATGCCCCTATTACGGAATGGGGGGCGCCAACCGCTAAATACAATGCCCTGAAGGCCGTGATCCATGAATGTTATCCAGAGTTACCACAGGAACAGCCACGCCAACGGCACTACAAGCAATATCCAACGATCATTGCCGATGGTGCCCTGGACCTGACCACCGCACTCCACAGTGGACACTTTACCTTTAAGAACAGTCAAGAAACGCAACCAATGGAGGCACTGGGTGGCGGTTACGGTTATGCCTACTATGAAACCAGCGTGAAGAATTATGGTCACCCTGAGAAAATAAAATTAGTTCAGGCAGCGGATCGGGCCCATATTCTGATCGATAATCAGACGCTCACTTGTCAATATCACGAGACCCTTGGTGACACCGTTGAGTATTCAGGCACTGGTGCCGAGATACAGATCGGTATTTTAGTCGAGAATCTCGGTCGCGTTAATTATGGACCCAAGCTCAACGCGCCTTCTCAACATAAAGGCATCGCCGGTGGCGTAATGATCAATAATCATTTTCATTCTGGTTGGCGGCAAGTGGCTTTGGACTTTAGTGCTGAAATGGTCGCTAATTTGGACTTCTCGGCGGAACTGCCCAATCGAAACAGTCCTAACCAACCGCGTTTCTATCATTTTCACTTTGCGATCGAAGACTTTAGCGATACCTTCATTGATTGCCGCGCTTGGGGTAAAGGTTGTGTGATCATCAACGGCTTTAATTTGGGACGCTATTGGTCTGTAGGTCCGACCAATTATTTGTATGTGCCCGCCGGTTTACTTAAGCCGGATAATGAAATCATTGTTTTCGAAACCGAAGGAAAGCGCGTTGATCAAATCGATTTTTCCGCTAAGCCAATTTATTAAGATTAGTTGCGTCAAAATATAGCTGCAGGAGTTGAGAGTTTGAAAAGATTAATCAGCGCGGACACCTCCGAGCTTTTGAAAATGAACCGCTTTGAGTTGAAACAAAGTATTGCGGCCAGCGAGGGTCGCACGCTGCTCTCTGAAAATGTTGCCGGTCGTGAGGCCGTTGTTGCCGATATTACCAGCACCGAGATTGCCCATGCTTTTGGGGCTGATCTGGTTTTGCTAAATGGTGTTGATGTGTTTGAGCCGGTTATTTCCGGGCTTCCAGAGCAGGGAAAGGCGAACAACATCGTGGAACAGCTACACCGATTAGCAGGTTGTCCGATCGGTGTGAATCTCGAACCTGTCGGGGAGCTAAGCGAAATGGTCGAGAATCAAACACCGATTGCTGCCGGTCGTCAATTGAGTCAGGCAACGCTTCAGCAAGTAACACGGCAACAGTTTGATTTTATTTGTTTAACGGGTAATCCGGGAACGGGCGTGACGAATTCGACGATCGCCCGCAGCATCAGGCTAGCGCGTGATAATTTCCCTGGCTTGATTATTGCCGGGAAGATGCATAGTTCTGGGGTCAGCGAACCTTTGATCACGGCGGATCTTGCTCGGACGTTCTTGGCAGCAGGGGCAGATATCGTGCTGGTCCCTGCGGTGGGGACCGTTCCTGGCGTGAACCAGCAAATGCTGACGGAAATTGTCACAGCAGTGCATGCCCAAGGTGGTTTGGTGATGAGCGCGATCGGCACCAGTCAAGAAGGTTCCGAAACCGATGTGATCAAACGAATTGCGCTGACCAATAAAATTTGTGGTGTCGATATCCAACATATCGGCGATGCCGGATTTGGAGGTGTTGCCCCCGTTCAGAATATTATTGCTTTAAGCGATGCGATTCGTGGCAGTCATCACACGATTTCACGCATTGCACGCTCGATCAATCGTTAGTTTGTTGCACCAGTTTCGCTGGCCTGCAATCAAGCTGACTTCTAAATAATTGCCTAACCCAGAATCTTTTCCCAAGTAGAGGTCGCCTCCTCTATTTGGGTTTTTTTTGATGTCATCAGGACAATCAGAACTTGTGTCCCGCTGGCGCTAATGCCACTGATTCAGGCGCTTGCCAGCAACGACGATTTCGGACAGTTAGAAGCCTGATGCTATCAGTTTTTATTGACTGAATCATTATAGAAAAAATTGGTAATGTTGTCGAAAGGCGCGGTGTTTATTGGTATACTTGAAGTATTACCTGAGTTAGGGGAGGAAAATCAATGATTCAGTTTGATAAAGTTACGAAAAAATACGGCGATAAAGTGGCGTTGGATGAATTAACGTTGAAGATCAAGTCGGGCGCGATCTTCGGCTTCTTGGGGCACAACGGCGCTGGTAAATCGACCACGTTGAAAAGTTTGGTCAGTATTATTGAACCGACCAGCGGCACGATCACGGTGGACGGGTTGGATCTGGCGACCCAGCGGCACGCGGTCAAAGAGAAGATCGCATATGTGCCAGATATTCCGGATATTTTCATGCAATTAACGGCCAATGAATATTGGAGTTTGATCATCGCTGCTTATTCCTTGGACGCCGAGGCAGTAGCGGCACGGCGGCAGGAGTTGCTGGATCTGTTCGAGATGGCGGCGCATCAATATGAAACGCTGGCGAGTTTCTCCCACGGGATGCGCCAGAAAACAATCATTATTGGCGCTTTGTTGCCAGATCCGGACATTTGGGTGTTGGATGAGCCCTTGCAAGGGTTGGATCCTCAGGCGGCTTTCGATTTGAAAGAGATGATGAAGGCGCACGCGGCCAAGGGCAAGACCGTGATTTTCTCGACCCACGTTCTGGACACTGCCCAACAACTATGTGATGAGTTGGCGATCTTGAAGCAAGGCGAGATGATTTATAACGGCTCGGTGGCGGACTTGTTGGCGGCCCATCCCCAGGAATCTTTGGAGACGATCTATTTGCAGATGGTCGGGCGACAGTCAGCGGAAGGGCATTTGGTGGCAGACCTGAATGGTGAGCAACATGAATAAACGCCAACTCAGCGTCCTGACCCAGGTCAATTTGCGCCTGATCAGTCCTCAAGTCACTGATAAACTGCGGAAGAAGGGTAAAGCAGGAAAGCGGCTGACCAAAAGCTTGCTGAATCAGTACATCTCATCTGGATTGATTTTCATTTTGATTTATGGCTTCTTGATGTTGAGCCTGGACTTCCACAAGTTTCCCGGGATCTTCACCTATTACGTGGCCTTATTTGTGTTGCTGGGGGTGACCCAAGCCATCAGCGCGATTTATAATATCTTCTTCGAAGGCGCGGATCTGCCAGGTTATTTGCCGCTACCTTTGCGTAATTTAGAAATTTTCCTCGCTAAAATCATCGTCGTTTTGATCGGGGTGATTCCGTTCATCCTGCCAATGGTGATTATTTTCTTCATGCTCAGCTGGCGTGCGGGGATCGTGATCCCCTTGGCCGTCCTGTTGGCCCTGGTCATCTTTATTCTGTTCACGGCGGTCGTCTTGGCAGCGTCGAGCTTGGTCGTTTTCGGGTTGACCAAGACCAAGTTCTTCCAGCAACATAAGGAAACAGCGACCAGTTTGTTGCTGGGCTTGACCATGATCTTTATGATGGTGGGGATTTTCTTCACCAATATGAAGTCTAGTTCCGCCGGCGCGAACACCATTGATACAAAACCGCTCCAGATCTTCATGCCCTTATATCATTTGCTCGCCCAACCACTCAGCGGTGCCGGTTTGCTGGGGTTTGGTATTTTCGTGGCGCTATTAGGAATTTTGATTCTGGTGATTCGTCAATGGATCTTGCCGGATCTGTTCACGCAATTGACTCAGTCCAACACCGATATGGGTGGTGGCACGCGCAAACACCGACTACCCAGCGGTTTGCGGCCACTGTTAGGCTTTTATAATCGTCAATTGTTAAAAGAACCCAATTTGATCATGCAGGTTATTTCGACGACCCTGATGGCACCCTTGATTTTCTTGATGTCCTTTGGTTTGGGTGGCCGCATCAACTTAAGTCGGTTATCATTTTATCCTTGGTTTGGCGTTTTCTTCGTGGGTGGTATTGTCCTCGCAACGATGATCACCGACAAAGTTTCCTTCGTCGCCAACTTGATTTCATTGGATAAACAAAACTACGAATTCATCCAGGCGCTGCCCTTGTCGCTGAATCGTTATCTGCGGGAGAAATTCCGCCTTGGTTTTCTGATCCAAGCCTTAATTGGCGCAGTGGTGGCGCTGATCGCCGCCTTCGTGGTCCACATTCCGCCGCTACTACTGGTGATGACGCTCCTCGGCGTTGTCTATGGCGCCTATTATTTGAGTCATTATTACTTCATTCGTGATTTCCGGCTGCACTTGCCGGACTGGACCAACATCAACCAACTGTTCAGTCGCGGTGGCGGGAACTTCGCTTTAGTGCTCGTTTTAGGTGGCAGTATGATCCTTGGCGTCTTAGCTGTGGTTGGTTATGCGTCTGCGGTCACGGTGCAGCCGATTTGGGCGAATGTGATCGCCGCGGTGATCTTACTGATCGTCGCTGGGGTGTTGTCACGGTATTTCCAACGGTCGTTTTGGCGGCGCTTGGATTGATTGTAATGATTGGATTGAAAAAACCGTTGCATTTTGACGGTTTTTTTGTTTGATTGCGGGTTTGGTGGGTGTTGCGCATGAGCGCAACCGGGTCGGGCCATTTGTGCGGCTGGAACGCAGTGGGCGTCGTTTTGAGCCAATCCGCAAAGTGCGCGGCTTGTCTCAAAATCGAGCCTTATTCTAAGCGGCAAAGCCGCAAAGAATAATTTCACTGCTGAGCCGCATGGCCCGACCCGGTTGCTGAACAGAACTGAGCTTATCTGCAATCAAAGCGAAGGATTTGACGAAGTGGTTTTGCGAGCTAGAGGTCAAAACAATCGCCTTTTTTTGGTGGTACAGTAACATCAACAGATTTGGATTAGGAGATCGGTATACTTTGCGTCGGCCGAACATCTCTTTCCGTTTTCTTAACAATCCACGAGTGGAAATCGACCGATTCGGCCGATCCATCAAGAACTTGTCTCAGTTCATCAGGCGAACTGTACTGGTGTCACCAATTTAAAGATTGTAACCACTAAACACGGCCGTCAATTCCGTGGCTCCCCATCAATTGGCCATAGCTTGTCAGCCGGCGTGAGTGTTCAACCGGCTGTTATAACGTTGAGCGGCTGGAGCGGAGAAATTCGGGGTGAGATCGCCGTGAAATTGTCCTTGGCGGCTCTGCCGCTTAGGACAAGGCTCAGCTTCGAGATTCGCGGGTTTTGCGAAGCTCAAAGTGACGCCCACAGCGAGCTCACCCCGAATTTCGCAGCGCAAGCCGCGGCCACGCAACTTTTTATCAAGCTTGCCGCGCCCAGAAGTCAGCGAGCTTGAGGGCCAGTTCCTGCGGCGACCGAGCCAGTTGCGCTCGCTGCCAGTGCGGCGGAAACAGCTGCCGGTAACGCCCACTGGCAAACCGCTGATCGATCAACAAGATCACCCCGCGATCCGCCATGCCGCGAATGACGCGCCCACTGGCTTGCAACACGTTGTTGAAGCCGGGCAGCTGATAGGCGTAGGCAAAGCCCTGACCGTTTTTCTCCTGATAATAATCCCGAAGTAGGTCGTTTTCCAGACTAAGCCCGGGTAGGCCCACGCTGACGATCGCCACGCCAATCAGCCGGGTCCCTTGCAGGTCGATGCCTTCCGAGAAAGCGCCGCCGAGTACGGCAAAACCGACCAGCGTTTCGTCAGGGTCATGGGTGAAAGCGGCCAGAAAGTCTTGCCGGATTTTTTCACTGGAGCCAGCTTCTTGCTGAATGATTTTCACGTGGGGGGCCGCTTGACTGAAAGCGGTGGCGACTTGTTGCAAGAAGCCGTAGGAAGATAGGAAAACAAGGTAATTGCCAGTGCGGGCGCTGATCATTTGTAACAGGGTGTCCACGATTCGGGGCAGGTTGGTTTCACGCTGGCGATAGGTGGTTTGCACGTAATTGGTGATCCACAAACCCTGGTGTTCCGGCGGAAAAGGTGAGGTGATCCGGTAGATCAGGCTATCGGGATCCGCGGCGGTCAGCGTTTCTTGGTAGTAGCTCAGTGGCGTCAGTGTGGCGGAAAACAGGATCGCCGCATCGCCCTTATGAAGCGAAGTTTGCAAAAATTCACTGGCATCCAAACAACGTAAAGTGATCTTCAAAGTCGGGGTAGTGGTGACAATCGTTTGATAATTTTCACCATAGAAGTCGTAAATTTTCAGGAAAGTGTTCACCGCAAAAAAGAGATTTAAGACTGATTCATGAAACTCGGATTCTTGGTGGTCTTGCAACCAAAGACCCAGCTTCTCCAGAGACCGGTACAGGAGCTCGATGAAGTCCTCATCGGGTTCGCTTAAAAGCGCCAAGTCAGGTGTATCGCCGCGTTTGGCATTGCCACCATATTTCTGGGTCAGCAGTTGCACGGTGATTGGCGGTTTTTCGGACTCGTTTTCAGGTTCCGTTTTAGACTGTTCAAGTTCGTTTTCAGATTCATTTTCAGGCTCGGTTTGATTTGAAAAATCTGTTTCATTTTCCCGGGCATGGCCGCCTGTTTCATCATGGGTCACATCGCTGGTTTGACTAATTGCCGTGTCGTTTTTTCCATCATTGGCGCCAGCGCCTGTTTCCTTGTTTGTCGCATCGCTTTCACCCACATTAGTGGCGTCATTTTCCTCACCACCAGTTTCAAGCTTGGCGGCCATGCCCGGGTCAATCGTTGTTTCGGTCCGCTTGGCGGGCTCCTGATCTTCAGCTCTTCCAGCAACCCTTAGCGGATTAGTTTGCGTGCCTGTTGGCGTTGCTGGTTGTGCGGGGCTGATTTTTGCTGGCGCTAGTGCAACGGACTGCGTAGGATCAACTTTTGCCGGTGCGGTCGGGGTTGCGTCGAAAAGTTGTTGCAGCGTCTTGAAGCTGGCTTGCAAAGGTTTCAGGGCGCGGCGCAATTGTTTCACGGCGGTGCTTTGGTGGCCGCGGATTTCCTTTTTGAGATGCTTGATCAGTTGCTCGTCAAGGCTACTGCTATACATTTCACGGCTGCGGCTGACTAGGTTGTGGGCTTCGTCGATCAGGAAAACACTTCCCGGCTGGGGGTCAGCGAAGAAACGTTGCAGGTAAACTTGAGGGTCGAAAAGATAATTGTAATCGCCGATGATCACGTCGGCGAACAAACTGGCGTCGAGACTGAATTCGAAGGGACAAATCGTGTATTTCTCGGCGTAGCGGTCGATGGTGGCGTGGTCCCAGCGGTTTTCGTGGGCGAACAGGTCCTTGAGGGCGTCCTTGTTGCGGTCGTAATAGCCCACGTGGTTGGGGCAATTTTGCGGTTCCAGGCCTTGTTGGACCATGAAGCAACTTTTGTCCTTGGCGGTGATCGTGACGCTTTTTAGTTGGGCGCCGTGATCGTTGAGCAGTTGAACGGTTTCTTCGGCGACTTGGCGGGTGCTGGTTTTGGCGGTGAGGTAGAAGATGCGCTCACTCAATTCGGCGCCGAAAGTCTTGACCGTGGGGAAAAGGGTGGCGATGGTCTTCCCCGTTCCCGTAGGCGCCTCCGCCAAGAGCAACTTCTGCGCGGCGATGGTTTTGTAGACCACCCCGGCGAATTGATGTTGCTGCTCACGAAAAGCGGGGAAGGGGAACGCCAAGGTGGCCGCTGCCGCATTCCGCCGCGCCCGCCAGCTGGAGCGGAGATGGAGCCAATATTCATATTCCGTCATGACTTTGGTCGCGAAATCATGTAAATCAGTCCGGGACCAAACTTGTTGTTCCCGGGTGATCGTTGCGGTCAAGGTCTGAAAATAAGTCAGTTGCACAGTGACCGTGGCCACGTCTTGTTTCTCCGCCAACAGCCAAGCGTAGAATTTGGCTTGGCCCCAATAGCGGGTCAAGGCGTCGGCGGTCAAGTCCGCGAAAGCCGGCTCGGAAGTCTTGATTTCGTCCACCAAAATAGCGCCGGAATCAGGATCGATCACGACACCATCGGCGCGGCCTTCAATCAAGTAGGCTGTGCCATCTAATTCAGTTTCATAAGTCAAGTGGACTTCTTTTTGGTAATCGGGACCGGCTTGTTTTTGCAAGCGGCGGTGGATCCGCGCCCCTTCCAACGCGGTGTGATTGCTGGAAGGTTGCGGTACCAGGTCGCCGGATTTTAAGGTGAATTCGATCAGTTCGCGGATGCCAAGTTTTTTTACCATAATCGCTCATTTCTAGGACTAGCATTTGAAGGTTTGATCCGACATCGTGTGGCGGGCCCACACCCGATCAAAGCGCATGCTTCAAGTGTAAGATAAATCACGCCAAAAGCCAAGCCGACACACCAGCAGGAGCGCGGCGCCCAGTGCAAAAAAAAGTTGGCGCAATGAGTAGTCGCCGGCGCCCGCAGATGAGCAAAGAGCTAGTAACGCCCCTGGCGTTACTAGCTCTTTGACTTAGAATGAAACAATGTATTGTTCGAAGACAGCTTGATAAAAGTTAACGTTGCCAATGGGCGTGTATTCGATACTACCGTTTTGATCACCTGGTGCGACCGCTCTGCCGCCAGAAGCGGTCGACGCGCCCCCGTAGTTGTAGAGATTACCGCGCAATAGGCAGACAGCATAATCGGAATCTAGCAGTAAATAGTCGGCTGATCCCGCATAAGATTTGTGGTTATAGGGTTGGAAGCTGACGTATTGGATTGTTTTGATTTTCTTGACAGGACCGGATCGATTGGCGGTGCAATAGAAATGCAGGGTGCCGATCGGCAGATCTTTGAGCGACTTTTGCACGTGGGCGGTGGTGGTGATGATGGCATAGCCAGTGGGGGCTTTGGGATCGGATAGATTGATGCCACCTTTGGTCTGATCTGGAAACAGCTGGTCTTCCGCCTCTTTCGATCTGAGATTTTCTCGGCGAGCCAGCGCCGCAATCATCTGGCTCCGTGAAGTTCGGGTCAGCTTGCCCTTTTTTTTCAGTAATGGGGTGCTGCGCAAATCGACGTTGGCCGGACCAGCTCGCTTGGTCCAAACCGCGAAACCAACGATCGCGAGGAGTAGCACACCGATGACGATCCTTTTCAGATTAGTTTTCAATCTTACCCACACCCTTCACGAACGACTTGGTTGGCGGTATCTCTGCGACCAATTATCGGGGCACAAAGCAGCCAATGGGGAGCACCGCCGTTGCGCCACGAGCTTCATGGACAGGCAAACTTGATGATTGCGACCGATCGTAAAAATTTGAAATACCATCCTTAGTTAAAACTTATTATAGCACTTAAAAATATCTGTGTAAACGCTTTCTAGACCGGCTTGCTAGTTTTCCCAAAATCATCGGATCAGGTGGGTCAATTGACCGCACCAAGTAGGTTTAGGTCACCAAGTTGACGGGAGCCGCAGCCCGAGTTGGCCAGGCTCAGTCTGTCAGAGCTTGCCAAGCGGCCAGTTCAGGGTTGGGGCGCGCGTTTTGTTGGGCCAAACGCCACCATAAAGGGCGTAAGCGCTGATACATTTGGGCCTTGGCGGTGTCGGGATGATAGGTGGTGGTCGCGACGGGCGGTTGCGGGCGCCACCAAGGATGGTCAGGATCTAAAGCTTGCTGGGCCACACGCAGGGCGCCTACCGCGGAGCCCTGGATTTGTTGGGGGATCACCAAGTCGCGGGCGAACACATCGCTGATCAACTGGCACCAGAAGGTCGAGCGGGCAAAACCGCCCGTTCCCAGTAAGGTGGCGGTTGCGGCGGCGGGCACAAGCGCGCTTAGTTGTTGCGTGACGATTGCCAAGTTGAAAGTGATCCCCTCCAAGATCGCCCGCAACAGATCGGCGCGGGTATGCTGACTGCGCAAGCCGATCAAGTGACCAGTCAAGTCGCCATCCCAAAACGGCGCGCGTTCGCCATTCAAGTAAGGCAAGAAGATCAACCCGCGGGCGCCCAGGGGACTTTGCGCGGCCAAAGTGATCAAGGCGCCAATCGGGTCAGCGGTATTTTGCAGGTCAGGGCAGAAGGTGTCCAAGGCCCATTGCAAAATAATCCCACCGTTGTTGACGGGACCGCCTAAAAGCCAGTGAGCGGCGTCGATCCGATAACAGAACAACTCACCGTGAGGCGCCAATTGTGGTCGGGCGCTGATCACGCGCACGGCGCCACTGGTTCCGATCGTTAAGGCGATTTGGTGATCGTGGACCGCGCCCAAGCCGATGTTCGCCAAAGCGCCGTCGCTGGCGCCAACCACCAGTTGGGTCGTCGGCGCCAAGCCCAAGGTGCTGGCCGCAACCGCAGTCAGGGGATAGTGTTGGGTGATCGGGACGATTTGCGGCAGTTGGTCTGGACGCACCGCCAATTTTTGTAAAAGTTGTGGTGCCCATTGGCCGGTTTCGTAGGACAGCAGACCGGTGGCACTGGCCAGATTGACGTCCAGGGCGAATTGAGCGGTCAAGCGCCAAACTAAGTAGCTTTTGAGGTCGGCGAAGTAGGCGGTACGCGCCAATAATGCCGGCTGCGTTGCTTGTAACCAGCACAGTTTGGCCAGCGGCGTCATCGGGTGCAAGGGAGTCCCGCTCACTTGGTAGAACGCCGCCGCATCGGCTTGTTGCCGCAGTTGCGCCACCGTGGCCGCCGCCTGGTTATCGGCCCACGTGAACAGCGCCGTTAATGGGCGATGCTGTGAATCCAGCAGTAACAAGCTATGCATCGCCGTCGACAAGCTGACCGCCGTCACCGTCACCGTTGGCGCTTGTTGCCGAACCTGCCGAATCACGCTGACGACCGCCTGCCAAATCGCGGCTGGCTCTTGTTGCGCCTGCCCCGGCTTCTCCTGAATTAACGGATAACCCTGGGTCGCCGTGGCCACGGCCCGCTCGTTCGTGTCGAAAAGAATCGCTTTGGTGCTGGTGGTACCAACGTCAACGCCAATAATCATCGGTGACTGCCTCCTGAAAAATGCTCTGATTTCAGTGTAGTGAAAAGCGATGGAACATGCAAGTCAGTTGTATGCAGCACGTTTCCGCGGGGCGTTGGTGGATTGCAGATGTGGAGGGGCTCCAGGTCGGGCTGGGGGTGGTGGAACGCGGCGGGCACGACTTGAAGCTTTTCGGAAAACCACCGAAAATCTTCAAGCTCGGCCTTATTCTAGGCGGCAGAGCCGCCAAGAATAATATCGCGGCTGACTCACCCCCAGCCCGACCTTCCGCCAACTAGTAAACAGCCCACCAACGCTTAGCTACGCAATCAACCAAACTGGTTGATTGCGTAGCTAAGCACAGAAATCAGGTGGGGATAGTACGTTTCGATGATGACCCGGGTTGCACTGTGCGCTTCGGGATGAGCTCGCTGCGGGCGTCACTTTGAGCTTCACGCGGGTTTCGCGAAGCTCAAAGCTGATCCTTGTCCTAAGTGGTAAACCGCCAAGAACCATTTCACTGCGGTCTCACTCTAACGCGCGCAGTTCCAGTCGCTCAATTGTATCTTATTCGCAAGCACTAACGCGCCGGGGTGGCTAGACCCAATCGTTAGGGGAGCCCCGCAATTGATGACCTTGGTTAGTTGGTCCCGATTACTTGCGGCGAGAACACTGGCACCGTTGTGGTCATCAGGGGCTATTCTGCCAGGGTAGCACGGATCAAAAAAACCTGACGCGTTGCACGTCAGGTTTTACTTTCGCTAAAATTGTCTGTTTGATTCGTTGCTTTTTTCGGCGCATCTTGAGCATTGCTGATTGGGCCCCGTTTTTTGGTTACGCGCGTTTCCGTAGCCAGAAATGGACTGCAGCCACGCCGGATAGTCCGACAACCACAAGCGCCCAGAAGGCAATCTGGCTTTGCTGCTCGCCAGTTTGCGGCAAGGTTGGTTGGTCTTGATCGGGCTTCTTTACCGGTTTCGTAGGTTTCTCACCACCGGTAATTGGCAGGGTTGGCTTGGTTGGGTCAGTCGGGTTTGTTGGATCAGTTGGATCGGTTGGATCGGTCGGGTCAGTTGGTCCTGTTGGATCTTTGGCTTTGACGGTGATCGTGGCGATTTTGGTCAGGCCACCGTAACCATAACTCACCTGATAAACGCCGGCTTTGCTAGTGTCGACCGAGCCGATCACGCTGATTTCAGTGAAAGCGACGGGGTTGCCGTTGCGGTCGAACGCGCTGATAAAGTTGTCCGCGCTGGTCCATTGGTCACCGACAGTTAGTTCTGTACTTGGCTTGATCGTCAGCGCTGTTTTGTCCTCGGCTGGTGGGGTGACCGTCCTCGACTTGACCGTGACGGTAATGGTCTTCTGCGCTTGCGGATTCGCCGCAGCGTCGAGAGTTGCGGCTGGAATCGCATAAGTTACTGGATACGTGCCTGGTGTGTCCGTCTTAACATCCTGGTCCACGGTGAGTTGCGGTAACAGAACATTATTGCCGTCGCGATCGGTGGCGCTGACAAAAGTATCCGCTGGCTCCCAGTGATCACCAACATATATTGTTTTATCGTTGGCCTCGATCGCGGCTAGGTTTTCCTTGACCGTCACCGTGATCGTTGTTTCGGCGCCGGCGAACGCATAGGTAACCTTGTAGGTCCCGGGTTTTGAAGTGTCGACCGCACTATCGCCACCAGCTTCGTCTTTGACCGTGACGGTGACATCGGTAGGGTCAGTCGTAGTCTGCCCGTCGGCGCCCACTGCACTGTCAAAGTTGTCCGCGGCCGTCCAATTGTCCCCAACGTAAATCGTGGAATAGTGGGCGTTGACCTGGGCGAGACTGTCGTTGGTGTAGGGCTGGAACAATGTAAACATTCCTCTTGTTTCACTTGCGTTGACCGCATTGACGTCGACGATCATGTAATATTTGTAGGGTAATTGACTAAGACTGTAGATTTGGCCGTTGCTGACTGTGACTGTGCCTGAGGGGCCCGGTGTTTCTTGAGTTGCCATATTCTTGAATTGGATTTCTTGGTCCGTTGCCTGAATATCTTGCTCTTTTGAAGTGTTGTAATAAAACCAAGCTGTCCATGGCCTTCGTGAGATCTCAACTCCGAGACTATTTTTGGTTACCGGAACCGGCTGAGTCGATGAGTACTTATAATTTCTTGGAAGTTTGATCACGGAATTAATGTAATCGTTGGTCAATTTGAATGTAGGATTTGTGGGATCAATATTAACAGGTGCCGGTGTAACGAGTTGATTATAGACATTTAACTCGGAATATTTGTTAGCGTCAAGCGGTGATAGATCGCCAATGCAATTATTTAGTAGATCAAGCTCTGTTACATTTGGTAGGTCGGCAATTATATGAACATCAGTAATCTGGTTACCTTGCAAGTTGATTGTTTTCAACTTTTTAAGACCGGCAATAGGACTCAAATCTTTGATTGCGCCAAAACGCATCCCAGGTTGAATATTCAGATTATCACTACAGAGTGATAACATTTCTAGGTTGGTCGCGTACTGTAGACCTTCCAAGGAGTACTCATCATCGCCAGCGGCCGCCCAAGTGTTCTGGTCTTCTTTGGGAATACTGAGTTCAGGATAGTCCGCGTCATACAGTCCACGAGTACTAAGATGGGTCAACATTGCCATATCGTCTCGGGTGATATCCGCAACGCTGTTCCAAGTCTTCGTAGGATCGAGGATTGTGAACTGTTGTAGATAGATTAAGACTAATTGCTGTAACCGGGTATTTGGCATCCACTCGTTGATTGGCGCAGTCTCATCAGAGGGCACTTCAGCGGCAAGGTCGCTGGGATGCGCGACAGTTCCCGGTTTAACAGCCTGATCTGTTGTGAGAAAGCTACTACTGATGCCAATCGAGACACCACCGTGAACCACGGCTGGACTCAAATTAGCGCCAAGCAAGATTGCCACGGCGCTAATGGTTACAAAAAATAAATACTTTTTTCTTTTCATGGTTATTCCCCCCAGAATAATCGTCAAGGATAAAAATAAATCTTCCAATATTCAATTGTCGGTAGCCAATTCTAATTTGATCTCCAATAGTAGACATATGGTATCTAGACATAATATCGATTTTATTCTAGCGTGTTTAGTCAAGTAAGGCAATGAAGCGTTTGCAATCGCCATCAGGTTTTGGACGGCCGCTCATCTTGACATCACAAAAAGCCTGATGGCCGTTGCCACCAGGCTTTGAATCAGTTTTTAATTTTTTTGGATTAGGACTGGCTAATCACCATCCGTCCTTGTTCGTTTCCGCAACCAGAAATGGACCGCGGCCAAGCCGGTTAAGCCCACTGCTAAAAGTATCCAAAAAGTTACTGGGGTTTGTTGTAGGGCGTTTGGTTGCGGATTTTTGCGCGCCTGCTTAGCAGTACTCGCTGGCGCTTTTGGATGTGTTTCGCTAGTTTCTGGTAAAGTTGGCTCGGTGGACGGTGTTGATTGAGCTGGATCGATTGGGTTGGTCGGCTGTTCTGTGGGGGTTGGCTTGCTTGGTCCGGTGGGCTGACTCGGGTTTGTAGGCTTGTCCGGTCTAGCGGGCTGACTCGGGATAGCAGGCTTGTCCGGAATGGCGGGCTGACTTGGTTTCGTAGGCTTGTCTGGGTTAGTGGGTTGGCTCGGGTTAGTGGGTTTCTCTGGAGCAGTGGGGGTGCCTGGTTGTTCTGGGTCAACCGGATTTGGCGGCTTAGGTGTGCCTTCGGGTTCGGAAGGAGCCGGCGCTTTGACGGTGATCGTGGCGGTTTTTGTCAAGTTGCCATAGCTGTAACGCACCTGATACACCCCGGGTTTGCCGGTATCCACCGTGCCGCTGACGGTCAAATCTTGGAAGGATAGCCCGCGGCCATCTCGGTCATAGGCGCTAACGAAAGCCGCCGCGGGGTCCCACTTGGTGCCAAAAGCGATGGTTTGATCGCGGACTTCGATTTGCGCGCGATTTTCTTTGACGGTGACGTTGATGGTTGTTTCGGCACTCGCGCTGGTGTAGGTGATCGGATACGTGCCCGGCTTCTTCAAATCCACCTTGCCCGTGACTTTGATGTCTGACCAAGCGACGGGTGTTTGCCCGTCAACGCCCACCGCGCTATCAAAATTGTCCGCGGCCTTCCAACCGTCCCCAACGTAAATCGCGGAATCGTGAGCGTTGACCTGGGCGAGACTGTCGTTGGTGTAAGGCTGAGCCACGAAGAAAATCTCCCCAGTTGCGGGGGTACCCAAACTGGCCATCATGTAATAGTAGTAAGGCTGCTCAAGCGCGACAGGATTGTCTTCTGGTGAAATGACGTCTCCCGGGGTTACTTGCGGATAGATGTGGGTGTAATGGATGGTGCCCATGGAGTCAGTGGTGTCGCCGTTTTCCGTGGCGCCATCGTCAAAAATAATGTTAGCTTTAGCCGCCGCATTATAAAAGGACAAAGCGTGCGTGGGGTTCTCGATGAGGATTCGATCCAGATGCTTGTCATCAACTTTTGTCGGACTCAGCGGATCCGTGGATTGATAATTTTTGGGTAACTTCAGGCGCGCGTTGAAATAGCCTGGCGTTAAGTCAAAGCTGGCCGTTTCCGGGTCAATATAGACCGGTTTAGGTTGGACAAATTGACTGTGAATCTCCAAATTGGTGTAGTTATTGGCATCAAGTGCCGAGAAGTCAGCGATTTGATTATAGGTCAGAACAAGTTCGCGCAAGTGCGACAACTTGGTCAGCGGCCGCACATCGGTGATCCGATTGCCTTGTAATCCAAGATGAGTCAGCTGTGGCAACTGAGTCAGGATGGCAAGATCGCTGTCGGTAATGTCACCGACATAAATTCCCGGCTCAACATGTAAATTAAGGCTGCCCAGCCATAACTGTTCCAGATTGGTTGCGTACTGCAAACCTTCAAGTGAGTAGGAGTGGACGCCGTCGATCCAGGTGCCTTCCAATTCTGCGGGGAGATCGACCTGGATATCGTACTCTGGGAGACCCGTACTGGTGGTCATCAGGATCTTTAATTTCGCCAGATCCGCCTTGGTAATATCGGCGACACTTGTCCAAGTTTTCCCCGCGTCATCACCTAGACCTTGGAGGAAAAACAAGACCAATTGCTGTAATTTCCGATTGGGCATCCACTGATCGATCGGTTCCGCGGGGTCCGTCGCTGGGTCTGGCGAGGTGGCAGGGCTAGATGGGGGAAGTGGCAGCTGCTGGTCACGCTGGTCGGAATCGGGACGGGCGGCCTCTGATTCCGCGCTAACAGTAGCCGCCTGAGCGATTGCCGGGACCAAATTGGCGCTGAACAACACAGCCGCCATCCCAATACTGACGCGAAACAAAGCTTTTCTTTTCTTCATAGCTCTCTCCTGAAATAATGATTAATGGGCAAAGCATGACCAATCGTTTTCCGGCGATGCTGTTGGGAAAATCACCGCCACAGACTAACGATTTCATTAGGGTTAATCCAGTTTAGCATGGTCAAACAATCTACCAAAAGTAGCGCTTTTGCCGGAATTTGGCGAGTTTTTCAGAAAAAAAGTCATGGTACCTAACGCCAAGCAGACAGAAAAAGACCCGATATCCAATCACATCAGGTCTTTCTAGTCAGATGCGTTTGCTTCCATCAGGTCTTCATCCAAGTTACGTTCGAGTCTTCATCCAAGGTACGTTTGGGTTGAGGGTTATTTTTAGTCGCAGGGGCGCGAATGGTTGGGTCAACCGATCAAGCGCGTTTGCGTAACCAGAAGTGCACCGCGGCCACACCAGTCAGGCCCACAAGCAAAATGGCCCAGAAGGCACCTTGCGTTTGCCGTTCGCCAGTTTGCGGCAAGGTCACCTTGTCCGTGGCCGGTTGCTCAACAGGCGCGGTCGGCCGGTCACCACCAGTAATCGGTAAGGTTGGTTTGGTCGGATCCGTTGGGTCAGTTGGGTCCGTTGGGTCAACCGGATCGGTTGGATCAGTCGGGTCAGTCGGATCAGCAGCGTTGACCGTGATCGTGGCGATTTTTGTTAGACCCGCGTAAGCATAAGTCACCTGATAAACGCCGGGCTTGCTGGTGTCAACGGTGCCTAAAACACTGATCGCCCCGAGATCGACGGCATTGCCATTCCGATCGAAGGCGCTAATGAAGTTGTCCGCGGCCGTCCAGTCATCGCCCACGGTTAGCGTGGTACTGGGCTTGATGTTCAATGCGGTTTTGTCCTCAGCTGGTGGGGTGACCGTCTTCTTCAAAACGGTGACCGTGATCTCCTTGGTGGCTTGCGGTTGCGCCGAACCATCACGCAGAACGGCCGGCATCGTGTAAGTGACCGGATATTTACCCGGAGTGCCGGTGTTCACCGCATGGGTTACCTCCAGATCATCCAACGAAACATCGTTGCCATCACGATCGGTGGCACTGATAAAAGTGTCCGCCGGTTTCCAGATGTCACCAACGTAGATCGTGGTGTCTTTGGCATTGATCTGCGCCTGATTTTCCTTGACCTTGACGGTGACCGTCTTCGTCAGCGAACCATAGCTGTAAGTGATGGGATAATCCCCGGCCGTAGTAGTATCCACGGTTCCTGAGACGGTCACCTTGCCGAAATCGAGTGGGTTCCCCTCGTGGTTCAAACTGTCGTCAAAGTTATCCTCCGCCGTCCAGCTGTCACCAACATAGATTTCGGAATTGTGGGCGTTGAGGGTGGCCAGGTCTGCTTTGACTAGATAAGGCGTGAAACTCCAGAATACGGGCGCGCCATTTTCGTAAATGAATTTCGGTAAATAGAACCAATAACTCACGTACACCCGATATTTTTCCCCGTCTTGTTTCACATCAATCCATTGGTTAATGTATTGACTTTCTCCGTGGACGACACCATAGAGGACTGAGCCATCCGCATTGATCACAGGTTTGAAGGCGGCTGCGCCATCTACGCCGGCGCCATTATAAAAAGCTTGGCCCATGCCGGCGTATGCTGGATTCTTTATGGGGTCAAAGAAGACTAATTGCCCTGTTCCGGTTGGGATTTCAGTAGTGATACTACTTAAGTCGGTTCCACTGGGAAACGCCTCTTTACGTGCCACGGTAACTGGCCAATAGGTGTTAACCTTAGCATCGGGGTCGATGTAGATTAGCTCATCGTCCCACACGGACATCTGAAAGGTGTAGCTTAATCCCGCTGTGTAGCGACTCTTGACAATGCTTGATAGGTCCCTGATTGAATTGTAAGCAACATCCAAGTGGGTAACATTTGGCAATTCTGTCAATGGTGTGACATCTTCAATTCGATTCAATGACAAGTTGACGTACTGTAAACTTGTTAATCCACGCAACAGTGACACATCAACAAGATTGCCACGAATGGAAGTGGATGGATTATTTAGTTGATTGGTCATCGTGAGCTTTTTCAGGTTAGTCGCATACTGTAAACCCTCAAGTGAGAAATTGCTGCCATCAGTCGTGACCGTATTCCAAAGATTCTTAGGAACTTTCGACGAACGATTATCGAGTTCCGTTAAGTACAACATGTCCGCCTTGGTAATATCCGCCACGCTAGCCCAAGTTTTCTCTGTCGTCGAGCTTTGGAGCCAAGGCAAAACAATTTGCTGGAGGGCCTTATTCGGCATCCAGCTATCAATGCTTTCCTCTGCCTTGGTGCTGGGCGCCGCAGCCACAGGCGCGCCGTCGGTTGGCGTCGTCTGGTCAGCATCTGCATTGTCAGCATCCGCATTGTCGGCATCTGCATCGTCAGCGTTGGCCGCACCGTTCGTGGCCGCACCGGTTGTCTCGTTGCCGCCATTGTTAGTGTCGGGTTCCCCATTAGTGCCAACTGTTTTGCTATCCACCGTGGATGGCTCCGCGTCCGGCTCTTCTGCGATCGGCGCAGACGTGACCGCTGGATCAGTTGTCGTGTCTGTGGTCGCCAGATTATTCGCCGGCGTTTCCCCGTTGCCAGTGGTTTCACCACTGACATTGGCTGTGTTACTGCTCGTGCTCGCCGCTGCCGCTGATGTGGTTGCATCGGCGGCGTTAACAACGGCGGGACTCAAATTAGCGCCTAGCAGGATTGCCACGGCGCTAAGGGTAGCTAAAGAGAGATACTTTCTATTTTTCATGGTTATTCCCCCCAGAATAATCGTTAAAGCTGATTAAAAGTATGTGTTCCAGAAATATTAAAAAATAATGGTATAGCCAATGAACCCCAATGAATTACTGTATTTTAGCCGATATTTAGAAATTGGTAATCTTTTTATAAGGTCATAATAAGTACAGATCATCACAGCTCGAGTTTAACATGGACGTTATGTTTCCACAAGTAAAATCAACTTTGCGCGCTTGCTCACCCAACAAAGGCCAATCGCCCTTCCAAAAAGTGGCGCATTTCCAGGTCGAGTCGTCCGTTACGTAGTGTCAATTAATTAGACACAGCTTGCCCACCAGCCGAACAATTTGACCCATTTCCTTAACAATCCTTGGGTGAAGAATGGCCGATTCGGCTGGACTAATCAGCGCCCTGCCCGAGTTGATCAGACCAACTATACTGGTGTCACCAATTTAAAGCTGGTGACTACTAACCACGGTCGTCAGTTGCGTGGCTCCTCATCAATTCGCCATAGCTTTCCGGATGGCGTGAGTGCTCAAGCGACTGTTAAAACGTTGAGCGGCTGGAGCGGAGAAATTCGGGGTGAGATCGCCGTGAAATTGGTCTTAGTGGCTATGCCACTTAGACCAAGGCTCAGCTTTGAGATTCGCGCGGGTTTCGCGAAGCTCAAAGTGACGCCCACAGCGAGCTCACCCCGAATTTCGCAGCGCAAGCTGCGAACAGCATACTTTTGCCCGCAGCCCGCCACGCCCTCTACGGGTTGTTAAGAAATCATTATGCTTTACCGATCCGCCAGCGCTAAATGCCCGCCCAACGCCGGACTGTGCTAAAATTTGAGTATAAGTCAGTGAAAGAAGGCCAAATGATGGCGGACCGTTTGAGACCAAAAACCGAAACCGATTGTCAAACAGGTTTGACCGCAGCTCAGGTCACCGCGAAAACGGCGGCGGGGCAAACTAATGTGCAAATCAAACAACTGTCCCGTTCGATCCCGCAGATCATTGGGACTAATTTGTTCACGCTGTTCAATTTGCTCAACTTGGTGATCGCGATTTTGATCTTCATGACCGGGTCTTATCGCAATCTTTTCTTCATGGGACCGGTCTTGGTCAACATTATCATTGGTAGTTATCAGGAAATTCGGGCGAAATTGCGGATCGATCGTTTGAATATGGTCAACCAGCAAACGTTGACAGTTTTGCGTGATGGTCAGCCGCAACAAGTGGCGTTGGAAGCATTGGTGTTGGATGATTTGGTGGTGTTGAAGCGGGGCGAAACAGTGCCTGCGGATGGGATCGTCCGCCAGACCACTGGCTTGCAAGTCGACGAATCAGGCCTGACTGGTGAAGCGGATTCCATCGCCAAGAAAGCCCAAGATCCGGTCTACTCCGGGAGCTTCGTCGTGGCGGGGCAAGGGCTGATCCAGTTGACGCAGGTGGGGCTGCAAAGTTTCACCGCCCAATTGTCCAATGCGGTCAGCCAACAAAAGCCGCGGCTAAGCGTGTTGATGCGGATCATTAACCGGATCATTCGGGTTTTGACCTACACGATCATTCCCCTGGGCCTGTTGCTGTTTTTCCGGACCTATGGCAAAAGCGGCAATTTCAACGACGCGATTTTAGGCACGGCGGCTTCGGTGATCGGGATGATCCCGGAAGGCTTGGTGCTGTTAACTTCGATTGCCTTGGCGACTGGCGCCTATAATCTGACGAAGAAACGAATCTTGGTGCGCTCCTTGAACGCCATCGAAACCTTGGCCCGTGTCGATACCCTTTGCTTGGACAAAACCGGCACGATCACCACGGGGAATTTAACGGTGGACCGGGTTTTGCCACTGGCCGGAACGGCGGCACAAGTAACCGCGGTGGCTAGCCAGATTGTCGCTGTCACCGCCGAAGAAAACGCCACTGCCAAAGCGATTCTGGCGTTGGCGGCCACCCCGTGGTCCGCGGAGGTGGCGGAAGTGTTGCCGTTCTCCTCGGAAACCAAGGCTTCAGGCTTCGTGACCACGGCGGGGACCCGTTATTTGATGGGCGCGCCGGCGTTCATTATCACTGATTTCCACGGGCCGTTGCAGGAACAAGCCCAAGACGCGGCGGCCGCTGGCTATCGGGTTTTGGCGGTGGTGGCGCAAGCGCCCGCGGCTGATCAGGAAGTGCTGGGTCTGATTTTGATCGCTGACCAGGTGCGCCCCCAGGCGAAGGGCACTTTTGATTACTTGCGTAGCCAAGGGGTCGCCTTGAAAATCATCTCTGGCGATGATCCGGTAACCGTCGTCAATGTGGCGCGGCAAGCGGGGATCGAAGGCGCGGAGGCTTATGTGGACATGAGCGCGCTAGCGGCGGACGCGGATTATCGGCCGCTGGTCCAACGTTTTCAAGTTTTCGGGCGGGTGCGACCGGAACAAAAAGCCCGGCTGATCAAGGCGATGCAGGCCAATGGCTTGACCGTTGGGATGACCGGCGATGGCGTCAACGATGTTTTGGCGATGCGCCAGTCCGATTGCAGCATCGCTATGGCCGGGGAGAGCGAAGCGGCGGAAGCCACCGCCAATTTCGTGTTGCTGGACCATAATTTCGAGTCACTGCTCTTCATGTTGAATGAAGGGCGCCGGGTCATCAACAATGTGGAACGGGTCGCGTCGTTATATTTGATCAAAACCATCTATTCCGTGGCCTTGGCCTTGTTCTTCATTGTCTTGGGCACGGTTTACCCCTTCCAATTGTCCCAACTAACGCCGGTCAACGCGCTGACCGTGGGCATTCCCACCTTCTTCTTAGCCCTCGAACCGAATTATCGCCCGCCAGCTGGCCGGTTCATGCATAACGTCATGGAGATCGCCGCGCCGGCAGCGATCTGCGATATTTTACTATTGCTGGGGATCAGCATCACCGGACACTGGCAAAATTGGTCCTATCTAGTCACCTCAACCATGTCGGTTTTTGCCATCGGCGCGATCGGTTTCTGCGCGCTGCTGGTGATCAGCCGCCCCTTCGCCGGTCGCAAACTGGTGTTGATCGGCGGCTTAGTGGCTGCTTTTCTCGCCACCTTTATCTATACCACCACCATTTTCGGCTTGCATCGAATCCTGGCGTGGCCTTACGTTTGGTATTATTTAGGCCTGTTGCTCATTGCCTGGCCGCTGTTCATGTTGCTACGAGAAGCTTTGGGCCGCCGCGTCTTCAGCCGCATCAAATGGCGCTGATTACGCCACGAGCCCATTGTCCCAATAGAAAATGAGCGCATTATAAAAAGCCTCGTCGCTGATTGACGAGGCTTTTTGTTAGTGAAACAGTTATTAAACCTATGCTTGATTGCCTTTGGGATGGGTTTTGGTGTGGACGCAACCGCCTCAGGACGTTTGTCGTGGCTGGAACGCGGTGGGCATCGTTTGAAGCCAATTCCAAAAGCGGGAATTGTCTTCAAATCGAGCCTTATTCTAAGCGATAAATCGCTAAGAATAATCTCACCGCTGAGCCACACGTCCTGAGGCGGTTGCTAGGCAGAATCGAGCCCATCTGCAATCGAATTTGGGTATCTGACGAAGTGCTTTTGCGAGCTAGAGGTCAAAACGATGGCCCACTTTTGAGGTGGTACGGTAATGCCAACGAATTCGGATTAGTTGGTCGGTACAGTTTGCGTAGGCTGAACATCTCTACTCGTTTCCTCAACAATTCATGGATGGAAACTGCCCGATTTAGTTGATTCACTGAGAACTGGGTTTGTTCATCAAACAAACTTCGCTGGTGTCACCAATTTAAAGCTGATGACCACTAACCACGGTCGTCAGCCGCGTGGCTCCCCATCAATTTGCCATAGCTTGACGGTTGGCGGGAGTGCTCAAACGGCTGTTATAACGTTGAGCGGCTGGAGCGGAGAAATTCGGGGTGAGATCGCCGTGAAATTGTCCTTGGCGGCTGTGCCGCTTAGGACAAGGCCTGATTTTGAGACAAGCCGCGCACTTTGCGGATTGGCTCAAAACAGCGCCCACAGCGAGCTCACCCCGAATTTCGCAGCGCAAGCTGCGGTCAACCTACTTTTATCTGCCAAGCTATCGCGGCTCGGCCTCGTCAAGTTCATTGGGAAGGAAGCTCTTGCGGACGACCATTTTGGCGTTGACCAAGATCCGACGTTTGGTGGTACTCGAGCTAGTCAGATCGTCTTTCAACAGGTTGATCGCCAACCTGCTGAGTTCAGGAATATCGATGTGGAAAGTCGTCAGCGGTGGCGACACATATTTGGCCACGTCGATATCGTTGACACTAATGATACTGGTATCCTTAGGAATAATGATCCCGGCCTCGTTGAAGGCCTGCAAAACGCCGACCGCGATCGGGTCAGAGGCGACGAAGAAGCCATCGGGTAGTTGGTCGGCCAGGGTGGTGGCGACTTGCTGCCCTAGTTGATAGCCGGTGCCCACCGCGAAGTGCCCCGCGGAGAAAATGTAGCGTTCATCCAGCAGACCCAGCTCTTGCATATAGCTGCGAAAAACCCGTTCCCGTTCATCGAGACCGGCTTGATGAGTATCCGGGTCAAAGCTACAGCCACCAATGAACCCGATCCGTTGGAAACCACGCGCGCGGAACACGTCGATGGCGTGTTTGACAATGTAAGTCAAATCGGGCTGGACAGAGTTGAATGATTCGGGTAGGGGATTGGTGTCGATAAACACACCATTACTTGAGAACGCTTGTAACTTGTGCAAGATCGCCGTGGGGAAACTGCCCACAGCAATGAAGCCGTCGGTCGCGTCATCGGTGGCGATTTGGTCGATCGTCGCCGGATCATGGTAGAAGGTCACGGTCATATTTTGTTTATGGGCATTTTCTTGGATGTTTTGGCGTAAGTTATTGAAGTAAATATCTTCCAGCTCTTCCTTGGGGGTGATCGCGAAGAAGACCGCGATATTACGTTGCGGTGGCGTGATCTCCTTGCGGTCGTAGCCCAGTTCATGGGCCACTTCTAGAATATGTTGTTTAGTATCCTCCGCGATGGAGAAGGTTGGGTCGTGGTTCAGCAGGCGTGAAACGGTCGCGGCGGAAAAACCTGATTTACGGGCGATTTCGCGAATAGTGACCATGGGCGTCCCTCCTTGGTTTTAGTAAATATTTCGTCAAAATAAGTATATCACGTTGTAAAGCCGTAGTAAACAGAAGTAAATATTGTTTAGTATAATTTAGTAATTTAATTAATAAAGCTGTTTACAAATTCAAAAATCGGGCGTATGATGAATCTTGTAAACGATTACAGGTTTTTTTGAAGGGTGGAAACACGATATGAAAAAGCATTGGATCAAAGCGCTAACGTTAGCAGCAACGGCAGGGGTTTTCATGACTTTCACCGGGTGTGGCCCGTCCAGTTCCAGCGACGGTGCGTCAAGCAGCAGCTCAAAGAAAAGCTCGACCTTATTAGTTTGGGAAGATAAAGATAAGGGTTCCGGGATCAAAGCGGCTGCGGCAGCCTTTGGTAAGGAGAACAATGTCAAAGTCAAAATCGTTGAGAAAGAATACGCCGGACAATTAGAGAAGCTTCGGCTTGATGGACCAGCGGGCACTGGTCCAGATGTCATCACGATCCCTGGTGATCAAATCGGGACCGCGGTCACAGAAGGCTTATTGAAGCCGCTGACCGTTTCTAAAGCGACCCAGAAACTGTACACTGATTCCGCCATGGAATCCCAAATCGTCAAAGGTAAAGTCTACGGCCTACCAAAAGCAGTGGAAACCACAATTCTCTACTATAACAAGAAGCTTGTTTCCGAGGCTGATCTGCCTAAGACAACGGAAGAATGGTATACCTTCTCTAAAGAACAACGAGCAAAAGGCAAGTATGGCTTGTTGGCTTTATGGGATCAGATCTACTATGCGCAAGGTGTTTTCAGTGGTTATGGCGGCTATATCTTCGGCAAGGATTCTAAAGGCAACTTTGATGCCAAGGATATTGGCTTGAACAACAGCGGTTCAGTGGATGCGGCTAATTATGTTAGCAAATTCTACAAAGAAGGGTTGTTCCCGAAAGGTATCATTGGCGACAAAGGGATCAACGTTTTGGATTCCCTGTTCACTGAAGGCAAGGCAGCCGCTGTCATCTCCGGTCCTTGGAACTTCGAGCCTTATAAGAAGGCCGGCATTGATTACGGGGTCGTTGAATTACCTGAATTGGAAAATGGCAAGCATATGGGTTCCTTCATTGGGGTCAAGAGTTATAATGTCAGCTCTTACTCGAAGAATGCCGATTTAGCGGAGAAATTCGTTAAATATCTGACCAATGCTAAGAATTCGAAAGTTCGTTACCAGAAGACCAGCGAAGTTCCCGCGGTCAAGAGTTTGGCTGAAAGTGATCTGGTCAAGAAGGATGTTAACGCGTCTGCCGTGGCTTTGCAGTCACAACACGCGGAATTAACACCAAATATTACCGAGATGGATCAAGTTTGGACGCCAGCAAACAATGCGTTACAAGTTGTCGATACCGGTAAATCAACCGCGAAGAAAGCGCTAGATAGCGCGGTTTCTCAAATCAACAGCGCCATCAAAGCGGCGGATAACAAGTAGTTATTTTCGAACAAGTGGGCGTGAACTGTGGCGTGAACTGGAAGGACATCAGTTGGACGCGTCACGGGGCGTGACCCACTTTTCGATTCTTGACACAGTGATCCATTACGAAAGAAGGTTATCAAATGCCACAAGCTGAAAAGAAAGGCCTCTCTCATGCAACCCTGGCCACGATTCTCTCGATCATTCCCGGGGTGGGCCAATTCTTCAACCGTCAAATTCTCAAAGGCTGTCTCTTCCTGCTCATCGCGATTCTCTACGTCGGCGGGTTCGCCAATCTGTTCAATATGGGCTTCTGGGGTCTGTTCACCTTAGGCACCGAGGTTCCGCGGGATAATTCGATTTTCCTATTGGCAGAAGGGTTGATCGCGGTCTTGGTTCTGGGGATCGGGTTGTTGTTCTACTATTTGAATCTCCGCGACGCCTATAAGAATGGTGAGGCCGTGGACAACGGTCTGAAACCAGCTGGCTTTGTACGAAGCTTCAAGGATATGACCGAGAATAGTTATCCTTATTTGTTAGTGAGTCCTGGCGTGCTGTTACTGATCTTTACGGTGATTTTCCCGATTTTGTTCAGTTTCGCCTTGGCGTTTACCAACTACAATTTGTATCATACGGCCCCAGCGCATTTAGCGGATTGGGTCGGCTTCAACACCTTTAAACAGATTTTCACCGTGGATATTTGGCGGTCAACGTTCTTTGATGTTTTAGGCTGGACCGTGATCTGGACCTTGGTGGCTTCGACCTTGTCGATCGCCATTGGTATCTTTCTGGCAATCGTCGTCCATCAAAAAGACCTCAAGTTCAAGAAATTCTGGCGCACAGTGTTGGTGTTACCTTGGGCAGTGCCTGGCTTTGTCACCATTTTGATTTTCGCTGGGATGTTCAATGATAGTTTCGGCGCGATCAACAATGTCTTGTTACATTCATTGGGGATCAAGGCGATTCCGTGGATGACCGATGCCAATTGGACCAAGGTTGCCTTGTTGTTCATTCAAAGTTGGTTAGGGTTCCCTTATATCTTCGTGGTCACGACCGGGGTGCTCCAATCGATTCCCGAGGATCTCTACGAAGCGGCGTTGATGGATGGGGCGACCGCGTGGGAGAAATTCCGCAACATTACGTTACCGTTTATTCTGACGCAAATGGCGCCGATCATCATCACTCAGTACACGTTCAACTTCAACAACTTCAATATCATTTACCTGTTCAATAACGGGGGACCGGCTGTGGCCAATTCCACGGCAGGCGGGACCGATATTCTGGTTTCTTGGATCTACAAATTGACGATGCAATCCAGTCAATACGCGCTGGCGGCGGCGTTGACGATTCTCTTGTCATTCTTCGTTATTCTGATCGCCTTGATCCAATTCCGGCGGACCAATTCGTTTAAGGAGGGCTAGTCATGCACAGTATCAAAAGAAGAAAACATACCCGTTTAGGTTTCACTTATTTATTGCTGGGACTAGTCTCCCTGAGTATCTTCTATCCCTTAGCTTGGACGATCGGGGCCAGCTTCAACCGCGGCAATAGCCTGGTCAGCACCACCTTGATCCCGAAGAATCCGACCTTGGCCCATTATCAGGCACTGACGAAAACCAGTGGGACTTTCTATTACTTCCAATGGTTCCTGAATTCCTTGAAAATCAGCTTGTTTACGATGGTGTTGTCGGTGATTCTCGTGTCGCTGACGGCTTACGCCTTTTCCCGTTTCCGTTTCGTCGGCCGGAAAAACGGGCTGACCTTGTTCCTCTTACTCCAAATGATTCCGCAATTCTCCGCCTTAATCGCCTTGTTCGTCATGGCCCAGATGTTGAATTTGGTCAATAGCCATTTTCTCTTGATTTTGATTTATGTCGGCGGGCAGATCCCGATGAACACGTATCTCATGAAGGGATATCTGGATTCGATCCCGCGGTCCTTGGACGAAAGCGCCTTGATCGATGGGGCCAGCAATACGCGCATCTTCTTACAGATCTTGATGCCACTGGCCAAACCGATGTTGGCGGTCGTGGCGATGAATGGCTTCACCGGTCCTCTAGGGGATTTCGCCTTGTCGTCTGTGATCTTGCGTGATCCGAAAGCGTACACGTTACCGATCGGACTTTATAATTTGATTTCTGACAAAATGGGCGCCAGCTATACCACTTTTGCGGCCGGTGCGATTTTGATCAGTATTCCAGTGGCGATCGTCTTCATTTTGTTACAGAAGAACTTCGTCACAGGATTAACTGAAGGGGGGACGAAAGGCTAATGACGGTTCCAAAAGCACATTTAAAATTACCCTATCTTTTACATGGCGGGGACTACAATCCCGATCAATGGCAAGCTTACCCGCAGATCATTGACCAAGATTTCACGATGATGCCCCAAGCTGGGGTCAACACCGTGACGGTGGGGGTCTTCTCCTGGGCGGCCTTGGAGCCTGAGGAAGGCCATTATGATTTCGGTTGGCTTGACCAGGTGTTCGATCGCGTCGAGGCCATGAATGGGCGGGTGATCCTGGCGACTCCAAGCGGCGCGCGGCCACACTGGTTGGCGGATCGCTATCCCGAGGTTTTACGGACCGATGAATATGGGCGCCAGGCGCTGTTCGGCGGGCGGCATAATCACTGCTTCACTGCGCCCAGCTACCGCGAGCAGACCCAGCAGATCAATCGCAAGTTGGCGGAACGTTACGGCCAGCGCCCGAGCTTATTGCTCTGGCATATTTCAAATGAGTTCGGCGGCGAATGTCACTGTGACCTGTGCCAAGCAGCCTTCCGTCAATGGGTCCAAAAGAAATATCAAACCCTTGCGGCGGTCAATGAAGCTTGGTGGACACCGTTTTGGGGTCACACCTTGACGGCTTGGGATCAGATCCACTCGCCTTCACCCATCGGCGATACTAATTTGAAGGGGCTCAACCTTGATTGGCGCCGGTTCGTGACCGATCAGACGATTGATTTCTATGAAAATGAAATCCAACCGTTGCGGGAATTGACACCTGAAATTCCGATCACGACTAACTTTATGACCGACACACCGGCGATGATGCCTTTTCACGGCCTGGATTATCAGAAGTTCGCGACGCATTTGGACGTGATCAGCTGGGATTCATATCCTGCGTGGGGAAATGACCAGGAATCAACCGCTGATCTGGGGCTGAAAGTGGCGATGATCAATGATTATTATCGAAGCTTGAAGCAACAAGATTTCTTGATCATGGAATCCTCACCTTCCTTAGTTAATTGGCATCCGTTCAACCGGCCCAAGCGCCCAGGGGTGAATCGGCTCGCTGGCCTGCAAAATATCGCCAGTGGTTCGGACAGTATGTTGTACTTCCAGTGGCGCCAATCACGCGGCGCCTCGGAGATGTTTCATGGGGCGGTGGTCGATCACCATGGCTCCACGGCGACCCGGACCTTCCAGGAGGTCAGCCAGTTAGGCGCCGACTTGAAGCAATTGGCGCCAGTCCGGCAATTACCGCATGTGCCCGCTCGAGTCGCGCTGGTTTTCGACTATGACAACATGTGTGCTTTAGCCGATAGTGAAGCCTACGCCGACACCACCAAGCAATATTGGCAAACGCTACAACAACATTACGCCTATTTCTGGCGTCACGATATTCCCATTGATGTGATCAGTCCCCAAGCAGATCTAGCGCCTTATCAACTGGTACTTGACCCAATGCACTTCTTGATGGATCAAGCTTGGATCGATAAAGTGGCGGACTTTACCCAAGCAGGTGGGACCGTGGTCGGTACTTATTTGAGCGGCGTGGTCGACGAGCGCACCTTGGCCTACCTAGGTGATCAGCCTCAACGCCTTCATGAACTATATGGCGTCCAAACCACCGAAGTCGATACCCTGTATCCGCACCAACATAACGGCGTTCATTACGGTGACCAGACCTATCCAGCCCAAGATTACTGTGAAGTGATCACCAATCAGACGGCCAGCGTTTTGGCCACCTACACGGCGGATTTCTATGCAGGTCAGCCGGCCATTACCAAGAATCAATACGGCGCTGGCACTGCCTATTACCTTGCCGCACGGACCGATGCCGCCTGCTTGACGGCGCTGTATCACCAATTAGCCACGGAATTGGACCTGCACCCAACTTATCCACTGGCAAAAGCAAGCTCCGACATCTCGATCCAAGTCCGTGGCGACCAAAATCAACGCTACCTCTTTGTGATGAACTTCGGCGAGACAGCCAACACCATCAATTTGACCCAACCCTTGACCGAAGTGCTCAGCAACCGCACCTATCCTGCAGGCGCCCAAGAATTAGCGCCTTATCAAGTTCTTGTTTTCCACGAGCTGATCAAGTGACCACACCAGTCACTGCTTAGCAACTACCTGTGGACCAACCGCAACCTAGCACAGCCAGTGCCGACCTCTTCCTAATCCTCCTAAAGCAGGCTCGCGGTCCAGCTGAGCGAGACACCAAGTCATGCCCAGTTAAATTTTCCCTCCAACAAATTTGTTACCACGCAAAAGCCCCCTGTTTTCCGGTTGGCCCTAACCGGAAAATCGGGGGCTTTTTTGGCTTTTTTTGGACGGGGGAGAGCTGGTCAAAACGGTGGGGTCAATCCTTCATCATGAACTGGATCTTCATTTGCGGCTTGCCCAGGGCCAACAACTGGTCCATGAGTCGGTAACTGTGGGTGAGATAGCATTGGGCCAAGTCCTGGTTGATCTTGGTCAAATAACTGGCCGGATCGGCTTGCTGAGGCGCTTGGGCGTCGGCCTGGCCTTGCAATTGGCGGCATGCGGCCAACAGCGCGCTGGCGAAATTGGTCACGCTGTCCAAATATAGGTTGTAGTGAGCATCGCCCAATAGCGCCAGATTATTACTGAGCCAGAAGGCCTGATCCGGCGCATAGTGGGTGGCCGTGTCGCGATAACTAGCAGGCGTGTCCCGACAATTGGCGTAAAAAGGCACCACCATATTGAACGTGTTGGGCCCAAACGCGACCCAGTGAATCGCGGCGATGCTCGCGTCCACGTCAGGTCGTAATTGCAAAATGTGCATTTCCTGATTACGACTCATGGCGATCGGCCGGAATCGCGTTTTGTCAGCCGTCGTCCCAGAGCCATAAGGATCAAAGGGGGTGTTTTGGTAGTGGGAGCTGAGCACGAATTTCAGGTCCTCGATCCCAATCAAATGAGCGGGTCGTTGGCAGAAAGGCAGGTCAAAGTCACAAGGATCCTGCACGATTTCCGGATTGAAATAGCGTTGGCCAAACCAAGTCCGCGGGTTGTTATAATGAGTGTCCTTGACCGTCGCCGTCCCGAAAATATGGCGCAAATTGATCCCGTTGACATCAGGATTTAGGTGATGCTCGCTGATCAATCGGGGCAAGTCCGCCGCAAATAAAACCGTGGGATCGGTGAAATCGAAATCGGTCAGATTGAAACGATTCGGCGCCACCACATAACAATCATCAGGCAAACGCCGCGCCGCCCAGTGATGACCACCGATTGTTTCCAGGTACCAGATCTCATCCTGGTCGGCAAAGGCGATGCCATTGGTTTCACAGGTGCCATAAGTTTCCACCAGTTGGCCCAACCGCACCACGCCCGCTCGCGCCGAATCAATGAAGGGCAGCACTGTCGCAATCAGATCCTCTTCACCAATCCCATTGGGCACCAAGGGATCCACGCCTAAAATCTCACCATTATTGGTGATCGTTTCACTGGCGCTCATGGCCACGTTCTTCCGATTGATGCCCGACGCGGAACCGATCCCCACCGGATCAGTCGCCGCCGGTGTGCTGGTATAACTTAACGGGTTTGCCGGCAACTCAAGAGCGAAGTCACTGAACGGCGCCTGATAGTGCCGGGGCTGATCCGCGGCGCGGACCAGCACAAATTTCTTGGGATTAAGAACGCCGCCATCGTTGTTTCGGGCAATCATAGTCGAGCCATCGCGGGAAGCCCGCTTGCCCACCAAAATCGTGGTACACGCGCTTGTGGGTCTGGACATGGGAATCCACCTGCTTTCAGTTTTGGGTACGGTTTCATTTTAACCCGAGTTCGGTGGAAAAGCACCTGTTGATTTTTGTTGCTATGCTTGCGCTTGATTGCGGGTGTGCTGGGTTTGGATGTGGACGCAACCGCCTCAGGACGTTTGTCGTGGCTGGAACGCGGTGGGCACTGTTTTGAGCCAATCCGCAAGCCCGGCGGCTTGTCTCAAAATCAGGCCTTATTCTAAGCGATAAATCGCTAAGAATAATCTCACCGCTGAGCCACACGTGCAATTGAAGTTGAGTAGCTGACGAAGTGCTTTTGCAAGCTAGAGGTTAAAACAATCGCCAACTGTTTTGATGGTACTGCAACGTCAACAGATTTGGATTAGTAGGTCGATACATTTCGGATAGTGCCACCAACGTTTTCTCATTTACCTAAGCGGGTTTGGGTTGAAAACCGACCGATTCAGTTGATTCAGAAAAATCTTGTCCTAGTTCATCAGACAGACTGTCCTGGTGTCACCAATTTAAAGCTTGTAACCACTAACCACGGCCGTCAAGTGCGTGGCTCCCCATCAATTGGCAATAGCTTACCAACTGGCGTGAGTGCTCAAACGGCTGTTAAAACGTTGAGCGGCTGGAGCGGAGAAATTCGGGGTGAGATCGCCGTGAAATTGTCCTTGGCGGCTCTGCCGCTTAGGACAAGGCCTGATTTTGAGACAAGCCGCGTACTTTGCGGATTGGCTCAAAACTACTTTTGGGGGGTGGTACTGCAATGTCAACGGATTCGAATTTGTTGGTTGGTACAGTTTGCGTTGGTTGAACATCTTGACCTGCTCCTAAACAATTCTTGGTTGGAAACCAACCGATCCAGCTGATTTATCAAGAACTTGCCTTAGTTCATCAGACAAACCGTACTGGTGTCACCGATTTAAAGCTGATGACCACTAACCACGGCCGTCAATTGCGTGGCTCTCCATCAATTTTCCATAGCTTGCCACTCGGCGTGAGTGCTCAAACGGCTGTTAAAACGTTGAGCGGCTGGAGCGGAGCGTGGCGTTGGTGGTTCGTTTGTTCGTCTGGCGGAAGGTCGGGCTGGGGGTGAGTCAGCCGCGATATTATTGTTGGCGATTTATCGCCTACAATAAGGCCGAGTTTTGAGATTTTCGGTGCACTTCCGAAAAGCTCAAAATCGTGCCCGCAGCGTTCCACCACCCCCAGCCCGACCATCCTACTTTATGGCCAGCGCTGTTACAACCAAGATAAAATCGTAACAATTTCGCGATTCGGTTTGTCAAGCGCTTTCAAATGATGCATAATGGAAGAGGACTTTCTAAACCGAAATGAAGCAGGGGTAACTATGCGGAAATACAGCCAAAGTGCAAAATTGATTTTGCTCATTTGGGGGGTACTGCTGCTGGCGGGGTGCCAGCACACAGTTGCGGGAAAAGCCGAATCGACCAAACCCGTGGAAATCACGTATTGGCATCGAATGACAGGTTCATGGGCAAAGTCACAACAGAAGTTGGTCAATGAATTCAATCGTTCGCAGCACACGTATCATGTTGTTACAAAATCTTGGGGAAGCTACAGCAAATTAAATAAGAAAATCAAGCAGGCCAGCAAGAAGGGGACACTGCCCGTTTTGGCGCAAACGCCCTATACGAATATCGCTGACTATGTGGCGGCGGATTTGTTACAGCCGCTGGATCAAATGATGTATCAGGGTAAGCAAGCTTTGTCGCATCAGGAATTGATCGATATCAATCCCAGCTTTTTAGCGACGGGACAGTATAATGGTAAGCAGTATGCGATGCCGTTCTCGATTTCGACGCGGATTCTTTACTACAATCAGGCATTGTTGGATGAATACCAGTTGCAGGTGCCGACGACTTGGGATGAGTTGTTGGCGACCGCGGCCAAGGCGAAGGCGCTGGGGTTAACGCCGATCACGATGGATCACTCACCGGATTTGGAGCTGGAGAGTATGGCTTTTGGCATCAATCAGCAACCGGTGGACGCCCAGCTACACGTGAACATAAATACGGCGCCTAATCAGGTGTTGGCGCAGATGATCACCAAGTCCGAACAGAACGGCCTGATCAAAATGGCGCCACGAGACCATTCCTTCACCTATGATTTCGTCAAGGGGCGGACGGTCTTTGGCTTTGGCTCTAGTTCGGCCATTCCCGAGCTGCAACAAGCCGCGGTGCAACCGCAAACCAAGCATCAAGCAACGAGCCATTTGGTTTGGGGAACCACGATATTGCCGGAGTACGGCGGCAGTTCCACCAATGTCTTGGCTGGCAATGATCTGGTCATGTTTAAGCAGGCCTCCAAGGAGCAACGGCGTGGCGCTTGGCAGTTCATGCGCTTCCTTTTGCAAAAGAAACAGGTCACGGATTGGTCGATGGCCTCAGGATATGTGCCGGTCACGGGTTCGGCGATCCAAAGTAAACGCTATCAAGCTTGGCTGAAGGCAGCACCGCAATATCATGCGGCGATCCGTTCGATCAAGACCTCCTTCAAGGCGCAAACCTTTGTCGGATACAGTCTCTATCGGCAGACCCTGCTGGCCACGATCACCAGCGTCGAAGCGACGCCTGAGGCATTGTCTCAGCGGCAGGCGGAGTTACAAACGGTTGCCGAGAATGTCATCACGGCGCATCAACAGGCCGATAACTAAGCGATTAACCGAGCGGCCACTAGCAGGTCGTTCGGTTTTTTTGCGCTTGGTCAAACGTTGATGGTGAAGTTTGATGAGGCGGCCAGTTGTCGGAATTTCAACCACTGCGCTAGGTATTTCGGGCGTTTTCCCCTGGAATTATGGTATGCTAGGGGAGTCAAAAGTTAGGAATAGGAGTTTTTCAGATGAAAATGTCTGTTGCGCAATTTCAAGCAGCGTTAAAAGAGCAAGAGCCAGAGTTACGAATCGTCACCACCCCACAAACCACGACGCGTGATGAGGCGTTTTTCCAAGCGGTCGCGGCGAACCTATTGGCGCAAGTGGCCAGCCTACTTGATGAGGGACGCTTGGGTTACGCCAGCTATACCATTGGCGGCGAACCGGCGGCGGAGTTCAGCGTGGAGTTGAGTCCGGTCAATCTGCCCATGGCGGACCATAAGAAAGTTAATCAATTCTTTACTGATGAAGCCGCGTCTGTCGCCTTGAACTTGTATTTGGTGACCCGCGCCGAGCATTTAAATGTGTCCCATTTCCACATCGATTTGTTGGGTAGCAGTGAGGCTGATCCGGCGGGGTATCAAGCCGCGGCGGCGACGATCATGGCCGCGAATTGGGCCAAAACCGTGGCGAATTTCCAGAATCCGCCAGCACCGAAACCGGTCCCCGTGGTCAAAACCACCAAGGCAACCGCCAAGAAAACCACGACGCGAAAACGAGCCACAACCAAGAAAACCACGACCAAGAAAACAACGACCAAGAAAGCCACGACCAAAAAAACCACAGCCGAGAAGACCACGGCTAAAAAGACGACCACCAAGAAAGCGGCGGCCAAGAAGACGACGAAGTAGGGAGGTCGGGCATGAGTGAGCGAGTTTTTACCGAAATTGTGCTTCAATTCTTCATTTACGCGTTGATCGGCTGGTTGTGGGAAACCAGTTTGAAGGCCTTCAAGGAACATCGCTTCGTGGATACAGGCTTTCTGATCGGCCCGATCACGCCGATTTATGGATTCGGCGTGGTCGGCGTTGTTTACTTGTTGCGCCCGTGGCAAAATCAGGTGGTGCTCCTCTTCGTTTTGGCCACACTGTTAGTGACGGCGCTGGAATATTTAACCGGCTTCCTGCTGGAGAAAATGTTCCACACTAAATGGTGGAATTACGCCAATGTGCCGCTGAATATTCAGGGCTATGTGGCCTTGCCGATCTCGTTGTTCTGGGGGATTTGTTGCGTATTGATCATCAAATTCGTTCAGCCGGAGGTTTTGTTGTTGGTCAGTCATTTGCAGCAACGGTTCGGTTTCATTCTGCCGGTGATCTTGATCGCGCTAGGCTCCTTCGATTTCGGCTTCACCTTAGCGAATCTCCAATCCTTCCGCGCCAAAATGCAAAAACTCAACCAGGCCATCGAAGAACGCCGGGCCGAGCTCAGTACTGGCGTGGCTGGATTGCGGCAAGATGTGCATGAAAGCTGGGACGATTTCTTGGAGAAATACCCGCAACGGCGCGCCCATTTGACCAACTTGAACTTTGGTCAACGTCACTTGCTGCGGAGTTTCCCCAATATGAAAGTTGAGAATGCCAGCAATCATATGGACGAGTTGAAAGAATTAGTTAACGCCTTACGCAAGAAACACCAAAAGTAATCGCCGTTATGGCGCAATATAACGGTGGGCCAGACCCGGCTGCCTTAAGCTTGCTGGGGCCCCACGTTCAGACCAATTAAAAAAGTCTTCCTGCCCCCAACCAATCACCTGCGCTTAGTTTTAAGCAGGTGGTTGTCCTGGTAGCAGGGAGACTTTTTTTGTTGGGAAGTTGCGCGGGCTCAAGCAACTTGTAAGCGGCGAAGTAGTTGCGGCCACCAACGTTGTACTAACTTGAATAACAGCCAGCCGAGCAAGCTGCCGCTGGTGTTCAGCAGAAGGTCACTTAAATCGAAAACCCGATTGCCCAAGTAGAAATAATTCATCAGCAGTTGGGTGCATTCAATGCTCAATGAGGTGAGCAGACCCAACGCCAAACTTTGCCAGAAGCGTTGAAAACGGGCCACCAGGAGCGGCGCTAAAAAGGTCAACGGCGCCAGCATGATCAGGTTACCGAGATTTTGGGAGACTTGGTAACCAAGAAAGGCCAGCGGGTTCAGTTCCGTCAACAACGTCTGCTTGCCGAAGTCCAGCTGATGGATCGGCGAACCTAGCGGGAAAATCAGAAAGGGGAAAACGGTGACGCTCAGTAGGAGGTTCAAGTAAGTCAGGAGTAAGGCATTGACGCCTTGACGGGGCCAACTGAGCTGATTTTTGCGCAGGTTACGAAGCACCAACCACAGCCAGAGCAGGATGAAAACCGGAATCATCACGGCAGCTTTGACTTGGATCGGCGCGATAAAAGTTTGATGAGGACCATGAATCATCAGGACCACTCCTTTCTGAGAACGGCGCTGGGCCGCTATCACCTCGCCTTAGTCTTGCGGGGTAGTGAACCACGCGCGGCACGGGTTGACGATAATTAGTCCAATCATAAGCGTTATCTGACCAAGGTTCAACTATTAAGCCAGCGCCAGTTAAGCGAAAACGCCGCTACAATCAGCTGAAACAGCGATGTAGCGGCGTTATAACGGTTGAAAAATTTTTTAAAAAAGTTGTTGATCGCGGAAGAAACCGACGAAGCCTCCCCAAGCGGCAATGAGTTCACCAGGCCGAGTTCGGCCTCTTTTGTTGGGCGAAGTTGGCGTTCGATGTCTCGCGCTGGCGGCTACTTCTGACAGCTTACTTCTGGCGACCGATCTCGTAGTCACTCGTCTTCATCGCGGCCACGTGACCAAGCAAGTAGCCGTTACCAACTTGGGAGAAGAAGTCGTGATTGGCGGTTCCCGTGGAGAGACCGTTCATCACGATCGGATTGACATCATCGGCAGTGTCTGGAAACAGCGGATCTTGGCCCAAGTTCATCAGCGCTTTATTGGCGTTATAACGGAGAAACGTTTTGACGTCCTCGGTCCAGCCGACCTGATCATACAGCGCCGCGGTGTATTTCTCTTCGTTATCATAAAGATCGTAGAGTAAATTGTAGAGCCAATCCTTAAACTGACTTTGAGCCGCCGCGTCCAACTCGTTGAAACCCAGTTGGAATTTGTAGCCAATATAAGTCCCGTGGACCGATTCGTCACGAATGATCAACTTAATGATTTCGGCGACGTTGGCCAGCTTGTTGTTGCCCAAGTAATAAAGTGGCGTATAGAAGCCAGAATAGAACAGGAAGGTTTCCAGGAAAACGCTGGCGACTTTCTTCTCCAAAGGCGTGCCTGTTTGGTAAATCGAATTGACGATCTCTGCTTTCCGCTGTAAATACTCGTTGTGGTTGGTCCAAGTGAAGATCTCGGTGATTTCTTCGCTGGTACAAAGGGTGCTGAAAATCGACGAATAACTTTTGGCGTGGACCGATTCCATAAACTGGATATTGTTGAAAACCGCCAATTCCTGCGGTGTGCGAATATCACGGCGCAGTTGATCGATCCCGTCTTGGGATTGCAGCGTATCCAATAAGGTCAAGCCGCCAAAAACATGATTGACCACCGTTTTCTCGGCGGTATTCAGGCCGCGCCAGTCGTCCAAGTCGTTGGATAAAGGGATTCGCGTATCAAGCCAGAATTGCTCGGTCAGTTTCTCCCAAGTGGCCTTATCAATGGCGTCCTCGATGCTGTTCCAATTGATGGCCTCGTAATAAGTCTGAACCATTTGTTTTCCTCCTGATGGCCGTAAGACCACGGCTAAATTAAGTTTTCTGAAGCTTGTTTTCGTGTGATGGCAGGGTTTTGTGGGTGTTGCGCGTGAGCGCAACCGGTTCGGGCCATTTGTGCGGCTGGAACGCAGTGGGCGTCGTTTTGAGCCAATCCGCAAAGTGCGCGGCTTGTCTCAAAATCGAGCCTTATTCTAAGCGGCAAAGCCGCAAAGAATAATTTCACTGCTGAGCCGCATGGCCCGAACCGGTTGCTAGGCGGAATTGAGCTTATCTGCAATCGAAGTTGGGTATTTGACGAAGTTCTTTTGCAAGATTGAGGTCAAACCATTGCCCACTTTTTGGGTGGTACGGCAATGACAACCGATTTGGATTAGGAGACCGGACTACTTTGCGTAGGTTGAATATCTTTATTCGCTCCACAAACAATCATTGGTGGAAAACCGACCGACTAGGCTGATTCATCAAGGACTTGCCTGAGTTCATCAAACTGACTGCGCTGGCGTCACCAATTTAAAGCTGGTGACCGCTAATCACGGTCGTCATTTGCGTGGTTCTCCATCAATTGGTGATAGCTTGCCGGATGGTGTGAGTGCTCAAACGGCTGTTAAAACGTTGAGCGGCTGGAGCGGAGTGTGGCGTTGAAACGTGTTCGCCGACCCAGCTCCCTGCGCTTAGCTACGCAATTGTTCCGGAAGCAAAGTGCGGCTTCCAAAACAGTTGCTAGGCTAATGCTCAGGAGCTACCCGGGTCGGTTCGCACTCTGGCGTTGGTGGGCTGTTTATCCGTCTGGCGGTGAGTCAGTCGTGCCCGCAGCGTTCCACCACACCAGCCCCCTAGATAATCCTCGGTGAAATCGACCGGATTCATCTGATTCATCAAGGACTTGCCTCAGTTCATCAAACAGACTGCGCTGGCGTCACCAATTTAAAGTTTGCAACCACTAACCACGGCCGTCAATTGCGTGGCTCTCTATCAATTGGCAATAGCCTGTCAGTCGGCGTGAGTGCTCAAACGACTGTTATAACGTTGAGCGGCTGGAGCGGAGAAATTCGGGGTGAGATCGCCGTGAAATTGTCCTTGGCGGCTTTGCCGCTTAGGACAAGGCTCAGCTTTGAGATTTTCGGCGCCCTTCCGAAAAGCTCAAAGTGACGCCCACAGCGAGCTCACCCCGAATTTCGCAGCGCAAGCTGCGGCCAACCTACTTTTTAGTCAAGCCATTAGATAATGCAGCTCTCACAGTCGTTACTGCCGACTTCTTGCGCGTTATCGGTAAACGTGCGGACATAGTACAACGATTTGATCCCGCGATAAAAGGCGTAGTTCCGCAAAATACTCAGATCGCGGGTCGTTTGTTCCGGCTCATTTTTCCATTCGTAGAGACCGGCGGGAATCGTCGCCCGCAGGAACAAAGTCAAGCTCATACCTTGATCCACATGGACTTGCGCCGCCGCGTAAGTGTCGATCACCTTGCGCATATCGGTGTCATAGGCCGACTTGTAGTATGGCAAAGTCTGATTATCCAGCAGGGGCGCGGGGAAATACAGCTTGCCGTTTTTCTTCTCGGTGCGCTCTTCGATCAGGCGGGTGATCGGATGTAAACTGGCGCTGGTATCGTTGATATAGGAAATCGAACCAGTCGGCGCGACGGCCAGCCGGTTTTGGTTGTAAAGGCCGTCTTGCTGGACTTTGGCCTGGAGTTCGGCCCAGTCAGCTGGTCCCGGAATGAAAATATGCTTGAATAGATCCTGGACTTTGGCCGTTTGTGGGCCCCAATCCTGTTGGCGATATTGGTCAAAGTAGGAACCATCCGCGTAGGCGGAGTCCGCAAAGTCAGCGAAGGTTTCTTGGCGTTCGCGGGCCAGGTCGTTGCTGGCGACCAGGGTCCAATAATTGAGCAGCATGAAATAAGTGCTGGTGAATTCTAAGGCTTCTGGTGAGCCATACTCAATGTGATTTTTGGCCAGGAAGGTGTGCAGGCCCATGGCACCAAGACCGATGGCGTGGCTGCGCTGGTTGCCGTACGCGATCGTCGGGACGGCAGTGATGTTCGACGTGTCGGAAACAAAGGTCAGCGCGCGGACCATGGCGTTGACTGAGCGGCCGAAGTCAGGGCTGGCCATTAAGTTCAAAATATTCGTGGAACCGAGATTGCAACTCACATCGGTGCCCATTTTGACAAAATCTTGCGCGTCGTTCAATTGCGCTGGGGTTTGGACTTGGAGGATCTCGGAACAAAGGTTGCTCATCACGATCCGCCCCGGGATCGGATTGCTGCGATTGGCGGTGTCGATGTTGAGGATATAAGGATAGCCGGATTCTTGCTGCAATTTGCTGATCTCATTTTCCAATTCCCGGGCCTGCAAATAATATTTGCGGATCTCGGGGTTGGCGACCATGCGCTCATATTCGGAGCTGATATCCACGTAGGAGAAGGGCTGGCCGTAAACGCGTTCCACGTCATAAGGGCTGAACAGCGCCATTTTCGCGTCGGCACGGACCAGTTCATAATATTTATCGGGAACGATCACGCCTAGAGATAGCGTTTTGACGCGGACCTTCTCGTCGGCGTTTTCTTTCTTGGCGGAAAGAAAGGCAATGATATCCGGGTGGAAAACATTCAAGTACACGGCGCCGGCGCCTTGACGTTGGCCCAATTGATTGCTGTAACTGAAACTGTCCTCCAGCAACTTCATCACCGGCAAAACGCCGCTAGAAGCGCCTTGGATCCCTTTGATCGGCGCGCCCGCCTCACGCAAGTTGGACAGGGTGATCCCCACGCCGCCGCCGATCCGTGACAACTGCAAGGCGCTGTTAACGCCGCGACCAATGCTGTTCATGTCGTCAGTGATCTGGATCAAGAAACAGGACACGAACTCGCCGCGACGTTGACGCCCAGCGTTGAGGAAACTTGGCGTTGCCGGCTGATAACGTTGGTGGATCATTTCGTCAGCCAATTGTTGCGCCAACGCTTCATCGCCATCCGCGAAATAAAGGGCATTAAAAAGAACCCTATCTTCGAAATTTTCTAAGTAAAAGTTGCCGTCATCGGTTTTCAACGCATACTGATTGTAAAATTTATAGGCCGCCATGAACGACTTGAAGGTGAAATGTTGGTCGGCCAAGTAAGCCGCCAGCTGGTCAATAAATGCGGGAGAATACCGGGCGATAAACTCAGGCTCCAGGAAATCATGAGCCAATAACCACTGGATCTTCTCATTGATCGTGGCGAATTTCCGCGTGTTCGGCGCCACATTTTCTGTGAGAAAAGCTTGTAAGGCCGCCTGATCCTTCCCCAAAGGAATCTGACCGTCAACGGGCCGATTCAATTCGTTATTTAATTTGAAGTACGTGATTTCATTAAGATCGAGACTTTTGAGACTCAAATTGGCGCACCACCTTTTGGAATTGGGCCACGTCAGCTGCGGTCCCGTTGAATTCAAAGTCGAAAACCACGGGCACGTCTAAGCCGCGGGCGATATCTTTAGCGTTATGGATATACAGCTCGTTGAAATTGCGGTTGCCGCCGCCAGCCACGCCTTGCAGATCACGAGCGTTATTCTGGTAGCCGAGAAATTCGATCACCGGCTCTAACATCTCGTCATCATAGGTCGGCACCACCAGCAAATAGGGCGCGTTCATCGCGTGGTAGGGATCCGCATCGGTGATCTCGTAAGCGTCCAGCCCCGTTTTAGCTAGGAAACGCCGCGTCTGCCCGGTGATCGAATAGAAAGCCAGCGCCATCTAACCGACCAACTTCTGTAAAGCTTCCGGACGAAAACCAACGATCGGCGCGTCTTGATCCTGACGGAAAACCAACGGCACACTAGCAAAGCCCTTTTCCCGCAAATAAGCAGCCGAAGCCGGATTCTCGCTGATATTGATCTCCTGAAAGTCGACCTGATGCTCGCTTAAATAACGCTTGGTCATTTTGCACTGCATACAGCCATCACGGGTATATAAGATGGTTTTTTGCTTGTTCATAGGTAAAACCTCCCAATAATTTTGCAACGCAGTGGCCGCGACACGATTTTTCGCCTAGCGGACTAATTGTCGAGAGTGGTCAAAACTGCGTAAGTTGATGATTTTGATTATACCGACGCCAGCAAGAATACACAACATATTGTGCTCGAACAAATTTTCGTATACAAATTATTGTGTAAAGCCACGATTGTCGCCAACCGTCCCACTTTTAACCTCGCAGACCGGCGCAACAAAAAAGTCTCGAACCCGCTGGATTCAAGACTTACCTGATACAAGTTAAAATCGTGTTACATTTTTTGCGGAAATTTATGCCTTGGCATTGCATATTATTAGATAGGTTGGTGTGATTTGGATTTGCAGTGCTGTTTTTGTACCTGAACTTGCGCTGGATTGCAGGTGCGGGTGGGGATTGCGCGTGAGCGCAACCGGCTGGGACTGCTGTTGCGGACTGGAACGTGGTGGGCGTCGTTTGAAGCCAATTCCAAAAGCGGGAATTGTCTCCAAATCGAGCCTTGTCCTAAGCGGCAAAGCCGCTAAGGACAATTTCACCACTGAGCCGCGCAGTCCCAGCCGGTTGCTAGGCAGAATTGAGCTGATCTGCAATCGAAGTTGGGTATTTGACGAAGTGCTTTTGCGAGCTAGCGGTCAAACCATTGCCCACTTTTGGGGTGGTCCGGCAATGCCAACGGATTCCGGATTGGTTGGTTGGCACAGTTTGCATTGGTTGGACCGCGTTACCGGCTACTTGAACAATTTTGGGATGAAAACCGATCAATTCAGTTGGTTCACTGAGAACGAGTCCTGTTCATCAGGCAGACTGTACTGGTGTCACCAATCTAAAGCTTGTAACTACTAACCATGGTTGTCAATTGCGTGAAACCCCATCAATTGACCATAGCCTGTCAGTCGGCGTGAGTGCTCAAACGTCTGTTATAACGTTGAGCGGCTGGAGCGGAGAAATTCGGGGTGAGATCGCCGTGAAATTGTCCTTGGCGGCTTTGCCGCTTAGGACAAGGCCTGATTTTGAGACAAGCCGCGCACTTTGCGGATTGGCTCAAAACAGCGCCCACAGCGAGCTCACCCCGAATTTCGCAGCGCAAGCTGCGGCCAACCTACTTTTATCTGTGCCTAATTAGTTGCAACCGACGGGATTCCGCACTGTGGTTTTTGTGCGCGGAAGGCGTCGCAGAGAACCTTGATCCCCGCATCGATCTGAGCGTGCGAGGCGCCAGCGTAACTGAGCCGCGCGCCGTTGTTCACATTTTTGCTGGCGTAGAGATTGGTCGAAGGCACGTAGAGAATGTGATCCTGCGGCCCGATTTCCGTCCGCAACAACTGATTGAGATCGACATTTTCCGGACCGGTGACCCAAAGGAAGAAACCACCGTTGGGTTGCGAAGTTTGCCAACCAGCAGGTAGATTGGTTTCAAGCGCGCTCAGCATCCAGTCGCGCCGTTGTTGATAATCGGCCTGGACTTGTTGCAAATGGGCGCTGAAGTCGTTATTGACCAAGTAATCAGCGACGATCTGTTGGATCAGCGCCGGTGACTCTAAATCAGCGCCATCTTTCAAAAGCCGGATCTGGGTGTAGATGGGATCATCGGCGACTAGCCAGCCTAGGCGTAGGCCAGGTGCCAGGATTTTCGAAAAGCTGCCCAGACTGATGACGTGACCACTGTGATCCAACGACCGGATCGAAGGGAGATCTGCACCGGCGTAGCGCAGATGTTTGTAGGGATCGTCTTCCAAAATATAGAAATCATAATTTTGCGCCAATTGGACCAGCCGTTGTCGTTTAGTCAAAGACATGACGAAACCGGTGGGATTCTGGAAATTAGGAACGGTGTAGAGAAATTTGATCGTGGTTTGCTTCAAAGCGCGCTCTAGTAAGTCCAAGTCTAAACCGTCGGGAGACATGGGCAATTCCAAGTAGGTGGGCTCGTAAGCGGTGAACGCGGCCAAGGCGCCAACATAGGTGGGGGCCTCAACGGCAATGCGGTCGTGGGGATTCAGGAATAATTTCGCGACCAAGTCCAAGCCTTGTTGCGCGCCTTGGGTCAGAAGGATGTGGTGCGGATCCTCGGCGGCGCCTTCTTGAGCCAAAGCGGTGGCGATTAATTTACGAAGTGGATAATAGCCTTTGGCGTTGTGGTATTGTAATGGATTCTCTGTACCATCTAACAGCACACGTTGGCTGCTGAGCGCTAATTCTTTTTTAGGAAAAAGTTTGGGATCAGGTAATCCCCCGGCAAAAGAAATCAGTTTAGCGTCAAAGTCAGGAATGAGGTCTTCGACACCTGTGTTGCTGGTCAATGCGGTCCGAGTTGCGAATGATTTCATTTTGATGACCTCCCTTAATTTTGGTTCAACAGTATGGTAAACTATTTTTAGACAATAGTAAATTTCAACTACTTGAATTTATGGTGAATGTTTTTCACTCTAAAAGGAGCAAAAAGTGATGGCAATTTTTCAATACGAAGTTTTCGCTAAAGTCGTGGCTTGTCAAACCTTCAATCAAGCGGCGCAAGCATTGCATGTGACGCCTAGCGCCATCAGCCATTCGATCAATCAATTCGAGACCGAACTCGGCTTTCCTCTGTTTATTCGCCGCCGGACAGGGGTCGAGCTGACCAGCGACGGCCAGGCGATCTATCCGTTGGTCCAAGCGATCCTGAATATGGAGGCGCAGTTGAAGCAGGTGGCGGCCAATATCCAGGGCTTGAATGCCGGTTCGATCCGGATCGGCGCCTTCAGCAGTGTTTGCATCAATTGGTTGCCGCCGGTGATCCAGGCGTTTCGCCAGCAGTTTCCCAGCATTGAGATCAGCATTATTCAAGGCACCTTCACCCAAATCGAGCAGATGGTGCGCCAAGGTCGCGTCGATCTAGGCTTTTCCACGCTCCCAGTGGATGACGATTTGATCGTTGAGCCGCTGTTGGCCGACCCGATCCGCTGCGTCACGCCCACCAGCTTCGTCCCCGCCAATCGCGAAAGCGTCACCTTGAACGACATTGGCAGCCGCCATTTTATTTTGCAACAGATCGATTACGACGGCGATACGAAAAAAGCCCTGGATCGTTACGACGTGACCACCAGCTCGATTTCCTATTCGATCGACGACCAATCGATCCTCTCGATGGTGGAAAGCGACTTGGGCCTCGGCATTTTACCCGAACTCGCCTTACAAAAATTGACCGGACGGGTCCATATCTATCCCTTCGACCAACCGTTTTATCGCACAATCTGCATGATCAGCAACAAGGTTCAGGTCAAAACGCCATCGACGCGGTTGATGATCGAGACGATCCGTCATCATCTGGCGGAGGTGTATGATCAGCGGTATCTGGGTAACGCGCCACGGGATTAGGGGCGGGCGATTGGTTTGGACTGGGCTTGTAATGGTGGGCCTCTATTCTTTGTTTTTCGCTTGATTGCGGGTGTGGTAGGGTGTTGCGCGTGAGCGCAACCGGCTGGGACTGCTGTTGCGGACTGGAACGTGGTGGGCGCTGTTTTGAGCCAATCCGCAAAAAGCGCGGTTTGTCTCAAAATCAGGCCTTGTCCTAAGCGGCAAAGCCGCCAAGGACAATTTCACCACTGAGCCGCGCAGTCCCAGCCGGTTGCTGAACAGAATTGAGCCTATCTGCAATCGAGGCGAAGGATTTGACGAAGTGCTTTTGCGAGCTAGAGGTCAAAACAATCGCCCTCTTTTGAGGTGGTACGGCAATACCAACAGATTTGGATTAAGAAGTCGGGATATTTTGCGTCGGCTGAACAATCTCTACTTGCTTCCTTGACCAATCCTTGTGTGGAAATCGACCGATCCAGCTGATTCCTCCAGAACTTGCCTTAGTTCATCTGGCAGACTTCACTGGTGTCACCAATTTAAATCTTGTAACTACTAACCACGGCCGTCAACCGCGTGGCTCTCCATCAATTAGCCATAGTTCGCCAGTTGGCGTGAATGCTTCAATGAATAAGATAACGTTGAGCGGAGCGTGGCGTTGGTGTTCTGTTTACTAGTTGGCGGAAGGTCGGGCTGGGGGTGAGTCAGCCGCGATATTATTGTTGGCGATTTATCGCCTACAATAAGGCCGAGCTTGAAGATTTTTGGTGCACTTCCGAAAAGCTTCAAGTCGTGCCCGCAGCGTTCCACCACCCCCAGCCCGACCTGGAGCCCCACCACATCTGCCATCCACCAACGCCACGCGCAGCGCAAGCTGCGGGCATCGTACTATCAGGAAAGTGCGCGTTTCCAGAAAATTTCGCAGGAATGACCTTTGTTTCCGTGCAGGGACCGAGAGAATAAGTTATAATTTTAGATAGATGCTTTTGGGAGGTATTGAAAATGAATTCAGGTTGGAATTTGATCGGTATTGGTGCATGGTTGCTATTATTGGTCTATCTCATCGTAATAATTCAAAACATCCGCCATCGCCACATTCGCATGATCGTGATGAACCGGAAGACATTCAGTTGGCCCGTTTTCGGCAAAGACATGTTGCTGGTCGTCGTGTTTGCGGCGGGCTTTGTTTTCATGGCGTACCAAACCTTGTTCACTCGGGTCGATGTCAGCGAACAGGACCGCGTGGCTGTCAGCTACACGACCGAGCCGTTGGTGCTGCAAACCAGTGGCGGGACCGGCTATATGGTCACCGTTGCTCGCGGCTCGGGACGAGAAGCGATCCAAACGTACACCTATTGGACTGAGGGTCATCGCAATCAGGTCAAGAGTATTCACGCGAGTATCGCGACTGGGAGCAAGCCGGTTTCGATTGGCGCGCGGGTTTACCATTTCCCGAACAAGATGATCAAGAAGGCGGATAAACGCTACAATCAAGCGTTTGTGGCCCGGGTCGAGGCGACTTATAAGCCGGGTTTCTGGAATGGATTGGGCATGAAGGTCGGTCATAACGCGTTGGAATACACGATGATCCGAGTGCCGTCAAGCACCTTTGTAAGTGAAGATTGATTAAAAAAACACAGCCAATTGGACCGGGCAAAATCCAATTGGCTGTTCTAGAATGACGGTTTAGGCGAGAAAGTTTTGGGGTAGTGGATTGAAGAAAGATAAATTAGGCACGCGCGAATTGATTTTTACGGGCTCTTTGTTATTTGGTCTCTTTTTTGGCTCGGGCAATTTGATTTTTCCTGTGTCGTTGGGGCAAAGCGCGGGGCAACACTTCTGGCCCGCTTTATTGGGCATGCTGGTCAGCGCGGTGGGGTTGCCCCTGCTGGGCGTTTGCGCGATCGGCTTGACCCAGAGCAATGGGTTGTTGGCGATCGCCAGCAAAGTGGGGCGTCATTTTGGGCGGATCTTCACGGTGCTGTTGTATTTAATGATCGGTCCGTTATTTATTTTGCCGCGCCTGGCGGACACCGCCTTTGTGATCAGCTTCGGGCCTTATTTGACGGAGAGTTCGCAATGGTGGCCCTTGGTGTTGTTTTCGCTGATTTTCTTAGGGGTGGCTTATTGGTTGTCCCGCCGGCCGGCTAAGTTGCTGGATTATGTTGGCAAAATCTTGAATCCGCTGTTTCTGGTAATTCTGGCGACGTTGTTGGCCGTGACGTTTCTGAAGCCAATGGGGGCGGTGGATCAGCGGGCGCTGGTGGGCTATGGTGGCCATCCGTTCAGCACCGGCTTCGGTGTTGGCTATAACACGATGGATCTGTTGGCGGCGCTGGCCTTTGGAATCGTGATCGTGAATGCGGTGCGGCAGCGCGGTGTGACCACGCCGAAGATGGTCGCCAAAGAAACGATCCGCGCTGGAATCATCAGTACGGTTTTGATGAGTGTGATTTATGGCTGTTTGGCTTATTTAGGCGCGACCAGTGTGCAGCGCTATGGTGTTCAGACGAATGGGGCCGTTGTTTTGGCCACGGTGGCGGATCATTATTTCGGCAATCTCGGCCAAGTGGTCCTAGGCGCCCTAGTGATTCTGGCCTGTTTGAAAACAGCGGTGGGCCTGATCACATCTTTCGGCGAGACCTTCGAGCAACTTTATCCCCGAGTGGCTTACCAAAAATGGATTTTGCTAGTGAGCGGCGTGGCGGTCGTGATCGCCAATGTCGGCTTGGACCAGCTGATCACCTATTCGGACACCTTCTTGACCTTCATGTATCCGCTGGCGATCGCCTTGGTGCTCAGCGCTTTGACCACCTTTTTCGTCAAGCCGCCTCATCGGTGGGCTTACCGGATGCCGATGATTCTAGTGGCGCTGCCTGCGCTTTTGGCCGCTTTGACCAGCCTGCCGGGGAAATTGATCGATCAATCGGCCTGGTTGAATCGCCTCGCTTGGTGGAACGCGGCCTTGCCCCTGTCTGATTATGGCTTGGGCTGGCTGATCCCGGCGATTCTCGGTTTATTATTTGGGTTACTTTTAGATAATTTCTGGGATCCGCGCGATCCATTGCGGTCCGATCGCTCGTTTTGATTTTGAACGATCAAATCAGCGCCGTCTGATTTACTAGTCGCTGGCGGGGCAGTCTGGCAACATTGTAATGAATTCGAACAAAAAGGCTGGTATCTCTCGGGTTACGCCAGCAACTTTGCCACGCAAAAAAATGATTTCTGACCGCTACCCAATCAATCACATTGATTCAGCAAGACTTGATCGAGCAGATCAGCCAAGCCTTTCCCGGTGTCACCAAGTTCAAATTGAAAACCACGAACCAAGGTCGTCAATTGCGTAGTACCTCATCAATTGGTCTTAGCCTGTCAGTTAGCGAGAGTGCTCAAACGCCTGTTATAACTTTGAGCGGCTGGAGCGGAGAGAATCGGGGTGAGATCGCCGTGAAATTGGTCTTAGTGGCTTTGCCACTTAGACCAAGGCTCAGCTTTGAGATTCGCGGTTTTTGCGAAGCTCAAAGTGATGCCCACAGCGAGCTCACCCCGATTCTCGCAGCGCAAGCCGCGGTCGTGATAGAAACGTGATCGCCACCCCAGCGCTTTCCGCTTAGCCTAGCGATTGTTCCGGAAGCAAGATGCGCTTTCAAAACAATCGCTAGGCTAATGCTCAAGCGCAACCCGGGGTGGCTCACACTCTGTTTTGAAACGTGTTCATAATTTCTTCAAATTTTCATCGCCGAAGTAGCACAATTTGAGCAAAAGCAATTCAAACATTCAGGTTATAGTTATCAACATAGAAAGCAAAGGAAAACGTCAAACACTTGCCCGGTGCGCGAACAGCCCTTGTAATCTATCAACTCCAAGACAAATCTTAAACTTAAATCCGATCATTGATTGCCCGTCAATGATCAGTGGTGCTCAGTGGTTGCCCGCCACGACGCGCCCGTTGGCACACTTGCCCGGTGTTGCTAACAAACCAAATTTTTCTTCATTTTTACTCCTCCCCTTAAAAAAAGTGATCGCCATCCTGCCCGGATGTGCGATCACTTTTTGTTTGCCGCTTTTGGTTAGCGGCTGTTTGTTGGGACGTGGTGTGCAGCTCAGTTGGTCAGCTTGCCACTGTCCATCAAGGCCTGGACTTCTGGCTGGACGTGGGCGTATTTCGCCATGGTGTTGTCGAAATCGCGGAAGTACAGTTGGTACCAAACGAGGAAGGTGTAGATCGTCCAAACTTGGCGGCGCGCGTCGATGCGGCCGGTGTAGTTATCGACTAGGAGGGTGATGATCTGGTCCCGGTCGAAGAACTCGCGGACCCAATCTTCGTTAAATAACGCCTTGACTTGCTGGAAATATTTCTCTTCGCGGAGCCACGTCTTGATCGGTACTGGGAAGCCAAGTTTGGGGCGGGTGGCCCAGTCCTCGGGCAAGTGACGCGCCGCCGCTTGCCGGAAGATGTCTTTGGTATCATTCTTAGTCAAGAGGAGGTCGGAAGGAATTGAATTGGCCAATTCGGCAACCTTCTTATCCAAGAAGGGCACGCGTAGCTCCAGCGAGTGCGCCATGGAAATCTTATCGGCTTTTTGTAAAATGTCGTTCAATATAAAATGATGCAAGTCGATGTACTGCATTTGCTTGACAGCCTCGGCGTTAGCGACTTTGCGGAAGTCTTCGCGATAGTTGTCATGGATATCGGCGTCGTTGCGATAAGGGGCACACAAGACCTGATTGGCCTGTTTGCTGGTGAAAATCGTGGGTTGGTCGGGATCATAAATCACCGATTCCCCGACATAATAAGCGGAGGGCTCGGCGGTATGGGTGTACAAGTGCGTTTTACCAGGGAAATTAGGCATTCGCTTGATGCCATGGGCCAGCCGGGTCCGCGCCCCCAGCGGCAATTTACTCAAGCCATTGGCGAAAACTTTGATCAGTTGGTGATGGGAGTGCATGCCGTAATTGACATAACCGGCAAAAAGTTCGTCCGCGCCTTCGCCAGAAAGAGCGACGGTGACCTTCTTCCGGGCGAGGCGGCAAAGATACCACAGTGGGATCAGTGAGGGATTGCCATCAGGTTCATCCATGTGGTACTGCATTTCCGCAAAGTCATGGAAGGCTTCGTCGGCATTGACCGTTGTTTCGTTGAAATGGAGCCCCTCGGCGTCAGATAGGGCTTTGGCCGCACTAGCTTCGTTGTAAGGGCCATTGTCGAAATTAACGCTGAAGACCTCTTTAGGCCGTAAGAGCGTGGTAATATAACTGGAATCGACGCCTTCAGACAGGAAACTACCAACGGGTACATCAGCGATATTGTGCATTTTGACGGATTCCGCCACGGTTTCATCGATCGCTTTGACCGTTTCTTCTGGCGTGCGGTTATAGTCGATGTCGTATTTCGCATCCCAATATTCGTGCAACTTGGTGTGCTGGTCATGTCGCTCGAACCAATGTCCGGCCGGGAAGCGATAGACATTTTTGAAGAAAGTTTCCGGGAGATCATTGTATTGGTTCATTAAATAGGATTTCAGCGCGTCCTTGTTCAGTTCTTTTTTGAAATTTGGGTGCTTCAAAAAGGCCTTGATCTCAGAACCGATGATGAAGGTCGTGCCATTATCGTAATAATACAAAGGTTTGATTCCGAAGAAATCGCGGGCGCCATAAAGGGTCTGCTTGTTGTCGTCCCAAATCAAATAGGCAAACATGCCCCGGACCCGCTTCAACGTCCCGGCCATGCCCCATTCCTCATAACCGTGGAGCAAGACCTCGGTGTCCGCCTTGGTTTTGAACACGTGGCCCGCCGCCAGTAGTTCCGTCCGTAAATGTTGGTAATTATAGATCTCACCGTTAAAAGTGATCATGATCGTGCCATCTTCATTGGAAATTGGCTGCCCACCGCCTTGAAGATCAATGATACTTAGCCGACAAAAGCCTAGCGCCACCTGGTCATTGAGATAGTGCCCGCCGCCTTTGATATTTGGCCCACGATGGCGAATCATTTCCATCATATCTTCGATCACCGTCTGCTTGTCAGTGATCGTTGTGTCGTCAAATGCTATAATTCCACACATGTTATCTCCTTAATGTCTGCTTAATGCACAATCCTGCGTGCCCTGCCCAGTTGACTTATTTATTTTCTGAAAAACAGTTTGAGATTCTGCTCGCCTTTCATTTTAACAGCAGTTTGGCGGAAAGTTAATCAGTAATGCTCGTAAGATTTATTTAAGCTTTCACTGGATCGCAAGAGAAAAAAGTTTTTGCAACGGCGGGGTCGGCTCGCCGCACTTAACCGAAGTTCAGTTAAACAGCCATACTTCTAAGTACGCCAACGCGTTCCGTTTTCCCTAAAATAAATGAAATCAAGTAATCGTTTTTCCCGAACCTAAGTGGCAGGTTCATTTCTCCCAAGTGAAAACATGTCATCTTGATGGCAAGCTAAATTTCCGCGTTCCTGCTCCTTCGCCGCCGCTAAACCCAAAAAATCGGGCGCGCGACAAAGTGATTAAGAGCTACTCCCAACTATCAAGCATGGCACTTATGATTATAAAACACAAGCGAAATTTGAGAAAAAATCGTCGGCCGCGCCAGAATCGACCATAACGAGCGGCGTGAGCGGTGGCGGGGAAATTTGCCCAAAGATTTCCACGATTGACGCTCAAAACCGGGGCAAAATTCGGTATAATGAACCTAATCACCATTTGCTTAGTTTTGCGGCGGCGTTTCCCCAAAATCCAACCACGAAAAAAAGACCGACCCCACGGAAGCAGGGGCAGTCTTGCTTGGTTGACGTTGTGACCTAACACGTTAGGCACGCGCAGCAAAGCGTCCAGACCTTCAGTGACTTGATGGTCAGGGTCGGGACGCGGGCACGGACACTAGGCGATCGCGGATAATTGCTTGCAGTTAACGACAATGCGATTGTTCAACTCATAAACATTCTCGTTATCCCGCGCGTCGTGTTCAATAATATGAAGCAGCACCGCGTGTTCGTAGATTTTCTCAACTTCACCGGTGAAGTGATAGTCCATGTCTTCCTTGACTTGGCATTTGAACTGATCGCCAATTTTGATCGCTGTGATTTCCATGACGCGGCCTCATTTCGTTTTATTTTTTTGGCAAAGGTTTGTTGGTTGGCCTGGGTTGCCCGGGGACGCTGACCAGGTTCCCGGGGTACCGCTAGACTGGAGCCGGTGGCGCACTGCAAATGAAGCAAGCACCGGCCGCGTTGGGTCAAAGCGCAACGCTGGTTGACCACCAAACCAAAACTCAAAAGGAGTATCGATGTTGCAATGAACACAAACAAATTATTGATCATCACCGGCGCCTCTGGTACGGGCAAAACCACCGTCAGCGATTACCTACGCGACACGTATGGCATCGCTCGGGTCATCACCCACACCACGCGGCCACCACGTGCCAATGAGCTGAACGGCCGGGATTACTATTTTGAGACTGAGGCCAGCTTTGTCCAGAACCACTACATTGAGTCGGTCAGCTACGCGGGCTATCATTATGGTTCTTCCCGGGAGGCTTTGCAGCGGGCGTGGCAGCGGCGACGGTTGGTCAGTCTGATTTTGGACACCAAGGGGGCAGAGTCTTACGCCCAAGTGATGCCGCAACAGCTGATCGTGCTTTATTTGGCGATCTCGGATCCGGAAATCCTGAAGGAACGCTTGGAAAGGCGCGGCGACGCGCCGGCAACGATCAAGCAACGATTGGCCAGCGCCGAATCGCAGCGGGATCTGCAGGTACCAGCGGCGTTGCAGCCCCTGGCGCATGTGATCGTCAATGATCATTGGACCAGCACGAAGGCCGCCGTCGATCAGCTGCTCAAAAACGAATTGTGTCAGTGAGCACCAATATCCAGTGATCAGGATATTAGCCCTGAGTATAGCATAATTGTGCAGCGAGGCGCAAAACTATTTGCGCCTTTTTTGGTGGCAATCATTGCGCAGATTGGCGCTGGCGGTCACCGATAACGCCCGTTCGCGCCTGGCCTGGACTTAGGCCGTTTACTGACGGCAATATCATTGGTCGCAACAGCCCAGTTCGGGGCGAAAAACCAGCAAATTTAGCCAAAAAAATCCCGTTCAGCTAAAAACTGAGCGGGATTTTTCGATTCAACAAATATTATCAGCGTTCCTTATTAATTAGCGGCAGGCGCTAAATTAATTAACGGCAGGCGCTAATGGCCCCTTAACAGTCGGCCACCATTCGGCCACCAGTTACCGAATACCAGTCGCGCTGACTATTTAACGATCTCGTGGATCAAAGCTGGGATCTCCGGCTTGTCCGCGCCGATCTCGATGCTGTTGAGCACTTGATCTTGGACTTCTTGCGGTGCTGGCGCGTTCAAATACAGGGTGGCTAAAGCTTCGCCCACGACAACTTGGTCGCCGATCTTCTTATGCAAAACGATGCCGACTGCAGGATCGACTAAATCGGTCTTTTTGGCCCGGCCGCCGCCGATCTTCATTGAAGCGATCCCTAAATCATTGGTTTGCATGCCAACCACGTAGCCAGCGCTTTTGGCGGTAATGTCCAACGTGGAGAGCGCTTGTGGTAATTTCTCTGGGTGGTCGACGATATCCGCGTCGCCGCCTTGGTCACGGATCAATTGACGGAAGGCTTCCAAAGCGCTGCCGTCCGCGATCCGCGCTTGCAGAATTTCCCGCGCCGCCGCCGTATCAGGGCTGATGCCAGCCAGAACCAACATTTCTGCGCCTAAAACCAGCGTCAATTCGGTGACGTCTTCAGGACCTTCGCCGCGGAGCACATCGATGGATTCCTTGATTTCCAAGGCATTACCAATGGTGTAGCCCAGTGGTTGGTTCATGTCGGTCAAATAAGCGACACATGGCACCCCATTTTGTTTGCCGATTGCCACCAAGGTTTCGGCCAATTTCTTCGCTTGCGCTTCGGTCTTCATGAAGGCGCCATTGCCGGATTTCACGTCGAGCACCAGCGCGTTGGTGCCAGAAGCCAATTTCTTACTCATGATCGAGCTGGCGATCAACGGAATCGATTCAACCGTGCTGGTCACATCACGCAACGCATAAATCTTGCGATCGGCCGGCGCCACGTCAGTACTCGCGCTGACAATAGCGGTGCCATGATCTTGCACCTGCTTGATGAACTGCTCAACTGTTTCGTCCACGTTGAAGTTCGGGATCGCCTCCAACTTGTCCAAAGTTCCGCCAGTGTGACCCAAACCACGACCAGAAATCATCGGGTTCTTCGCGCCGGCCGCCGCAACTAACGGCGCCAGAGGAATGCTGATCTTGTCGCCAACGCCACCAGTGGAATGCTTATCGACCTTGATCCCGTCGATCATGCTTAAGTCCAGCACTTCGCCGGAATCCAGCATCGTCTTGGCCAAAGTCGCGATCTCGTCGTCGGCCATCCCTTTCAAATAGATCGCCATCAACAGGGCGCTCATTTGATAATCGGGGATCGACCCGTCCGTGTAACCGGTAATAATGAATTGAATTTCTGGTGTGGATAACTTTCCGCCATCACGTTTCTTGGCGATCAAATCTACCATTCGCATAGAAAAAATACCTCCTCATGTCTAGTTGGATCATACCTGACCCCATTTTAACATAGCCAGTTTCTCACGGGAACCATTTCTCAAAATCCGAACGATCCCATGACAGCCGCGGTGAAAAGCCAGCTAAGATTGGGGTGAGCCTCTCCATTGTACCACCAAGATTAAGCGCTGTCATTGCCGTTGCAATAACTTTTTTTTGAAAATGACGTTGCAGTTTCTGATGAAAACGGTTATTGTTGAAGCAACAATTGGAAAAATGAGGTGGTTAGATGTTAACAGAAACTGAATTACGCGCATTGAAGAAAGTGGAGCTGCATTGCCATTTGGACGGCTCGCTGCCACTACCCACCATCCATCGACTGGCCGCTATGGCGCATCTTTACCTGCCACAGGATGATCAAGAATTACGGAAACTGGTTAGTGTTACAGAAGACGCCAAGGACCTAATGGATTACTTGCGCCGCTTCGACGTGGTGCTGCCGTTGCTTCAAACCGCACCGGCGCTAGAGTTAGCGGCTCACGACCTGATCGGCCAGTGCGCCGCGGAAAATGTCCGCTACATCGAAGTCCGCTACGCCCCAGATCTCACCACCGAACAGGGTTTGACCGTGACGGAAAGCATCGAGGCCGTCTTGCGCGGCTTAGCGAAAGGCCGCGCCGAGTTCGGTGTGGATTCCGGTTTGCTGGTCTGCGCCATGCGCCAATTCCCGCTGGCTCAAGGCGAGAAAATGTTCGACCAAGCTTTACCATACTTAGGGCAAGGCCTAGTCGGGGGCGACTTTGCTGGCGATGAGGCTGGTTTTGGCACCGAAGTCATCACCCCAGCCATTAAATACGCAGAAGGATTGGATTTACCTTTAACCGTTCACGCCGGCGAAAGCCACTGCGCCCACAACGTCATTGCCGCGCTGGCCCTTCAGATCCGCCGCATCGGCCACGGCGTCGCGCTGGCCGGTCACCCCGATTTTCAAAAAACTTTCGCCCAAGCTGGCGCAACCATTGAAATGTGCTTGACCAGTAACCTGCAAACCAAAGCAATCAGCGACGTGACCCATTATCCAGTCGCCGAATTTCTGGCTGCGGGCATGAAAATCACGATCAACACAGATAATCGCACGGTTTCTAACACAGATCTGACCAAAGAATACGGGCTATGGCAACAGTATTTTGGCATCACCAAGGCTCAGTTCTTGCAGTTCAATCTCAATGCGATCAACGCCGCCTACTGTCCGCCGGCGGTACGCGAGCAGGTTGTCGCGGAATTGCAGGCCAATTATTCCGGTAAGTAATGCTGGAAATATTTTTGATTGCTTGCTTGCAGATGTGGTAGGGTGTTGCGCGTGAGCGCAACCGGCTGGGACTGCTGATGCGGACTGGAACGTGGTGGGCACTGTTTTGAGCCAATCCGCAAAACCCGCGGCTTGTCTCAAAATCAGGCCTTGTCCTAAGCGGCAAAGCCGCCAAGGACAATTTCACCACTGAGCCGCGCAGTCCCAGCCGGTTGCTGAACAGAATTGAGCCTATCTGCAATCGAGGCGAAGGATTTGACGAAGTGCTTTTGCAAGCTAGGGGTCAAACAATTGCCCCTTTTTTGTGGTGGTACGGCAATACCAACGGATTCCGGAAGTCTTGAAAGTGTGCTGGGAGTTGGTGGAGACGCAGCCGCCAAGGACAATTTCACCACTGAAACGTGTTCGCCGACCTAGCTTCTTCCGCTTAGCTACGCAACTATTCCGGAGCCACAAACTAGCCTCCAAAATAGTTACTAGGCTAATGCTCAGAAGCTGATCAGGTCAGCTCTCACCCTTGTTAGAGCCGCGCAGTCCCAGCCGGTTGCTAGGCAGAATTGAGTCTATCTGCAATCGAAGCGAAGGATTCGACGAAGTGCTTTTGCAAGTGCGGTGGTCAAACAATTGCCCTTTTTGTGGTGGTACGGCAATGCCCACAGATTCCGGAAGCGCTGTGCTTAATTGCAGGGGTGGGTTTCGATGGGGACGCAACCGCCTCAGGACGTTTGTCGTGGCTGGAACGTGGTGGGCGTCGTTTGAAGCCAATTCCAAAAGCGGGAATTGTCTTCAAATCGAGCCTTATTCTAAGCGATAAATCGCTAAGAATAATCTCACCGCTGAGCCACACGTCCTGAGGCGGTTGCTGGGCAGAATTGAGCCTATCTGCAATCGAAGTTGGGTACCTGACGAAGTTCTTTTGCAAGCTAGAGGTCAAACAATTCCCACTATTTTAGTGGTACGGCAATACCAACGGATTTGGATTAGAAGGTCGGGACACTTTGAGTAGACCGAATATCTTTACCCGCTTTCTTACCAACCTTTGGTGAAATCGACCGATTCAGTTGATTCACCGAAAACTAGGTCTGTTCATCAGACGAACTGCGCTGGTGTCACCAATTTAAAGCTAGTGACCACTAACCACGGCCGTCAACTGCGGGGCTCCCATCAATTGACCATAGCTTGCCAAATGGCGTGAGTGCTCAAACGGCTGTTAAAACGTTGAGCGGCTGGAGCGGAGAAATTCGGGGTGAGATCGCCGTGAAATTGTCCTTGGCGGCTCTGCCGCTTAGGACAAGGCTCAGCTTTGAGATTCGCGCGGGTTTCGCGAAGCTCAAAGTGACGCCCACAGCGAGCTCACCCCGAATTTCGCAGCGCAAGCTGCGCACAATCTACTTTTACCAGCCCAGCCCAGCCCAAGTCGCGACAAGTTTGCCAAACCCAAGCACCAAAGCAGTGCGGAAATCAAAGATGGCGTCAAGTTAACGTGGGTTTTAGTAATAAAGATATTTGCTAGAATTATCTGAATACTGATGGCACCAATCTGGCTGTTAGTACATACTGACTATTTTTTCTCACGTTACTGATTCAATGTGTGATTCCGTGTTGCCACTCTC
>NZ_RHOV01000016.1 GCF_003946655.1 Lapidilactobacillus achengensis
CCGAAAAAAAATTACAGCTGAGGTGCTGTTTAGTATGGCAAAATATCAGATTAAATATGATTTAACGCCATAAATAATCTTATTTTGCGTAATTAAGAAAAAGAATCCCTTGATATAGAAGAATTCTCTTGACTAATGGTAGAAAAAAACACCTACCATTCTCCAAAGAAAATGGTAGGTGTCATCAGGCCGTTGTGACCACTCAACGTAGCGAACACCATCGCTACTTTCAACTATCTGCAGTCTAACACGCCCAACCAGAGGTGCCAACTATGTTGCCTAGTGCGGATGTGCCAGCTAAGTCGCGGCACTTTAGTCTAGCGACGAGAAATCCGGATGGATCGTTTCCAACAATTCAAACTGTCCCGCGGTATAAGCCAGCTTGAAAATCGTACAATTCGTAATCCCATAATGCCCATCATGATCCAGAGCCCGCCGCAGGAAATTCGCGCAGGCGCCGCCATGAGAAACGACCAGCCCAGCGTGCTCAATTGCTGGCATCAAGCCTAGGATCGTCGAATAGATTCGCTGCTCCACTTCGGTCTCAGTTTCACCGCCGAATTGATGGAAGAAATCGCCATAGGGTAGCGCAGGATTCAGACTCTCATCTTGCCCTTCATAAACGCCAAAACCCCATTCGCGCAGCCCTTTGACCCGCTGATAGGGCAACTTACCCTTGGTGACTAATTCCAAGGTGTCACTGGCCCGTTCCGCCGTTGAGGAATAAGCGTGATCGAACACCACGCCAGCATCTTGCAAATATTGACCGGCAATCTTAGCTTGAGCCACGCCCCGCGCAGTCAAGGGCGAATCACTCCAGCCCTGAATTTTGTGCTGCACGTTGAAAAGTGTCTCACCATGTCGCATTAAATAAAGATATTTTGTCATTTCCACTTCACCTATTCGCTTTCTAAGTTAATTCTAACATATTAATTAGCACTTGCACGACGAAAAAGAGTGTGAGCCAGCCCGGGTAGCTTCTGAGCATTAACCTAGCCAGGATTTTGGAGGCCGGGCTTTGCCTCCGGAAGCCTGGCGTAGTTAAGCGCAGAAGTCAGTTGTGTGCAGCACGTTTCCGTTTTCCCGGCCGATTCATGTCCGGTCGTTCATTTAAGTACATAGTACGTCCAAATAATGTCAATTCAATCATTTTATCCAGAAAAACCAATTAAATGCTTGCCCTGAACATTTGAACAAGTTACACTTTAGTCAAGCAAAGGTGGCGTGAAAGAATGAATTCTGGTTATCGGCAAGCATACATCTTGATTCATCTTCTGCGGGGCGAGCATTTGACCAAACTCGCCCTAGCAGACCATTTTCATGTCACGACTCGTTCGATCCAACGTGATGTCAGTCAACTTAACGACCTCTTCACTGATGAATATTATCACCAGCGCATCGCTTATGACGCCAAGAAACATGGTTATTACTTAGTTTCCAACAAGACCGCCTTAGATCAACGTCAGATCCTGCTGCTGATCAAGATTCTTTTGGCCAGTCGCGCTTTGGATGAACCTGAACTCAAGCAAATCATTCAGGGACTGCAAGCAATCATGGGGCCTGACCAAGCCCGGAAGCTTGACCCGATCATTCATAACGAAATCGTTAACTACCAACCACTGAAACATCATCGCAAACTGATCAATAGTATCTGGGATTTCAGCAACTTTATTCTCCACCAGCAAACCATCCAAATTTCCTATGAAACTAGGCATCAAAAGCAGTCCCTGTATACGATCAAGCCAGAAGCAATCTTCTTCTCTGAATTTTACTTCTATATCATTTCTTACGACTTCAAATCAAAGCAAGAACCTTTCTTTCGCTCCGATCGAATCGCCAACTACGAGGTTATCCCGGCAGTCGAAAAGAAGCCACCGGCCAACCGCTTTTTGGAAGGGGAATTGCGGAAACATATCCAATTTATGTATACCGGGCCTTTAGAGGAAATCACTTTTGAATTCTGGGGGATCGAGGAAGCGGCTTTAGATCGGCTCCCGACTGCGGAAGTGATTGCTCGCCATCCTGAGCGCCATAGTGTGACTATTCGCGCTAAAGTAATGGGCAACGGTGTCCGCATGTGGTTACTCAGTCAAGGCAATATGCTCAAGGTCCTCGCACCGCCAAGCCTCGTGGCAGAAATGAAGCTGATTCCCCAAGAAATGGTCGATCTCTATGGTGGCAAGCTGGGCGATGACGCAGAGCAACCCCATTTTAAAATTTAACCTGCAACTGCGAACCAGTCAAAAACACCATTGAATCCTGATGCGATTCAATGATGTTTTTTTGATGCCCTGTCAGCGTTGGCAGGAGCTCACGCTGGGCAATTAGTTCTGTTGATTTCACTGGTCGACTCAAGCTTCGATTTTGCGAATGAAGACTTCACCGGCCAAAGTTATCAGAATAAGTAACCCACCCAGGGCGGTCAACGTATTTCCCTTTTGCTCACCAGCTTGTGGTAATTTACCAGACGTTTGTGGTCGGCCCGAAGCAATCGGCGTTGACGGGTGAGGATTAGTATTATTAGGTTTCTTTGTCGGTTGAGGACCAAGCGGTTTCTCCGGTGTTACTGGGGCTACCGGTTTCGTCGGCTTGCTTGGTATCTCTGGCTTTGTTGGTTTTGTTGGTTTTGATGGATTCGTCGGATTCGTTGGTTTTGATGGATTTGTCGGGTTTGTTGGAGTCGTTGGTTTTGATGGATTTGTCGGGTTTGTTGGAGTCGTTGGTTTTGATGGATTTGTCGGGTTTGTTGGAGTCGTTGGTTTTGATGGATTTGTCGGATTTGTCGGATTTGTCGGATTCGTTGGATTCGTTGGTTTTGATGGATTTGTCGGGTTTGTCGGGTTTGTCGGATTTGTCGGATTCGTTGGATTCGTTGGTTTTGCTGGATAGTCGCGATCGACGACTTCAACATGGCTATAACCGCCATTTTCCAGAGTAATTGCGAACGGTACAGGTTCTGGATGCAATTGAAAACCTGACGGCGCTTGTGTCTCAACAAATTCATAGTTACCGAAATCCAAGCCGTCAACATAGATTTGGCCTTGATCATCAGTGGTTAGCCCAGTTTTGATCACGGTTCCTTCTTTGCGTAGCTCATAGATAGCGCCCGCCAGCAGATTTTGTGACTGGCTATCATACTTGGTCAGCTTGGCAGACCCTTTGTAACCAGTGCCCGTGCCGGTCCCACCCCAAGCAAGATTGCCAGAGGAGCTGGTCGTATGATGGGCCAGATCGGTCACGTTGACGTTGGCGTTGTTGCTCCAATGATTACCAGCGCTTAAATTCAGATCGGTGATTTTCGTCCGATAGACGATACTGATTTCTTGATCAATGTCACCCAAGTCGATAATAATTTGATTACCATTGGTGCTGACTTTGACAGGCGCTGGCGTCGTGTTGACCCCGTTGACTCGCTGTGTCGCCACTAAAGAATCCGGAATGAAAGTCTGCCCGGGTCCCAAGGTGTCGGTGATCACGACCTGGCTCAACTTCTCCGAACTAGGATTGATGGCAATATTCCAATAGAGTTCATTCGGGGTGCCATCAGGATTCGCCGTATCATGGCTGATCCAACCATACTTGTTGATAAACCAATCGCTGTTGGACGCCTGGGTCTCTTTCGTTCCAGCAACGGTAAATTGAAGGGTGCCATTGCGACCGTAAATTGTGTTCTCCAAGGCTTGGGAGAAGGTGATCGTCCCGACCCCTTGACCTTTCTTAATGTTGGCCGTGCCTACAATAGTCCCATCGGTTTCTGTTAAATTGACCGTGATGTCATCAATCGCCAGCACATTATCTGGCAGTTCAAAGTTGGCAGTATCCCCGGCTTTGATTGGCTGACCATCTGGATACGTCCAATTATAAATGATTTTGTAATGGCTATAGCGATCCAATTCCTGAACATTGGTGACATCATTACCGTCATGATCAGTGATCGTTGCACTACCTGAGTCCAACCCAGCAACATTCAAAACCGCTGCTTGGATTCGATTGGCTGCCACGCGACTGGCCCCACAAACCAATAATACTAGCATCATGACCAGCCATGGAATCGACCGTCCTGTGAGCCACTTCTTTGCAATTTTTCTCATCGTTGCTCCCCCTAACTAAGTCGTCGCGATTTTCCCCAGGGTCATTCTTTCACGATGAAAGATTGATCTCTTAATTTCGGCTACACAATACCACCAGATTCGGCCGAGATAAAGCAGAAATACTTGGCAATAGTGAAAAACTAGACTAGTCAAGATATTCGCAAATTATCGTGATATTCATCAGTTTGTACTAGTCTTAGCCAGCACACTTTTCAGCAATTGCTCATTTTGATAATTTCTAAAAAATCGCAAAAAAACAGCGATAACCAACTTCATTATCGCTGCTGACACTTAGCAGACCATTTGCTTATTTCATTTTAAAACGGCTTCTGCTAGATGACCATCCTAATGCGCCCCAAGGTAATTGCAACACAAAAAAAGAGATTGAAAGTTGATGACGACAAACTTTCAATCTCTTTTTGCGACTAAATGGTCGGGCTAGACACGCGTAGCCTATTTCCAAACACCTAGCACCCGCAAGTTACCGGCGCTATCTTGCCAATTGATCTGACCGCTAGCGGTGAAATCAATGGTATAGGTGTAGTTGGCTTCGCTGATTCCAGCAAAATGAACCGTGACTGTCCCGGTTTCTTCATTGACCGTGGTCGTCTTCGGTTCGCAATCCTGTTGGGCCAAAGTATCGGCCTGATTCCAATATTTCTGCGCCAACTGTTGCGCTGCCGCGGTGGTCAACTGAGTCCCAGTATTCTGATGTTGTTGGCGTTCAAGCACCAGTTGCGGATAACTCGCCTCCAAAATCGTCGCCGCGATTCGGGCATCGCCAGTTTGGGACTGTGCCTGAACAAAAGCCGCGGTAATGATCTGATCGGGAATCGCTGCGACCGTGGACACTTGATAGCCCATCAGGCGCACCAACATTTGCCGGTAGTAAGTTGCGGTTGGTTGCGGCGTAATCGCAGTTGACGAATCATCAGACTCAGGCGGGTCCGTGGGTGATGCCGTGGTACTATCGCTAGATTTCACGTTGGTGTCCGCGCCGCTCTCGGTGTCCGCAGTCGCTTCCTGCTCATCGCCGTCCGCGGACTGATCCGTCTGCGGCGCCTGTTGATCGGCTTGCTTCTCAGCGCTAACCACCGTTCCTGAGGGATTTTGCGCTAACAGTTTCTGCAAAACCAAGCGACCTAAGTCACTGTATTGCGTGTGCAACTGCGCCAGGTAGGCCTTATTGCGCCAATCGATCGTATCCATTTGCGTCAATAACAAATTGGCCTGTTGATAATCGCCGTCATCGTAAGACTGCTGTACTTGGGCAACTTGATTGGCGACCGTGCCCGTTTCCTTCTCCGCCGCCTGGACGGCTTGCCGCAATTCAGTGAACGCGGTTTTCAACGATGTGTCCAAATCTTGCTCGTTGCCTAACTGCGCCAATTTGGCGGCGGCCTGTTTAAGGTCACCGCGATTGAACGCCTTTTGCGCCGCCAAATAATCATTGGTTTGCGTTAACAATCGTTGCGCTTGTTGATCCCGCGGCGCTTCCTTCAACGCATCCTCGAAATGATCTTGCGCCTGAGCAATCTTATTGGCCGCTAAAGCAGCTGCCCCTTGATCTAAAGACTGTTGGTACAATGTCGTTTTGGTCTGCTGGCGGCAGGCGGCCAGGCCCACAAATGCGATCAATAGCAGACTGACGCTTGCGTATCGGTGTAACCATCGGTGCCTGTTCATTGCCCTCACTGCTCCTTGAATTCATTCGAAAAAGATCGTGACCTCACATAATTTTAGTATACCGCGAAAGCGTTCTTTTGTGCAGTCGCATTTCATTAATTAACCAAGCCTTAAGAATTGACGGCCAAATAAAGCTTGCCCATGTAACAACTGGCTTTAGTATACCACGTTGTCTCACGTTTTTGTATACTGTTGATTAAATTTCATAACAATATCTTTTTCAACTGACGGATTTCAAAAAAAGGGGGGGCAAGTTCCAAAAACGTCTATTGAGACTGATCACCTGATACCCAAAAATCAACTCACCCCAAAATTAAATCCAGACGAAGATCGGCATCATTGGATCATGTCCGACCGAATTAAGCTATTAGCTGTGGCATCTAACCGGATCAACCAAAAAAGCGAACTCAGGTTAATTGAGTTCGCCGTTGCCAGGTTAGTTACAGCCAAAAGGATAACTAGTGTGTCCCCTTATGACTTCGGCACCTTCGCGCTAAACTTCTGCCAATGCTGACTTAAATATTGGAGGGTCAGGCTCGTCGGTTCTTGTACCAATTCCGCTGGCCGACCCGACGCCATCACCCGGCCACCCTGCTCGCCGCCTTTTGGCCCAAGATCGATCAAATAATCAGCGTTAGCCATAAGGTCCAAGTCATGAGTGATGATCACGATCGTTGCCCCCTTGGCTTTCAACTGATTGAGCACCCCTAAGAGCACCTGAACGTCCAGGGGGTGCAGACCCACCGAAGGCTCATCAAAGACAAAAACAGTATCTGGTTGCTTTTGATTCAAGTGGTTGACCAGCTTTAAGCGCTGGGCTTCACCACCTGATATGCTGGGCGTGCTCTCGCCTAAGTGCAGATAATCCAACCCGATCTCCTGTAATAAGACCAGTTGACGGTGGATTTTCGGCACCTTGGCAAAAACTGGCAAAGCCTCTTTGACAGACAACGCCAATAGATCCACGATCGAATAGCCCCGCCACTTGATCTGTTGGACAGCTTGATTGAAGCGCGCCCCTTGACAAGTGGGGCAAACCTCATCCATATCCGGCAAATATTGAATGTCCAACGTGATCGTCCCTTGACCCCCACAATCGGGACAAGCGCCTTGCTTGTTGTTGTAAGAGAAATAAGCGATGCCATAATGTTTGGCTTTCGCCGCCGGCTGGCTGGCAAAAAGCCGGCGCAAATTATCCATGATCGTCGTGTAAGTCGCCAACGTTGAGCGGGTATTTTTGCCGATGGGCGTCGCGTCAACGCTGACCACATGCCGCAGATCAGTCGTCAAGTCGGTCACTTGTTGCGGCAGTCGTTGCTTAGCCGCTCGCGCTTTGATTGCCGGTAATAAACTGTTCAAAATCAAGCTGGTTTTCCCCGCGCCGGAAAAACCGGTGACCGCGGTGATTTGGTGATCCGGCAAGGCCACACTAATATCGTGGAGATTGAAATAATCACCGATCTTCAGTTGGGTCCACTGGGGCTTGGCCACGACTGGCGCGACCTTGGCGTGGAAAATATTGGCTTTACCAGCGATAAAGGGACCGATCAACGACTGCGGATCCTTCGTCAAGGCGTCCGGCGTCCCTTGGGCGATGATCTCGCCACCAGCATCGCCTGATCCCGGACCGATCTCAACGACCCAATCCGCCGCGGCCACAATGTCAACTTCATGATCCACCACGACCAGCGAATTGCCCTGCGCAATCAATTGCCGGAAAATCTGCAAAAGGCCTTGGATATTGTCGGGATGCAACCCAATCGAAGGCTCATCCAAGACATAAAGAACACCGGTTGTCTCAGTCCGCAAAGTTTTCGCCAACTGGATCCGCTGCAATTCACCGGTCGATAACGTGTTACCACTCCGGGATAACGTTAGATAGTCCAAGCCCAATTCCAGTAGCGGTCGCACATTATCGCTCAAATCTTTGAACAAAATCGCCGCCAAATTTGTCATATTGGCCGGTAATTCTTGTTTGGTGGTTGTCTCCCATTGTTGTAACGCGCCTAAAGTCAAATCCGCGACTTCCGCGATATTCAACCCACCGACCAATTGATTCAACAATTCCGGATTCAACCGCGAGCCATGACAGGTGGGACAAGTTTCAAAGTGAAAGAACTGGTTGACTTGGGCGATTGCCCGCTCACTTTTGACAGTTTTCAGAGAGTCGTAAACCGCATCATAGGCGTTCTCATATAAGGTTTTGTCCGTGTGAAAAACCCGGCCGGTGCTGGTGTGAAAATCAACCGCGTACTGCTTCTTCTCACCATGCAAGACAATCTGTTGCTCGGCCGCGGTCAGCTCGCGGTAAGGGACATCGGTGCGCACGCCAATCGTGGCCGCGACTGTCGGCATGAAGTTACGTCCTGGTAAATGCCAAGACGCAACCACGCCCTGATCCAGAGTCAGCGAGTCATCACCAATCAACTTACTCTCATCCAAGGTGCGAATCTTGCCAGTGCCTTGACACTCAGGACAAGCCCCTCCAGAATTGAAGGCGAAATCTTCGGCGCCTTTGGCCATGAAGCTCACGCCACAAGTCGGGCAGGTCAGGACCCCCATTTTATCCCCCGCCAGATCCATCACCTGAGCAATCTTCAAACTTGGCGCGAGCCGATGCCCATTGGGACACACCACCGAACCCAACCGGGAAAAAATCAAGCGAACCGTGTTGAAGGTTTCGCTCATTGAACCAACGGTGGAACGCTCTGAAGGTACTGTCGGCCGTTGGCGTAACGCGATCGCCGAAGGAATATGTCGCACCTCTTGGACCTGCGATCGTTTATTCTGACTGATTCGCCGCCGTGTATAGGTCGAGAGCGCTTCAAGATAGCGCCGTGACCCTTCCGCGTACAAGATTCCCATCGCCAACGAACTTTTTCCAGAACCGGACAGGCCGGAGATCGCGACAAATTTATTCAAGGGAATATCAACATCAATGTTTTTCAGATTATGAACCTGGCCGCCGCGCACTTCGATCTGCGTCGGTATCGTAATTGTTGCCATAATGACCCTCCCATTGCTAAACAGATTCAACTTACATTAACCAAGTATAACGCAAGATAAAAATGAGCAACAGCATTTGCCGCTAGCATACGCAGCGCACGTTTTTTAGATTGGCCGCAGCTTGCGCTGCGCGTGGCGTTGGTGGTCATCAGCTTTAAATTGGTGACCCCCAGTACAGTCTGACTGATAAATAGACCTAGTTCTCAGTGAATCAACTGAATCGGTCGGTTTGCACCCAAGGATTGTTTGCAAAGCGGGTAAAGATGTCGAGTCAACTCAAGCTGTACCAACCAACTAATCAAATCAGTTGACGTTGCCGTACCACCCCAAAAATGGGCAATTGTTTTGACCACCACACTTGCAAAATCACTTCGTTAGATATCCAACTTCGATTGCAGATAGGCTCAATTCTGTCTAGCAACCGCCTCAGTACGTGTGGCTCAGCGGTGAGATTATTCTTAGCGATTTATCGCTTAGAATAAGGCTCGATTTGAAGACAAGCCGCTGGGCTTGCGGATTGGCTTCAAACGATGCCCACCGCGTTCCAGCCACGATAAACGTCCTGAGGCGGTTGCGTCACCACCAAACCCTATCATACCCGCAATCAAGCGCGGGTTCAGGATAAGAACCAAACGCCTAAATCAATTTCAAACGATGCCCACCACACCGGCACTCAAAAAGTTGATTTGATCAACGCGGCGATTTCCGCACTATGACTTTCTAGGGCAAAGTGACCACTGTCCACCAATTTAACCACAGCATTGGGAACATCTTGTTTGAAGGCCAGCGCGCCGGGATAAATGAACGAGGGATCATTTTTACCCCAAACCGCTAATAGTTTCGGTTGGTATTGGCGCAAATAGGCCTGAAATTGCGGGTATTTCTTAATATTATTCTGATAGTCGAAAATTAGATCTAGCTGATTCTCCACATAATTCGGTCGCTGTGTGTAGGCAATATCTAAGGTATAGCCATCAGGTCCGACACTATTCGCTGGCGTACCGGTTAAATACTGGCCCTTGATTGTCTCCGGCGCGAAGGCGTTGCGGTAACTGTCACGCTTGGCTGCGGTTGGATGTTCCCAAAAATCACGCCGAGTCGCCCATTTTTCGCCCAAACCGGCTTGATAGATATTCCCGTTTTGGCTGATGATCCCGCGGATCCATTGGGGATGAGCCATTGCAATCATGAAGCCGATCGGCGCGCCATAATCGAAGACATACAAATAAAAATCCGTGAGTTTTAATTTGGCTAAGAATTCAGTTGTGACCGTTGCTAAATGCTCAAACGTGTAACTGAATTCTTGATGGTTCGGCATGCTCGATTGCCCGAAACCCGGATAATCCAACGCAATCAAATGAAAGCGGTCGGACAACAAGGGCATTAAATCCCGAAACATATGACCGGCCGAAGGGAACCCATGCAAGAGCACCATTGTCGGCAAATTAGGATCCCCTGCCTCACGATAGAAAATCGACAACCCTGAAACTTCTAACCGATGATAACTAATCATGCTTTTCACTCCTTAATTTCTGATTATTACTCGTTAATAAACAAGTCATCGCCACTTTATCAGCGCCTAGTTTGGTATCCGTATACTGACCAAATTCCGCTAAACACTGATTGGCGATTTTGAGAAAAGCCGCGCTGGCAGGCAATAACGCCAAACTACTAGCTCGACCGGTACTGGTCATTTGCAAAAGTCCTTGACGTTCCAACGTTTGCGCCATCCGATATAGCGACGAACGCTCATAGCCCAAGCGCTGGGCCAATTGCACCACCGTTTGCGGTTGCTCATCTTCCAATGCCATCATGATATAGGCGTAGGCGGGCTTCAACCCAGTCGGCGCGAAAATCCGATCGGCGACCTGTTCCACTGTCCGCATATACCGGGCCGCCGTGAAATACGCGCAAGTTTGTTCAAAATGATGTGCCACGATCATTCACCTCGATTATCTGATCTTTTGTTGATTTACCGTGTATATACACTATAAATCTTTTGACTGGCTTTTTCAAGTTCTCAACGTGAATTTTTCTGGAAAATCTTGATGGCGGTGAAACGCCGTGGCTAGTGGTTACCAGCCTCAAATTGGTGATACCAGTTTAGTTCGCTTGATGAACAGACCCAGTTCTTAGTGAATCAACTGAATCGGTTGATTTCCAACCCGAACCCGCTTAGGTAAGTGAGATAAACTTGGCGGCATTATCCGAAATGTACTGAACTACTAATCCAAATCAGTTGGCATTGCCGTACCACCAAACAAGTGGACGATTGTTTGACCACCTCACCTGCAAAACCACTTTGTCAGATATCCAACTCCGATTACAGATAAGCTCAATTCTGTTCAGCAACCGCCTCAGGACGTGTGGCTCAGCGGTGAGATTATTCTTAGCGATTTATCGCTTAGAATAAGGCTCGATTTGAAGACAAGCCGCTGGGCTTGCGGATTGGCTTCAAACGATGCCCACCGCGTTCCAGCCACGACAAACGTCCTGAGGCGGTTGCGTCACCACCAAACCCAGCACACCCGCAATCAAGCGATAAATCATGAATAGCAACCCACCCTTCCAAATCAGTTCAAGAACGATCCCAGCTGCCGAACAATCGTAAATTTAATTTACTGTTTGTAATTTGATTTTTTGGGGTGTAAAATAAAAGGCGTTTGTCAGGAGGTCACTCATTTTATCATGCAAAAACGTAATTTAAATCAACAACGCATCATCGAAACCGCGGCCCAGATCGTCAACGAAACTGGCGCGGCCGCCTTAACTTTCAGCAATGTGGCTAACGCGTTAGGCGTGCGTCCACAGGCGCTATACGCTTATTTCGGCAATCGCGAACAATTGAAATTCGCCTTGATTGTCTCTTTTCTCGATAGTTTGACCAAGAATTTAAATACGGCGCTGGTTGGGATCAGCGGTGAACAGGGCCTGATTATCTATGGCAGTGAATTGCACCGCTCGCTGTTGGCCGAGCCTAACCTAACCAAGCTGGCTTTTGGTGGCATCAACTATCAGCAAGAAAGTGAGGCTGGTCAACACTTGCATCAACTGGTCTTGGTTCTGGACCGCTTACTGGCGCCTTATTATGACAATGACCGGGAAGTGATCGCTCAGGCACGCTACCTCCGGGCGCTGATCTTCGGCTATGTTCAAAACGAATTGTGGGGGCTGTTCAGTCATCCCGATTTGTCCGCCAACACAACTTTTAATGAGGCGTTGACGCAAGCCGTGACGAATATTACGAAGGAAGGGGTGGTCAAACATGGATGATGCGCAACGAGCCAAACAACCTTGGCGGCAAAATCTGATTGTTCTTTGGGCCTGTACCTTCATCGCCGGGATCTCCTTCAGTGAGATCATGCCCTTCATGTCGCTTTATGTCGGCGAATTGGGGCATTTCACCAAGGCGCAATTATCGTTCTACAGTGGTCTGGTTTTTGCGGCAACTTTCTTTGTCACCGCGATTGTTTCGCCGCTGTGGGGCGCTTTGGCCGATCGTAAGGGACGTAAGATCATGTTGATCCGCGCCAGTTGGGGCATGGCGGTCGCTCTTTTCTTGATGGGTTTGGCGACAAACGTGTGGCAATTGATTGCCTTGCGCGCTTTGCAAGGGGTTTTCTCTGGGTATATTTCTAACGCGCAAGCCTTGATTGCTTCGCAAACGCCCCGGGCCAACGCTGGTAAGGCGCTAGGCACCTTGGTCACTGGGTCAACCTCTGGAATGTTGATGGGACCGATCATCGGCGGAATCTTGGCCGAGGCTTTCTCGATCCGCAACACGTTCTTCATTACCGCTGCCCTCTTGATGATCACTGGGATTCTCTCCGCAACTTTAGTCAAGGAGAATTTCGTGCCGATCAAACGAACTACCGATCCCAGCAAAAAAGGAATGTTGTCCGGCTTACTCAGCCAATTTGAGAATCCCCGCTTGATTATTGTCCTTTTGCTGTCAACGATGTTTGTTCAATTGGGCAACGCTTCAATCTCCCCGATCATCAGTCTGTACGTCAAGGAACTGATGCACAACACTGGCAGTGTGCCTTTAGTCGCTGGGATCATCGCCGCCTTACCTGGGATCTCCAACATTATCGCCGCGCCGCGTTTGGGTTCTTACGGTGACAAGCACGGTTCTGGCAAAGTATTGATCGCCGGTTACCTATTCGCCGTGCTGGTTTACATTCCCCAAGGCTTGATTCCTAGCGTTTGGGTTCTGGGAATTTTGCGCCTGCTGGTCGGTGTCTCTGACGGTGCCTTGTTTCCCACGATCCAGACCCTTCTAACTAAAAACTCGCCGGTCAGCGCAACTAGCGCGATTTTCTCATGGAACCAGTCTTTCCAAGCCCTGGGCAACATGTTTGGCGCCTTACTAGGTGGCGCCTTGGCGGGATGGTTCGACTATAATGTCGTCTTTATCGCCACTGCCGCGCTACTCTTGATCAACTTCATCATGCTCTGGCTGACTGAGCCATCTCTGCGCAAAAGTGGCCAAGTTAAGTAACGCCTTGACTTGATATCGCAGTCCCAGTGGTGCCAGTCGCAGTAGTACAGCCCCACCACAAGCGATGCCTCCAGCAAAAAACGCCGACCTCACTTTCTAGTCGCATCCGGCTAGAAAATAAGGTTCGGCGCTTTTTTGACGATTGGCGATCAGCTGAGGAGGAATCGGACTTTGACCCGATTAACTGATCAATCAAGTATCGTCATGTTCGGTGTTAGTCTTGTTCTTGCTTCCGAAACAGCAAACTCATGGTGAAACAGGTTAGCCCGATGATCCCAGCGATCAATGACAACAAGTTTGTCGGCCGTTCATCGGCTTGTGGCAGTGTTGTTGGTTGTTGATCAGTCGGTTTCAAATCCGCGCCGCCATTCGCCCCAGGTAAATTCGTGCTTGGCAAGGTCGGATCAGTCGTGGTGCCTCCTTGGTCGCCATCCGGAGTCGTTGGCTGCTGCGGGTCGGTTGGCGCGATCGGCTGTTTGGGATCGCGTTGATTGCCAACGATCAACCGTTTAGTCGTGGTCGAGTTCAGCTCGATGGTTGCTCCGGTTTGATAGCGGCCATTGACCAAGTACCCCGCGGGCGCTTGGTTTTCGGTTAATTGGTACTTGCCAAATGGCAGATCGTCGAAAACGATATTGCCATGGTCATCCGTGGTGATGGTCCAAGTGACCCCTAGCTGATCGGTTAACGTAAAGACGGCGCCAGCTAGAGGGAACCCTGAAGTTTCGTCGATTTTGTGGACGATCAATGAGGTCGTGGCTGGATCGCCCGGCAGATAATTGGCCACATTAACTTGAATTGGCCGTTCATCTGCTGGACGGGTTTCTTTTTCGCCCACTGGGGTCAATGCATTGGCCGCCGTCAAGTCGGAAACGGTCCATTCTCGTTGTTTCGTGGACTGGGTGACGCTGAAATAGATTTTGCCGGTGCGGGTCAGATAGCCTGCCGGCGTTTTGACCTCGGTCAGATAGTAGTTGCCCAGTGGCAGTAAAAGTGGGATCACGATCTGGCCTTGATCATCACTGCTGGCCAGGTCATCGCTCAACAAACGATCACTGCCGTCCATGTTACCCTTAGCCTGGTATAGCTTGAATTTGGCACCTGCTAGTGGCCGCCGCGACGAGCCATCATACTTCTGCACAATGACTTGGCGACGGAACTCAGGCTCTTGGATCACATTATCAATGACCACATCGTCCGATGAGGCGGCCGTTGTCGTCTCGGAAGTAGTCGCCAACTTGGCTGCCGTCTCGGTGGTGCCTGCTGTAGTTGTCGCTTCTGTGGCGGCATCCGTCGTCTTGATATCCTTCAACGGATTCAGCTCGCCACCACCGCTGATCGACAGCCTCACCCCTTCCTTGAGCCGATCAGGAATGACGTAACCTTGGGGTGCTTTCGTTTCCTGGAAACGATACTGCCCTTCATAAAGATCGTCAGCCTCCAAGGACCAGCTGTCTTTTTCCAGATCATAGCTTGGCTGCCAGGTCCGACTTGAATCCAGATTGCCCTGAAGATCATAACGTTGTAATGCAAATCTGGCGTCAGTAAGCGCTAATTTATCCGAAAATTGGTCATCAGCAATGTCCTGATTCGTTTTCTTAAAATTCAAGGTCCCCGGTTGATATTGATCATAGGCGGACACGTGAACATTTGTCGTGAAATTTGACGCGTTGGGATTGGCTTGGAAGCCAAACACCAGCGAATTGCCTAGAAAATCAGGGTCGATCTTGACCGTCGTGACCGACTGCCCCAGTAAAACATGATTGGCCGTGACCAACTGACCAGCGGGGATTTGGTTTGGCACGGTCTTATAGCCTTTTGGTGCAGCTGTTTCAACGAATTGATAATGGTGACTCGGATCAAACCCAAGTCTCTCTTGACCGGAAGTCGCATCGGTGCTAGTGGCATTGGGAACGGTGTATAACCCCTGGTCTGGATCATCTTGGTCCTCTGTTGCCATCACCACTTTGATTTCACCGCGAGCGTTGGTCTTCATCCCCAGTTTCAAAAACGCCTGCTCCTCCACATCCCATAAAGCGTAGGTCGCACCGGCCAATGGTTCGCCAGCAGGGTCATCTGGATTCATTTCAACGCGACTACCGTACTTAGTCAACGTCATTTGGTAGGTCGGGTTCGTCACCGTAATCAATTGATACTCCCCGGAATCCGGATCAACCATTTTGGGTTCGAAGAAGAATTCCCTTGGTTCGAAATTATTGACATAACCCTCCGGTGTCTCAACTTCCGTCAGTCGGTAGTTCTGCTTGACTGGTAAGCCTGCGAAAGAAGCAATACCGCTTTCATCAGTGGTCCACTCCCAATCATCGGCCGTCTTCCCATCAGCATCCAAAGCCTCTAGCTTAAATGTGACCCCGGCGATTGGGTGGCCCTGATAGTCGGAAATTTTCTTAACGCGGATCTCAGCGTGTTCTTGAATAAATTCGCCGGTGATACCACCAAATTCAATTGCTGGCGAGCCATAGGTAGTTCTCTGACGCGCGTCCACATTGACACCATCGGAATTACGCTCATCTTCAGTATTCAACCAACTAACCGTACTTCGCACCTGAACCCGGCCAGCTTTGTGACTCTCGGTTTTATAGGTCACCTTGATTTGGTAATTTTGACCATCCTTTTCAGTCCCAAAGTTATCATTAAAGCTAACTGTGAACATCGTCGGGCTAGTCAGTTCAACCTGATATCGATCCTGATCTATCGGCTTACCCGGCTCATTGCCTGTGACCAATTCCGCTTCGAAACTATCCGCCACAAACGTCGATGGCGCACGCTTCATCCCATTATCAGAATTGACAATTTCTCCCTTCAAGATTGGCTGGCGTATTGGCCGCTCTGAGCCATAAATGTTGATGATTGAATCTTGCCAGGATAAGAACGCCTGACCTACTGTTGGGAACGTCTTTTCTAGCGCTGGCCAAGCACTGCTGGCGCTCGCACTAGCCGTAGCTGTAAAGTCTGGGATTCCACCGAGTGATGGTGTGCCTGGGTCGCCATCTCTTACCGTTACAGTATTTGAGATATTCGAGTCATTGTAGGCCCATTGATTGTCCCGGCGCGTTTCAAAAACAACCCAAACCCGATTTTTCAAGTCGTCAAAATTCAAGGTCAGGGTCTCTTGGCCCTTGTCATTCTTTCCCAGCCATTCTCCCGATTCCTTAATATTATCCGGTAGGAGGGCCTGGGCTTCTTCTGATGCTGATTTTGAAGGAACCAGGTCGTTATTTTCAGCAACGGACCCAATCAGATTATCTGAATTCGATGAATTAAAAGGCGCTGTGGTCAAGGAGTCATTATCGGTCACCTGATAGAATTTCAATGATCCAGGCACGAATCTAAAGGAATGCTCGCCAGATAGAGGCAAGGTATCCGTCATCACTAGATTAGAATAAACCAGTTGCAACTGATTCACCAGAATCGCCCAACTCTGTGTATCCGCCGTCTTACTAGCGCCAAATTTGGTAACGCCTTTAAGATAATTGGCTTTGATTTCTTCAGGTTCCGATTGGTCAAGATCCCGACCAACTGCCATACTGCCAGGCGGGAAGGAATAGAATAAATAAGCTTGATTTGTCAAGGCTTTTTTCAACTTATCCTTGACCACGTCCGAGTCGCCCTGCTCCGTCAAAGGGCCAAGGACGGTCCGGTCTAGCGCCGTTCGGGCATAGATCACATATTTATAGTTAACCGGCGCGCTGCTCGTTTGGCCATCTGACTTAGTCGAATCGGCAGCCGCATAGGCGCCCTTTAGTTTGACCACAAAACCACGAGGAACCTTTGCCGAGATCTGATCTTCTGCCTTTAAGCCATCATTATAACTCCTAATAATTTCGGTCAACCCATTTTCATCAGGGGTTTCATCGGTGGTTTTATCGGTAACAATCTCTAGATCATAGTCCTGCTCCGCCTTTAACAAGGTCCCGAGGCCGTCTTCACGAGGTTTTTGCGCGTAGACCACGATTCCGTCATTACTTCCATCCTCAGTGCCCTCACTGGTGGTGTCGTTCAAATCATAGCGATCTGGCTTGTCCGTTTCTTTTAGGATTGCTGGATCAGTGGTGAAGTTGGCCAACCCCGCTGGCAAAATGTCAAAGATCACCGGGCTTAACATGCCTTGATTATTCTTATTCACTTCGATCTTCCAATTGACCAAACCGTTGAAATAATCGATTTTACCACCGGTTTTCGAGAGCAAGCCATTGCGGATGCTGAAGACGTAATCGTCCTTAGCAGTTTCCTGCTTGCCACTTGGTGTGGTCGCGGTCGCCACATTGGTCACGGTGCGCTCACTAAAGTCACTCACCGTCAGATTGTAGTAGATATTGAAACTGGCCGTCGCCAGCCATGACCAAGCTTCTGACTGGTTTGATTCTGAGTTTGTTACTGGATCTGTTGCCGAAGCATTCGGTTTGTTGAAGACTATCTCGAATTGTTCCGAGGTATCCTCCGTGGCACTAACATGCTTCTCAACCGAAAAGAGATCGCTATAATCATGGTCCGTGTGCTCATCTGGAGTCCCTTTATCGTCAAAAGTCACCCGGCGAACGACTAGCGGATGGTCTTTATCAACCGCTAATTTCAAACCGGGATCTGGTTTGATTACGGCCTCGGTCTCCGAATTTTCGGATGGGTGCTCCTTCAAACCAAAACGATCAATAAGCTGATATTTGCCAGAAAAAACACTAGCGCCATCATAGTTAAGCTGTAGTTGCCAGCCCAGTTTCACATGAGCCGCATCGAACCCGACCGCCTTTTTCCGTAGCGGGACACCGGTATTCTTGACAACCAATGTCGCGCTGGCTTTTGGTGCATCAACAGCCGGATCCGTGGCCGCATAGAAAATTTTCGCTAGAACGGTGGCCCCCATCATTAAGCCGACAGCGCTATTATCACGGTCGATCTTTGCCTGATAGGCTACGCGATAGCCGATACCAGCCTGCAAGCCCTTCGTTAAATAAATCTTGGCCGTGTCCCCAGAGGCTGACCAAACAACATGATAATCTTCGCCCGGCTTCAACTGCGTCAACGACGTATCATCGCTAAAACCATGAGAACTTTTGACTGGGCCGGCGCTGACCTTGAGCTTATCCTGATCGAAAGTCACTAAAGCGGGCGTGGATTCTGGCTCATCAGCGTCACCGAACTCAGCGCTCAAATCAACTTGAAGGTCGGGATTGTCCGTGATTTGTTCATCATCTTCAGACCAGTGTGGTGGTGTTTGCGCATCGCTGGTCTTCCCGTTCATATTGAAATCAACGTGGCCACTAAAGGCAGTTGGGTTGAGCGGCACCGGCTCCTTGTCACCATCAAAAACCGGGTCGAAAACAGCGGGCTCGATGGACCTGAAATGATACACAAGTTCAACACTATCTCCATCAGCCAGCTCAAAAGGCAGGCTCCAAAACAGCGGGTCGCTGTCGCTCAATGGTTGAAAAGTTGTCGTCAGCTTTAATTCCCACTTGGTCGCCTGCACCGGTCCACCTAAAGTTACTTTTAAGGTGCTTGTTTTTGGGGCATCCAAATCTTCAGTCGGATCAGCGGTCAAAGTCCAATTCAAGGCTGGATTATCGCCGCTAGCCGGAATTGTTCCGCTTTTGAAATTATCGACCTTCAAGGCGTAGGCCGGGATCGTCACCGTGGTATAATCGCCTTTCTGGTGGTCGCCAGCGGCCAAGGTAAAGCTCAGAATCAGTTGGAGCTTACTTTCCTGTGTTAGCTGATCATGCTGACTGAGCTCAGTCGTCTGATCATCAGGATCCACCACTTTAACGGCAGTCAAAATATTCCCCAAATCATGAGGATCTTTTTCTGGTGTATCTGACCTTTCAGTTTCGTCTGTGTCAGTATGCGTGCCCGCTTCGACCGAATCACCAGAATCACCTGATACATCTGGATCAGTCTTCGTCTGACTCGTTGCATCCGAACCCGAATCGGATTCAGTAATTGTTTCCGTCTCAGTTCCCGTTGAATCCGCTTGCAGTTCGCCTTCAATTGGCGCTACAGGATTCTCCTGTTCCCCGAATCCAGTCGGCGACACTGGCAACTGCGAATCAGTCGCTGGCGTCACTTGTGTCTCCGGCGTTATGTCCGTCGCCCCGCTGGCCCGGACCACCCCAATTGGTGTGATCGCGATTTGCCCAACCAGCATTAAGGCCATTGCGAGTTTCCCCCATTTTGCTTTCATCCAAAGTCCCCCCGATTTCGAATGTGCTAACGTTTAGTTATTCTTCCAGTCAATTTGAATTATATAACAAATAAAGCGCTTACCGTTAATAATATGACCCATTGATAAGGAAAGGCTTTACTGTGTCTAGATAACCGCTATTAAAACATTTTAAAATTATTTATCTATCAAAAAAGCCTAGCAAAATTGCTAGGCCATATTTGAGGTTTGTTCAAATTGTTTGCCGCTGGCGATGCTGTACCCAGAGATTCAACCCTAGCGCCAGCAACATCAACCCTAGCGACAAAATCATGATATTCCGTAACCCACTATGCAGAATTTGCCGCATTTGTGGGATCAATTGTGTTGGTAAACTGGTTAAATTCGACGCGTCACTGAGTTTATTCATCATTTTCATCGTGACCGCACCGTGGCTTTGCCAGACCCCACGGCGCAACGCCGCATTCATGATCAACCCGAAGATCGAGGCGGTGAACGTTTGGCTCAACATTCGAATCAAAAAGCTGAAGGAGGTCGCCACGGGCACATCTTGTCGCTCGGCGTCCTGCTGCACCTTGACTTGCAATTCATTGAAGCACATACCGTTGCCGAAGCCTTCAAACGCGGCCGCCACCAGCAGAATCCAGTAAGGTGTTCGCACACCCCAGATCAGCATCAACAGAAATGAGATGGTTAGCGTCACGATTCCGATAGTAATAACTTTTTGGGGTGAGAACCACTTGCGAAAAGTCGCCACCGAACCGGAGCCGATGAAATTGGTCACCGAACCGGGGATTTGGGTGGCGCCACCGACCAAGGCCGTGGTGCCCAGCAGACCCTGCGCCCACATGGGACTATAAATCAGAAAGCCGACAAAGGCGCCCCAGATCAACGCGAATAAAATAAAATCCAGCACCAACACATGATTTTTGAAAAGGCGATTGGGAATGATCGGGTCGACCGCGTTTTGTTCGAAGCGAACCAGCGCTGCCAAACAAATCAACGCGAAAGCCAAGAGACCGGCCACGAGCCAGCCATTCGCGCTACCCACCAGTTCGATCCCCGCCAATAAACTACCTAGGCCAACAACCAACAAAGTACAGCCGCGATAATCCACAGGCTGGACTTCCGCACGCCGATCCGCGATCCGATAGAAGATCTGCACGAGCAGCGCCGATAACAACCCGATCGGCACATTGATATAGAAGACCCAGTGCCAGCTCAAGGCATCGACTAAATAGCCGCCGACTAATGGGCCAATGATCGTGGCCATGCTATAGCTAGCCGAGACAAAGCCCAAGACTTGCATCCGTTTCCGTGGTTCGGGATAAAGTCGGGCATAGATGATGTAGGGCAACGAGACCACGCCCCCGTTGCCGATACCCGCCAATAAACGAGCCACGATCAAGACCGCCATATTCGGCGCCAAGCCTTCCAGCAAGGAACCGACCACGAAGAACAGCGCGGCCAATTGGTAACTCTTCTTATTGCCAACGTGTTCCCCGAATTTACTCCAAAGCGGCGTACTCACCGCCGTCCCCAATAGGAAAATCGCCACGATCCAGCCCATCATTTCGATCCCGTGCAAATCGGAAATGATTGCCGGCAAGGCTGTATTAATAATTGTATTATCCAGTCCACTCATGGCATTGGAGAGTAATAGGGCGCACGTGACAATCAACGTATTTCGTTTCGAGCTTGACAAAGCCAACGCTTCTTTCTGAAAGAAATTGAATTTATTTCTGAAAAATCGAACAAAGAAAATCATAATCCTTATTTTACTCTTATCTGATCTATTTTATAGCTTGAAAACACTGAAAACATAATAAAATTCTTGTTACGCGAGCTCAGCTAACGATTTCCCGATTTCACGTTGCGCCTAATTCGCGAGCATAGAAAAGCGGACAGCTTTAACTCGAAGCTGTCCGCGCGTAACGTGACCTTTCTGAATCATCAGGTTCTGATTAACGCTTTTTTCTGAAGTTGGTCTACTGAGCCACCACTATCATCGACTTGATGACTTCGCGATTTTGCATGGCTTGGTAAGCCTCATTGATCTGATCCAGCGGGAAGCTCTTAGTGAAGACCTTGCCAGGATTGATTTCCCCATCAAGCACGGCTTTAAGTAACAAGCTCTTATCGTAAGTCGTTACCGAAGCGGGCCCGCCCGCCAAAACTAGATTCTGCATAAATGGTGTGGCCACGTCAATTTTAGGCGTGTGCGGCACGCCAACTCGGCCAACAGCGGCGCCTGGACGGATGATTCGAATCGCGGTTTCCGTGGACAATTCGGTCCCGACACATTCCAGAACCGCGTCGGCGCCAGCATTATTGGTCAACGCTAATACCTTAGCGACCGCTTCATCGCCACGTTCCGGAACAATATCCGTCGCGCCGAATTCTAACGCCAATTTCTGTCGATCCTCATGCCGACTCATGGCAATGATCCGCTTCGCGCCACGCATCTTCGCGGCAATCACCGCACAGAGCCCCACAGCGCCGTCACCAACCACCGCCACGGTATCACCGGCTTGCACATTGGCCACCCGCGCGGCGTGATAACCCGTCGCCATCACATCTGCCAACGTCAGCAGTGAGGCCAGCATGCCTTCACTGTAATCCTCAGGTTGACCAGGAATCTTGACCAGTGACCACTCCGCGTGTTGATAACGGGCATACTCGCCTTGAAAACCAGAACTGAAATTATCACTATGATTCTGACAGCCACCCTCAAAGCCGGCCAAGCAAGCCGCGCAATGACCGCATCCATGCGTAAATGGCGCGATGACGAAATCCCCAGGTTTGACCGTGGTGATCGCGGCGCCAACCGCGCTGACGATTCCGATGGCTTCATGTCCATCATTTAGTGAGCCGGCTTCTTTCTTATCAAAACCACGATAGGCCCAAAGATCAGAGCCACAGACGCAGGCGCGCACGACTTTAATGATCACGTCATCGTCGGCCTGGATTGTTGGCATTGGTTTGTCTTGAAGCACTACTTTTCCGGGTTCCATAAAGACTGTTGTTTTCATTCTAAAACCTCCAACTTTGTTTTTTTCATTTTCATTATATAACTTCGAGTTCACTCTAAGGCAAGTCGTAATTTCAATTATTTGATCAATTGTGCCTCGTGAGATGTCGACTGTTGCGATAGTAGGTTGGCCGCGGTTTGCGCTGCGCGTGGCGTTGGTGGTTGGCAGATGTGGTAGGGACTCCAGGTCGGACTGGGGGGTGGTGGAACGCTGCGGGCACGATTTTGAGCTTTTCGGAAGTGCACCGAAAATCTCAAAACTCGGCCTTATTCTAGGCGGCATAGCCGCCAAGAATAATATCGCGGCTGACTCACCCCCAGCCCGACCTTCCGCCGACAAGCAAACAGACCACCAACGCCAGAGTGTGAACCGACCCGGTCAGCTCCTGAGCATTAGCCTAGCAATTGTTTTGGAAGCCGTACTTTGCTTCCGGAACAATTGCGTAGCTAAGCGCAGGGAGCTGGGTCGGCGAACACGTTTCAACACCACGCTCCGCTCCAGCCGCTCAACGTTATAACAGCCGTTTGAGCACTCACGCCAATCGGCAAGCTATGGTCAATTGATGGGGAGCCGCGCATTTGACGGCCGTGGTTAGTGGTTACCAGCTTTAAATTGGTGACACCAGCGTAGTCTGTCTGATGAACAGGCCTAGTTCTCAGCGAATCAACTGAATCGGTCGGCTTTCCACCTATGGACTGTTACGGAAACGAGTAAAGATGTTCAGCCTACGCAAAATGGTCCGACTACCTAATCCGAATCCGTTGGCATTGCCGTACCACCCCAAAAGTGGGCGATTGTTTGACCTCTAGCTTGCAAAAGCACCTCGTCGAATCCTTCGCCTTGATTGCAGATAAGCTCGATTCTGCCTAGCAACCGCCTCAGGACGTGTGGCTCAGCGGTGAGACTATTCTTAGCGATTTATCGCTTAGAATAAGGCTCGATTTGAAGACAAGCCGCGCACTTTGCGGATTGGCTTCAAACGATGCCCACTGCGTTCGAAACAGTGCGCAGCGCAACGGGTTGACTTCGAGCATTAGCCTAGCGATGGCTTTGGAAGCGGGCTTCGCTTCCGAAGCCATTGCGTAGCTAAGCACAGAAGTCAGTTGCGCGGAGCACGTTTCCAGCCACGACAAACGTCCTGAGGCGGTTGCGTCCCACCCAAACCCACCACACTTGCAATCAAGCACAGGTTTCTGAAATTCGTTGGCATTGCCGTACCCCTCAAGACGTATGGCTCAACAGTGAGATCAGCGCTTCAAATCAGTTCCAAGCATCTACCTATCATCATCAAATAATCTAATCAGCTCACTGCCAACCAGCAACGATTCGGGCTGAGAACTCACCTTTTTGTTGCTTGATGGTCTTGATTGCCGAAGCGCGATCAAGAAAATGACCGAGGACGTGGATCCCGGCATATTCGCCCACATCGCCCCAGTATAAAACCACTCGCGGTTCTGGTGACCAGTAGGCTAAATCCCCCGGCTTGGGGTCGCTGGCGGCCGGCGTTCCTTTGGTGGTCAAAGGTTGCGCCAAGTCCGCGATTTTCTCGGGGAAGCCACTGCTGAAATCACGGAAATCCAGCTGCAACGGCAACCGCTTGGTCAAGGCCTGGGCGGTGGCACGATCGTTCAAACGTGCGCGTAAATGTTGGGCGCCAATCAAAACAGTGATTTGCTGACTGGTCGGCACCTTTGCCGCGGGAGTGGCGCTGGTGGAAGTCTTAGTAGAGGTCTTGGTGGAATTCTTGGTAGAAGCGTGGCCCTTGATGCTCGCACCGGCTGGCTGACCACTTTTCTGCGCTAACATTGCTTGTTCAGACGCTGATTGCTTGACTGCCGGCTGGCTTGAACTCGATCGCTGCCACCATAAAACAGCAGTGGCGGCAAGGGCGAAAATGACCAGAAAACTAACGACCACTATTCTCCGGTGCCGCGCTGACGCAAGTTTCACTGATGCTGGCTTTTCTTGACCGGCCATTAGTGCACCTCCTGCTTGATCGAGCGCAGGATCTTAGCCGGTGTGCCCACGACAACAGTGGCGGCGGGCACATCATGGGTGACGATCGAACCGGCGCCGATAATAGCCTGAGCGCCAATCGTGACGCCCGGCAGGATCAGCGCGCCGGCGCCGATCCACGCCCCCTGACCCACATGGATCGCCTGAGGAATCACATCCCGACGCCGCCCAGGATCTTCAGCGTGATTGACCGTAATCAAGGTTACGTTCGGTCCCACCAGAACGCCCGCGGCCAAATAGATCCCGCCCAGATCTACCATGGTCACTCCTTGGTTAACGAAAACATGCTCACCAATAAAAATGTGCTGACCGAAATCTGAGCGAAAGCCGATATGCACTTCGCTAGTACTGGGTACCGCGTAACCAACGATTTCGTCAAGAAGTTGATGCCGGGCGCTGGACGTCGGCGCCTGGTTGAACGCCATTAAGCGGGTTTCGGTCCGCGTCGCGATTTGAGCGATTTGCTCGAATTCAGGATCATTGAAGACCAGGCGTTCGCCAGCCAGCGCGCGTTCTAGGATTGTTTTTGTCGTCATCTTGTCCACCTTATTTTGAAATTTGACGATTGTGATGCCGGAACGGATCCAATCGTCTAGCATACTTTCTCTCAAAAATTAGTATAACCGGTGACGATAATCATATCCAATACTTATATCGAATCAATATCCATGACTATTTGTTATATCTGGGCAGTATCAACCACAACTAATCGTCGGCGTGGACATCGAAAGCGCTTAGCAACCGTGCTTGAACTCCGGGCGCGTCAGGGTCATGACGTCCATGACCCTGATCCAAGGTCGCCATGCGGCCCATTTCCGCGGCTGTCAATTCAAAATCGAAGATCGCCAGATTGCTTTTGATGCGCGCTTCGTGGGTCGATTTCGGGAAGATGATCACGCCTAATTGATGTTCAAAGCGTAAAATGATTTGACCGGGATTCTTGTCATATTTCGCGGCCAGTTGCGTGATGATCGGATCATTCAAAAGTACCTGGTTCCCCTGACCAAGTGGCGCCCAGGCTTCAATTCTGACCTGATGCTGAGCCAGTAAGCGGCGCAAAGGTTGCTGCTGGAAATACGGGTTGAACTCAACTTGATCGACTGCTGGGATCGTGGTGAATTCAGGCACGAATCGTTGCCACAATTTGGGCGTCATATTCGAAACGCCGATCGAGCGAATCTTGCCCGCCTGCTGAGCCGCCTCTAGCGCGCGCCATGCGCCGGGTACATCACCATATGGTTGGTGCAATAAATAAAGATCAAGGTAATCCAAACCTAACTTCTGGAGCGAGCGATCAATCGCCTTTTCCGCCGGAGCCTGACCGTAATCTTGTAACCACAATTTGCTGGTGACCCAAATCTGGTCCCGGGGAATGCCGCTAGCCTTGATGGCCTGACCGACTTCGGCCTCGTTAAAGTAAGCCACCGCCGTGTCAATGTGGCGGTAACCTGCGGCCAAGGCGGCACTGACTGCCTTGAAAGTACTGCCATCATTCGGAATTTGAAACGTCCCAAAACCGATAGCTGGAATCTTGTTGCCATCATTTAATTGAATCGTTGGTGTTGTCATATTTATCTCTACTCTCCTAATTTTAAAAAAAGCTGCATTGAACCGGCTTTGCTACTGAGCGTTTCCACGACCTAGGCAGGCGAAGAATTTTCACGCCAAACCTCATGCGACTAGCGCTGGTCAGACGATCGGGTCGGTCTGGACTTTATTTGATTTTCGCTAAGCTGGCGCCGAAAATTTGCTCGATGGTCACGGGATCGCGGTGATCGAAGAATTGACTTTGATGTTGATCTAGGCTGGCCATCGTCGCCATTTCAGCGGCAGACAATTCGAAATCGAAGACCGCCAGATTCTCCGCCATCCGCGCCGGATGGACCGATTTCGGAATGACCGTGATTTGCCGCTGCAAAAGCCAACGTAAGATGACTTGACCAGTCGTCTTGCCATGAGCCTGAGCGATTTGCGCGATGGTTTCGTTTCTGAAAATGTCTTGCTTGCCTTCCGCAAAGGGGCTCCAGGCTTCGACACGAACATGTTCTTGCTGATTGAAACGAACATCAGCGATTTGCTGATACCACGGGTTGACCTCGATTTGATTGACTGCAGGCTGGACCGTGGTGCTCAACTCCAGATTTTTCAATTGATCAGGGTAAAAGTTGGAAACGCCGATCGCGCGGATCTTGCCAGCGTGGTAAGCCTCCTCCAACGCCCGCCACGCGCCGATCACATCACCATAAGGCTGATGGAGCAAATAAAGATCCAAATAATCTAGACCCAACCGTTGCAAAGACGCATCAATGCCTTGCTTGGCCCGTTCGTAGGTGAATTCGGAAACCCACAACTTGGAAGTGACGAATACATCTTGACGCGCCAAACCACTTTTGCGCAAGGCCTGACCAACCGCGGCTTCATTTTGATAAGCGGTGGCCGTGTCCAGCAAGCGATAACCCGCCTGCAACGCTGCCGTCACCGCCGCCTCACATTCGGTGGCGTCGGGAATCTGGAAAACACCAAAGCCCAGTTGCGGCATGGTGACCCCATTATTTAAAGTGACTGTGGGAATTTCAACCATTATTAAAACATCCTTTCCATTCGCATGGTCTAACTATACAACCCTAGTTTCCGCTTGAAAATTACCAACATTTCATGCTAGTATACAGTCGATGTATACTGAGGAGGTTGACTTGATGCCCTTAGATAATTATTTATTGCAAGAATTAGTTGTTTTCGCCCAGACAGGCACTTTGGCACAAACCGCCGCGCATTTACACGTAACGCAGCCCACGATTACCCGGGGAATGCAGAAGTTAGAAGCTGACCTAGGTGTACAACTTTTCCACCGTCAGCCCAATCGTCTGACCTTGACCGCAACAGGTCGCTTGACCGCGCAGTTGGCGGAGAAGTTGTTGCGCGCCCAAGCCCAAGCGGTCACGGAGATTCAGAATTTTGACCGCAGTCAACAAGCGCTGGTGCTGGCTACCGTCATTCCCGGACCGTTGAATCTGCTGGCGCAATTAGATCAGACCTTGTTGCCGCCGCTAAAAATCAGCCGGGCTTTAGTGACAGCCGATGTGGTCGGTCAATTGCGCGCCAATGCCGCCACCGTGATCATCTCCAATCAAGCGTTGGCAGCGCCCACGGTCAAGACGGCGCCCACAACTGCAAAAACACCGACCGCAAGTGCGCCAGATGCAATCGGCGCCACCTATTTAGGCACAGAAAGTCTGGCCGTTAATTTAAATCAATTTATGTATCAAGCCAGCCAAACCACCGTCAGCTTCGCGGATTTGACGGGGATCAGCTTTCTCGTGTTGACGGAAATTGGACCTTGGCGCCAGATCATCCAACACTATATTCCCCAAGCTAAATTCCTTTATCAAAAGGAACAAGCGGCCTTAACGGAAATCAGCCGCTACTCCGATTTCCCCTATTTCAGTACCAATTTGTCGCCGCTCGATCCTGCTTTTCAAGAGAAACGATCCGCGCATGACAGCCGCGTGCAAATTCCCATTAGCGATCCTGCCGCTCAGATGCCGGTCTACGCCAACTACTTGCAGCGAAATCGGGCCCAAGTCAAGCCGCTACTCGAGCAATTGATCCACTTATGGCCTGATCCAAATAGAACTGCCCCAGAACTCCCCCCACAAGCTTGACCGCGCGACGCTGACATTGCGGTCAGGCTAAGAACGGCGCAGCGCTGTCCTATTTCTTTATTTGCCTTAGGAAGTCACCGCATTGTGGTCGCCATAGTTCGCCGATTCCACAAACAAGCCCCCAAAATCAGATCAAAAATCTGACTTTGGGGGCCTTTTGATTAGGATCTCACGCTCTGAGTGCGCAGGTGGTGCCAACGTCCAGCCGAATCCCGCCGAACCTAAGCAAGCACATCCGCTTAATTGCTGGTGATCTGATGACGCCCATTCTTCTTGGAATAGTAGAGGTTATGATCGACACGATTGTAGAAATCTAGTGAGGTTTGGTCGGCCTCACTCACACACGAAATTCCCATCGAAATCGCGATTTTAAGTTTTTGCTTTGCATCCAGCGTAATCGTCATCTGATCAACCGCCGCAAAGATTCGCTGCGCCAATTGATTGCACTGGGTTAAAGAATACTCAGGCAAGATCAGTACAAATTCCTCGCCACCAGTCCGATAGAATTTGATCTTTGGATCAGCCTCGTGGATGATCCGTGCAACCGTTTGGACCAGCGCGCGCAACACTTGATCCCCCGCAGCATGACCGTACGTATCATTCACCAGTTTGAAATGGTCAATGTCAAACATCATCATCGCCAACGGCCGTTGTTCACTTTGACTCCTAGAAAACAGAGTATGAATGTCCTGACGATACGTCTCATAATTCAATATCCCCGTCAAGGAATCATGGCTGGCCAACCGGACTAAATGTGATTTCGTACGACTATCTCGCGACAGCATCGCCGTATAGCTATACATCAACACATCAAAAATCGTCAAGTAAAGCCATTCCTGAGCGAATGTTGTTAACGAAAGCGCGAATTTCCATTTCATCCAAAGCCATAACAAACCACCAAAAGGAATCGTCACCGCCAAATATGCGAAGACCTTGTATGGCCAATCGTGAAGTTTCACGCTGACTAAGTTCAAAATCCAGAAGAAAGCCATCAGTGTCAAGGCATGACCCCATGATTGCCAATGGGTGAATGAGCCATTGAACACCATAAAAATCAGCACACTGGGAAACAGAAAGTAAATGGGAATCCGAATATTCAAAAAGTAAGCGCAAAAGGTTACAGCAATCAACTCAAAATTCATGAACATCCACGAATTGCTTTGCCCTCGAACCAGTGACTGAAGCGCGAAAACAAAGACGACCATATAAAGCAGGCCATACCAGGTTTTGCAAGCATCGTCACTGAGCTTCACTTTCCGCTCGTGGAGTAGCGTTGTCAGCCAGCTATAAGAAACTTGAAAAAGTGTCAGAAACCCTAACACGAAAAAAACACTTGTGGGAAATGGTGGCACTAGCCAGTTGGACCATGTCATAACTTAATCCTCTCAACTCTGACACTTTGATCGGTGCCCACACGAACAAAGCAATCAATCGATTTTAGCTATCGAAACAATTAGTATTAACATCCTACCTGAAACAACTTGATTTCTCAATCATTTTGGCTGGTTGATCCGATTCCTAAGCACGCCCTCATGATCAGCCGTCCGACTCAAACCAACCACAGTCGAAAAACACCAGCAAGGTCCGTGTAAAATGACGAAGCAAAATCGGCGCCTAATGACGGGTGATCAGCTGGCGCCCTTCGCGTTTCGATTGATAGAGATTGTGATCGACCCGATTATAAAAGTCCAGCGATGTTTGATCATCGGCAACCACCGCCGAAACCCCCACAGAAATAGTCACTTGGATCAGCCGGCCATCATCAAGCGTGATTGGTAAATGATTGATCACCGTAAAAATTTGGTCAACGATCGCATTCGTCTCCGCTAAACTGTAGTTAGGGAAGAGGAGATTGAACTCTTCACCACCGGTTCGATAGACTTTGATTGCGGGATCAGCCTGACTGGCAATTCGCGCCACCGTCTTCGCAAGTTGCTGGAGCACCCGATCACCAGCCAGATGACCATATGTGTCATTGACCTGCTTAAAGTGATCAATATCAAACATCATCATCGCCAACCCTTGCCCATTTTCACGGCTTTCGGCAAACAACTGATGCACATCATTACGATAAGCCTCGTAATTCTCAATACCCGTCAAGGCGTCATGGCTGTCGAGACGAGCCAAGCGCAATTTCGACTGACTGTCGCGGGACAGCATGTCCAAGTAACTATAAAGCAAAATCTCGAAAACAGTCAGATACAACCATTCTTGGGCAAAGGTTTCCCAAGATAAAGTGAATTTCCATTTCATCCATAACCATAGGGCCCCACCGAACGGCACCGTTACGGCCAAGTATAACGCAAGATTGTAACGACGATCTGCCAGCTTACGCCGAATCAAATTCAACACCCAGAAAAAGGTCATCAACGTCAGGGCGTGCCCCCAAGATTGCCAATAAATATAGGAGCCATTGAAGGCCATATAGACCAACACGATCGGAAACAAGAAATAGACCGGGATTCGAATATTTAAGAAATACGCGCAAAACGTCACCGCAATCAGCTCGAAGTTCATAAACTCCCAAGAATTACTCTGGCCGACAACCAGCGACTGCAACGCAAAAACAAACACCAGCATGTAGAAAACCCCATACCAAGTGTTAAAGGTATCATCGTTGATTTGGACATGATGATCATGTAGTTGGGTCGTGATCCAGCTATAGGAAACCTGATAAAGCGTTAAAAAACCCAACACAAAGAAAATGCTGGTTGGAAATGGTGGGACCAGCCAATTAGACCATGTCATTGTCAAACCTTCTTATCTATCGCTCGTTATAATTGGCTTTCCCATGAATAATGAAAGCATTTCATTATGATCGTTCCAAAATGAAAACTCAATCATAATTATTTTATACCAATCAAAGGCCTACCACAAACGTTTTGCCATCCTTCATGATGGCGAAGGCAATTTCCTGATCAATCAGCGCATACAAAAAGACGTCCGGGTATGGACGTCTTTTTGTGATCTATCAGCAAGGGTCGCGATGACTACTTGCCTAATTTAGTCTTAGAAACGATGTTCAACTTCTCGTCCAAGTCATAAACAACGGGTTCGCCAGTTGCCATTTCCAAGTCCATGATGTCAGCATCAGAAATGTTCTCGATGTACTTGGTCAAGGCGCGTAATGAGTTACCATGAGCGGCGATGATCACGTTCTTGCCATCAAGCAATTTAGGCGCGATTTCATCTTCCCAGAAAGGAATGACCCGTTCCAAAGTAACTTTCAAGTTCTCGCCGCCAGGAATGATTCGAGGATCCAAATCAGCGTAACGACGATCCTTTGCTGCTGAACCTTCATCGTCCGCGGACAATAATGGTGGCAAAGTATCGTATGAACGACGCCAGATATGGACTTGTTCGTCGCCATATTTCTCAGCGGTTTCTTTCTTATTCAAGCCTTGCAAAGCGCCATAATGACGTTCGTTCAAACGCCATGTCTTAGTTTCAGGAATCCAGAGTTGTCCAGATTCTTCCAAAGCGTAGTGCAAAGTCTTGATTGCTCGCGTCAAAACAGAAGTGTAAGCTTGATCGAATTCCAAGCCAGCTTCCTTGATCAAATGACCAGCATTCTTTGCTTCTTCAACACCTTTTTCGCTAAGGTCAACGTCGACCCAACCAGTGAACTGGTTGCTTAAATTCCATTCGCTTTGACCATGACGGATAAATACTAATTTTGTCATTGCATGACAGCCTCATTTCTTATGAATTCTACCTCTTCAATTGTATTGGTTTTTATCAGAAAATACAAGTGAAATAGCGGACAGTTTTCTGAAAGAGTCGTCCTTCTCTGCTTGCTTGTCATGAAAAAAACAACTCCCGGGAAATCACTTCATCCCGCGAGCTGTTATTCATCTACCTCACTTCAAAGCCGACAAACCTGATCGGTCCTTGCGTCGCTACGGTTGGTCTGGACGATCAACCGAGCCATGGTCAACCACTTGACCGGCCGCTGAAGTGGTTTTGGTCGACGGTGATGCCTGATCTGACGCTGCTGCTGTCTGATCCGGCGCAGGTGCTTGCGACGATTTAGGTGTTTCGGTCTCAGTTGGCTGGTCCGACGCCGATTCCAATGGTGATATCACGGTAATGTCCAAATCGATTTCCGTGCGTTGCTCCAAGTATTGCTTGATTGACGGTTCAGCAACCAGAATGCTCTCGATTCCATGTTTGTGCGCTGCTAGATCGCGCAACCGCGGCGATTGCGGATCTAATTCGCTGATCAACGGAATGACCTCTAGCCCTTGATCCTGGGCGGCGATCAAGGTGTCATAGAGGACACTATCAATTGAAACAATGACCACACTATTGGGCTGGAGCACATGATTTTCGAACCACCATTCAATCAGATCCAGATCACTATCGAAAATTGCCATCAACACATTCGTCGGTCCGAAAATTTGAATATAGGGCTCGCCGCTGAGATAACTCTTCGAAATCGCCAACGAGCCATCGGTACGGTAGAAATTCTCGCGGATCACTTTCTGTGCGTCATCGATCGCGTAATATTGCGTCGCCGAGATCACGCCAGCGGCATCGAACAAATCGCGACTGAGCAACGCATTATTCAAGTAATGGCGCACCGTAAACAGATTACCGTTCTCGCGATAATCGATCACCATGTTCAAGACACCTTGAGTATCATAAACTTTCTTATCATTGTCTTCAGCAACGACCTTGAATCCTGGAGCAAAAGTCAGTTCATTCGCCTTTTGGCCAGATGTTTGTTCACGATCTTGCAGATCATGAAACAGGTTGAAGAGCTTCGTCTTAGGCACAACCAGCCCGTTCTTCTGATAGGCCGCCCAAGTCGGCGTTAACAAATCGTCATAATCGATCGTCACATTGGTGGGAACGATTTGATGGGTCGCAAACAACTGCTTGAGCCGCTGTAAAGAGCGCCGTTGAATCACAGTCGGTTGATGGATCAACCCATTATTCAGCAACAAGTATGGTCGCGCCGCATCGAAATGGATCTCATTGGCCATCTTATCCGTGCCATACCAATGTTTCAGCTTATCATTCAAGGTTTGAAGACTTTGTTCCAGCCCTTGAACCTGCTCGGGGTCGATCTGGGGCGCCGCTTCATGCCGATTGGGCCGCGTTAATTGGCGCAAGTCGTATTTTGCAACACTTCGCGCCTCCAGCAACTCATCACGTAAGGACTCGGCCAACTGATCACGCTGTTGATCCAAGGCATGTAATTGCGTCTCCGTTCGAGTCCAGTCAATCGTCGTCGCTGTGGGTTCTGGCGCCGGAATCGTTTCCGCTGCCGCTTTCGGCTCAGTCTGCGTGCGTTCGGTATAGTTGATTGGTGGCACCTTGGGATGATTGCCATCATGGTTATCAGCTTCTGGCGTTGGCTTTACTTGTTCCGGTTGACGTTTCCGTTTAAAAATCGACATTGGGCTGGTCCTCCCCTAAAAAAGACTTATATCATTGATTTTATCACTAAATGCGATAATACGATAGGTGGAGTTATTCAACGAGCAAGTGCAAGCACTCGACCGTTGCCAATTACAACGGGTATAATGGTATCATTATTTTAAATTATGCGTTCATTGATGAAACCATTTTTACAATCAAGAAAGGAACCCACCTTAATGAAACCAGTCATTTATTCATTCACCAATTTCAAGCCCGACCAAGTGGCGCAACTGCAGGACAGCGCTCCGCAGTTCGAAATCGTTCTGGCCCAAGATTCACCTTTGATTCCCCAGGATCGTCTACTTGGGGTCATCGGCTGGAAGAAGGAACTAAGTCAGACACTGTTGGCCGCGCCTCACCTAAAGTGGATCCAATCGATCTCTGCTGGTGTGGACTATTTGCCCTGGTCGGAAATCAATTCACGTCACATCCTTGTCAGCAACGGTAGTGGCATTCACGCTCAAGTCATCACCGAACACGTGCTGGCAATCATTCTCAGCTATGAGCGCGGTTTATTTGGCTATGCGCGGGCGCAACGTGAACATCAATGGTTGACCAATGAGTTCGAGCCTGACGATGTCGCCGGTAAAAGTTTGTTGATTTTCGGTGCCGGTCACATTGGTCAGCGATTGGCGCAACAGGCTACTGCGCTGGGACTTCATGTCTCTGGCGTGAATACTCGTGGTGAGGCGCGGCCCAACTTTGAAGCAATGTATACTTTATCTACCGTCACTTCGGCAATCGCCAGTTTCGATTTCGTCGTCAACATCATGCCTTTGACAGCCGCGACGACGGGCTATTTCAACCAAGCTTTCTTCAGCCAAATGGCTCCTCGGGCTGTTTTCATTAATGTCGGTCGTGGACCATCCGTGGTGATCAACGACTTGGCGGTGGCTTTACAAGCAGGTCAACTTAGCTTTGCCTCAGCGGATGTTTTTGAAACCGAACCTTTGCCTAGTTCGAGTCAGCTTTGGGATTTGCCCAACTTTTTGATCACCCCACACATCGCCGGTCAGGTTCCACATTTCCGCCAAAAGTTATTTGCCATCGTGCAGCCAAACTTGGCTAGTTTCGCCGCAACAGGACAGCTGAGCGTTAATCAAGTCGATCCTCGTCAAGGCTATTGACCCAGCGACACCAAGTTCAGGCGTCTCGGTGTCAAATGCCGATCATCACGATGCAAAAAGCCACCTATCTCACTAGCGATAGGTGACTTTTTTATAACTCTAATTAGTGTTGATTTGGTTTAACCTTAGGCAATTGGCACGCTAGGGAACGGGTAATCCTGCAATCACGGCCACTTATTCTCGTCAAATCAGCTTAGTTCTCGGTTGGCCACCACAGTTTGACCAGGGCTTGCGTCCCGTCGTTTCCGTGACCATCCTGTTCCACCAGTACCTGATACAATTTCGCGGCTTGAGCAGTCGCCGGTAACTCAAGCCCCAGATTCTGGGCCTCCTCCAAAGCGATTCGCAAATCCTTCAAGAAATGTTTGGCGAAGAAGCCCGGCGTGTAATCACCAGCCAAAATTCGAGGGCCATAATTACTCAACGACCAGTTAGCCGCCGCACCGCCGCCAACGGTTGCCAGCACCTTAGACAGATCCAATCCGGCCGCTTTCGCATAAACCAACATTTCAGTCAGCCCCGTCATGGTCCCGGCCACCATGATTTGGTTAGCCATTTTCGTTGCTTGACCTTGACCAGGGCCGCCAAAACGATTGACCTGTTGACCCAGTGCTTGAAGAATCGGTAAAATTAGATTAAAGGTCGGTTCGTCGCCACCTACCATGATCGTCAGCGTCCCTTTGGCTGCCCCAATATCTCCACCAGAGACTGGCGCGTCTAGGGCAATCACGCCTTGGGCGGCAGCTTTTGCCGTGATCTCCTTGGCCAGGGAGGGTTTGCTGGTGGTCATGTCGATTAAGATCTGTCCTGGCCGTGCCTGAGACAGAATACCGTTGGCACCGAAATAAATTTCTTGGACGTCTTGGGGAAAACCAACCATCGAAATCACCACATCACTGGCCAGCGTCAACTGAGCCGGATCATCGGCCCAGTTAGCGCCAGCGGCTAGGGCCGTTTGGGCATGAGCCGCGGTGCGGTTGTACACGGTCACCGGATACCCTGCCTTCAATAAATTCTTGACCATGCTGGTCCCCATCACGCCAGTGCCAATAAATCCGATTTTTTTCATTTTACGACCACCTTTAACTTTTTCTCTATCATACCTTGCTGACGACGATCCAGCAATGGTGAGAGCCTTGATGGGTATTGCATTGCTCGGATTGATTCTGAAGATGGCGTTCTATTCTTGGCCTTTCGCTTGGTGGTAGATGTGGGTGGGTGTTGCGCGTGAGCGCAACCGGGTCCTATTCATTATTTTTCGCCTAGTTGCAGGTGTACCGGGTTTGGATGGTGACGCAACCGCCTCAGGACGTTTGTCGTGGCTGGAACGCGGTGGGCATCGTTTGAAGCCAATCCGCAAGCCCAGCGGCTTGTCTTCAAATCGAGCCTTATTCTAAGCGATAAATCGCTAAGAATAATCTCACCGCTGAGCCACACGTCCTGAGGCGGTTGCTAGGCAGAATTGAGCCTATCTGCAATCGAAGTTGGGTATCTGACGAAGTGGTTTTGCGAGCTAGAGGTCAAAACGATGGCCCACTTTTGAGGTGGAACTGCAACACCAACGGATTTGGATTAGGCGGTCGGGACATTTTGCGTAGGCTGACCATCTCTGTTTGTTTCCTTAATAATTCTTGAGTGGCAACCGACTGATTCAGTTGATTCACTGAGAACTGGGTCTGTTCATCAGACAGACTGTGCTGGTGTCGCCAATTCAAGGATTGTAACCACTAACCACGGCCGTCAATTGCGTGGGTTCCCCATCAATTGGCCATAGCTTGCTGGCCGGCGTGAGTGCTCAAACGGCTGTTATAACGTTGAGCGGCTGGAGCGGAGAAATTCGGGGTGAGATCGCCGTGAAATTGTCCTTGGCGGCTCTGCCGCTTAGGACAAGGCCTGATTTTGAGACAAGCCGCGCACTTTGCGGATTGGCTCAAAACAGCGCCCACAGCGAGCTCACCCCGAATTTCGCAGCGCAAGCTGCGGCCAATCTACTTTCATCTGCAAAGTATCGCATCCCACGCCACGGACAAACTCCTTTCAACCAATCTCAAACAAGCACAGTTAGTCAGGGGGGCTTACCAAATCCTAATAATAAAGGTATACTGTTCTTATGAGGAGAACTTATTTGGAGGCTTTTAGCAATGGAAAACGAACTGACACACACTGATTTAAAAGATAATGAAACGGGGCACGCTTTCTTATCCTTTTATCTAGAACTGTTTCGTCAAAATGAAATGGATCTGCTGACAACATTCGATCAGAGCAACCAGATCCCGGAAACAAATCACTTCTTGAAGCAAGCACCCTATCCTACTCGTGAAGCAATCTTGACGGCCCTCTTCACCAATCGTCACACCGAGTTGGCAACGTTACGGAAGGCAATTGTCGCGCAATATCCTGAAACTGCGGCGTATCAAACCACGACTGATTGGCATGACTGGTACCATCGGGTGATCGATCAGGTCGCGCAACGGACTTCGCGGGACTAAGATGGCCTGAACGCAACATGTCGGAGGGCGAATTTCATCAAGCTCTGAATTCATTGACGGCTTGATGCAGCGGTACCGAAATTCTACACACTAAGATCAGGAAGAAAATCAGCCTTCGGATTGATGGCAACACTCACTTTTTCTGGCAAAATGAAAGTGAACATTGGAGGTTAAGATCATGGATAAACTCGTTAAGAATATCAAACGCAACATGTGGCTTCGCGCCGCGATCTTTATCGTCTTAGGTCTAGCATTAGCGTTCTATCCCCAACTATCCTTAAATGGGATCGTCAAATTGATTGCCCTTTACCTTGCGATCATGGGCGCGATCGACTTGATCGGGGGCAATAAGGAGCGGACGCAAGGCGCGGCAATGAACCAAACAATGATTGGTGGGATCATCAAATTAGTCGCTGCGGTCTTTGTTTTCTTCTTCGCTAAAGGCTTGCTAAACCTGATTCCATTTATTCTCGGGATCGTCTTGTTGGTTCACGGGATCAATTATGTGATGCAACTTCGCGGTCATCGGCAATATGTCAATGTAAGCCCAGTTCCTGGCTACATTTACGGCATTCTTTTGATCATCGCCGCTGTGGTTATGATCTGGAATCCCTTCAGTACGATCACAGTGCTGATTCGCATCTTCGGTTGGATCCTCGTCGTCATGGGGATTTTCGAAATCGCCGGTACGCGCTTTTTCAAATAACATTGCTTCAAATCAAGGTGGCTCGGTCAAATCATGACCGATACAAAAAGAGACCAGCACGCGGCTGGTCTCTTTTTGTATCGATTCAACTTGATCTGGGGCTGCTACTGGCGCGATGATGTTCGGACCGACCGGCACCCGGCTACAAAACCAAATTGATCAAGAGTGACGCTTTGCCTTTCAGGCTCAGATAGTTGACGCCATAGTTCGACATGAGCACGACCCCAGACTGGCCATTCTGGCTTAAATAGACCGTTGATTCGAAACCGGCGCCTAGCCCATTGGCATAGCGGACTTGGGGGCCATTGTAGAAGCCCCCACTATAAGGACTAGCGCCACCTGAGACGAAGAGTTCTTGGACTGAAGCGGTCGAAATCAGTGTGCCGTCAAAAATCGAGCGCACCGTCTCATAGAAATCACTGGCGGACATGAAGACCTGGCCCGTACCCAGTTCCAAATGTTGTTGGGTCGCACTCAGAGTCATTGGCTTATTGTAATTACCCAGTAGCGCGTCTGTGATTGGATAGGCCGTCGCCGTGGCAACCGGCGAGTTCATTTCATAGCCGAAGGTAGTGTGTTTCAACCCCAGGGCAGTAATGATCCGCTCATGGAACAATTGCCGGTAAGATCGGCCGGTCACCTGCATCAGGATTCCCGCCAGCAACACAAAGTTGATTGGCTGGTAGTTCTCCGTGTTATATGAACTCGGACTGAAATTAAGATGGTCAATGTCGTAGGCAATGACTTTCTCATCACTGGTGTAGGCTTCACTGCCCATGCCACTCATGGTCAATCCCGATTTCATCGCCAACATTTGCCGCAAAGTGATCTCATTGCTATGGGGCACCTGCGGGTAATATTTCGCCAAAAGATCATCCAAACTCAGCTTCCCAGCCTCAACTTCCTGCATGACCAAGGTGCCGGTCAAGCATTTCTGCAAGGAGTCGATTTCAAACGCGGTCCGATTGGTATTGGCTTGCAACTTATTGTAGTCGGCATACCCAGCGGAATACTGCGCGACGATGGCGCCATTCTGGGCAAGAATCGCGCTGCCAACAAAGTGAATGCTCTTCAATTGGGTAACCAATTCTTGTTGAAAATAATGATTCAATCTGGTGTTCAAAACCGCTTTGGTCTCTTGTTTGGTCAAATCCCGCGCTTGCGCCTGAGCCTTGGCTCGTGCCTTGATCTTGCGTTTCTCCCGCGCGACTTTCGCCGCGTAGGTCGCGTGCTCGTATGCCTGATAGCGCGTATACCCCAAATAACTGCCAAAGAGGCACAGCAGCACAGTGGCCACAATCAAAATGGCACGGGTGCCGCCGGACAATTTCCGATGTTGCTGCTTCATAACCTTCGCCTCGAGTTCCCCCAACTCGACAAGAACGTCATACTCAGCTCGGGGCAACCGCCACGGCTGACTGCGACGTTTTGTCAGCTACTAAAGAAGTGATTGCTGTAGATCCTTGGCCATCCCGGCGATCAAATTCAGTGAAACCGATTGGTTGGTCATCAACACGACACCGTCTTGGCCATTTGGCGTGATGTGGATCGTGGAACGGAAATAAATCCCTACGCCATTAGCGCTTTTGAACGGTTCCGTATTATAAAGACCCCCACCATATTGATCCCGGGAATTACCTTTAAATTGTTCCGCAATCAAGGCCGCTGGTAGTAATTTCCCATTCAAAATACTACTGACAGCACGATAGAAATCTTCCGCCGACATGAAGACTTGACCCGTTCCCAGCTCATAATGCTGTTGCAGTGGTGACAAGGCTAGCGGCTGCTCATAACTTGGTAGATTACCTGCCGAATAATAGCCTGTTGCCACCAGCGAGGCAGCTGGGATCTGATAACCAAAATACGTATGTTGCAACTGCAAAGGCCGGATAAGCTGTTCTTCAAAAAGCTGCTGATAAGTTTGACCGCTGACCTTTTCTAGGATCCCCGCCAACAAAACCACGTTGACCGGCTGATAATTAGCCTGGCCCCAGGCAGATGGTGTGAACTGCAAATGGGCAATGGCGTTATTGACCACATCACGATCACTGTTGTACGGTCCGGAACCCATCCCATTCATCGACAGCCCTGACGTCATGGTAAACATCTGGGCCAAGGTGATTCTCGTACTCCCGGGAACTTGTGGATAATACTGGCTCAAATGATCCGACAGCTTGACTTTACCCGCTTGAACTTGCTTCATGACTAGAAACTCGGTCAAGCATTTCTGCATCGAGTTGATCTGAAAGGCAGTATCCGCGCCATTAACTTGGCCACGTTGCGCGTTGGCGTAGCCGCGGCCATAGACGGCGACGACTTTGCCATCTTTGACCATTAGGCCTGTCCCGACAAATTGATTATCATTCAACTTGGCTTCTAGCTGTTGTTGATAATCGACATTGTTGGGACGCTTTAACTCAGAGCGGCGCGACTGCTTCGGCGCGGCTTTTTTCGGCTTGGTTTCCGCTTGCTTCTTACTGGCCTTCTGCGCGGAAGTTTCCTGCCGCTCAGAAGGCCAGTGTGAGCGGCGATGTCCCCGCCAATACCAGCCACCAACCAGCAGTACGAAGACCACCGTGATCGTCAACAACGCAACGATCCGTCCACGGGATTGCTTTCTTTGTCGTCTTGTTCTCATGGTTCTCCCCCCGGAGCCAGATTCTGACTATTTCACGATTTTCTGTTGCCAAGCTGGCGACAAATAATAATCACTGATTTGGTAATCGGGTTGCGCCTGAGTCTCCGTCAAAAACGGTCTAACCGACTGATCCATTCGCAGCCAACCGCGCCAACCAATGTGGATCGTATCTTCCATATAGTAAGCCTGATTGCCGTCCTCCGACAGATCATCAATATTGGTGAACCCTTGATTGAGCAATTGTTGCTTGATTTTCTTGGTGGTTTGCCGCCACATGGTCATGTTGAGACCGGTATAATCGACCCAGCGTTGATTGATCGGCGGTAAAACAAATTCCACTTGGCAATTCAACGCCGCTAATTGTTGCAAGACCAGTTGAAAATCCGCATATTCTGGCGAACGCCGATAATCGAAACGAACTTGACTGTCCTTCAACCGTGGTAGGCGCCGCCCGCCACGCAATTCCTTCTTGAAGAAACTATCTTTGATATTAAACTCATTGTTCGTGGTTTCTTGTTGGGCCTGCTTGACCGCCACCTGATTTAACAAGCGCTCATTATCCGTCGCCGGTAATTTCTTCGTTTCCTGCTTGATATGTTCCCAATTGTTATCAAGATCCAAGGTTGAAAAGAGGGCATCCTCATTCTTCAGAATAACCTGCTTCTGTGTCAGCATCAGCTTCTCCACCGCTGATAACCGTCGTCCCGCCGCGATTTTCTTGGTGGCGTTTTCGATCAGCAGGCTGGACGTTCCCGAAGGCATCGCTAACAGCCGTTGAGCAGCATAACGATCCGCCTTGGTATTCTTAGCCTGCAAGAGCCAATCCGTTGCTTGCAAGGCTGAGTAGTAATAGCCGAACGCATCCGGTCGTTGTCCCTTAGGCGTGAACCATTGCGGCGAAATCACATAAACAACCTTCTTGTTGCGGAGCTGGGCGCTCATCTCTTGAATGGTGAAGTAATGATTCAACGATTGACTCCCCGGTCCCCCTAGCAACAACGTTTGGTAACCGCGTTTGTACTTCGCCGCCAAAACTGACGGGTGCATCGCGTCCATCCGCGACAGTTCTGATGAGCCAATGAAGGGCACATAATTATCGTTAAGCGCGACATCCTTGATTTTCTCACCGCGATAAACATTGGTGGACAGCGAGACCGTCGCCTCTTTCAACGTTTGGGAATTGATCTTCAGCCCGCGCCATGGTGTTGCAAACAGTGCCAGTGCCGCTATCACTGCCACCAAGACTGGGCCAAAGGTTCGCCACAGTTGTTTGCCGGCTTTCATTTTAGCGCCGCTACTTTCGCCACGATCTTGTTCGGGGTATCCCATTCATTGCGATCAAATTCAGAGACCGGCACATCCACATCGAATTGATCTTCTAGATCCAGCAACAATTGCACGGTTGCCATGGAATCCAATAACCCATTGGCGAAAATATTCTCGTCTAACTTGCCGCCGAGATCCTCACCTGTTAAATCATTTAAGATCGAAACTACTTTTTCTGTATCAGTCATTGCCAAAACCAACCTTTCTGAAATCAATTATTATTTTGAATTACCGTGGATCCTCCGCGACTGCGATAGGATCGGCGGTTACATGAACCAAAGTTTGTCTAAGATCCCTGAGAAAATCAAGAAGCTGAAGCAAACCACATTGAAGGTCAAGAAAACACTGAACCCTTTGGTGAACTTATTACTGGGGATCTGCGCCTGATGTTTCTTCTTATACCGCAACCAAATATCGTTAATGATGATCGCGCAGGCATGGAACAGACCGTAAACAATGTAATACCAAGTCAACCCATGCCAGAAGCCCATGATCAGGAAATTGACCAAATAGGCGATCTGTGAGATCCGGATCCGGTTCTTGATCCAGCGCTTCTTCATGAACCAGAAGGTAAACCGCATAAAGATGAAATCGCGGAACCAGAAGGACAAGGTCATATGCCAACGATTCCAGAACTCCTTGATGTTGCCTGCCGCAAAAGGCTTATTGAAGTTGGGCGGTGTTTTGATGCCCATGAAATAGCTGATCGCGATGGCAAACAAGCTATACCCAGCGAAATCAAAGAACAGATACATGCTGTAATCATACATATAACCTAGCAGCGCCCAAGACAGACCGAGGCCGCCGAACGCGTGGCGTTGCATTAACGCCCAATGTTGCAATGATGGCAGCCACAATGTTCCAAAAAGATAACCTAGAATAAATTTATAGAAGAAGCCTAGAAAGAGATAATGAACGGCCTTTTCCAAATCTTCCAAATAGGCGCTACGATCGGGAATCGTTTCATAGTCTTTCTTGAAGCGACGATAACGGTCGATCGGTCCTGAGGAGATCGTGGGAAAGAACAGCAAGAAATGCAGGTACAGCTTCCAATCGAAATCCTTGATCGTGCCATCCCGGACTTCCATAACGACCTGTACCGTCTTAAAGGTCAGGTAGCTGATCCCCAGAAAGCCCAGCGTGATTTTCCCACCGGCGAGAAAGGGCGTGAATTTAACCACCGTCAACGGCAAGATCGCCAGTAAAACCGCGCCCACAAAGACGCCGGTTTGATTGCGCGTCTTGCGATAATGAACATAGGCCAGCGTCAGAATGAACTGATAGGCGATGTAGATGATCAAGGCCACCCCTTGTTGCCAGTGGTCCCCGCCAAAGGTCAATACTAAGAAGACCAGGCTGAAAATTGTTTCGTAGACGCGGAAACGCTTGCCGTGATAAAGGCCGATCATGATCGGTAATAAGCCCAGCAGTAAAATCAGGAAATATCTGGGGCTACTGTATGGTTGTAAATTAATCACTGGCATTGACCTCCTGGATCAGCGCCTTGATATCGACCTTCCCATTTGCAGATAGGGGCAGTTCGCTGCGATAAACGAACCGCTGCGGCATCATGTAAGGCATGATATCCTTGGCCAAATTCGCCTTGATTGCGGCGGTCAAAGCTTGCTGATCTTCGGGATCCCCGGCCGCCGGAACCACCAACGCTACCAATTGGGTAACCTTGTGTCCCTGGTTGTAGCGCGGTACGATGGCGCCTTGGTCGACGATCTTTTGCTGTTTCAAGAAGAAATTCAATTCTTCAAGCTCGATCCGATAACCGTTGAATTTGATTTGGAAATCCATCCGTCCACGGTAAAAGAGCAAGCCAGCGTCATTGAAGAAACCAATATCGCCACTGGCATAACTTGGCCAGCCACTTTTTTGTTGGAAGACCGCCGCGGTTTTCTCAGGTAAATTCAAATAGCCTTTGGAAACACTTGGTCCGCTAATAATGATTTCCCCTTGTTGACCGACAGCCGCCGCGCCATCCACCCAAATCTGCGTATCTGACTTCACGTAGCCGATGGGTAAGCGGTCATAACGCTCCAAAAGCGCCGGTGTGATCTCCACGCCGGTGACCGCCACCGTTGTTTCTGTAGGGCCATAGGTGTTATACAACCGCGACTTCGGGAACCGCTTCTTCAGGGTAGCGGCGGTTTTGTGGCTCAATTCCTCACCGCAGAACAAGAACGTCACCAAGTCGGGATAATGCTCACTATCAAAATCAGCCACTAGTAGACAGATTTCGATCAAAGACGGCGTGGAGATCCAAATATTTAGATCCATCGTCGGTAGCGTCGCAAATAGCGCTTTGAAGTTGTCCGTGATCTCCCGAGGCAAAACCTTCAGCGTTCCGCCGGTCACCAGTGTTGGGTATAAGCCCATTACGGATAAGTCGAAGGAATACGGCGCCTGCGCCAAGACATTGGCATGTTTCGGGAAATAAAAATCCGCTAGCTGCCAGTTAACAAAGCTTTCCAAGTTTCGAGCGCTGATTTGAACCCCTTTAGGCTTACCCGTGGTGCCCGAGGTGAAAATAATATAGAAATTGTCGTCATCACTGACATATTGCTCGCTTGGCAACGGCGCCGTTAATTCCTGTTCAGTGAGCGCCATCAGATCGTCCTGATCGATCACCTGAATGTCAGTCAAAGCCACGGGTAAAGGCCGAACCGCAATGACCAAGGGTGGTTGGGCCACCTCCTGGATCATTTTAAGCCGATCGTTTGAGGAATGATCATCCACCGGAATGTAAGCATGACCCGCTTTCACCGCCGCTAGAAAGGCCACGACCATTTCAAACGTTTGCCCCCCATACACCATGATCGGCGCGTGTTTTGGCAAATTCAAACTCAATAGATGCGCAGCCAAGCGATCGGCGTTGACCCGCAATTCGTGGTAGGTGTGTTGCTCCCCTAAATAGTCATAGGCGAATTTGTTTGGATGCTTTTGACTGACTTTATCAAAAGCCGTAATCACATTTTTGATCATCATCGTTATCCCCCTAGAATTCGTTATAGATGAAATGACCACCGTTGATGCCACTATACCCATACAGGTACACCAGCACCAAAATTATCAGAAAATAGAATACTGTTCTCAAAATAAAGCGGCCAATTTGCTTTTTCTGACTCTGCTTTTTCTCAACCATTGCTCATCCTGCTCCCTTCTTGAGCTGAGTCGTTATCCCCCGATAAAAACTTGACCACCAATAATTTCAAACGCCAGATCGGCATTTGCCGAACTTGTCTAGTCATGCTCGCCAAATTTCAATCTTTTGCTGTCCAAAAACTAACAAAATTACATTTTAATGTCAAGAATGTTCTCCTTTGTATGCTCATGCACAAATTTCTCGATTGTAACCGCTGAGCAGCGGCGCTTACTGATCGGCCAACGACAGCCGGGTCAAAGCTTTAGTCGGGACCTCTTTCAACGGGATCCGCCGAACGGAGACGACTTTGCCCTGCCGATAGTAGAACTTCAAGTAACCTCGTTGGGGCAGTTGACGACGCTCGGCCCGATCCAATTGAATGTGGACCAAGTTGCCATGACGATCGAATCCGGTCAACTGTTCGCCATCATTGCCCAGCGCAGTGTCTTGATCGATCAATTTCATCTCGGCATAAACCACGGTCCCTGGCGGCAAATAATGTTCCGCGCCATACCAAGCGCCGCCGATGATCAACCCGAACAAGACGATCAACCCAATGATTCTTTTCATGATCACGTCGCAACTCCTTTCTCGTGTTTCAGAATCCATTATAGTCAGTCAACTTAATCGAAACCATTTAACCAACGAACAGCAATCTAACAAAAATGTTAGTTGACAGAAAAAGAATGCGCAGCGCAACATGGCGATTCTGATGTTGGCCGCAGCTTGCGCTGCGCGTGGCGTTGGTGGATTGCAGATGTGGTAGGGCTCCAGGTCGGGCTGGGGGTGGTGGAACGCTGCGGGCACGACTTGAAGCTTTTCGGAAACCCACCGAAAATCTTCAAGCTCGGCCTTATTGTAGGCGATAAATCGCCAACAATAATATCGCGGCTGACTCACCCCCAGCCCGACCTTCCGCCAACTGATAACCAGCCCACCAACGCCACGCTCCGCTCCAGCTACTCAACATTATCATAGTCACTTGAGCACTCACGCCGACTGGTAAGCTATGGTCAATTGATGGGGAACCACGCAATTGACGACCGTGGTTAGTGGTTATACGCTTTAAATTGGTGACACCAGTACAGTTTGCTTGATGAACTAGGATAAGATTTTGCTGAATCAACTGAATCGGTCGGTTCCCACTCAAGATTTGTTAAGGAAATAGATTAAACTATTAGGCCTGCGCAAAATGTACCGACCTACTAATCCAAATCCGTTGGCATTGCCGTACCATCCCAAAAGAGAGCAATTGTTTGACCTCTTACTTGCAAAACCACTTCGTCAAATCCTTCGCTTCGATTGCAGATAAACTCAATTCTGCCTAGCAACCGCCTCAGGACGTGTGGCTCAGCGGTGAGATTATTCTTAGCGATTTATCGCTTAGAATAAGGCTCGATTTGAAGACAATTCCCGCTTTTGGAATTGGCTTCAAACGATGCCCACCGCGTTCCAGCCACGACAAACGTCCTGAGGCGGTTGCGTCCCCAACCAAACCCACCACACCTGCAACTAGGCGAAAAATCATGAATAGGACCCGGTTGCGCTCACGCGCAAACACCCTACACACCTGCAAATCAAGCGCAGGCATAAAAATAGCCCTCAGCAGCGAGGACGCCGCCAAGGACTATTGCGAGAAATTTTATTGATCTGTTGACCCGGAATTTCTACCAGATATTGACCCGATCTTCTGGTGCTAACCACATGCCATCTTTTTCAGTAACATTGAAGGCCGTGTAGAAATCATCCATGTTTTGCGCTTGGACATTGGCCCGTAATGGACCTGGCGCGTGCACATCAATGGCCAAGAGCAGTTGATTGAAGGCCGCGGTTGCTTTGAGCCGCCAAACCCGCGCCCAGTTGGTGAAGAACGCTGGCAAATCAACATCCGCTTCACTTTTAGCCGCTTGCAAGGCACAGCTTAGGCCGCCACCATCCGCGACATTTTCACTGATGACCAACTTGCCGTTGACCTGCGCGCCTGAATAAGGGATGCCGTCAAACTCGTTGATCATCGCTTGGGTCCGCTTTTCAAAAGCGGCGTAGTCGGCGTCTGTCCACCAGTTCGTCATATTTCCCTTTTCGTCAAATTTCGCGCCATTATTATCAAAGGCGTGGGAAATTTCATGGGCGATGACGGCGCCGATCCCACCATAATTCTCAGAACTGGATTGTTTCAGACTGTAAAATGGGGCCTGCAAAATTGCGGCTGGGAAGGTGATATCGTTGAAACTTGGATCGTAGCAGGCATTAACTAAATTTCCTGGCATCGCCCAGCGACTGCGATCGACTGGTTGATCCAATTTAGCGAAACTGTAAGCCCGCACGACTTGGTTCAACGACAAAATATTACCTAATAAGGTGCCGCCGTCAGCCGCTGTTTTGACTTTTAATTGAGCATAGATCGGTTGGAGTTTGTCTGGGTAGCCGACCTTGATCTTGATCGTATTCAGCTTCACGATGGCCTTCTCTTTGGTGGCCTGGGACAACCAAGTATTGTCAGCCAAGCGGGCCTTATAAACATCGATCATCTTGTGGATCATTTGCGCCACGTCTTGACGAGCGGCATCGCCGAAATATTTCTCCCCATAATACTTGCCCACGGCGTCATCGAAATAACCATTGGCCGTCCGATAAGCAAATTTTTCGTGGGAAGAGGCTTCCTTTTGGCCGCCGATCGCACGGCCGTAAGTTCCGCCTAAGATCCGCAATTCGTCGGTCAAGGCGCTGGTCGTGGAGAGAATCATATTGACCAACAACCAACTATGATACAGTGGGAAGTTTGCTTCGCTAACCAATTGTGATAGATTTTCAAAATAATGCGGTTGCGTCAAAACAACCTTTTCTGGTGCTTTACCGAAGACACTGGTAATTGCCCCAGCAAAATCAACGTCCGGCACCAATTTGACGACGTCTGCGAAGGCATAAGGGTTGTACTGCTTGGTGTAATCTGCCAATTCTTCTGAATTCTTGACCAAAGGCACGATCAAGGCGTCAAACTGCTTCGCCTGCGCGACTTCTTTGGCCGCAGCTTCAGCGTTGTAGCCGAATTTAGCCAAAACGTCTTCCGCCATCTTCGTCCAAACAGCCAGTAATTGGGCGCCATTTTCATTATCTTCAGCGTAATAAGTCTTGTCCGGCAAGATCAAACCAGGCACATCAAGATAAATCAAATTAACGTCGGTGTTTTTCATATCGGGTTCAACGCTCAAGCTAAACGGTTTAGCGACGCCATCTTTGATCAAGGTCGCTAATTGGTGGTTGAAATCAGCCCAGCTGGTCACGCCAGCGACTTCATCTAAAACAGGCTGCGCCGCGGCAACGCCGGCTTGATCACGGTCTTCAAAAGCCAAGGCTAATTCATTGAGTTTGACCGCTTCAGCCAAAATCGGGTCAGTTACTTGGCTAGGATCTTCACGGAAGCCCGCGAAATCGGCCAGCATTTGTTTCTCCAATTCGTCTGCCAGATCAGAGAAGCCGCCAGTCCGGGGTTGGTCGCCGGGAATGACCGCTGTTTTGGCCCATTCGCCGTTGATCGCGAGGTATAAGTTATCTTGGATCCGGGCTGATTCAGCAGCGGTCGTATCGCCGGCGCCGCCACGAACAGTTGCCTGATTTAATTTTTTCATTAAACGTTAACTTCCTTTCATTGGTGCAGAAAAATGATTTGTCTTAATTCTATCACTAAGAGTTTAATTAGACAAATATGAGAATAAAGCTTTTTGCGGCAACTCAGCGCTAGACGGACAGATAAAAGTAGCTAGTCCGCAGCTTGCGCTGCGAAATTCGGGGTGAGCTCGCTGTGGGCGTCATTTTGAGCTTTTCGGAAAACCACCGAAAATCTCAAAGCTGAGCCTTGGTCTAAGTGGCATAGCCACTAAGACCAATTTCACGGCGATCTCACCCCGAATTTCTCCGCTCCAGCCGCTCAACGTTATAGCAGTCGTTTGAGCACTCACGCCATCCAGCAAGCTATTGCCAATGGATTGAGAGCCACGCAATTGACGACCGTGGTTAGTGGTCACCAGCTTTAAATTGGTGACACCAGGGCAGTCTGTTTGATGAACTCGGACAAGATTTTGATGAATCAAATGAATCAGTCGGTTTCCAACCAGAATCCGTTTAAGTAAGTGAGATAAAGTTGGCGGCACTATCCGAAATGTACCGACCTATGTCCCTGAATCTGTTGGTGTTGCTGTACCACCCCATAAGAGGCAATTGGTTTGACCTCTACCTTGCAAAACCACTTCGTCAAATCCTTCGCCCATATTGCAGATAAGCTCAATTCTGTTCAGCAACCGGCTGGGACTACGCGGCTCAGTGGTGAAATTGTCCGGTTCTTTCTAAACTTTGGCGAAGACGCGATCAACACTGATATAGCAGCTTTCATGACGACGAATAAATACTCCAACTAAATTAATTGGAGCGATAGGAAATAAATGGCCACATCAAGCCAACCTATTATCTAATGTTGCGTGTTGCAATTTCTCAAATTCCGGAAGCAAGCCTCTCGATTATCGAGAAATTTTCAGGCCATTCGCCAAACTTTAGAAAGAACCTAACTTCTTCACTTTAGGCGTCAAAAAGGAAATCTTGATGAATCAAATCGGCCAAAATAATGAGTAAAAAATGAATTTTTATAACAAAATAAGATATTTTCATGAAGAATAAGGGCTGAAATCGGTCTTATAAGTCCGAGAAACACTGTGTCCAGACTCAACAAAACGTTGATGATTCAGTATTTTGTTATTCACTACCCTCCTGGATAGCGGGCGTTTTAGACAGATTTCTTATCGTTGCTATATGCTTGACAAATTGCTCGTGTGGCTTTAGTATGACCATGAATTAATTATTGGGGAATAATAATTCATTTGTATCGGCAACGATGGACTACACAAAGATTTACTTGAATTGGGTCAGCGGCTTTTTCAAAGGATGACTTCTTCTGATTCTCAACTGGGCGTGATCACTTTCTGAAAGGGCGGTGGTCGCGCCCGTTTGCCTATTTGCTCGACATCCGGAACTTGGGACAAGTGGTAGCGGTGACAAGTTCGCGTCCGCAAGAGCATTCGGTAATCATGAGTGTAATCGAAGCGGTCGCTTGATCAACGTCATAACAACTTCATAGCAACGCCCTGACAATCAAACAATCAGCGCAGCCGGTCTTCAGTCGCTCAATCGCTCTGCTAAAGCGGCGCGGTTTGGTTAACGGAGCAAATCTATCTTTTCATTGGGGGAAAGATCATGAATAATCATCAAACACATTTCAGTCATTTGATCAAAGGTGCCTCGCTACTTAGTGTGGCTGTTTTAGGCATCGGTACCGTAGCGCCTAGCGTGCCGGTCTTAACAGTCGCCGCGGCAACCGCCAATAGCGCGGAAACAACGGCTAGCACGGACACGACCGCTAACACCAGCACAACGGAAACCACCAGCGCAACAGCAACTACGAGCACAACAGCTAGCGGCACGACAGACAACACCGCGGCGGCGATCACGGCGGATCCTTATTTGAGTGCCAGCACGCCCACTGACGCTAGTGGTTTGGCAGCTTATTCGCAGTTTCAGGTCACGACTACGGCCGGCGCCACTGAAACCGGGCCCATGGAACAAGTCGGGACGGCCATGCAAGCAATCATTGATCAGACCCAGTTCGCTAGTCTGGGACTTTTGAGCACCTTGCATAACACAACTGCAGGCGACATAACGATCAATGCGGTTTTTAATTTACCCACAGCGACCAGCACCGCGGTCACAGCAACGGCCACGGCGGCGCCAACGATCAGTCAGGACGCCGGATTAACCGTCCTCTATCAGGCGGCAGATACTAAATACAGAACCTTGCAAGCCTACGAAGATGCCGGCAAAACTTGGTCGGAGTTGAAAGCGATTCAAATCAAAGGCACCTTGGCGGCAAATCAAACCGTCCAAGTTACCACACCTTTAGCGGTCACCGGCCTGGCCGCAGCCGACTTGACCAAAGAAGCGAGTACTGAGTTAACGACCACATCGTTCACTTATAATGCCGCGGGCCGCTCGCTAGCAACCAAGGGTATCATTTACTTTGCCAATGCGGTTCCCGCCAATTACACCGGCTACAACGCCATTGATCCTACCGGTGCCAATTGGGACAGCGCCACTCAAAGTTTGCTCAAGGGTTTGGTGCCGCGTGACGATATCACGGCGCTGAATTTTGGTGGCAGTACTCCTAGTGGGACGACGCTATTCACTACCGGACGCTACGCCTTGGATCTTAGTCGGATCAAGGCAGCGGTCAATCCGGCCGGCTATAGTGTGGGCCTGAGTAGTAACGGCACCCAACTGAGTCAGTACACTTACGCCACCCCCGATAAGATGAGCACCACGCTTAATGTCACGCTGATCAAGGTGTTGACCACGAAAGACAGTAACTTGACTGTCGGTGACACTTGGTCTGCCGCGGATAATCTCGTGGCGGCAACTTCACCAGTTGATGGCACCGATATCACGAGCAAAGTCACGACATCCGGCACCGTCAACACCACGAAAGCCGGGACCTATCCGGTGACCTATGCCTACCAACTGGGGTCAGAGACCATCAGTCAAACCGCGACGGTCACCGTCACCGGCGCGACTGATTTAGGCAACCTGATCGACACCAGCAAAATCAACAGTTCGGCGGTCGACAGTGAAACCAATACCTCCGCGACGCCTGACGAACAAGGCGGTTACCAACATTACAGCCAGTTTGCGGTGACTGGCACGGACGGGACGACGGCTTATTCACCGATCGCTAAATTCCTCACGACGGACGATCTGAAGACGACCGCCACCACTACGCCCAACGCCATCGTCAACGCGCTGAATTTCAAGAGTTTGGCTCTGATTGGTACGATCAAAAACACCACCAACGGCTCATTGCGGATCCGAACAGCTTTTTCCCTGCCTAGTTCGGTGCCGGTTACCGCTGCCACACGGCTGTATGCCCGCGCGACTGCAGCGGCGACTGCGGTGGCTGGTTCCACCGATGGGTTGACCCTCTATTACAGCAATGGTGACGGTAATTATTTCCCGCTTGACGAATTCCTCAGCAAAAACGACAATGATTACCAGAAAATCGCCGTTGTGATGGTCGATGGCACTTTGCGTAAAGGTCAAAACCTCCAGCTGTCGATTCCGCTAGCAGTAAGTTCTAGCGATAGCGCGGCGAGTCTGGCCACAATGATTAACACGATCAACAATAACAATGACCACGCTACCTCTGGGGTTGTCCAATCCGCGCTCAGATTTACCAGTCGTACTTTTACCTTTAGCCAGCCGACTGCCACAATCAGTTCCACGGGGCGGTTGGGTAGCTACGCAACGTTCGCCAACTCCGCGATTTACAATAACGTGCTGTTCGCCTTACCTGTCAAGCTGTTCACCAACGGCTTCCTCGCGACTTACTTAACCGGCGACGATAGTTATGTCACCTTCCCTGAAGATGTCCAAGCCCTGCTCGATCTTCCCGAACCGGTCGCGCACTACCTTCAGTTCAAGAATTACATCGCCAACGCCGAATTCAGCGCCTATGACGCCAAGAATACGGGCACTTATACAACTGGTTCTTATCGAATCGTGCTTGACGACATCAAAGACAAGGTCAATCCCGCCGGACTTTCGGTGGTCGTTGACAGTAGCGGGAAACAAGTTGACTACTATACCTATCGCACAGGCACAAGCAACAGCTTCAGTTTGACTAATTCGGACGGTTCAGATTCAGGTTCGACTGCAAGGCAACAAGAATATATTGAGCTGATCCAGGTGCTTGAGACGACCTCTTCTAAATTCAAAGTTGGTAGTTCCGAAGCCCATAATTGGACGACCACCACGAATCTAGTTCCCGGCAAGAATCCCGCGACCAAGGCTGCGTTGACCTCAGCCGACTTCAACGTGGCCGTTACCGATGCCCAAGGGCAAACAATCACCGATCCAGAAACCTACTTGGCCAAAACGCCCGGCATTTACACCGTGACTTACAGCTATCAACTGGTCGATTCGGTCATTTCTAAACAAGCGACGGTCACCGTCTTGGCCGATCAATCACTACCATCCGGCGGTAATGGCGGCGATGACAACAACTCTGGCAACAATGGCGGCGATGACAACAACTCTGGCAACAATGGCAGTGGTGACACTAACAACAACTCTGGCGACAACGGCAGTGATGGCAATACCAACAATCCTGGCGACAACGGCAGCGATGGCAATCCCGGTAGTGATGACTCCGGCAACCAGGACGACGCTAGTAACGGCGCCGGCAATGACACCAACGGCACTAACAATAGTACCGGCAGTGACAGTAGTGATGATTCCGCCACGAATGGCACTGATCAGAACACAACGGGCACCAGCACGGCGCCAACCTTACCGATGACTGGCGCCACCACCACGGAAGCAACGAAGCCGACGCTACCGCAAACCAACGAACAATCGACTAAGGTCGCTGTAGCGATCGGTCTAGCCTTATTAGGCGCTACTAGTGTACTTTTAGGCCATTTAGCCTTACGGAAACGGCAGCGCTGATCCCAGCGATGAGCCTGCAGACACGCAATTGAGCCGTGGCACAAAAAGAAGCAAAACGGAATTCCCGCTTTGCTTCTTTTTTGTTTTTCATCATGTTGATTGGGTTCATTTTGTCATGGTTTTGCTTAATTCGTAAACCGTCTAAAGAAGCGGACCAACCATTGCGAGAAGGCATCGGAGTTGTTGAGGCCGTAAACCAGCCCCGAGGTCAGTAACAACAACCCGACAAAGGTGACCAGGATCCAGAAGTGGCGCCGCTTATTCATGATCAGCACCGCGACGAACTCACGGATCAACGCGTTCGGCAGGAAGTAAAGCCGTGTAGGCGCGCCAACACCATTAGCAGGTAGGCCAGCTTGGCGCGCATACAAGCCCGCCCGGAAAGTGTGATAGTTATTGGTGAAGAACTTGACCCGTGGTTGTGCCCGGGTCCCTTGATAATCAGACGTGATCAGTTGCTTCGAAAAGGTCATATTCTCTAAGGTAGTCGTAGACCGATCTTCCAACAACACCAAGCGCGGATCCAAGCCGTGGCCCACCGCGTAATCGGCCATCGCCTTGGCTTCAGACAACTTCTCGTCTGGACCCTGCCCGCCAGAGAAAATGATTTTCGGAGCAGGACGACCTTTGGCTTGTTGCTTCTGGGCAAACTTCAGCGCCCGCTCGATCCGATTACCGAGCAGGCGTGAGACCCGATCACCATCGATCAACCCGGCGCCGAGCACAATCAAATAATCGGCCCGGTAGCCCCGCGGCACGAACTGATACAAGGCGGCGTTGACCAAGAAATTATAACTACAAACAACCAAGTAGAAGCCAATAAAGGGCAACACCGTTAAAATCACATTTAACCAGTTAGGCAGAAAACGGTTCACCGCCAGCAGGTTGATCACCCACAGTAAGATCAGGCCCACACCTAAGAACAGCGTCAACATATTCGACAAGGTATGACTTTCCCGTTTCCACACCAAAATCGCATTCCACAGCAGGAGCGCCCACAGGAAGAAAAGCACCAAGGCAATCAACATGAGGAGCATAATGAAGGTGATCCCCATGATCGTGATAAATACCACGTTGCGCGTCCAGAAAATCAAAAAGGCCAATTCTAATAAGAAAACAACAAAAAATAACGTAAATAAAACACCATTCACTAACCGTCGCGGTTCCGCTAACCACGACCACAGAAATATTCCCAAAAGGACGATCGTCGCCAGTCCCGTATATAAGGGAGCCTGATTCAACCAACCTGCTGTCGCCATTATTCCCTTCACTCCCCCGAAGCCATTATTTTGATTGCGCTAGGATCAGCCCACCTCAATTCAGGAAAGTAGTGTGCCGTGTCTTCCAATCGATCAATTTGATATTGACCCAGAACCCATAGATCCCCAAAGTAATGATCGTCAAAACCAGCCACTTCAGCCATTGTCCAAACAATTCAACGGCAGTCCCGTCGAAATGCATCCGATGACCATCAACAACCGTATGATTGATCCGCCACCCATAAATCATCGTCAATGCCCAAGGATAACAGATTCCCAACGTTACCGCTGTCACGATTGTTCCCATTAACGTCCACCCGATAAACTGCAACAACCCACCATCAAAAAATGATGTTTCACCATTCCGTGTTTCCATTTTTCCACCCCATCGCACGCCGTCCGTGCCCTTCAAATTGTCTATATTTTACCATAATTATTCTGTCGATTCGGCGCTTTTCAACAAAATAGGACGAAAGGCTGAACGCCTTTCGCCCCGTGGACTTGCCCTGACAACGTCACTGTCTTTAATTGATGCGACGTAACCGCACTCACCGCTGATCTAGCGCGCGTAGTGGTCAATGATCGCCACCAATAACGCGGTCGCGCCAGGACCAGCCGCGTCATCATAATACTTGATAAACCGCGGATCTGCTGCGTACATGGCCGCCAACCCACGATGGGCTTCCGCCGAATAAGGTTTCGCCTGGCCCCAAGCCAGCCGCACCCAAGCACGGTGCGCCGCAAAAACTTGTTGGCTCCCGCTTGAATCCAGATCCGGTGTGGTTGGCCCCAGCAACTGGCGCAACCCGGCAAAAACCTGCTGCTCTAATTGCTGCATTTGTTGGACCGCCGCCGCCGAACGCGCCAACCACTGCTGATTGGCCCGCTCAACTTGCGCGTCGCCATATTTTTGCCGAATTTCTGGGCCATATGCTTGTTCGTTGTTCGTCACTTGCGCCGCTTTAAAGGCGGCAAATTTCTCTTGATCACTCATGATGAGCGCCCCTTTCTGATAGTCAAGCGTCCGCTGCACCAAGGCCAAGAGCCCCGCGATCCGCGTTTGCTGAGCCAGTAATGCCTGTTCTTGTTCTTGCAACGCTTGAAGAATGTTGAAATCAGGAGCCAGTAAAATTTGCTTGATCTGCGCCAAAGGCAAGCCAAGTTCGCGATAAAACAAAATTTGTTGCAAGCGATCGACCTGATCACTGGCGAACGACCGATAATTATTTTCCGGATCACGTTGAGCCACTAGCAGCCCCTCGTTTTCATAAAACCGGATCGTCCGCTGGCTGACTCCGGCTAATTTAGCCAGTTCATTGGTTTGATAGCGCATCTGACCACCTCCTGATAACCACAGCATAAGGGCTGACGTAACGTCAAGGTCAAGCGAAATTTCTCAGAATGCAAAAAAGGTAGCAGGACAGACCTGGCTACCATTGCTCGTGATTCCAAATGCGACCGTCCAGCTCCCCTTGCCCATTGACCAATCGTTGCGCCAAGTCCGCCACATAGGTTTGGGTCACCGCTAGCAAGGCGCGATCCTGATACTGCGGCAGTTGCTGGCTCAAGTCTGCTAAGGTTTGTTGTAGCCATTGTTCATCCATCATGCTTGCTCCCCACTACGAATCTCTCGCAATTGTTCTTGCAACGTTTGGTATTCAGCCACGCCAGCCTCCAACTGTTCACGGATCAGCGTCAATTGTTGCCGCTGCGCTGTTGTGGCCGGCTGTAACTGCGCCAATTGCGCCAACAACCACTGCCCGCGCTGCGCGAAACTTGCCGGCTGGGCCAAAGTCAGCCGCTGTTGATAAGTCACCAAAAGTTGTTGCCGCTCCGCCGGCGTTTGATAGGCAAATTGCGTGATGACTAACGGTGGCAAATAGCGCCAATTCAATTTCTCCGCAAAGGCCTGGTACGGGCGCAAAAGCTCACTGATAGCGAAATGTTCCTGCGCGCCCGCCTGGTAAGTCGCCAGTGATTGGCCCAAGGACACCACCACGGACAGCTCTTTGCCAGCCAAGTTCCCGTATTGCGCCACCTCGCCAGTGAAAACCTCATCTTGCCACTGCTTCAAAATAAACGGCGCGCTATACCAGTAAAAGGGAAACTGGAACACAATCCGCTGGGCCTGTTTGACCAAGTCCAACTCGGCGCTGGCCTGAAAATGACCATTCACGCCTGCGACGGCCGTTATATCATGCCATTGAATCGCCCCGGTCGGTGGTAAACTAGCCTTGAGAAACTGCTGTGTCGGCGAATTGGCCACTTCAGGATGGGCCACTAAAATCAAAGTTTTCATCATCAATACCTCAAACGTTTTTTGATAGGTTGCCATGCACTGGCGCAATACTGACAAGTTGCGGTGGGAAACGAGCTGCCTTTGAACAGGTTGGTTGCGGCGCGTCCCGCGATTTTATTTGCGGCAATTTCGGTTACGACAGGTTACAAGGGGCCCCCACTGATCACAGGGTGTATTACCGCGCGCTGATCAAGCCTGCTCACGTTGCTGGATCACCCCGGCTGCCAACAAAAATAATTGCACGGTGGTGGGGCCAACAAACTTAAAGCCCCGGCGCTTCATATCACGAGCTACCTGTGTTCCCAGGCTTGACTGTTGATTTAACGGCGTTCCCGGCGCGATTACCATGACCCACTGCTGGTGGTCGGTGAAATGCCAAAGATAGGCACCAAAGTCCGCGAACTCTGGCCGTAACAGCATAATCGCCCGCGCGTTCGCGATCACCGCGCGTAACTTGCGCGGATTGCGAATCAATTCCGGATCACGCAAGAAGCGTTCCAGCTCCGGTTCATCAAACCCAGCAACGATCTGCGGATCGAAATCGGCGAAAGCTCGCCGAAACGCCGGCAACTTACTGGCCGCCGCCTGCCAACTCAAGCCCGCTTGAAAAACCGCGACGACCAACAGCTCAAACAGCGTCGCTTCATCGTGAGTTTCCTGGCCAAATAAACGTTGATACTCCTCAACACCCGCTGACATGGCGACCTCCTTAAACGTTGACCAGCCGCACTTGTTGCATATGATCAAAGGCGGATAAGTCATCAACCAACTGCACATAACTCATTTCATGCGGCAAATCGATGGCGTAAACATTGGTATAAACCACGCCACTGTCCAGCCGACTTACTTTGAAGCTGACCCGTTCGATCTTAATTTTTTTGTCCGCAAAGTAGGCCTGCAACTGCTCTCTGGTCGCGGTTTTTTCCGTGTACTGAATCTCGACCCGCTTGAAGGCTGGATGCACCACAATCACTTTTTTCAAAAGCGCCAGGACGGCCAAAACAACCAGCGCGCTGATCCCGGCGATGCGGTAATACCCCATCCCCACGGCCAAGCCCAAACCAGCCGTCGCCCACAATGAAGCCGCGGTGGTCAATCCAGTCACGGCGCGATGCGTGACCACGATTGTCCCTGCGCCCAGAAAGCCGATGCCACTGACAACCTGCGCAATCAGCCGCGCTTCATCGGCGCGAATCACGCCTGCGAATTGGGGTTGCGCCTTGGCGAACGCCAACGCCTCAAAGCCGATTTCTTGCTGGATCATCGCGATCACGCAGGCGCCGACGCAAACGAGGATGTGTGTGCGGATGCCGGCGGGATGGTTCTTTTGCTCCCGGTCGTAGCCGATCAAGCCCGAGATCACCACGGCTGCCAAAAGCCGAATGAGAATCTCTACCGTTGTCACTGATAATTTCAAAATCATGCCCCCAAAAATGCTTTCTTACACCTTATATCATACCATGTTCCGGGCAGCTGGGTGTTTTCGCGTCTGACCACTTTGGACGAAAATTGCTGACGCTGGGTGAGATGGCCTGGCTGTTTTGATAAAAGTAGGTTGGCCGCAGCTTGCGCTGCGAAATTCGGGGTGAGCTCGCTGTGGGCACTGTTTTGAGCCAATCCGCAAAGTACGCGGCTTGTCTCAAAATCAGGCCTTGTCCTAAGCGGCAAAGCCGCCAAGGACAATTTCACGGCGATCTCACCCCGAATTTCTCCGCTCCAGCCGCTAAACGTTTTAACAGCCGTTTGAGCACTCACACCGACTGGCAAGCTGTGGTCAATTGATGAGGATCCACGCAATTTACGGCCGTGGTTAGTGGTCACAAGCTTTAAATTGGTGACACCAGTACAATCTGTCTGATGAACTAAGGCAAGTTCTTGATCAGTCAGTTGAATCGGTCGGTTTCACCGAGGATTATCTAGGAGGCAAGTGTAGTGGGGCTCCAGAATAGTTGCGTAGCTAAGCGGAAGGGAAAATGCTAGGTCGGCGAACACGTTTCAACACCACGCTCCGCTCCAGCCGCTCAACGTTACCACAGTCTTTTGAGCACTCACGCCAACTGACAAGCTATGGTCAATTGGTAGGGAGCCACGTCATTGACAACCATGTCCAGTGATCATCAACTTTAAATTGGTGACACCAGTGCAGTCTGTCTGATGAACAAACCTAGTTCTCAGTGAATCAGCCGAATCAATCGGTTTCCACCTAAGGATTGTTTAGGGAACAAGTAAAGATGTTCAACCAATGCAAACTGTTCCAACCTACTAATCCCAATCCGTTGACATTGCCGTACCACCCCAAAAAGGGCAATTGTTTTGACCTCTAGCTCGCCAAACCACTTCGTCAAATCCTTCACTTCGATTGCAGATAAGCTCGATTCCGCCTAGCAACCGGGTCGGGCCATGCGGCTCAGCAGTGAAATTATTCTTTGCGGCTTTGCCGCTTAGAATAAGGCTCGATTTTGAGACAAGCCGCGCACTTTGCGGATTGGCTCAAAACGACGCCCACTGCGTTCCAGCCGCACAAATGGCCCGACCCGGTTGCGCTCACGCGCAACACCCACTCACCCCTGCAATCAAGCGCAGGTTCCAGAATAGCAACCAACCGCCTAAATCAATTTCAAAACAGTTGCCCACCCCACCCCAGTTCGACATTTATAGTAGAAGCCGATTTCATTCACAATCTTCACGAAACCACTTATCCCCATTCGCATCGCGTTTGTGCGCCACTAAAAACAAGTTGAAAGCGTTGACATTATTGGCGAATCCGCTACAATGAAAATGTAGTCTGTATCAAAATTATTGGAAAACCAAATAAACGGAGGAAGTCCTTATGAAAGTTATTGTTATTGGCTGCACACATGCCGGCACTTTTGCGACACAACAAATTTTGACTGAGCATCCTGATTGGCAAGTTACCGTTTACGAACGCAATGATAATCTCTCATTCTTATCATGTGGGATCGCGCTTTGGGTCGGCGGTCACGTTTCCGATCCGAAGAAGATGTTTTATTCAAGTCCTGAGGCATTAGCTGGCTTAGGCGCAACGATGAAGATGCAATATGATGTTCTCAACGTTGACACTGCTGCTAAAACCGTTCGCGTCAAAGATTTGAAAACTGGGGAAGAATCAACTGACACTTACGACAAATTAGTAGTTACAACTGGCTCAGCGCCAGTGATCCCACCAATTGAAGGCATCGACAACGCTAAAGTCCAACTTTGCAAGAACTGGACGCATGCGACCCAAATCAAAGCAGAGTCCGAGAAGATCGATTCAGCGATCGTGATCGGCGCTGGCTATATTGGCGCTGAACTGGCTGAACAACTTTCTCTGTTGGGCAAGAAAGTGACTTTGATCGACGCTTTACCGCGTGTGCTCGCTAAGAATTTCGACGCGGCGATCACCGAACGCGTTGAACAAGATTATCGCGACCATGGTGTTCATTTGGCGATGGGCGAGAAAGTTGTTAAATTCAGTGGCACCGATGAAATCACGGTCACGACTGATCACGGCAGCTATACCGCTGATATTGCGATCATGGCAGCTGGTTTCCGGCCTAACACCGAACTGATGAAAGGCAAAGTTGAGATGATCGGCAATGGCGCGATCGTTACCAACGAATATATGCAATCTAGCGATCCTGATATTTACGCGGCGGGTGACTCCTCCGTTGTTCACTACAACCCAACTGGCAAGGACGACTATATTCCATTGGCAACCAATGCGGTTCGTCAAGGGATCTTAGTTGGGAAGAACATTGCCGCGCCAACCGAGAAATATTTAGGCACACAAGCGTCATCCGCGGTTGAATTATACGGTAAGACGATTGCTTCTTCCGGCTTGACCGTCGATGGGGCTAAGGCTCGCGGCGTGGTTGTTGACCACGTTGTTTTGGAACAAAACTATCGGCCCGAATTCATGCTGACGACCACGCCAATTTTGATGGAACTGACTTGGGATCCTGAAACTCGTGTCGTTAAGGGTGGGGCTTTCTTCAGCTCTTATGACTGTGCGCAATCTGCCAACGTTCTCTCGCTGGCAATCCAAACCAAGATGACGATCGACACGCTCTCCATGGTCGATATGTTCTTCCAACCTAACTTCGACCAACCTGTCAACTACGTCAATGCCTTAGCTGGCGCCGCAGTTGCCAAGGCCGCCGAAGCGGTGGGCGCCAAATAGTCGCCAGTCACCCAACCTGTTAATTAGTTAATCCGCAACAACTACCTGAGTTAGTTGCAATTGAGACTGATCCAAGTAGACAAAACCCACAACGCAGATTTCCGGGTCTAGAATTTTTGGTGTTGAAAGATGATTTCACACCAGGAGTTCTAGACTTTTTTGATGACATAAAAAGGCATCTACGCCTCCTAGTGCTATACTTTAAGTGACTAAACCAAAGGTAAGCGAGGTAGGTATAGATGTCCCAA
>NZ_RHOV01000017.1 GCF_003946655.1 Lapidilactobacillus achengensis
ATATCTTGGCTAAAGGCTTAGCCCTTAACTAAGAATCACAGTCCGTCTGGCAACCTGCGGACTCTAAAGGCTTTGGTAATTAGCACGTAAGACCTGCTTGCAGGCGATGGCTGTATCTAAGCAAATTGTGGTCGTGTCGCCGTTAGGCGATGCTCTCACAAGCCTGTGACTTTAGTCACGGGTGGTTGACTAACGTTGGAAACGTAATATTCATCGCCGTTTCCACAATCACTCCCGCAAAAGAGAGTAAGCCTGTAGCGACGATCGCGCCGACAACTTTAGGAGAGATTCGCTCATCTTCCATGAATTTTACCTACCTCGATCAAGCTAAACTTTAGCTAGTATTAGTCTTCAGTATAGGGCGGATCAGGACGCAAAACAACCGTTATAACGCCGTTTCAGCCACAATGATCATCATCGTGGACCCCCCCAGCACCTGCCCCACCATCAAAAAAACGCCATTGATCGTTTTTCTACCGATCAATGGCGTTGACGCGCTACTTGAAACCTGCTGCGCGAGCCTGCTTGTTGCGCACCCACTCTAAATTTGTTAACTAGACGGTCCGCCCACTTTGTTCGTCTTGCAATTCTTGAATGAAATCGAAAGCCGCTTGGCCAGCCTGTCCACCTTCACCGACCGCATTGGCGATTTGGCGCAGATGCTTGGCACGCACATCACCCACCGCGAAGACGCCGGGTACCTTAGTGCGAGTCTGTTCATCAGTTGGGATCCAACCCGCCTCATCCAACACGCCTAACGCGCGGAAAGGTTCGGTCATCGGCTCAATGCCAACATAAATGAAGACACCAGACGCTGGCAATTGTTTTTCTAAACCACTTACCTTATCACGATAGCGTACTGAGGTGATTTTCTGGCCGTCGCCTTCAATGGCTTCAACTTGGGCATTCCAAACAAATTCGATCTTGTCGTTAGCAAAAGCCCGTTGTTGCAAAATCTTTTGCGCCCGCAGCTGATCACGGCGATGAACGATCGTCACCTTGCTCGCCAATTGCGCCAAATAAATGCCTTCCTCAACAGCTGAATCACCGCCGCCGATCACCGCGACTTCTCGGCCCTTAAAGAAGGCGCCGTCGCAGACCGCACAGTAGGAAACACCCTTGCCAGAATAGTCTTCCTCGCCGGGAACGCCTAGATGCCGGTGTTCCGCGCCAGTGGCGATGATCACAGCCTTGGCTTGGTACTCGCCTTCATCGGTGATCACGGTTTTATAATCATGATGATCTTCGACCGTTTTAACGGTGCCATAGGTGTACTCCGCGCCAAATTGCGTCGCGGACGCGTACATTTTCTCGCCCAATTCTGGGCCTAAAATCGAAGTAAAGCCAGGATAGTTCTCAATTTCTGCGGTATTGTTCATTTGACCACCATAAATTCCCCGATCAAGCATCAATACCGACAGATTTGAGCGCGATGCGTACAATGCCGCCGTCATCCCACCAGGACCGGCGCCGATCACGATCACATCATATTGCTTTGTCATGGTCAAATCTCCCTTACTTTTAATAAGTTAAACTATACTGCAAAAATCCTTTTTTGTCCACTGATTAATCCGAACTGACGAAATCAGAGGCTTAATACCGCTGGAAGTCTAGCTCCCGTTTGCCTTTGCGCTGCATCAGACGATCGATTTCTTCATGAACGTCGGCGTCTTCGTAGAGAACGCGGTAAATACTTTCGGAGATCGGCATTTCCACGTTGCACTGGGCGCTAAGTTCATGCGCGGCCTTCGCGGTGCCCACACCTTCCACAACCATGCCCATGTTGGTCAACACATCGGCCAACTTCTGACCTTGACCTAAGGCATTGCCACAACGCCAATTACGGGAATGGACACTGGTACAGGTTACGATCAGGTCGCCAATACCCGACAACCCCATAAAGGTCAAGGGGTTCGCGCCCAATTCAATGCCCAGCCGGCTGATCTCCGCGATCCCACGGGTGATCAACGCCGCCTTGGTATTATCGCCATATCCCAAGCCGTGCAATACCCCAGCGCCGATTGCGATCACGTTCTTCAAAGCGCCACCTAATTCAACACCAACCATATCATCATTGGTATACAAGCGGAAATATTCGTTCATAAAAATACCCTGGACCCACTCGGCATCCTTGATATTTTCCGAGGCGACGGTCAACGAGGTAATATCATGGGTCGCCACATCTTCCGCGTGGCTGGGTCCTGAGAAGATCACCAAACTTTGCGCCAATTCCGCAGGGAATTCATCACCAATGATCTGGGAGATCCGCTTGTGGGAATTCTGTTCCAAACCTTTCGTCGCGCTGATCAAGATTGGTTTCGCCCCAGTCTTCGCCAACACCGCCGCGACTTGTTTCGCCACGATCCGCATCGCTGCCGTGGGAATCACAAATAAGATACCCGCCGCGTCCGCCAACGTCGCCTCCAGATCCAAACTTGCTTCGACGGCGGGATCGATGGCAAACTCCGGCAAATAATGCCGATTAGTATGGGCTTGATTGATTTCATCGGCGACTGGCTGGCTATTGCCCCACAGCATCACCTGGTGTCCATTATGGACCAACAGATCCGCTAAGACGGTGCCCCAAGAACCGGCACCTAATACTGCGATTTTCATTGGTTGACTTGGCAAAAAATCCACTCCTAATCTTTAACTATTGTTTTCAAACGTGTTCCCCACCCCAGTGCTTTCCGCTTAGCTACGCAATTTCTCTGGAAGCCAAAACCTTGCTTCCAAAACAATCGCTAGGCTAATGCTCAAGCACTACCCGGGGTGGCTCTCACTCTTTTTTTGACTTTGCTGGTCCAAATAGGGTGTTTCCGTCCAAATACCATTCGATTGGTGGGTCTAGGCGGCGACGGACAATGATCAACACGATCCCCACCACGATCAGGACTAGCGACAACGCCTGGGAAACTCGAATTGAACCGAACAGATATAAACTATCGGTCCGCATTCCTTCGACCACAGAACGTCCGATCGCGTACCAGATCACGTAACTAAGGAAAATCTCACCCTGCTTGAACAAGTGATGGCGGTGACGCAAAGCTATCAGAAGAATAAAGCCGAGCAAGCTCCAAACCGATTCATAGAGAAAAGTTGGTTGGCGATAGGCGCCATCGATCAACATTTGCTTGATCACAAAGTTGGGCAAGTGTAACGACTGCAAGAATCTCAGCGTTGTTTTGGCGCCATAGGCTTCTTGATTCATGAAGTTACCCCAACGCCCAATGGCCTGGGCCAAAATCACGGTCGGCGCGATCACGTCAAGGACCAACCAAGCAGGAATGAACCGTTTCGCGCAGAAAATCAGTAACACGATCAAAGCGGCGATCAGTCCACCATAAATGGCGATCCCCCCGTTCCAGATCTTAATGATATCCGCCGGGTGCGCGCGATAATAATCCCATTCGAAAATCACATAGTAAAGCCGCGCACCCACCAGGGAAAGTGGCAACATCCAGAAAATCAGGTCCATCAGATCATCGCCGCTGATATTACGGCGCGCGCCTTCACGCAGACTCATGTAAACCGCGATCAACACGCCAGCCGTAATAATAATGCCATACCATTGAATATGCAAAGGGCCCAGCCGCAATGCTGTTGGATTCAAAGCTTGGATCAAATTCGTCATCTAGTGGTCACCCTCGTCTGTCGCAGAGTTTTCCTTGATCAAGGAACTTAAATTCTTTTCAAACATTTCTGTCGCGTCATAACCCATCTTCCGCGCTCGGAAGTTCATTGACGCGACTTCGATAATAATGGCCAAGTTACGACCCACCTTAACAGGCACGGTGATCTTAGGGATCGGCACATCAAAAATCAATTGTTGCGCCTCATTGCTACCTAGGCGATCATAATTCTGATCTTTCTGCCAGTTTTCCAAATTGACGATCAAAGAAATCTCCGTTTCCGTCCGCACCGCGCCGGCGCCGAACAGATTCATCACATCAATGATGCCGATGCCCCGAATTTCCATTAAGTTCTTCAGAATTTTCGGTGCTTCGCCCACAATGGTATTCTCATCTTTTTGATAGACATCCACCCGATCATCGGCGATCAAGCGATGACCTCGCTTGACCAGCTCCAGGGCGGTTTCACTCTTACCAACGCCAGAGTTACCCACGATCAACACGCCTAAACCATAAACATCGACCAAAACCCCATGCATACTGCGGCGTTCGGCCAACTGATCATGGAGATATTCGGTCAGCACACTGGATAAGCGCGTCGTCGGCAAATCCGAACCTAAGACCGGGATCCCTGCCGCCGTCGCCATGGCGATCAATTCATCCGGCGCAGGCAAACTACGACTGATCACCATGGCAGGCGTGTCCTTCTCCGACATCCGTTGGAAAATAACTTTACGCTCTTCCGCCGTTAGACTAGCCGCAAACGCCGATTCCGTCCGGCCAAACACTTGCAAACGATTGTGGGGATAATAAGTAAAGTAACCAGTCAATTCCAAGCCTGGTCGCGAAATATCGCTGATCGTGATTTGTCGGTCGCCCAAGAACTCTTTCCCTGAGAAAACGTGCAATCCCACCGCATCAACTAATTGTTTAACTGTAATACCTTCAGCCATGATTTCCTCCTGCGCCTTCATTTACCTTTAATTTTAACATTATTCCCCTGCTTTTTCAGCGAAATTCACTAGTTTACTTTCGGACAAGGCCAAGGACCCAGTAAATCTCGGCCGCAAAACCGCGGCATTCTGCCGCGGTCAAGCTCAAGACCCCGGCACTGGCGCCGGGGCCAGCAACTTAGCGACCAGTACTGGCAACTTAATGGTCGACGTCGCGACCGACGCGCCACCACAGCTCGCAAAAAAAGCCTGGGCAAACACGATGTTTACCCAAGCTTCTCGCTCATTAAAGCAGTTTCCATTTATCTGATTGATCCAATTGGTCCAACGCTTAGAAGTCGCTCCACTCGTCGTCATCATTCGCATGTTGGTCATGCACATGAACGTCATGCAAATCTTTCCGCGGCCGCTTCACTGACTGATGCTCATCGTAACTCTCATAGGTCATCGGTCGCGTCCGGGACTCGCGACGGTGCCGACTAAAGACGAGATTGATCAAAGCGGCGATAATGATCACGGGCAAGAGGAATTTCAACATGCCCCAGACCAGACCAACCGCGCCAGCAATCAGACTAAAGACCACGATCAACAATATTGGTATGAAAATCAAAAGTAAAATCAACGTTAACATCTTAACACCTCACTTATTTTCCGTGGTCTGGCAACCCACACATCATCGACTTGAAACTAACCGAATCCTGCCAGTCATGCCGGCCGCTCTAGAAATCGCTCCATTGACCATTGTCATCGACGGATTTCCGTTTCTTCTCACTGTGGCCCGCATCCCGAGGTTCTTCCGGAATGACGATCCACAAAATAATATACAAGGCAATCGTCGAGCCCCAGCCTAACGCCAACACCGCGAAAATCACCCGAATCAAGGTCACATCGATATTGAAATAATCGGCTAAACCGCTACAAACACCGGCAATTTTCACATCATGACGGGCGCGATATAATTTCTTTTTCATCCTAAACTCCTCCCCGAGTTAAACTGTTTCTAATTGTTATCTTTCAAGAAAATCGAACCAGAAGTACTCGTCAGTTCAATTTTAGCACCATTATCGCCACGTTTAAAGGTCACGTTAGCACCGGTGGTTGAACGACTATCAACGATTTCCAAGTTGTAACTGCGGGTATTGACATTGCCAAATTTCGTTTGACCGTGACCAGCAAAAGCCAGGTCACGTGGCAAAGAAACTTTCACATTGCCATTGACGGAAGAAATGTTCAGACGATGCAAATCGTTGTTGCTCAATGATGTTTTGATCGAGCCGTGGACCGTGGAGAATTCGCCAGCTTGGACCTTGCCTGCGACGATCACCGAACCATTGACTGTACTCAGCAGACCTTGACGCAAATTGATTTCCTGCAACTCCACATTACCATTAGTATCCTCAATTTCCGCCATTGTTCCTTCGGCGCCATTTAGCGTGATCTTACCATTGGTGGTCTTGAGGTACGCATCTTTGAAGTGCAATTGTTCCGCGCGCAGGCCGCCATTCAATAACCGCACATTGATGTGGTCATAAGTCCGTTCAGGCAAGAAGATCTCAAGGTTAGCGCGGATCCGCTTGTTTGGAACCTGGAAGATGAAATGATCATCGTTCACATCGATGCGACTGCGCTCTGCGAAAGCTGAAAGCAAATCGCCGTCCAGCTTACCATAAAACTTGATATCGGCAACGACCTTGATGTCTTCACTGTCCCAAGTCTGCAAAACCACATCGCCATTGGCATTCTTAATATCAAGGATGGTCGCGGCGCAAGCCGGATAAACGAAGTCATGCTTCAAACTCGTTGAAGCCAAGCCAGGGACTTTGACCGTCACATCGTTCCAATCGATATTGTCAACCACACTCTTGACGGTATCGCGAACGTAACCGCCTATTTGCGTACCGAAATCAGCCATTTTATCGCCGAAATTACCGAACGTTTCCGCGGTTTGATCGCGAATATCATCGAAATGGATGCTGGCCTTGATCCGGTCCCGGGTGATCTTAGCGATCTGCTTATTCAAATCACTGATTTTGTGATTAAGCTCATCCAGGGTCAACTGCAAGTTTTCGATGGTTTGCTGCAATTCCACGACCCGGCGTTTCGCCGCGCCACGCTCTTCTCGTTTCTCATCGGTCAAGCTATCCAGATCTTCCATCGCATCAATTACCGTGATGTGTTCTTGATCAAAATCGATTTGCTTCTGCACGGCGGCAATTTTCCGATTGGTTTCTGATTGTGACTGAATGCATTCACCTAACTCCGCCTTCAGCCGATTCAATTCGTCTTCATAGCGTTGTTGGTCATCATCGCCAGCAGCGGCATCATCATCAGCGCGTTGCTGATCCGCTTCAGCCCGATCTGCTTCGGCTTCTTTTCTATCAGCTTCGGCCTCGGCGCGATCACGCTCCGCCTCAGCAGCCTCATCAGTATCTTTAACTTGGGTCGAGGTGGCATCAGCCTGCTTGTCTTCAGGTTGCGCCGTGGTTTGATTGGTTTTGAAATTAACGGTTTGTTCGGCTTCGGAATTTTTCTTGGCTAAGTTCTCCAGCAGAACCAAACCTTCTTCTGAGGTAATGACACCTTTTTTTACTAATTCTAGAATACGTTGACGTTCATTCATATCGATAACCTCCATTGGTCACTTCGCATTGATTACATTCTCTATTATGCCTGTTTATTTCGGTTTCGTCATAGGCCTTAGGGTGGATTTTCGGCTCAGACCTGTGACTTTTTGCGGAGAATGGTTCAAATGATAATAGTAGGTTGGCCGCAGCTTGCGCTGCGCGTGGCGTTGGTGGTGGGCAGATGTGGTGGGGCTCCAGGTCGGGCTGGGGGTGGTGGAACGCGGCGGGCACGATTTTGAGCTTTTCGGAAGCCCACCGAAAAGCTCAAAACTCGGCCTTATTGTAGGCGATAAATCGCCAACAATAATATCGCGGCTGACTCACCCCCAGCCCGACCTTCCGCCAACGAGTAAACGAACCACCAACGCCACGCTCCGCTCCAGCCGCTCAACGTTTTAGCAGCCGTTGAGCACTCACGCCGGCTGGCAAGCTATGGTCAATTGATGGAGAACCACGCAGTTGACGACCGTGGTTAGTGGTTACAAGCTTTAAATTGGTGACACCAGTAAAGCCCGTCTGATGAACAAACTCAGTTCTTAGTGAATCAACTGAATCGGCCGATTTCCACCCGTGGATTGTTTAGGGAACAGGTAAAGATGTCCAATCAATGCAAACTGTATCGACCTACTAATTCAAATCTGTTGATGTTGCCATACCACCCCAAAAGCGGACAATTGTTTGACCTCAATCTTGCAAAAAGCACTTCGTCGAATCCTTCGCCTCGATTGCAGATAAGCTCAATTCTGCCTAGCAACCGCCTCAGGACGTGTGGCTCAGCGGTGAAATTTGTCTTAGTGATTTATCACTTAGACAAAGACCTGATTTTGAGACAAGCCGCGCACTTTGCGGGTTGGCTCAAAACAGCGTCCACCGCGTTCCAGCCACGACAAACGTCCTGAGGCGGTTGCGTCTCTCCTAAACCCACTCATCAAGCAAAGGTTCAATAACAGCGCGCGGACCTTTGGAATCAGTTGGTGTTGCCGTACCACCCCAAAGAAAGCAATTGTTTGACCTCTAGCTCGCAAAACCACTTCGTCAGATACCCAACTTTGATTGCAGATAAGCTCAATTCTGCCTAGCAACCGGCTGGGACTGCGCGGCTCAGTGGTGAAACTGTCCTTGGCGGCTTTGCCGCTTAGGACAAGGCTCGATTTGAAGACAAGCCGCGCTCTTTGCGGATTGGCTTCAAACGATGCCCACCACGTTCGAAACAGAGTGCGAACCGACCCGGGTAGCTCCTGAGCATTAGCCTAGCAATTGTTTTGGAAGCCGCATTTTGCTTCCGGAACAATTGCGTAGCTAAGCGCAGGGAGCTGGGTCGGTGAGCACGTTTCCAGTCCGCAACAGCAGTCCCAGCCGGTTGCGCTCACGCGCAACACCCACTAAAACCTGCAGTCAGACGAGATCAAAAAAACGTTCCGCAAAGGAACGTTCGCAAAATAACAGATTAGATGGCTTCTTCTTGCCCATGCCGCTGCATGATCAGCAGAATCGCCAAGACACAAGCCAGATCAGCGCTGATGAACAACACCGTCGCGTTGTGATAAATCGGCGTCAACAGCCCGCTGATCACCGCGCCAAGCATAAACGCCACCACGATCAACAGCGTTTCTAGCGCCTTACGTAGGTTTTCCGGCTCCTTTTTCAGGAGAGCCAGCCAGAGAAACACGGCGGTATTTCGTAAATTTCCAGTCGTCATGGTGGTGGCAAAAGGACGGCCGCGAACTTTTCTGAAAGTTTGATATTGAATCGAGGCGATCAATGAAATCAAGCAGGTGACCCAAATATTCTTGAGATGGGGGCTGACAAACGCCACAATGATCAGCCCGATGATTTCCACGATCAGGACAATGTGTTGCCAAAGAAAGCGATCATTCTTGTCAAAGTGGTGTTCAATCGAGACCGTCGCGAAAACACCGATGAAAAAGGCCAGCAAGGGAAACAAATAACGCCCCAGCATTTCCAGATGACCCTGCGCCAAATGCAGCGTCAACAAAATCACGTTACCGGTTTGTAGTCCCGCAAAAACTTGGCCATGATTGAGATATGAGTAAGCGTCCAATGCCCCGCCGGCCATGGTCAGCAAAAAGCCGATCAGTAAGTGCTCATGCATGGGATCGCATTCTTTAGACAAAAATTGGTCTCCTCCTCAAACGTTATGCCTTCTAGTATACTATTTTCAGAAAAAAAGACCAGCGTTCCCGCCGCTTTTGCGGAAAATCTCTGAAAAATCAGCGCAAACCAGCAAATCCATTTAAAACAGATCCACCTTGGCCACTAGCAAGGCGTCGCACTAACGCATATGATCGCGAAAGCAATGAAAAAACAGACCAAGCAAGCCCAGTCTGTTTCATAAAATTCATTTTAGAAGATGTTGTCCTCTTTGGCATTGGCATTTAATTCCACCAATTTCCCGGTTTCTAGGTAAACGATCCATTCACAGATGTTGGTCACGTAATCGCCGATCCGTTCCAAATAGCTGTCAACCAACATGTAATCCATGCTACCAACGATGGTATCGGGGTCGGATTGCATTTGTTTCAGGCACATTTTGTAAACTTTGCCGGAGAAGGCGTCGATGTTTTTGTCTTCCAACGCGATTTCCCGAGCCCGTTTCATGTCTGCCTTGACGTAAGCGTCCAGAACTTCTTCGACCATTTGCTTGACCTTGGTCGCCATTTCCGCCAAGGTTTGTTCAATTTCAGGAACACGGACATTGCCCTTGACCCGAATCGTTGACTTGGCGATACTGACCGCGTGATCACCCATGCGTTCCAGATCGGAACTGGCCTTCATCACCGTGACGATCATCCGCAGATCACCAGTCACAGGTTGTTGCAGGGCAATCATTTCGAAGGAACGTTTCTCCAGATCGACTTCACGCTGGTTGATGCGCGCGTCGGCCTCAATCACTTCCTTGGCTAGCGTTTTATCATGATTGATAAAGGCATTGACGGATTTATAGATCGCTTCATTGACCATCATTCCCATTTCTGAGAAACGGACGTGGAGATCATTCAACTCATCTTCAAAATTTCTTCTGAACATTCACTTTACCTCACTATTCATTCTTAATTGTCATGATCTCAACTAGCCAAAGCGTCCGGAAATATAATCTTCCGTTTCTTTCTGTTGCGGCTGTAGGAAAATATCTCGCGTCTGACCGTATTCGATCAACTCACCTTGTAAGAAAAAGGCGGTCCGATCAGACATTCGGGAAGCTTGTTGCATATTCCGGGTCACAATGACAATACTATAATCATTTTTCAATTCTAACATGGTTCGTTCGATCTCACTACTGGAAATTGGATCCAGCGCGCTGGTCGGTTCATCCATCAGCAGAACTTTCGGCCGCGTCGCCAAAGCGCGGGCAATACAAATCCGCTGTTGTTGACCACCAGATAGACCCATCGCATTCTCGTGCAACCGGTCCTTCACTTCATCCCAAATCGCGGCGGCTTGCAAACTACGCTCCACCGCTTCATCCAAAACTTGCTTATTCTTCTCACCTGAGATCCGCAGGCCATAAATAACATTATCATAGATCGAAAAGGGGAAAGGGTTAGGCTGTTGGAACAGCATCCCCACTTGTTTGCGTAATTCCACCGCGTCCATGCTGGGCGCGTAAATATCTTGGTCATTCAGTTTGACCGTACCGGTCACCGTCACATTGGGAATCAGGTCATTCAACCGATTAATGGTTTTCAAGAGACTCGACTTGCCGCAGCCAGACGGCCCAATGACCGCCGTGATCTCGTTTTTACGGAAATCGATGGAGACCCCACGCAGGGCCTCAAGCTGTCCGTAATACAAATGGAGATCTTGAACAGTGATCACATTTTTGTTTTCTGCCATGCTCAAACTCCTTTTTAGCCGAAATGTCCGGAGACATAATCTTCAGTGGCCTTGATTTTCGGTCGGGTGAAGATCTTCCGGGTCTCATCGTATTCCAGCGCGTCGCCCAAATGGAAAAAGGCGGTGTAATCGCTGATCCGTCCAGCTTGCTGCATATTGTGAGTCACGATAATGATCGTATAATGTTCCTTCAATTGCAGTAGCGTGTCCTCAACGGTGGCGGTCGAAATCGGGTCCAAAACACTGGCCGGTTCATCTAGCAAAAGAATGTCCGGTTGCATCGCGATGGCCCGGGCAATACAAAGTCGCTGCTGCTGACCACCGGATAACGCCAAGGCGCTTTGGTGCAGATCATCTTTGACCTGTTCCCACAAGCCCGCCTGTTTCAAGGTCGTTTCCACCATCTCATCCAAAGCGGCCTTGCGCCGTTCACCATGGCGTTTCGGCGCGAAGGTGATGTTGTCATAGATCGATTTGGCGAAAGGATTGGGCTGCTGGAACACCATGCCAATATGCTTCCGCATTTCATAAACATCAATGTCGTTGCTGTTCACGTCCAGCCCGCGGTACATGATTTTGCCAGTGACCTTGGTTCCGAATATATTATCATTCATTCGATTCAACGAACGCAGATAAGTGGATTTCCCCGAACCAGAGGCGCCGATCAACGCGGTGATCTTAAAACGCTCAAAAGCCAGGGAAACCCCGTGAATCGCTTCTTTCGTTCCGTAAGAAACGTGCAGATCATCCGTGGACAAGGCGATTTCATGTTGACCATCATCCAATTCTTTCAAATAACGTTGGGAACGATCATATTTTTCCATGCTTAACCTCGCTCCCTTGCGCCCGTCAAATGGCGATACAATTTGTTGCCGAAGTACCGAGCCGCAAAATTAAATAACAAAACGAATAAGATCAAGATTGCCGATGAACCGGCGGACACCGCGCTGGCGTCAGGAATGATGCCTTCTGAGTTGATCTTCCAGATATGGACCGCCAATGTTTCGGCGGAGCGCAATGGATTCAGGGGGCTGGCAATATAAGTTGGGTTCCAATTGCTGAAGTCTAGTGGCGGTGAACTTTGGCCAGCCGTATAAATCAGCGCGGCCGCCTCACCGAAGACCCGGCCAGCGCCGAGGATCATCCCCGTCAGAATCCCAGGTAACGCTGCCGGAACCACCACGTGCGTCACGGTTTCCCAGCGGGACAAGCCTAATGCGTAACCCGCTTCACGTTGCGTGTAATGGACCGCTTGTAAAGAATCTTCAACTTTTCGCGTCAATAAAGGCAGGTTGAAAACAGTCAAGGCCAAGGCTCCGGAAAGGATCGAGAAGCCTAATTTCATGTTGATCGAAAACACCAGAAAGCCGAATAAGCCCACGACAACGGATGGTAAGGAGCTTAGGATTTCGATCATGTTGCGGATCAAATCAGTCAGCCAATTTTTCGGCGCGTATTCAGAGAGATAAATGCCGGCGCCTAAAGATAGCGGAATTGAGATCAACATGGAGAGAATCAATAAATACAAGGAGTTGAACAGCTGGATGCCGATCCCACCACCAGCGGCGAACGAGCTTGAGCGGCCGGTAATGAATTTCCAAGTCACATGGGGCAAACCAGAAATCAAAATATAGAGGAGTAAGAAAGCGAGTACGACAATGATGAATCCCGAAATCAGGTACAACATGGTTGTCGCCACTTTATCCCATTTACGTGGTGTCATCGATGCATCGCTCCCTTCTTGGCAATTCGCCGAATAATGAGGTTAAAGACTAACGGCATGATCAATAGCAACAAGGCCAAGGACCACAGCGCGTTATTACTTAAGGTGCCCATCACTGAGTTCCCCATGCCCATGGTCAAAACTGACGTCAAGGTGGACGCTGGCGAAATCAAGTTACTTGGTAGTAACATCGCGTTCCCAATTACCATTTGGACGGCTAGCGCCTCACCAAAAGCCCGGGACATCCCGAAAACAACCGCGGTGATAATGCCCGAAGTTGACGCCCGCAATACCACTTTATAAATCGTTTGCCAGCGGGTCGCGCCCAGTGCTAAGGACGCCTCACGATAATTTCGCGGGACCGCGTTCAAAGCGTCGATGGTCATGGACGTGACTGTGGGCAAGATCATGACGAACAAGACAAAGGTCCCGGACAAGATGCCAAAGCCGCTACCCCCAAAGGTCCGCCGCACAAAAGGAACCACGACGGACAAGCCAATGAACCCATAAACAACGGAAGGAATCCCCACCAGCAATTCGATCACGGGCTGTAAGACTTTCTTGCCGACTTTCGGCGAGATCTCGGTCATAAAGACAGCCGCGCCAATGGCGAAAGGCGTCGCGACGATCGCCGCTAAGAAAGTAACGCCGAAAGAGCCCACGATCATAGGCAGCGCTCCGACTTGAGGGTTGCCTTGCGCGTCGGTGGTGCCTGGGTTCCAGACGGTCCCGGTCAGAAATTTCCAAAGATTGACCTTATCTTTAAAGAATGTCGCCAACCCTTTTGAGGCGACGAAGTAGAAGATCGCCAAGACGACGGTCAAGATAATCGCGATACACAACCCGGTCAAAATCTTGCCAAAGCGTTCGTTTTTAGTTGCCCGCGAGCGTTTCAACAAACTCGCACGAATTTCATCATTTTTCATGAGTTGATTTTCGCCACCTTTCCTTTCAATGTCCGGCTGACCTTCATGTCGTTGACGGGAATATAACCCATTTCCGCGACGACCTTCTGTTGGATCTTGTCCGACAGCACGTAAGCCATGAAGCGTTTGGTCAGACCAGTCGGTTGGCCATTGGTGTACATATGCTCATAGGACCAGATCTGCCACTTGTTGGTCGTCACATTGGCCGAAGTTGGACTCACCCCGTCCACTTTAATGGTTTTGATTGTTTTATCAACGTAGGGAAAGGCCATGTAACTGATCGCGCCCGGGGTGGAAGCCACGATCTGGCGCACCATTCCGGTTGAATCCTGTTCCTGAGCCTGCATTGAGGTTTGTCCCTTCATGACCCAGCGTTCAAAGGTATCGCGCGTGCCCGAACCTTGTGCCCGATTGATCACCACAATGGTCTGATCAGGTCCCCCCAATTGTTGCCAATTCGTGATGTCCCCGGAGAAAATCTTAGCCAACTCCGCGATGCTCAAATTTGTCAATTTCAATTTAGGATTGATTACCGGGGTGACCCCGACAACCGCCACTTTATGATCAACCAGTTTACTGGCGTCGATCCCGCTTTTCTGGCTGGCATACAAATCGGAATTGCCGATTTCCACTGAACCCGATTGGATCTGCGATAATCCGGTCCCGGACCCGCCACCTTGAACGTTGATAAATTCGCCACTGTTCTCTTTAGTAAATTCATCCCCCGCCGCTTCGACTAACGGTTGTAACGCCGAGGAGCCGACGGCGGTGATCGACTGTCCGGTTTGCTTGAATTCGCAAGCCGTCAGCATTAAGGTCAAGGCTGGCAGGCCTAGCAAGTAGAGCCATTTTTTCTTCAAGTTTAAGTCCTCCAAGTTAACTACCTAACTAGTATACGAGGCCAATGTAACAGATAATCACGTTCCTTGTAAATTTTAGGTAAATTATTCAACGTGGTTGACTGGTAAGGTCACGATAAACGTGGAACCGACCCCTAACTGGCTTTGCACGGTCACCTGACCATTGAGCTGATCGACCAAATTGGCGACAATCGCCAAGCCCAAGCCGGTGCCCTTCTCCGTAGCGTTATGAGCGTGATCGGCCCGATAAAAGCGTTCGAAGATCCGTGTCTGATCCTCCGTTGTCAGTCCGATCCCGGTATCACGCACCTTGATCGTGGTGGCGGTCGCCGTCGTCGCCAAGGCAATCGTGATTTCGCCCTGTTCCCGATTGTAACGGACCGCGTTGGTCACCAAATTCTTGATGATCTGTTCCAACTTCACTTCATCCGACAGAATCGGACCCGTGTATTGCGCCACATCTAGATTAACTTTCAATTGTTTAGCCTTGATTGGGTCTTGTAAAACTTTGATTGTTTGTTGCGCGACTTGCTCCAAATTGACCGTCTGCCATTTGATCGGCATGTCTTGATCGGCCCGGGAGAGCAACAAGATATCGTGGATCAACTCCTCCAAATGATGAGCCTGTTCGGCAATCGTTTGGATAAACTCCCGCGATTTGAGCGAATCATGTTGCGCGCCGGCCAACAATGTTTCCGCATATCCGGCGATCACGGTCACCGGAGTGCGCAACTCGTGGCTGGCATTGGCGACAAAGTCCAGTTGCATCTGTTCATTTTGCTTGATCTCGGTCAAATCGTACAGCATCACCAAAACCCGCATATCATTCAGTTCCGCTTCATCGCCGATCAAAGAGATCACATCGGCTTCCACAAAACGACCGTCATCGCCAACCAACTGAATATCCCGGCGCTGATGACGCTTGACCGTTGGCTGCCGCAGCGCGTGCTCGATCATGCGACTGAGGGCATAAGTTTTGACATAATCCACATAATTCTCCGAGGCGCTGTCGATTCTCGCTACATTCAAAATCGTCGCCACCGCTTGATTGGCCATTTCCACGCGACCATCGCGATCAAGCAGCATCACGCCTAAGGGCAGATTGTTGATCAGGGAACGGAAACTCTTCTCATGAAGTTGGGCCGCCAACAATTGTTGATCGCGGATCTGGCTCAAATCCTTCAATTGGTTACCTAAAGGGAAGAAAGGATCGTCGGCGGTAAAAAGGACTGGTTCTGGTTCTTGCTGCTGAGTGATTGCCACCACATTGTGGCTCAATAAGCCTAGTTTACGGCGTACACTTTTTTGGTGTTGCCACATCAACCAGAAAAAGGCGGCGATCAACAGCCAATAAAGTAGCGAAAAAGTCACCCAAAGCCCGCGGAAATCGGACCAAATACCGGCCAGCGGTTGCACCAGCATCGCCTCGTTTTGCTTAGAAACACTGTCACTAATCAAGTACAACAAATACCGCTGTTGCCGATACTCCACCTTCAAATAAGGCGCGCCGGTATTGACCAAATTATGTTTCGCCACGTTTTGGGCGACCTTGGCCAACTCAGACGTGCCGGTGACCGGCAAATCAACCACTTCAACTTGATAATTTCGTTGCCAGCGCTTCAACGTTTGGGCCTTGGCCTGACCCAAGAGAGCATCCTGATAATCCTGTCCCAGGGCTTTGACCTGTTCCTTTTGGTTACTCTGAATGAAATGATTGCCCATGAAAAAGAAGGCAAGATAAAAAATGAGCGCGCAAATTCCGACAATCAACCAGCGTAATTTCTGTTTATGCTTCAACTTTCGTAACCTCCAAACGATAACCAAACCCTCGCACCGTCAACAAAAACGTTGGGTGTTTTGGATCTGGTTCGATTTTATCTCGTAAATGGCTGATCTGCATATCCACCATCCGACTCATAATGGCTTCATGGGTCTGCCAAACATTGGTCATGATCTGCTGCCGTGAGATCACTTTACCGCGGTGTTGCACCAGATAGGTCAATAACTCAAATTCCTTACGGGTCAAATGCAGCCGTTCACCCGCCCGGATCACGAAACTTTCCCCAGTTTGCCAGGTGGTTTCCGCGAAAACAACTTCATCGCCGGTCAACGGCGCCGTCGTCACCTGGACGCGCCGCCGGATCGCCTTGATCCGCGCCAGCAACTCCCTGGGACTAAACGGCTTCGTCATATAATCATCCGCGCCGAGTTCCAAACCGATGATTTTGTCAGCTTCCTCATGACGGGCCGTCAACATAATGATCGGTGTTTGGACCTCGGCCTGACGCAAGCGTTTGGTCACTTCGATCCCGTCCATTTTCGGTAGCATCAAATCTAAAACAATACAATCAAACTCTTCGGCCACAGCCAGTTGGTAGGCGCTTGCCCCATCACCGGCAGTCGCAACTTGATAACCAACTTGTTCCAGGTTGTAGCTGATCAATTGCTGGATCGCGACCTCATCATCAACGACCAAGATTTTCACCATAAATAACCCCACGTTCCCCAAGTAATGTCTAATCGAGTCAGCGCTTTCTAGCTAATCTACTGATTTAAGTATAGCATTTTCTGCCGTAAAAGTTGAATGCGGTTCTCAATTCCAGCAAATCTCCCGGGAGCCCCGGCGCCGCATCCACGAAAAAAAGCCTGAGCGCCAGCGCGAACAGACTTTTTAACTTGGTTTTTTTGAATGATCTATTTAAAAATCCACTTTAATGACCCCGAAAATTCTAGACCCATTTTATGATCTATTCAATGAGCTATTCAGTGATAGATTTTAATGATCTATTCAATGATAGATTCAACAGCAACTGCAACCTAGCCGATCTTAAAAATAGCGGCGGACTTCAAGTAAAAACGCTACTTGCGGTAAGAGTCCTAGACTTTCAAGAAACGACGCATGGAGATGGCGGCGCCGAAAGCCCCGATCAACATGGCCACTAAAACCAGCGTTAAGTTCAACGGCCAGATCAATTGACCTGGTGTCATCAAACTGTAGCCGGAGGTCGCCAATTGCCGCCCGACCGCGCGGAAAACATTGGCATAGCCAAGATCAATGATCACCAACGGCACGATCGCTCCTAGCAAGCCAGTCCATGCGCCTTCCAGAATAAATGGCCAGCGAATGTACCAGCGAGTCGCCCCAACTAAACGCATGATCTCGATTTCATTATGCCGCGACAGGATCGTGATTCGAATCGTGTTCGCAATCAAGAAAATCGCCACGATCAGTAAAAGAACGGAAAAGCCCATGCCGTAATTGCGGACACTATCCATCGTGCGGAACAATTTCTTAGCTTCATCGCCACCATAATTCGCTTTGGCGACGTGCTTCAATTTGGTGGCTTTCTTCGCGATCGCCACGGTTTGTTCCGGATCAGTCGCCTTGATGGTATAAACATCATTCAAAGGATTATCATCGCCGCCGAACATTTTGAAAGAATCACCATACTGGCTGACAACTTTCTTCAATTCATTGGCCTTGGAAGAATAAGTCACCTTGGTCACACCTTGCAGCGCCTTTAATTTCGTTTCCAGTTGATCCTTTTGCGCCGCGGTGGTCTTGGGCTCGACCAGAACATGGACCCGAACATCGCTTTCCACGTCATGAGACAGCTTGGTCACGTTAAAGACGACGGCTAAGGAGATCCCCACCAACAGAATCGTTACGGCGACCCCACTGATCGCCGCGAAAGCCATCCAGCCGTTACGTTGCAGGCTCCGCAGACTATCGCGTAGATGTCGTTTGATTGTTGTCCAATTCATGTGTGTATTGTCCTCCTTGTTCGTCACGAATGATTTGACCTTCAGAGATCTCAATCACACGATGGGGTAATTCATCAACGATTTGTTGGTTATGGGTTGCCATAATGATCGTTGTCCCGCGATTATTGATGCGTTGCAAAATATCCATAATGCCTTCAGTTGTTTGAGGATCCAAGTTCCCCGTCGGTTCGTCAGCGATCAGGATTTTCGGCCGATTGACAATAGCCCGGGCGATCGCGACCCGCTGCTGCTGACCCCCGGATAACTCATTAGGAAAATGGTCGGCCTGTTTTTCCAACCCCACATCGTTCAAAACTTGCTCGACCGCTTCTTTGATTTCGGAATCGCTTTTCCCGATAACTTGGAGGGCGTAGCCGATATTCTCGCCGACGGTCATTTTCGGCAACAATTTGAAGTCCTGGAACACGACCCCTAGTGTTCGCCGCAATTGAGGCACTTGTCGCTCTTTCATTTGGCGCAGATCGAAGTTGTTGATTTGAATGAAGCCACTGGTTGGCACCAGCTCACGGTACATGAGCTTGATCAACGTCGATTTACCGGCGCCACTATGTCCAACTAAATAGACAAATTCGCCTTGTTCGACGGTCAGCGTTACATTTTTTAAAGCCGAGACGCCATTGTCGTAGCGTTTCTCAACATTTAAAAGCTTAAGCATTTTGTCACCTCAAAGTTTCTATTTCGGATTTTTTCGTTGTAATTGCCATTGCAAATAGCTATAAATGAAGCCATCGAGATCGCCATCCATCACTGCTTGACCATTACCGGTCTCATAGTTGGTGCGGTGATCCTTGACCATGGTGTAAGGGTGAAAAACATAAGAACGAATCTGTGAACCCCAACCGATTTCCGGCTGCTCACCCTTGATCGCCGCTTCTTTTTGGCGTTGTTCTTCTTGTTCCCGTTGGTACAACTTGGCCTCCAGCATTGCCATCGCCGTTTCTCGGTTCTGCAATTGCGAACGTTGGGCTTGCGAACTCACCACGATCCCCGTAGGTAAATGAGTGAGCCGCACGGCGGAAGAGGTTTTGTTGATATGCTGACCACCAGCGCCACTCGATCGAAAAACGTCGACGCGCAAGTCATCGGGACTAATGTCGACCTTGATCGAGCGATCTAATTCCGGCATGATCTCCACCGACGCGAACGACGTGTGCCGCCGACCGGCAGAATCAAACGGCGAGATCCGCACCAGCCGATGGACTCCATTTTCAGAGCGCAGCATGCCATAAGCGTTATGCCCCTTGATAATTAGGGTCACGCTCTTCAACCCGGCTTCATCGCCTGGCTGATAATCGGCCATTTCCACGCCGAAATGATGGGCGGCGGCCCAGCGCTGATACATCCGCAACAACATCGCGCCCCAGTCTTGGGACTCGGTGCCGCCAGCGCCAGGATGGATTTCTAAGATCGCGTTGCTACTGTCATAGGGCTCCGCAAGCAAAAGGTTCAACTCATAATCCTGTAGTTGTTTTTGCAGTTGGACCAAATCGGCTTCCACTTCCGTTTGTAACTCCGCGTCTGGTCCTTCTTGCAATAACTCTAGCGTAACAGAAATATTGTCCGCCATTGTAACTAACTGATTAAAATTGTCATACTTTTCCTTTAAATTATTGTTATCATCGATGACTTTTTGGGCTTTTTCGGAATCCTCCCAGAAATCAGGTCGACTCATTTCATCTTCGTTTGCCGCGATTCCCTCGGCGAGGCCATCTAAGTCAAAGAGACCCCCTAAATTGATTGATCTTTGTTTGCGCGTCTTCCAGCGCATGGCGCATTTCAGCGAATTCCATTTTAAACACCCTTTCGCAACCTTCGATAAAGAAAAAGACGCCGCCAAAATTACTTCATTTTGTTCAGCGTCCTTCTCTATGTTTTCCGACTTTAACGCCGAATATTTTGACGAATCTCTGCCTTCATGAATAAACGCGTCGCATCGAAATCAATATCGGAGATCATCTCTTCAAACATGCGATAACCTTCTTCTTGGTATTCAACCAACGGATTCATTTGGCCATAACCACGTAATCCAATGGATTGCCGTAATTGATCCATTTCATCAATATGCTGAGTCCAATGATCATCCACGACCCGTAGCACAACGACTTTTTCGAATTCCAGCATTTGGCTAGGATCAACCAGCTTTTCTTTCTTGTCCTGGTAATTAGCTTCAACGAAGTCAGTCAACAATTGCTTCAATTGTTCCACTGATTTGCCTTCAAGGTCGGCCAGCTTCAATTGCTTATCGCTGACCAAGTTGGCCAAAGCGTAATCATACAAAGCTTGCAGATTCCATTCGCTTTGCGCCCCTTGCGTATGCATATCGACCTGATGGCTCACAGTCCGCTTCATCATTGGCAGAATCACATCCTGCAAACTATCCGTTGCCGAAATCACTTGTTGCCGTTGCTGATAAATGACTTCACGCTGTTGCCGCATCACATCATCATACTGCAACGTGTTCTTCCGCGTATCGTAGTTGTTCCCTTCGACCCGCTTCTGCGCGCTCTCGACTTGACGTGTGATCATCCGTGATTGGATCACCTGCTCGTCTTCGGTAACATTTAAGCGATCAAGGAAGGCCTTGATTCGTTCGGAACCAAACCGCTTCATCAAATCATCTTGTAAGGACAGATAAAATTGGGTGACACCAGGATCGCCTTGACGACCAGAACGGCCCCGCAGCTGATTATCGATCCGCCGCGACTCATGGCGTTCGGTCCCGATCACGCACAAACCACCTAATTCAACCACGCCAGGTCCCAATTTAATATCGGTCCCCCGCCCAGCCATGTTGGTCGCGATCGTCACCGCGCCACGTTGACCCGCGTTCATAATGATTTCCGCTTCTCTCTTGTGGTTCTTAGCGTTTAAGACCGCATGAGGAATGTGTTCTTGATCTAATAAGTGGGACAATAATTCAGAAGATTCAACGGCGACAGTCCCGACCAAAATCGGTTGACCTTTATCGTGACGTTGCTTGATATCACCAACGACCGCGTTGAATTTACTCTTCAATGAAGGGTAAAGCAAATCAGAATGATCCACCCGGATCACCGGCCGGTTAGTTGGAATCGAAATGACATCCATATTGTAGATCTCACGGAATTCTTCTTCTTCGGTCTTGGCCGTCCCGGTCATTCCGGCAAGCTTGTTGTACATCCGGAAGTAGTTCTGATAAGTAATGTTGGCCATGGTTTGGGATTCTTCTTCGATCTTGACCCCTTCTTTGGCTTCGATTGCCTGATGCAACCCATCAGAATAACGACGTCCATCCATGACCCGACCAGTAAATTGGTCAACGATCAGGACTTTGTTATCTTGGACCACGTAATCCACATCACGTAACATGACATAGTTCGCCCGCAAAGCCTGATCCAAATGGTGGTTCAGCACGGTATTGTCAATGTCATAAAGGTTCTTGGTGCCAAAATAAGCTTCGCCCTTTTGGATACCCTGTTCAGTCAAGGCAATCGACTTGGTCTGCCAATCGATCTTATAATCGTCGTCTTCTTTCAAAGTCTTGACGAAACGATCGGTCCGGACATACATCGCCGTCGTACCTGTGGCCTGACCGGAAATGATCAACGGTGTCCGCGCCTCATCGATCAAAATCGAATCGACCTCATCGACGATCGCGTAATTCAGCGGCCGCTGAACCATTTGTTCCTTGTAGACCACCATGTTATCCCGCAAATAGTCAAACCCAAGTTCGCTGTTCGTGGAATAAGTGATATCACAATTGTATGCATCCCGCTTCTCATCGGTGTTCTTGCTGTTCAGGTTCAAGCCAACGCTTAAGCCCAACCAATGATAGAGTTCGCCCATTTCTTCCGCGTCACGACTTGATAAGTATTCATTGACCGTGACAACGTGAACACCTTTACCAGCCAGCGCGTTCAAGTAAACTGGCATGGTCGCCGTCAAAGTTTTACCTTCACCGGTTTTCATTTCGGCGATATTACCTTCATGTAAGGTGATTCCGCCAATGATCTGGACTCTAAATGGATACAAGCCCAAAACCCGCCGTGAACCTTCGCGGACCACCGCGAACGCCTCGGGCAGAATTTGATCAAGGGTCGCGCCACCAGCCACCTGCGCCTTGAATTTCTCTGTTTTACCTTGTAATTCTTCATCGGAAAGTTCAGCGAACTGGTCAGCGTAAGCTTCGACCTTATCAGCGATCTTGCCCATCCGAGCAACCTCACGCTTATCACTTTCGATCCATCTCTTTAACATATTCGCCATAAATCAGAATTCCTCTCCTGTCAATCGAATTCTAGTTGTCATTTGACAGTATTCAATCTATTTTATCATTAAAAGACCTGCGTGTGAATAGATTGATTTAAATAAACAAGCAAGTTCCCCACTCGTTTGATTCCCATCATCGATGCCAAACTGCATTATCTTCATTGTAACCAAAAACGCTGCATAAAAAAAGGGGCAATCGCCAGCAAGTTATTTTAGCCGGATTTGCAAAGACGTTTCCTACAGCTGGCGTCCCACTGGCCTCGTTCAGGGTGACAGTCAGCCGATCATGGCTTGGACTGATTCCGGCGGCGCTAACCATCCCACCCAACGCCGCAAACAGCGCTCCATTATCATAACCACCCGTAAAACGGGTGGTTTGCTCCAGGGCTATAAGCCCTATGTACTGGCCAGCGTCTCAAGGCGCTGGCTTTTATAATTCAAAGCCAAACTGCGTTTGTCACTTTTGCCACCGCTTTAAGCGGTGTTTGTACTACTTACCTTGACCCTTGAAAGGGTCAGAATACTCGCGGACACTTAATTTATCGACTGCTTGATCATGTTTCTCTTGATCTTGAATATACTTCTTAATGGTTGATTCATTTAGACCCACTGTACTAACATAATATCCCTCGGACCAAAAGTGTCGATTACCAAATTTATATTTCAAATTTGCATGCTGGTCAAACATCATTAATGCTGATTTTCCCTTCAAATATCCCATAAAGCTAGATACACTTAATTTCGGTGGAATACTGACCAGCAAATGGACATGGTCTGGCATCATATGACCTTCAAGAATTTTGACACCTTTATACTGGCATAACAATCGAATGTCTTCTTGCAAGTCACGTCGATATTGATTATAGATGATTTTTCTTCTATCCTTTGGAGTGAATACGATATGGTATTTGCACAGCCATTTGGTATGTGCAAGGCTGTTGAGTTTATTCGCCATTACTGACGTCCTCCTTCAATTTTGAATGGTTTGGCTTTGAACACCTCCATTCTATATCTTGGGAGGGCGTTTTGGTATAACCCTATTGTTATCCACCCGCATAGCGGGTGGTTTTTTGTTTCGCGCGCTTCGCGGGCTCAACTGGGTCTAAAGACACTAAGAAAAATGGCCGCGCAACCGCGCGACCATTTCAATCAAATCTAATCAATTGTCCACTCGCTATTCGTCAGTTTCGATCAAACCGAAACGACCGTCGCGACGACGATAAACAATACTAGTGCCATTGGTTTCAGCATCTTCAAAAATAAAGAAATTATGGCCAAGCATATTCATTTGTAAAATTGCTTCTTCTGAATCCATTGGTTTCAACGCTAACCGCTTGGTGCGCACGACAACCATCTCATCTTTAACCTTTGGTGCTTGTTCAGGAACATCGATTGCGCCATTAGCGGGACCAGTCAACTCAAAGTTCTTGATTCCCTTTTCCCGGCTCTTGCGATTGATTTTTGTCTTGTACTTGCGAATCTGCCGTTCAAGCTTATCTGTGACCAGATCGACACTGGCATACATGTCAGGAGATGTTTCTTCAGCCCGCAAAACTAAATAGGGAAGTGGAATCGTCACTTCGACTTTTGCGGTCTTATCTGTGTAAACTTTTAGGTTAACATGGGCAATTGAATCAGCAGGCTCTTCAAAATATTTATCTAACTTGCTTAATCGTTTCTCCACGTAACTCCGAATTGCCTCGGTAACCTCGATATTTTCACCACGAACATTGAACGATAACATAGTCGTTCGCTCCTTTCAAGTTACATCAGTAGCCAATGATAATGATTGGCTCACCTTTATTATATCGAAGCGCTTACCATTTAACAATGAAAAGACTGTAAAAATCATAAAAAAGAAACAGAAGCCCTTCACCGCGCCACTGTCAATGAGGTGATCTCCCCCTGATAACCAGCCTGGCGTAAGGCCGCCTGTCCATGACGCAAAGTGCGCCCAGTGGTATAGATGTCATCGACTAATAAGACGGGGCGTTGTTGGTCGGCGCTAGGGCAAGGCTGCGGACAATAAAAGTGTTGTGGGCTCACCAAACGCTCTTGCCGCGTCAGCTGCGCCTGATGCTGCAATTGTTCTTGACTGGCTAAACGTCGGTCCGGCCGGCAAACCGATTCGATCAGTCCTAGCACCGGATCGAATTGGCGTTGGGTCCAATGACTGGGACTGGTGGGGATCGGGATGATCAGCGTCTGACGGGGCAACGCCGTGAAAGCCGCCTGCAAATGCCCGGCGAAAACCAACCGCAAGCGATAATCCCCGACCCCTTTATACTGTTGAAAATAGGCCTGCATCGCCTCATTATAGGTAAACAAAGCCCGGTTGGTCAGGAGCTCTGCCGTTAAAGCCCAGCGTTGACAGTCATAACAGCGTTGCCCCTGTTCAGAAAGGCGCCCGCACTGGGGACAGGCGTGGCGGCGGTCAAGGGGCTGAAATCCGCGAAAACAAAGAGGGCAAAGTCGATCCAAATACCAATGCCGATCCACTAACAATTGCTTCAACGAATACCGCGGCGTGAACGACTGGCCGCACAACAAACAAACGGCCATCAGAAGCCACCACGACGATTCAGTTGCTTGATTTGATGGCACGCCTGACTGATCGCCCAACTCTCATATTGACAATAGAAGACCACCTGATCCCCTTGATTCGTGGGTGCCCGCCCTACCCGACCGGCAATCTGAACCAAACTGGCCACATTGAAGTTAGGATGATCCGCCGCCAAAACCAGCACATCCACATGGGGCAAAGTCACGCCCCGCTCCAAAATCGTCGTCGTCAATAAGACTTGCCCCGAACCGCCGCGAAAGTCAGCGACTTTTTCCAAGCGCAGGGGATCTTGGGCGTGGACAGTTTGCGCTTGAACACTAGGAAAAGCCCGTTGTAAGGCAGCCAAATAACGGGGCAAACTAGCGGCTTGCGGCACGAAAATCAAGATGCGTCGTTGGCGCCCCAACCAAGGCGCTAACAGTCGGCGCAGACGCCCGGTCCACTGATCTTGTTGAAAGACTTGCCCGAAAACGACCCGGGGCTGGACTAAAGGGCGTCCGTGAAAGCGACGGGCCAAATAATGTAGGGGCAGTTGTCCACGCCGCGCCGCGCGCCGCATGGCAGCCGGCGGCGTCGCGCTCAAATAGAGCCGTTGCCCCGTAGGCTGGACCGCCTGGCGCATCACCCGCTCCAACATGGGATCGCCAACATAGGGAAAGGCATCGACCTCATCCACAATCAAGAGATCAAAGGCTTGATAATAACGGACCAACTGATGGATCGTGGCGACCACTAACTGTTCCGCTTGCGGCACTGGCTTCGCTTGTCCATGATGAAGGCCCATCGCCGTCCGCGCGAACGCTTGCTGCAAACGGGGATAGATCTCATTACAAACGTCCACCCGCGGCGAGACAAAACCCACTCGTAACCCCCGGGCTAAATAGTCCGTAATCAGCTTAAATGTAATTTCCGTCTTGCCTGCGCCTGTCACCGCCCACAACAGTTGCACCGACGCCCCTTGTTGATAACCAGCCAGCAAAGACTGGGTCAGCTTTTCTTGCTGCGGCGTTAATTTGCCTGTCCACGTTAACACCGGCGTCTGCACAGAAAAATGATTCGCGCTGGGAAAGCGGACCAATTGACTGTTTTGGCAAACTCGACCCAACGCTAAACAAGCGGTACAATAAAGTTGACCACTTGGTAACCGTTGATCGGTTCGCAAGCGACTACCACACCGCTGACAATACCACCGTGATCCTTGGGCAAAAGCTCCGGGAACCAACTGAATTTGTTGCCCGGTGGCGCCCAGCTCCTTAAGCGCCACTTGCAATTCCTGGGGCAGTGTCTCCAGTAATAATTGCCGACCGGCCAGGAGCCAGCCCCACTGCTGGACCAAGGCAGCTTCTGCTTCACTCTGCTCACACACTTTCATCATCGCCATCACCCTAACTAATTACGCAAAGGAATTGATTTTCATCGAAACTTATCGGACAATCGCGCAAAACGCGCAGGCAGAACTTCTAATCAAGAAATCGCGCTTCATTGGTCAAGTTTTTCGTGTCGAAACCGAGGACCAAGCTCAAGCTAAATTGCAGGAAGTCCGCCAAGCGCAACATAAGGCCACCCATAATTGTTTCGCCTATCAATTAGGCTTCGCTAATGAAATCCAGCGACTTAGTGATGATGGTGAGCCAAGCGGCACGGCCGGCTCGCCGATTCTGAATGTCCTCCAACAGGAAAATTTAAATAACCTCCTCTGTGTTGTGACCCGCTATTTTGGGGGAATCAAACTTGGCGCTGGCGGCTTGATCCGTGCTTATGGTCAAGCAACCACCGCCGCGATCAACGCCGCTGGTTTGGTCCAAGGAATCGAGCAAACGGCCTATCGGTTGACGTTTGCTTATAGTGACTTGGATTATTTACAGAACCAATTACAGCGCGCCCAGATCCAGGTGGCTGCCAGTGATTATACCGATCAAGTCAGCCTAACGATCTGGCTGGACCAGCAAACCGCCACTGCCCAAATGGCGCAGATCGAAGATTGGCTGCGAGGGCAAGTTCAAGTTGAACAGTTACAAACCTCGTTTCGCGAAGTCCCCCTCACTGCAAAAAAATAACGTAGCCGCCGCGGGCTACGTTTTCTTTTGCATCGATAATTTCTTTTGCCCCTTAGCCGCTAAGTTTGGCTTGAGGGTTTTTAGATTAAGTGGAGACATCTATGTCTCAAACTGTCACCGCATAAATCAGACTGCGCCTGCCACGACCGGGAGCCAACAGACCTAGTTCTCTGGGGTATCAGAATGCCGTTCCATCTTCTTAACAAGACGCCTGATTGCACGCAGTAACGGCTGGCGATCCTCGCCAACCAAACCGATCACTTCCACGAATAGTTCCAGCCCCACCAAAACCGCGATCGTCAATAAAATATTGCCCCACAAGGACGACAATGGATAAAGTAACGCGATAAAGGAGAAAATCAAGGCTAAGCCGTAGATAACCAGAACTGTTTGGCGATGCGACAGGCCTAACTGCATCAAACGGTGATGCAAATGGTGTTTATCGGCTTCCGAAATCGGCCGCTTATTTAATAATCGGCGCAACATCGCGTAAACAGTATCGGTGATCGGCACGCCGAGAATAATCACGGGAATCACCAACGTAATGAAGGTGACATTTTTCAAACCCTTAAGCGACAAGACCGCGATCATAAAACCGATAAAAAGCGCCCCGGTATCCCCAAGGAAAATCTTCGCCGGGTGGAAATTGTGGGGCAAGAAGCCGATCAAAGCAGCAACCAACGCGAAAATCATGATGGCCACATAGGTGTTGGCAACGGATAGGAAGAAATACGCCATCACCCCCATGGTAAACAGCGCAATGATCGAGACGCCTGTCGCCAAGCCATCCAACCCGTCGATCAAGTTAACGGCGTTGGTGATCGCCATGATCCAGAAAATCGTGATCGGGAAGCTGGCCCAACCCAGATGGAACGTGCCGATCAACGGTAAGGAGACCAGATCCATCCGCACGCCACCAACAAAATAAACAACGATACCAGCAATAATAATGCCTAACATTTTCTTCTTCGGTGATAATTCATCAATATCGTCGATCATCCCGGTCAACACGATCACACACTCACCCATCGTGATCCCGAGAAGCTCGTGGGTCGGGAATTGCTGGCGCAACAACACGAAGACAGCAAAATTAAAGGCAATAAAAATCGCCAAGCCGCCCATTGTTGGCATTGGTTTTTTATTGACCCGTCGCGCGTTGGGATTATCCACCGCCCCTAAGACAAACGCGATCCGCCGAACAAACGGTGTGATCACCGCCGCAATGATCATAGTTAGAAAAAGTTTAACAATAATCCTAAACATTGATAAGCTCGCTTTCTCACTCAGTAACAACTATTATACAACGGTTACCGCTAGTTTAACATTTTATTTCGATTAAATTTCAGTCAAGAAAAAACAGCAACAAAAAAATAGCCGGTAACCGGCTATTTTGCATATTCAATGGTTCTCGTTTCGCGAATCACGGTCACTTTGATATGACCAGGATATTCTAATTCATTTTCAATTTTATTACGGATGTTCCGTGCTAGAATCACGGATTGATCATCAGAAATCTCGGTTGGCTTCACGACTACCCGCACTTCACGACCAGCCTGGATCGCAAAACTGTGATCCACACCGGGGAAGGTCTTGGTAATATTCTCCAACTTCTCCAAGCGATGAATGTAATTCTCCAATGATTCTGAACGGGCCCCAGGACGAGCAGCTGAAATGGCATCTGCCGCCGCGACCAAAACCGCGATCGCTGAGGTTGGTTCTACGTCTCCGTGGTGCGAAGCGATGGTATTGATCACCACTTCTGGTTCATGATACTTCGTCGTTAATTCGACGCCGATCTCAACATGAGATCCTTCGACTTCATGGTCGATTGCCTTACCAATATCGTGTAATAATCCTGCGCGTTTCGCTAAATTTACGTCTTCACCAAGTTCAGAAGCAAGAACTCCAGATAATTTCGCCACTTCGATGGAGTGGTTTAACACATTTTGACCATAACTGGTCCGGAAATGAAGCCGCCCGACGATCTTGATCAGATCCGGATGCATCGAATGAATGCCCAGCTCAAAAATAGCCTGTTCACCTAAATCGCGGATGCGCTCATCCATTTCTTTGCGAGCCTTCTCCACCATTTCTTCAATGCGCGCCGGATGAATCCGCCCATCTTGAATCAACTTCTCCAATGCCAAACGGGCAATTTCCCGTCTGATGGGGTCAAAACCACTTAAAACGACAGTCTCTGGGGTATCATCAATAATCAGATCGATCCCGGTCAAAGTCTCCAAAGTTCGGATATTTCGGCCTTCACGCCCAATAATACGCCCTTTCATTTCATCGTTAGGGAGGTTGACAACCGTCACAGTATTCTCCGTGACTAAATCAGCCGCACTGCGTTGGATCGCATCAACAACTAGGCTCTTCGCCTTCTTGTCTGCTTCGCGTCTTGCATCGGCTTCGCTTTCTCGGATTTGAACCGCACGTTCATGAACCAACTGGCCATTCAATTCATCAAGAATCTCATGACGTGCATCAGTCTTCGTGAGGGCGGCGATCCGTTCTAACTCGGTTGCTTGTTCATCCACTAAACTTTGCGCTTTGACCTCTTGTTGCTCGATTTTAGCCTGCCGATTATTCAAGCGAGCCTCATGATCATCAAGATTGGCTTCTTTCTTATCTAGCGCATCATCTTTCCGATCCAGCGTCTCTTCCCGCTGAACCACGCGATTTTCTGAACGTTGAACTTCGTTGCGTCGTTGCTTCAATTCATTTTCGATTTCAGCACGATAACGATGACTCTCATCCCGTGCTTCCACCAATGCTGCTTTTTTTGCAGTCTCTGCTTCTTTTTTGGCCCTGGCTAAAATATCCTCAGCTGTTCCCTGAGCTTCCTTTAATTGCTCCTCGTAAGTTCCCTTACGAATCAAATAGCCAACAATAACACCAAGTGCCAACATGATGAATGCGATTACGAGGATTACCGGTAGGCTAGGACCCATTTTATCCATACTATCCACCTCCGCATCATCAAAAAATACTAAACGTAATTTTTAAAGATGTTAAATTTTAGATTGATTACACACTTTCTATTCTAGACGTTAGCGGATAGTGTGTCAATCGAAGCTGCTGGCTTTACTCATTTATTTTAACAATTGGTAGCCAAGTTTCTCAGCGGTAATCGTGATTCCTAGACGCCTGAGAACAACGGCCTGCAACAAAAAAGGCGTGATCATTTGAATGATCACACCAACTAAACAATCGTTTAACAACTGGTTTCAAGCCAGCGAGCCATCGATGGAACGCCGTTATAACGCATGAATCTACTTGTGCTGACACAGAACGCGTCTAGCGAAAACCCCTGGTGAGTCAATTGAATCGTTGAGGGATCCAGCGTTGACTTGATTCTCGCAGCCGACCGTTATAGCGTCGTAACGCCTATTCTTTATCAATTGGCAAAACTGTTTCATCAACCGAATCAGTTTCACCGGCGGCACTATCTTGGTCCATATCGTAGCTGACCCGGACCAGATGGCGGACTTCGGTCTCCATCTCGGGATGATCGGTCAAGTATTGCTTAGCATTTTCCCGTCCTTGACCAATGCGCTCATCGTGGTAAGAATACCAAGAGCCGCTCTTCTTGATAATATCCTTGTCGGCCGCCATATCCAGTAATTCGCCATTCCGCGAGATCCCTTGACCGTACATGATATCGACTTCAGCCACTTTAAATGGCGGCGCAACTTTGTTCTTAACAACCTTGATCTTGGTCCGGTTCCCAATGATGTCGGTCCCGTTCTTGATCTGCTCTGCTCGACGAACCTCTAAGCGGATCGTCGCATAGAACTTAAGCGCCCGGCCACCAGGAGTGGTTTCTGGATTACCAAACATAATTCCGACTTTTTCCCGGATTTGATTGATAAATAAGGCAATTGTTTTCGTTTTGTTGATTGAGCCTGACAACTTCCGCAAGGCCTGCGACATCAAACGTGCTTGCAGACCAACGTGAGCATCGCCCATCTCGCCTTCGATTTCGGCTCGAGGTACTAGCGCAGCGACCGAGTCAACCACAACAATATCCACAGCGCCACTGGTTACCAAGGCATCCGCAATTTCCAACCCCTGCTCACCGGTATCCGGCTGCGAAAGTAGCAATTCGTCGATGTTGACACCCAGCGCCGTTGCATAAGCAGGATCCATCGCGTTTTCCGCGTCAATATAGGCCGCCGTGCCACCCTGCTTCTGTACTTCTGCCACCGCATGAAGGGCGACAGTGGTTTTACCGGAACTTTCTGGTCCGTAAATTTCCACGATCCGGCCACGGGGATACCCGCCAACACCAAGCGCATGGTCTAAAGCCAGCGAACCAGTCGATACGGTTTGGATCTGCGTGTCAACCTTGTCCCCCATCCGCATGATGGCGCCTTTACCGAAGTTCTTTTCAATTTTCTTAAGTGCGGCATCTAGGGCCGCCTGTCGCTCGTCTTTAGCCATATGTCCTCCTTCTAAGCATCCGCTTAGTCACAACTACAATTTTACAGATAATCGTGTCAAAAATCAAGAAAAATGCGAACAAATGTTCTAATTCACTGTTGTAACCGATCATAAAGTAACTTGAACCCACTCAACGCAGCGCGCTGTCGAATCTCATTCCGGACACCGGCGAAATGACACTCGATCACTTGCGTGGGTCGATCACGTTCGGCCAACCCAATGAAGGTCGTCCCGACCGGCTGACCCTCCAACGAATCCGGTCCAGCCACGCCGGTGAACCCCAACGCGAAATCGGTATCCAGCAATTGTCGAGCTTGTTCGGCCATCGCTTGCGCCACCGGGGCACTAACAACACCCGCCGTTGCGATCAGCTGCGGATCAATTCCCAGCAATTGTGCCTTTACCTGATTGGCATAAGTCACCCAACCACCGGGGAACACATTAGAGGCACCCGCCAATCCGGTTAATAGAGCTTGAAAGGCACCACCGGTCAAGCTTTCGGCCGCCGTGACCGTTGCTTGTCGACGCCGCAACAGGGTCAAGACCTCCTCCGGCAGTGTCCGCTCCTCCCCTAGGCCAACGTAATATGGCGCGAGGCGGCGTTTAACCTCTTGCAACACCGGAGCGATCAGTGCTTCGGCCGCAGCCTGGCTCTCTGCAGCAGCGGTGATCCGCACCCCAACCTCAAAATGTTTCAAATAGGTCGCGAGGGTGGGATTTGTTTGTGTCGCGATCAAATCTTGAAGTTGCTCGGCCATTAGCGATTCACCGATCCCGAAGAAACGCGCCATTTCCGAAACGATCACTTGTTGACGCCCTAGAAGCTGACTTAATCGCGGCTGAACCTGTTGGCGCAACATCGGACCAAATTCCCGTGGCGGTCCTGGCAAAATAAAATAGGCATGAGCTTCCGTCTTCAGGTAACTGCCCACCGCCAACCCAATTTCGTTGGTCAAAGGCTCACCCCCAGCTAAATATTCGGCCTGGGCCAAGTTATTTGCCGGCATTGGCTGCTGCTTCTGCTGATGCCACGCCACCAACTTCGCCACGGCCTGGGGATCCTGAGCCAACTTGATCTGCAAATGTGTTGCTAGCGTTTGCTTGGTCAAATCATCCGGCGTCGGCCCTAAACCGCCAATCAAAAAAATCACCTGACTGCGTTGTTCAGCGGTGGTGATCACCTCTGTCAATCGCTGCGGGTTATCGCCAACTACCGTTTGATATTGGGCGGTAATGCCTAGGCGAGCCAGTAATTGCGCCACTGTCTGCGCATTCGTATTCACGATTTCACCCAATAAAATTTCGGTGCCAACTGCAATGATTTCTGCTTTCAAGCTGCTACCTCCTAAAGTACGCCAACTCAACCTATTTTCCCGAAAAATCTTGAAATAAAAAAACGAACAGGGTGCGCATCTGCCACAGCCTGTCGTTTTCAGTCATTATTAATTAGTCATTGGTATCTTGAAACACATTGCGATTTTGGACGAAGTAATCGACCCCTGAATAAATCGTGAAAAACAGGCAGATATACAGGAGCACCGTGCCAATCGGAAAATGGATCCCCGCAAAGAAAATATCATTCAAGAGTAAGAAAACAATCGACAACATCTGAGTAGTTGTTTTGATCTTGCCAGGCATCGCTGCAGCCATCACTTGGCCATCTTGCTCCACGATCAGCAAGCGCAGGCCAGTCACCGCCAGCTCGCGACAAATAATGATTGCTGCCACCCAGGCCGGGACTTTGCCCAAAGAAACCAGGAAAATGAACGCGGTCATCACCAGCATTTTATCCGCCAACGGATCGGCGAACTTACCGAAGTTAGTGACCAAATGGTGCTTGCGGGCAATCTTACCATCCAACAAGTCCGTCAATGACGCCACAATGAAAACAATGGCCGCGATAAACTGCTGCAACGGAATCACCGAACCAACTAAACTAACTTGTCCCCATGGCCAATTAAAAACGAGTAAAATAATGAATACCGGAATCAAAATAATCCGAAAAACAGTTAACTTATTTGGTAAATTCATGCCACAAAACCACCCCAACTATTATTCAGTAACGCTACTGGAACTTGAATCATCACTTGTCGCCTGCACCGTAAAGGTAAAGGTCTGAACAACCGAAGTACCCGTTGGTAACGAAACGGTTGTATCATTGATTTTTAAAGTCGTTGAAGGTGTGTTCCCACTTTGCAATGTGAACGTTGTGGTTCCAGCTGGAATCGTCAGCTCATGGGTCCCGCCGTCGGTCAACACACTTTGCCAATTACTACTGGTGTCACTGGGGAACGTGACTTGGACCCAAGCCGAACTTCCAGACGCACCTAAAGTCAGCTTGTTATCCGCAGTTGTCTCCAAGCCGGTAACGGTAAAGGCGTTGGTTCCGTTTTCGGTGACTTTCAATTCGTCTTTCTTGGCAGAGCTCTCACTGGAGCGACTCGATTCCTTCGCTTTGGAGCTAGACTTGGCAGCACTCTCTGAACTGGCTTTTTTGCTACTTTGCTTACTCTTGGTCGATGAGGTCAAGGCAGAACTCTCATCTGGAATCTGGGTCTTGCGTTGATTGGCCGCGCGAACCGCAAAGAAATACAAGCTGGCGACCACGATCACGATCACCACACCAATGATGATTTTGCCCAGATTATTACGTAACCAATAGCCAAACGAATTGGTTTCATCGTGTAATGTCCGCTTTTTGTTCTCGATCGAATTTTCAACGTAGTCTTGCGGTTGGGTTTCTGGAATCGTGTCACTGAATTCATCTAGCAACTCATGACTGTCCAGACCGACCGTTTCGGCGTACTGTTTAATGAAAGCACGCACATAAAAATCACCCGGCAATTGATCAAAATTACCGTCCTCGATTGCAATCAAATATCGCTTTTGGATTTTGGTGATCTGTTGCAGATCATCTAAAGTGTACCCCTTTTCGATCCGGGCACTCTTTAACTTCTTTCCTACTTCGTCCATCGCTTTCTTCACCACCAGCTATTATCGTTATTATTATATCATACTCTCAATATTAGACCTATTAAGATTCCTTAATATTTCACCTTAACCAACCGCCATCAACGTACAGCGTTTGCCCCGTTAAATAATCCGCTTGCGGCGCCACCAAATTGGTGACCCATAGCGCAATTTCTTCCGGTTGTGCTAAACGTCCCAGCGGAATCTCCTGCCGCAGATCGGCCAACTCCTGGTCAGAAAAATCGGCATTCATCGCCGTGGCTACTGCGCCAGGGGCCACCACATTGACGGTCAGCCCACTGCCGGCCACTTCCCGAGCGTAAGCGTTGGCGAAACTAGACTGAGCGCCCTTGACGGTACTATAACTCACTTCCATCGCGCTACCGACCCCGCCATAGATCGACCCCACAAAGACAATCCGACCATGCTCCTGTTGGAGAAGTTTCGCCTCTGCCTGTTGGATCAATTGCATCGGTGTCAATAAGTGCAATTGGAACATCCGTTGGATCTGGTCACGGGACAAGCTACTAAAGAGTTGATAATCCGTCGTCCCTTGCGCAAACACCAAGGCCTGGAAATCCCCCCGGGTTTGCCAAAAATCAGGCGCCACAGGTCGGGTCAGATCGCAGATAAAACTCTGAAAATCCTGTTGCGGGTAAGCGCGGCTCAATTCCTTGATCAATCCCAGCACCACGTCCTGGTGTTTAAAGGCCTGCATGGTCACGGACCAACCCGCGGCGGCCAACTGGCGACAAATCGCCCCGCCAATATTCCCCGAGGCGCCGAAAACAACGGCCCGCCCTTTATATGCTGTGTCTGCCATCAGTCCTGGTCATCTCCAATAACTTGATAATCCGCCATTTTGCTGGTCGCAAAGAATTGACGCACCTGTTGCCAAGCTTGTTCCACCGTGACCGTCTGTAAATACTCACGTAAGGCCCAGGAATCCCAGTGGTAAAAGCCTAATTCTGCGGCCTCGACCCCGAGATTTTCCAAATTATCTTGACTGAACATCACATTACCAAGCATTTCCTTGCGCGCCAACTCAAAAGCAGCCACATCAACGGTTGCTGGTGTTAAGATCGCTTGCCGCAACGTCGCCAAGCATTCCGCCGGTCGCGGGGTGTTAGTGGTCAATAAAACGTAATTGAAGGCCCGTTCAACCGTAGTCGTGAACTGGAAACTGTCATCCACCAATCCGGCGTCGCGCCATTGCCGCCATTGTTTCGCCGTTTCACCGAATAAAGTGGTCAAAACCAACTCCAGGGCAACTTGCAATGTCATGGCCGCTAAACTTGAAGTCAATGGCTGACCACGAAAGCCTAGGGCAATTTTGGTGGGACCATCGACACTATCCGTGGGCACCTGCTCCCGTGCCAACGGAGCCAACTTCGGCGCCCGCAGCGCTGGGGCGGGCAGCTGGCCCAGGTTTTGCCAAACTGAGGCCGCCGCGAAATAATGGGGCAAGTCCACCCGACTGAGATCAGCAACCACACTGACACGCATCCGTTGTGGTTGATAGAAGCAGTGGTGGGCAGCCAACAACAATTCCGGCGTGATCTGAGCTAAAGCGGCAGGCGTGCCACCAACGTCTTCCGCGATCGGTTCCTGCGGGTAAAGTCGGGCCATGATGCCCATCACCAAGGCCCAATCAGGCTGATCCCGATACATATTCAGTTCTTGCGTGATAATGCCGCGCTCTTTCTCAACGTTGGCCGCGGTGAAGTAGGGTTGCGCCACCAATTCGCCTAGCAGGTCTAAATTCTCGGCCAGTTGCCCGGCGCCAGCAAAATAGTAAGCGGTCTTGGAAGGCGTGGTGAAAGCATTGGTTTCCGCTTGATTGACGGCGAAACGTTCACTGATGTCACCACTTGCTTTATTAAACAGCTGGTGTTCAAGAAAGTGCGCGGTGCCGGCGGGAAACTGCCATTGTTGCTGCTGCCAGACCGCTTGGCGATCGATCGCCCCGAAATCAACCATCACCAAGCCAAATTGACTGAGATAGCCGGGCTTATCAATCAAATCGATCATCAAGCCATTACTCAGTTGCATCGTTTTCATCGCCTTCCTCCTCTCCTTGGCCAATCAATTTGGTCACCACTTGTAAATTCAGTTGACCCACACTGGCCGCCAAAGTCGCCGGTGTGATCGCGCGTAAGGCCGCCGCAAAATCCGCGTCGGAACGCAATGATTGGGGCTGAAGTACGCGATTCAATTGCCGGTTGAGCAGCCGTTGCGGGGAATCCCCCACCAGACGACGGCGCTGGATCAGATTATCTTGGACCAAGCCAACTAAGGTCGCCGGCGTTGCCCCAGCCGCCACTTGTTGGAGCGCGGCGCTGACCAAGCTTGCCACCTGGTCCAATTGCGAACCGGCCACCCCAGCATCCACCAGCAGCCAGCCTAAGGTGAAATCGAAATAAGCGCTAATGTCATAGACTAGCCCCTGCTCTTCTCGCACCTGTTGAAATAACAGTGACTGCTCACTGCCACCCAATACTTGGCCCAGGACCAGCAGGTTGTCCCGTTGCTGCTGCACTAATGGCGTTGGCGCCATGTATGCGAGGCACAACCGACTCTGCGCCCCGGCAATCGGTAATTCGCGGCGTTGCAATGGTCGAACTTGTTGCGGCACAACTAACGGCAAGGTCACCGCCGTAGTCTTCCGGGCGCTAAACGGTAAAGCCGCCGTCAACTGCGCTTGCACCTCAGGCAAAGTCAACGCCGATAGCCCCATGATCCGCACCGGCCATTGCGCCAAAATTTCCCGATACAACTGACGCATCCGCGCCAGATCCACCGCTGCCACCTCCGCCAGTGTCCCTACCGACGGCGACTGTAATTGGCTGGCAAACGTAGGCTCAACAAAGAAAGCCGCTTTCGTTTGGCAAAAGGCCTGGAAGCCATTATCCGTTTGCAGATCACGCAATTCACTGATCAGCGCTCTTTTCTCGACTTGAAAAGCGGTCGCCGCTTGGTCTGTATTCAAGAGGGATTTGAAAATCACCTCATGCAACAGCGCCAAGCAAGTTTGCCAATTGCCACCACCAGCTTGCGGTTCCACAAAGGTCAGCCGAAACATCAAGTCATGCCACTGCCCCAATGGTCGATTACTGATCTGCAGATCCGCGCCGTACCCAGCCGCCAAAGCCGCGCTGAGCTCCTCACTATGGGGATAACGTTGACACCCACTGCTTAAAATTCGGCTCAACAAATTAAGCTCACCGAAATTAGCCTGATCGATGCCCTGCAGGAAATGGCATTCGATCGCATTGGTTTGAAATTTAGTTGTAGTGGTCCAAGTCAATTGGACCCCAGGTTTAAGAGAAACTATCACACAACAACCTCGATCTTAATTTAATCAAGCGACCACCGCCATAACAACGGGGTCGCCGCAACGGCCGAATTCGCTGATACTTTTTTTGAAAATGAGCTTGAGGCGGTTAACTGGCGCCACCAACGTCGCCACGCCTAGGCACGGGTTCTAAACCTTGGTTCTAGGGCCCGATATTCCAGGGCTCAATATAAATAACGCCCGGCAAAAAACTAAATGGAAAGACTTGATGCCCAGACACGATACGAGAGCCAAATATAAAAAATGAATGCGATGACTGACTGCAAAAAGTCGAATACAAAGACTCGATTCTAAAACTCACCGCAAAAACAACTTAAGACAAGTAAGCCGAGCCATCCGCCGGACCCTCAGCCGCCATAAACTGCTGGTAATTGGCCATGGTCCAAATCACTTTGCGTCCCTTACTGCCTTCGGATGGACCGACGACACCCATTTGTTCCATGTCTTCCACGATCAATGCCGCCCGATTGTAACCGATCCGAAACCGTCGCTGCACCATGGAAGTGCTGGCCTTATCTTCTTGGATCACATAGGCCACCGCCTCAGCGAAGTGCTCGTCGTGTTCATTCTGTTGGCTATCATCGCTCACATCATTGACGTGGGCAATCAACTCTTCATCGTACTCAGCATCTTGCTGATTTTTGACGAAATCACTGATTGTTTCCACATCTTGACTGGAAATAAAGGCGCCTTGCACCCGCACGGGTTTCGATAAGCCCAAGGGCGCGTACATCATATCCCCACGCCCTAATAACTTCTCGGCGCCGTTCATGTCCAAAATCGTCCGTGAGTCGATCCCACTGGACACCGCGAAAGCCATTCGTGAGGGAATATTGGCCTTGATCAAGCCCGTGATCACATCCACGGATGGGCGCTGTGTGGCGATGATCAGATGCACACCGGCCGCCCTGGCTTTCTGGGCCAACCGCACGATCGAAGTTTCGACCTCATTGCCAGCGACCATCATCAAATCCGCCAATTCGTCGATCACGATCACTAAATAAGGCATTTCTGTCATGACCGGATTCGCCTTATCACTGTTATTCTGATGAACCTTGGTATTGTATTCCTTAATGTCACGAACACCAGCGGCTTCAAAGCGTTGGTAACGGTCCTCCATCTCGCTGACCGCCTTGTTCAACGCGTTGGCCGCCTTTTTCGGTTCAGTCACGACTGGCAACAGCAAATGGGGAATGTCGTTGTAGACGGAGAGTTCCACCATCTTCGGATCGATCAACATCAATTTGACTTGATCTGGCCGCGCGTGCATTAAAATACTGGTAATGATGACGTTGATCATCACCGATTTCCCTGATCCTGTGGATCCAGCAATCAGCAAATGGGGCATCTTGGTCAGATCCGCGCTAACAATTTCGCCTGTGACGGATTTGCCTAGGGGCACCTCCAAAACCTTTTCCGGTCGGCGTTGCTGCTTTTCGATCACTTCGCGGAAAGAGACGGTGGCAATCGTGCGATTTGGCACTTCGATCCCAACATAAGGTTTCCCCGGGATCGGCGCCTCGATCCGAATATCCTTGGCGGCCAAGGCTAAGGCCAAATCGTCAGCTAAATTGACGATTTTATTGACCTTGACGCCTAAACCGGGTTTGACTTCATATTTCGTCACCGTCGGCCCCAGATCAGCGTGAATGATCTGAACATCCACCCCAAAACTGCGAAAAGTCTGATCCAACGTGGTCCGATTTTTCTGGATCAACGCTAATTCACCAGACTGATCCGTCGGGGGAATCACGCTGAGCAGCGAAGTCGTCGGTAACTGATAATGATCATAATCAGGTTGCGGCTCCGGTTCTGGTACACTGACCGGCTTGGTCGGCTTGATCGCGCTAGTTGGCGCAACCGCGGAGGCCGCCGTCGCCGCGTGTTCCACCACCCCACCGGTCGGCGTAAAATGAACATCAAAGCCATCGTGCGGGCGCGGCAAATCGGTGTCATCAGTCGCTGGGCCCGGGTCCGTCGCCAACGTCGATGTTGGATCCGGCGCGGCGGTGTCATTGGTCGCCGCGCTGCTGGTCGTAAAGGGCGTCGCCATCATGGCATCCACCGACGCCTGACTTTTGTCCAGTGGTGGGGTCGGTGCCGCAGTTTGATCCGCTGCCGCAGTGGCCGCTGGCGTCGAACTGGATTGTTTTGGTTCACTGGCACTAGATGCTGTCACATGATCAGACTCGGATTGAAAGAACCGTTGATGAAACCCGCGAATACCCGCAACCATTTTTTGAAAAGCGTGTTGAAGCCAACCTAGTATTTTCTGCAAACCCAGCACAAGATCTTGGAATGGCAAATTGGTGAACAGCATCAAACCAGCAATCATCATAATAATTGCGAAAATAATGGTTCCCCAATTGCTGGCCAAGAAGTAAGTCGCGCTATAGGCAGCCGTCCCCAGCAAGCCACCACCAACAGATTGGGTCACACGCCCGCGGCGAAAGTCAGCCTCTAGTAAACTCCAGATCACTTTCAGAAATTGACCATGGATCGCGTTATGCTGAAACAGAATCGTCGCGCTTAAAATCAGGTTACTCAAATAGACCAAGATCATGCCCCACAAGCGTTGAGCCGGGATTCGGTCGGGAAAATGTCCCAGAACCAACATGTATAGTCCAGTCATCCCAAAGACCACTGCCGCGATCAAATAAGTGTCCCCGACAAACAAGCGGAAGGTGTTAGCAAACAGATTCCCCAAGAACCCCCAGCGAAAAATCGCCAAAACAGCGAACAGCGTGAAGACCAGCCCCACGATATTCATGGTTAGATTTGATTTTTTCTTACGCCGTGACTGGCGCCGTTTGCCTTTACGTTTCGCCATGCTACCAAACTCCCTCCTGTGCTTTCTAAACTCGTGATACCCCGCGCTTTGAGTCAGGCAAACTAAGCAGGGACCGGCTTGACCGGCTTAACACCTGCACTCGCCTGCCCGCGCTTGCCTTCACGAAATCTATTTCAATTTATCATGCGGATACTGATGGGTCAGCTCCAAGCCAGTGAAACGCTGCTGACGCAAGGCTTCATAAATCACCAGCGCCGCCGTATTCGACAAATTCAGCGCCCGAACATTATCAGTCATCGGGATCCGTAAACAATTCTGCTGATGTTCGCGCATGAAGTCCTCTGGCAGACCGGTGGTTTCTTTACCAAACAAGAAATAATGATCCAGCGAAATATCGGAGAAATCAGGTTCGCTGTACACCCGGTCAGAAAATTTAGTAATCAAATACAAACGTTTCATTTCTGGCACAGTAGCCAGAAACGCGGCCAGATCGTCATGATAAACTAGGCGAACTTTGTCCCAATAGTCCAGTCCCGCCCGCTTCAAATGTTTATCATCAGTTTGGAATCCCAGGGGTTTGATCAAGTGCAAAACGGTATCCGTCGCCGCGCAAGTCCGAGCGATATTGCCCGTGTTCGCTGGCATTAACGGTTGGTACAAAGCAATATGATTTGTCATTTTCTAAGTCCTTCAATATAGATAATTTTGGCGTGTCCTGGATTAGCACCGATTCGTGACCAAACCACCGCTAAAACAGTTAAAGTTGGAAGCGTCCACGGTGCTAACCTCTCCTGAACAACAAGTCAGGCCAGGTTGGCGCCGTTTCGCGCCCACGCCATTGATCAGAAAATTTGCCCGTGGTTAACCACTTCGAGCAAATAGTTTCAACGTTTATTCTAACATAGTTGGCAGGGAGACAAAAGCGGGCCCGATCCAGAACTGATCACTGAAAATCACTGGTCGCGGCTAACGGATCAAGGTTGCAAGTCCCCACCGGTCAACCAGGATCGCTCTGAAAACAAAAAAATGTAGCCCCTCGGTTTTTCAACAGCGAGAAGCTACATTAGTAAGACCATCACCGTCACTTTTAGCAAAGGAAACCCTTGATAAAAGCCCGACTTCGACCTTGAACCTAATATACCACGCATTTTTCAGTATTGGCAAGCCTATTTCTGAAAAAAGTGAATTTTCTGAAAAGAATTCGTGAATCTTTCCGAAAAACGGTTATGATTTTGGTGAATGCTGCTCTTGCTTCGGTTGCTCTGCCGTTGGCGGCGTTCCGCCAGCGGTCGGATCATCTGACGGTGCGACCAAGCCCAATTGCTCTTCTTCATCATAGAGACCAGTCACCGTTTTGAACCAATCGAACAGGCGTGAAACCAGGATCTTCACTACCGCGTAGGTTGGAATCCCTAAAAGGACGCCAAGCAGGCCGAACATTTTCCCGGCTGCCAGTAACAAAATCAGCGTGGTGGCAGGATGCATCTCCATTTTGCTACCCACGACCAACGGGGAAACGACCCGGCTTTCGATCGTTTGCTCGATCATGAAAACAATCAGCACTTTCATGACCATGAAAGTGTTCGTGAAAGCTGCGATGATCAACGCGGGAATGATTGCCAAAAATGAGCCCAGATAAGGAATCAAGTTCAGAAAACCCGCTAAGACACCTAAAGTCAGGGCGTATTTCTGACCAATGATGGCATAGCCCACCGAAAACATCACACCGACCCAGAACGCGACAGTCAGCTGACCACGAATATAATTACTCAAAGATAAGTTCACGGCCGTCAGAAGCTCGCCGGTAGAGTGGCGAAATTTCGTTGGAACGAACTTCAGCAAATAGCCTTTGAATTTTGGACCATCTTTCAACATGAAGAAGAGGATGAATGGCGCCGTCCCCAAAACCAGCAAAACATTCGTAACTGCGCCCACCGCGGAACCAATATTGCTGAACCAGCCAGAAATACTACTATTAAGTTGCTTGGTAAATTCTGAGGAAATATTTTGCAACTGCTGATTGATCTGGTCACGCACCGTGGCAAATTCAGAATCATTCAGGATTTTCCGAGTGGTGTTTTCGATATTCTTCCAATATAGCGGCCAATTGTCTAAAATCTGTTGGGTTTGATTTTGAATGATCGGGATCAAATTAACGATCCCCCACACAATCAACGCGAAAACCGCCACAAAAATCAAACTGATCGTCAAGATCCGCGGGATTTTCAGATGGCGCTCCGCTAGCTCAACCAATGGCTCGATCAAATAGAAGAGAATGCCCGCCAACAGAATCGGCGGTAACGCCACCGCCAGGAAATCCCCCACCGGCTGAAAGACCCAGCTAACACTAGCAAAAATCCAGATCACCGCTAAGAAAAGCAAGATGTTGATCAGGATCACGGTCACTTTATTATTTAAAAACCACTGATAAAACCACGAACCTGGTTTCTTTTTCTCAGATTTCTGTGCCGCCATTAGTGGCCTCCTTTAGCGTCAAGCCAATGAACAGTGATAAATGATCGTGGTGCCCACTTTGAAAGCCGGTTTGGGCTGTTTGGCGAAATGAATCGCGTTTTGCAAGCCCATAGGCGCCGCTTCGTCAAAGACCAACGTCACGTGTCCGATGGAGCGGAGATTATTATCGACCAATTCTCCCACGCTCTTGATGGGATAATCCTGCCCAGCGATTGTCAAACGATCGCCGACTTTCAGGGTCAAGTGTTGCATCTGTGTCGGATCGGTGAAGGTTTGAATCACCGCCACTTCGCGCAAGGCCGCGCTGGCTGTTTCGTTAAACAGAATCACCATCGGATCCCCGCTGGTCAACGCTTGGGGACCGACTGCTGTTACTTTTGCTTCAATATCCATGTCAAAAACCTACCTCGTTTTGAAATGTTGTTACTGTCATTCTAGCACAGTTGGCCAGATGTCGGAACTGGCAAGAGCGGGAACTGATTTCGAACGTTCGGTTCTGCTTCTGAGCTTGCGCTTGATTGCGGGTTTTGGTGGGTGTTGCACGTGAGCGCAACCGGCTGGGACTGCTGTTGCGGACTGGAACGTGGTGGGCATCGTTTGAAGCCAATCCGCAAGCCCAGCAGCTTGTCTTCAAATCGAGCCTTGTCCTAAGCGGCAGAGCCGCAAAGGACAATTTCACCACTGAGCCGCGCAGTCCCAGCCGGTTGCTAGGCAAAATTGAGCCTATCTGTAATCGAGGCGAAGGATTTGACGAAGTGGTTTTGCAAAATAGAGGTCAAACAATTGCCCACTTTTGGGGTGGTACGGCAATGCCAACGGATTCCGAAAGTCTGGGATTGGTCTTGAACCTGCGCTTAATTGCAGGTGTGGTGGGTTTCGATGTGGACGCAACCGCCTCAGGACGTTTGTTGTGGCTGGAACGCGGTGGGCGTCGTTTGAAGCCAATCCGCAAAACCGGCGGCTTGTCTTCAAATCGAGCCTTGTCCTAAGCGGCAGAGCCGCAAAGGACAATTTCACCGCTGAGCCACACGTCCTGAGGCGGTTGCTAGGCAAAATTGAGCCGATCTGCAATCGAGGCGAAGGATTTGACGAAGTGGTTTCGCAAGTTAGAGGTCAAACAATTGCCCGTTTTTTTGGTGGTACAGCAACATCAACTGAATTGTATCAAGAGGCCGGGACATTTGGTGTAGGCTGAACATCTCTACTTGTTTCCTTAACGATGCATGAGTGAAAACGACCGATCCAGCTGATTCATCCAGAACTTGCCTCAGTTCATCAGACAGACTGCCCCGGTGTCACCAATTCAAAGCTGGTAACCACTAACCACGGTCGTCAATTGCGTGGCTCCCCATCAATTGACCATAGCTTACCAGCTGGCGTGAGTGCTCAAACGGCTGTTAAAACGTTGAGCGGCTGGAGCGGAGAAATTCGGGGTGAGATCGCCGTGTCGTTATTCTTAGCGGCTTTGCCGCTTAGAATAAGGCTCAGCTTTGAGATTTTCGGCGCCCTTCCGAAAAGCTCAAAGTGACGCCCACAGCGAGCTCACCCCGAATTTCGCAGCGCAAACCACGGCCACCCTACTTTTGGAGGTGGTACTGCAATACCAACGGATTTGAATTAAAAGGTCGGAATATTTTGCATAGGCTGAATATCTCTACCCGTTTCCGTAACAATCCATGGATGGAAAACGACTGATTCGGCTGCTTCATCAAGAACTCGCCTCAGTTCATCAGACAGACCGCGCTGGTGTCACCAATTTAAAGTTTGTGACCACTAACCACGGTCGTCAAGTGCGTGGCTCCCCATCAATTGACCATAGCTTGTCAACTGGCGTGAGTGCTCAAGCGACTGCTAAAACGTTGAGCGGCTGGAGCGGAGAAATTCGGGGTGAGATCGCCGTGAAATTGTCCTTGGCGGCTCTGCCGCTTAGGACAAGGCCTGATTTTGAGACAAGCCGCGCACTTTGCGGATTGGCTCAAAACAGCGCCCACAGCGAGAGCGCAAGCCGCGGCCAACCTACTTTTGCAGCGCAAGCCACGGCCAACCTACTTTTGCCAGTCATACCAGCGCATCATGCTTGTCATTACCGCACAACGCACAAAAACTCACCATCGAGAAAAGCCCGCTTGTTTGTTAGATTATGCTATACTAACATTGATAAATTATGGAGGTACACCATGAAAGAAAAAATTCTCTTCGGCGGTTATACCCGTCGCGTTGGTCAAGGTATTTACGAGGCCACCTTGGATACTGAACAAGCAGTAATCGACGAACCGCAGGCTTTTATCAAAGTGGGCCAGCCGACTTACTTGGCGCTTAGCCAGAACCAAGTTTTGTACACGGTCACTAAGGAAGGCGAAGAAGGCGGACTTAGCGCCTATGATCTTTCTGGTGGAACGCCGCGGCTGATCAATCGGGTCACGTCGGCCGGCGCACCGCCAGCTTATGTGGCGGTTGACGAAGATCGGCAACTGGTTTACGGCGCTAATTACCATAAGGGTCAGGTCCAAGTTTACCGGATCTTGGCCAACGGTGGCTTGGAGCTGGCTAGTGTGGTCAATCACGTCGGCAGTGGTCCACGGCCGGAACAAGATAGCGCCCATGTGCATTTCACCGATCTGGCGCCCGATCACCGTTTAGTCGTTTGCGATTTGGGGATCGACGAATTGGTTACCTATGATGTCAGTCCTAGTGGCGACTTGGCCAAGGTTGCCAGCTATCGAACCGAGGCGGGCTATGGTCCACGGCACTTGGTTTTCAATCCCAATGGGCAGATTGCTTACTTGCTGGGCGAGCTTTCCAGTAAGGTCCAGGTTTTGGCTTACCATCCTGATGGTCACTTTAGTTTGATCACCACCTACTCATTGATTCCTGACGATTATACCGATTTCAATGGGAGCGCGGCGATTCGGATCAGCCGTGATGGCAAATTCCTTTACGCGTCGAATCGCGGGCACAATTCACTGACTGTTTTCGCGGTGACCGCTGATGGCCGCGACTTGAATTTAATCCAGCGGATCAGCTCTGAAGGTGATTTCCCTCGGGACTTCAACTTAGATCCTACCGAGAAATTCTTAGTTTGCGCCAATCAGAACACAGATAATACGACCCTTTATCGCCGCAACACCGCGACCGGCCTGTTGACGAAGATCCAACAAGACATCAACACGCCTGAAAGTGTCTGCGTTTTGTTCCTGCCCACCCGTTAAGCACGGCAACTATATCTAAAAAAACTGAAGGGACGTTACCCTGTTGAATATTCTGAAAGCTATCATCCTGGGGATCATTGAAGGTATCACCGAATTTCTACCAATCAGCTCTACCGGCCATTTATACTTGGCCAATGAGTTTGTCAAACTGAAGGAATCCACCGCGTTCATCAATATGTTCATGGTCGTGATCCAATTCGGCGCGATCCTGGCAGTGATCCTGCTCTACTTCCATAAACTCAACCCCTTCTCACCGAAGAAAAACAGCCACGAGAAACAGCAGACTTGGACGTTATGGCTGAAGGTCCTGGTGGCGGTCCTCCCTTCGATCATTGTGGGTCTACCTTTGAACGACTGGATGGACGCTCATTTGACCTCTTGGCCAGTGATCGCCACAACCTTGATTGTCTATGGGGTTCTGTTCATTTTGATCGAACGGCGCAACAAGAATCGTCAAAGTGATCTGACTGATTTGAATCAGCTGCCCTATAAAACGGCGTTATTTATCGGTCTCTTCCAGGTTCTGGCCTTGATTCCAGGCACGTCACGCTCCGGTGCGACGATTCTGGGCGCAATGATGATCGGGACTTCTCGCTTCGTCGGCACCGAATTCTCCTTTTTCCTGGCCATTCCGACAATGTTCGGCGCCAGCTTGCTGAAAATCGGCAAATATTTCCTAAAGGGGAATTCCTTTACAGGTGAACAATCGTTGGTGCTGCTGGTCGGAACCTTGGTTTCCTTCGTCGTTGCCTACCTGTCGATTCGTTTCTTACTCAACTATATCAAGAAGAACGATTTCCAAGCATTTGGCTGGTACCGGATCGCGCTGGGTGTGATCGTCATCGCGTTCTTCGGACTGAAAGCGATGCTAGGTTTCTAACAAGGAGTGATCAATGGTGTTAAAAGAGGTTTGTGTTGAAAACTATACCCAGATTCCCGCGGCGGTTCAGGCTGGCGCTCAACGAATCGAACTCAACGACAACTTAGCGGTTGGCGGTACCACCGTTAGTCACGGGGTGATGGCGGAAGCGGCCCGCTATTTGAATGAACAAGAGATTCCCTTGGTGGCGATGATCAGACCCCGTGGCGGCAATTTCGTCTACAATGATCTGGAACTGAAAATCATGGAATCGGATTTATTCGTCGCTCAACAAGTCGGCGTGGACGCGGTCACTTTCGGCGCCTTGACCGCCGATCGCGCTTTGGATACGGAAGCGATGGAGATGTTGATTGGCGCGGCGGGCGGCTTACAAGTCGTGATGCATATGGCCTTCGATGAGATTCCCGTGCAGCGCCAACAAGCCACGATCGACTGGCTGGTGGATCACGGTGTCAGTCGGATTTTGACCCATGGTGGGCCTTTGAACACCCCGATCGACCAACATTTCGCGCAACTGGCGCAAACGATCGCCTTGGCGGCTGGCCGCATTGAGATCTTACCAGGTGGTGGCATTACCAACGAGAACGCCGAACGGATCGCCGCTGAATTAGGCGTCCGTCAATTGCACGGTACCAAGATCTTAGGTGATCTTAGCGCCGAGTAGGATGACGCAGCGTCAGTTCACCAGGTGACCGGCGGCATGCGGGCAAACGAACCGGCTCCAAGCGGCGCGTTGCAGTGATTGCAACCAAGCTGATCGGAACGATCAATATCGTCATCACGAATTTCAGAACTGCCAAAAAGCGCTAACGGCTGCCGCCGCTAGCGTTTTTGTTTGGTGTTTTGGTGGGTCGGTGTCAATTGGTCATCTGGCGTTGTTCCCAAGTCAGGGTGTGGCTGTTGCTCTGGCGAAACCCCTCCGTCTTGGCCACAATGTACAATGGCCGTTGGCGACTGGCGGTGAAGATGCGTCCCAGATAGGCGCCTAACACCCCGATGGTCAGGAGAATCAAGCCGCTTAGACTCACTAGTAGGAAGGCAATCAGTCCCGTGCCGCCAAGGTTACCGGTCAATAAATTGATCAGTCCGATCAGCAGGCCTCCCCCTAGCAAGCCGCCGCCAAACCAAGTGGCTAACTTCAAGGGCACTTCCGAGAACGAGGTGATGCCATCCAGCGCCAATTTGATCATTTTCCGCAGGGGATATTTACTTTCACCGGCTAGGCGTTCGTGGCGTTCATAACTCACCGCCGTTTGCCGAAAACCAACCCAACTGATCAACCCGCGCACATAGGGGTCATCTTCGTTGATTCGTTTGAGAACTTCGGCGACTTGGCGATCGATCAGGCGGAAATCCCCAGTATCTGTGGGAATGGCCACGTCGGTGAGTCGCGCCAGCAAGCGATAGAAAAGATGGGCGCTGGTTTTCTTGAACCAGGTTTCGCCATCGCGTTGAACGCGTTTGCCATAAACAACTTGATAACCTTGATGCCATTGCGCGATCATCGCGTTGATCACTTCCGGGGGATCTTGCAGATCGGCGTCCATCACGACGATCGCATCGCCGCTGGCATAGCGGATCCCCGCAGTGATCGCGATTTGATGACCGAAATTCCGAGCAAACTGCACCAGCTTGATGTTGGCATAATGCTGACGAGCATGTTCAATGATCGTGGCGCTGTAATCACTGGAGCCATCATCAACAAAGATCAATTCATAGTTCTGTGACTGCGCCGCGACGAAATTCTCTAAAGTTTGGATCGTTGTCGGCAAAATTTCATGTTCATTGAACACAGGTAACACAATCGAAATCGTTTCTTGAGTCATAGCACAACTCCTTTCATTGTTCGTTGCGGTGCCGCTGCGTCAGCTAGGGGCACCGTCTTTTTTCTCAGTTGCCAGGTGGTCAAGTATGGCCACCGGAACTTGCCAGCTTAGTCAAAAATACCGGTTAAGTCGTATAGTGTGCCACTTTCACCACCTAGACCTGCGCCAGGACCACCTTGCTGAGTCGTTGTGGTTTGATTGTTGTTCGTGGTTGGGCCATTGCTGCCTGTGGCTAACTTCGTCGTGGTAGTAGTGTCCGTGGTCGTAGTATCCGTGGTCGTCGCCGTTGAATCGTCACTGCCAGGATCAATGGTAGTCGTCCCGTTCGACGCCCCATCATCGGTGGTCGTCCCATTAGTTTGGCCGGCGCCACTATTTTGACTGGTGCTGGTGGTGTCCGTGCCGCCATACTTGCTAGCGGCGACTTGCTTCCCGTACTTCTCGACCCATTTGACAATGGTATTGTTGCTGCTCTTGCCAGCGACATAGAAATACTTCAGTTGACCGGATTTGACCAGTTGCTTGAATTGATTCAACGTGATCGCCGGATCGGTGCCATTGAAGCCACCGATGGCCATCACCGCGTCACCAGTAGCGATAATATAAGGGGCAGCTGTGCCAGAATCGGTCGTCGCAAACAGGTAAGTCGCGCTGCCTTGATGTTTCTGCAGATAACTGAGTAGCCCACTATTAACGGTTTCGCTACCAAGCCCACCTGCCTGACTACCCCCCGTACTCAACAGTGACGGACTGGCGTAAGGAATCGCCGCGGATTCGCCGGAAAGCGTTGGCGTCAAGGACCACCACGCCGGGGCGATCACCATCGCGATCGTACTGGATACCAGAATGCTCGGAACTAATTTCTTTTTCAAATTACTGAACTTACCGATCAACAGCAAAGCAACGGCTGTCGCGCCGGCCAGCAACAAGATCCAGCTTAACCATGGGTAATAGCTATAGACATACCAAGCCTGTAACCCACTGGTGACCAGAATGGCCAAGGGCAAAAGCGCCAAAGTCCAGTGGTTCCGCTTGGCCCAGAATTGCCGCCAAATGGCTGGTAACCCAATGCCGACTAACGCGGCGATCGCTGGCGCCAACATGATCATATAGTAAGGGTGGAAGAAACTGGCGACGGAGAAGAATCCATAAGTCAAAATCAACCAACCCGCCCAGAGGATCACTTCATTTTGGCGAGCGGTGGTTTGGTACCAACGGTTCTTGCGCCGGCGATAGAAATAAAACGCGCCGATCAAGCCAACCATCGCGACGGCCAGCAGCCAACTAACCTGTTGACCAAGAGCCTTCTGGAAGATTCGGAAAGGTCCCGCGGTGCCAATATTGAAGGCCCCACCTGCGCCACCGTTTCCACCGCCAGGACCACCTGTTCTCATTTGCTGACCACCAGGGCCGCCGGGCGTCGTCGTACCATTAGTGGTGTTCCCATTGGTCGTGTTGCCATTGGCCGTATTGCCATTGGTCGTGTTGCCATTGGTCGTCGTGCCATCAGTGCCGTTGCCGGCCGTCGTATTCCCGTTAGTGGTGCCGTCAGTCTGGCCATTCCCGCTAGGCGCGGTGCCAGATGGCGGCGTGCCGCCCTGACCTTGGCTGTTGCCAGTAGTGGCGCCATTACTGTTTCCAGGACTACCACTTGGCGGTGTTCCTGCTGGTGGTGTTCCCGCTTGCGTATTATTCCCACTATTCGTATTCCCGGTGGTGCCATCGCTGACGCCGGCTGTGTTACCACCGGCCTGAGCGGTGCCATCGCCAGACGGTGGCGTTTGGCCGCCACCCATTTCTGAACGACTGCCACCCATCCCACTGAATCGAGCACCGGTACCGGTTGTTTGTCCCAGCAAGCGTTGGGTCCCGTTATAGCCGAAAGCCAATTCCAAAACCGAATTGGTTTCCGAACCACCTTCATACGGGCGCTCGCTGGCGCTAGTCAAATCAACGGATAAGGGCCACAATAAGGTGAAGAAAACCAAGGAAAGCGTGGCGAGGGCCAAATGCCCCAGCTTTCGCCGCCAAGGCTTCTTCGTGGCCAACCAGTAGTAAACATACATGATCGGTAAAATCATAAAGGCCTGCAACATTTTGACGTTGAAGGCAACTCCGATCAGGCCGAAACTGAGCATCACAAACCAAGGTCGTTGGGCCTGGGTCGCTTTTTGCAAAACGTAAAGCGCTAATAATAAGAAGAAGATCAACGTGGCGTCCATATTATTGGTTCGAGAATCGGCCACCACGATCGGGGTCAAGGTCATTGTCAGCGCCGCCAGATTACCGGCGATGCGCCCGAATTTCGGCTGGACCAAGCGATACATTAAGTAGACCGAACCGACGCCGAAAAGAACCGATGGCAAGACGACACTCCAGCCGTGCACGCCGAAGATCTTCGCGCTGATCGCCATGAACCATAAGGCCACTGGCGGCTTATCAACCGTAATGAATCCCGCTGGATCGAAACTGGCGTACCAGAAATTCTTCCAACTTTTGGTCATACTGACAATGGCCGCGGTATAGAAGTCATTGGCGCTGCCAGCCTCCCAAATTTTCCAGGCGTAAAGAAAGAGCGCGCTGATCAAAATCCCAACTAAGAACCAATCAAGCCGCAGACGCGCGCGCACTGGGCGTTGTTTGTTGACCGCCGCTGGTTGTGGCGTTTGCGGGTGTTGCTGCGTTGTACTATCCAAAATTGTCACCTCATTTATCATTCATCTCAGCAAACTATGCTAAAATAAGCGTAATTCATCGTCTGCTGACTACAAAATACTGATTAACTAATGAATGACTTCAGTTTACCCGGCCAACCATAAAGTCAGCTTAAATAAACATGAACATTTTGCGAAACTTCTAAGAGTGCGAGCCGACCTGGGCAGCTTCTGAGCATTAGCCTAGCAATTGTTTTGAAAGCGGGTTTCGCTTTCGGAACAATTGCGTAGCTAAGCGGAAAGCACTGGGGTGGTGAGCACGTTTCAGAAAAGGAGAAATATGACCTCGACCAATATTTTATTAATTGAAGATGACCAAGAATTGGCTTTGGGCATCCAACGTTTTCTCAAGAACGACGCGACGATCCAAATCGAGACCAATGGCTTGTCCGGCCAAGTCGCTGGTGAAACCGGCGCCTTCGATCTGGTGATTCTCGACTTAATGCTCCCAGGCAAAAGCGGCTACGCGATCTTGAAAGCCTGGCGTCAACAGGACAAATTGAGTCTGCCGGTCTTGATTTTAACCGCCAAAGACACGCTGGCTGACAAGGCTCAAGGCTTTGATCTCGGCGCCGATGACTATTTGGTCAAACCATTTCACCGCGAGGAATTGTTGATGCGCGTCAAGGCACTTTTGCGGCGTTCCGGCCATGATGTGACCGTGGAAAAATTGCGCCTAGGAAACGTCCAAGTTGATCTGCAAACCCACCAGGTCACCGTGGGCGCCACGGACCTAACTTTTGCGGGCAAAGAATATGACCTGTTGGTTTACTTTTTGCAAAATCCCAAGATCATTTTGACCAAGGCGCAGATTTTCGAACGCTTGTGGGGCTTCGATTCGACCACGGCACAAACCGTGGTCGAGGTCTACCTCAGCAATCTGCGGAAGAAACTGAAACAGGCCCAAGCCAACCTAACGATCCGCACGATCCGCAACGCTGGCTATCTGCTGGAACAACCTGGAGGCCCTGCCGATGAAAACTGACCCCGTGAGTCAACACCAGCAACGACGGCTATTTTGGAGTGAATTGATCAGCTTCACCTTGATTTTCGCGATTCTGGCAGTGGTGATCTTGAACCTCTACCAAAGCAGTTTGTTTCGCACGGTGGACCAAGATTTAACGCAACAACAAACTCAACTGCGCTCCAATCGAGCGCCCCAACCCGCCGACGCCCCCAGCATTCCGTTTCAAGCCAATGCCTTGGTTTTTGACAGTCAGGGCAACATCACGAATGTGGATTTCCTCGGTCAGCAGAATTACCGCTTTTTCAAGAAAATCAAGTTGAACAAAGACCAGAAAAACCAATTGGTCACCACCAGCGTGACTAGCGGGGCGCAAACCGCCAACTTCCGTACCTTGCTCGTCAAGGTCAGCGCCAGCAACCCTGAACCCCATTACGCCGGGCATTATGTCCTGTTGATCCAAAATATTGATACTCAGATCCAGGCGCTAAAGAATTTCCGGCTGGTGTTGGTCATGAGTTTAGCAATCTGCGAATTACTGGCAGTGGGCTTGGCTTATTTCTTGACGCGTCGCAGCATGAAACCAATCATCAACGCCTGGCAACGCCAACGGGATTTCAGCGCGGACGCGGCCCACGAACTGCGCACCCCGCTAACCGTGATCCAGAATAATTTGGAATATTTATTGACCCAACCTCAAGAAAAGATTGAAACCGAGGCGGAAACGATCGCCACTGCCCTGAATGAAACCGCCCGCCTGAAAAAAATCACCCACGACCTGTTGACCTTGGCGCGCGCCGATGCCACTGCCCTACCAATGACCTTGCAAACAATCTCCGGGGCAAGTTTCTGGAACGATTTTCTGGCGCCTTATCAAGAAATCGCCGCCAGCCAACAGAAATCTCTGACCCTACTGAACTACGAACCCCATGATTTCCAGGGCGACCCTCAATTACTCCAGCAACTGCTGGTGATTCTGCTGGATAACGCCTTAAAATACACCCAGACCGGCGACAGTATCACAGTCAATGTAAAGAATATCAACGGTCGCACACAATTTAGCGTCAGTGACACCGGCGTGACCATTCCAGATAGCGCCAAGGCCCATATTTTCGATCGCTTTTATCGCGCTGACGCTTCCCGCTCCAAAGCAACCGGGGGCAGCGGCTTAGGACTGGCAATCGCGCAGTTGATCGTTTCTCAGCATCATGGGACAATCACGGTCAGTGACCAGCAACCACAAGGCGCCCGGTTTACCGTCACGCTACCGCAGAAGGTCTAAGTTCAGTTTTTGAGTCTTCGCTTGATTTTAGGTGTGCTGGGTTTGAGTGGAGACGCAACCGCCTCAGGACGTTTGTCGTGGCTGGAACGCGGTGGGCATCGTTTGAAGCCAATCCGCAAGCCCAGCGGCTTGTCTTCAAATCGAGCCTTATTCTAAGCGATAAATCGCTAAGAATAATCTCACCGCTGAGCCACACGTCCAAGTGGTTTTGCAAGATAGAGGTCAAACAATCGCCCACTTTTGAGGTGGTATGTCAACACCAACGGATTCGGATTTGTTGGTCGGACCATCATGTGTAGGTTGACCAACTTTACCTGCTCCCTAGACAATACTTGAGTGAAGGCCAACTGATTCGGTTGATTCATCAAGAACTTGCCTTAGTTCATCAGACAGGCTGCGCTGGTGTCACCAATTTAAAGCTTGTGACCACTAGCCACGGTCGTCAATTGCGTGGCTCTCCATCAGTTGGCGATAGCTGGCTAGTCGGTGTGAGTGCTCAAACGGCTGTTATAACGTTGAGCAGCTGGAGCGGAGAAATTCGGGGTGAGATCGCCGTGAAATTGTCCTTGGCGGCTTTGCCGCTTAGGACAAGGCCTGATTTTGAGACAAGCCGCGCACTTTGCGGATTGGCTCAAAACAGCGCCCACAGCGAGCTCACCCCGAATTTCGCAACCAACGGATTTGGATTAGGAGGTCGAGACATTTTACGTAGGTTGAACATTTTTACTCGTTTCCTGAACGATTCATGGTTGGAAATCGACTGATTCAGTTGATTCGCTGAGAGCTAGGTTTGTTCATCAGACAGACTGCACTGGTGTCACCAATTTAATGCTGATAACCACTAACCACGGTCGTCAATTGCGGGGCTCCTCATCAATTGGCGATAGCTTGTCAATTGGCGTGAGTGCTCAAACGGCTGTTAAAACGTTGAGCGGCTGGAGCGGAGAAATTCGGGGTGAGATCGCCGTGAAATTGTCCTTGGCGGCTCTGCCGCTTAGGACAAGGCCTGATTTTGAGACAAGCCGCGCACTTTGCGGATTGGCTCCAGCGCAAGCCGCGGCCAACCTACTTTCATGCCCGCCCGGCCAAATGAATGAATAAAAAAAGCCTGAAAGCAAGCAATCAGCCAAGTTCCGATTGACGTTACTTTCAGGTTTTTTAGCTGGGGATCAGCCCAGCAAAACAGTACCCGTTCTCAATTCAAAAAAGCATGCAGGAAAATCTGAGCGATGCTGAAATAGATCAGCACACTGGTCAAGTCACTCAAGGTGGTAATGAACGGTCCACTGGCCACCGCTGGATCGAAGCCCAATTTGTCCATCAACATGGGAATCAAACTGCCGGCCAAATTGGCCACGGTGATGGCGGCGGTCATGGCCAAGCCAATGGTCAGACCCAAGACAAAATTCTGCTTCCAGATCCCGACGATCAAGGTAATCGTTAAGCCGGTGACAACCCCGGTCACCAAGCCGGTCAAGATCTCACTCCCGATCAACCGCAATAACTTGGGTTTGTCATCATTGCTCAAGGCCAAGCGGCGCACCGCCACGGCCAAACTTTGTGTACCGGCGTTACCGGCTGTCCCGGTGATCAGCGAAATGAACACCGCCAAGATACTGGCTTCGCTTAACAGCGATTCATAGTGGTTGATCAAGGTGGCGGTAGACATCCCTAAGAACAAAAGGGTGATCAACCATGGTAACCGTTTTGAGGCGGCCTTGAAGGGATTTTCTGAAACGTCATCCACATCGACCCCGGCTAACCCGGAGTAATCGGATTGAGCCTCATCATCAATGACTTCGATGACGTCATCAACGGTAATGATCCCGACTAATTTCTGAGCGTCGTCAACAACGGGCAAGGCGATGAAGTCGTAATCCCGGATTTTCTGAGCGACGTCAGCTTGTTCGTCATGAACGCTGGCGGTGATCACATTAGGCGTCATCACTTCCGCTAATTTTGTGTGATTGTCGGTAATGATCAAATCACGCAAGGTGATCACCCCGACCAAGTAACGATCGGCATCGACTAGATAAACATAGTAAATCGTCTCGGCTTCGTCAGCCTCCCGTTTCAACTCGGCCAGAGCCTGACCGACCGTTAAATCAGCCCGCAAACTGACGAAATTGGTGGTCATGATCCCGCCGGCGGTTTCTGTATCGTAATGGAGCAGTTTCCGCAACTGAATGGCGTCGGCCTTGTCCATCAATGACAAATAATGGTCCACGTCTTCTTTCGGCAAGTGCTCCAAAATATCCGCCGCGTTATCATCGAACATGCTGTTCAACAATTCCGCCGCGTATTGCGGATCCATTTCCGCCAAAAGCTCCGTCATTTCAGGCAGGTCATCTTCAATCGTATCAAAGAAATCCCCAACTTCATGCGGATCCAAAATATGATAAAGCAAATGCCGTTGTTCATCAGTAAGCGCCAGATAAAACTGCGCCTGATCATAAAAATGCATGTTTAAAAAGGTTTTGCGAAAAACCTTATTTTCGCCTTTAACCAAGGCTTGTAGTAATTTGGCATTTAAAATTTCAGTTGGTTCCTGTTTATTTTCCATGCACTCACCTCATTGAGCGACCTTAAGTCGTTAATGACAACGCTGCCCAAAGTCGCGCCATATCTGTTGGTAATGGCGCTACCAACGTGATTTCTCGCTTCAAGATCGGCTGATAAAAACTTAGCTGGGCGCAATGTAACGCTTGACGTGGCGCTTGCGCACACTGTGGTCCCTGATACAAAGCATCGCCGTAAAGTGGATGACCTAAGGCGGCCAAGTGGACCCGGATCTGATGAGTCCGCCCCGTCAATAAGCGCAAGCGCACCAAGGACGCGTGGGCGCTGGTCGCCACCACTTGGTAGTCGGTGCGCGAGGCCTTGCCATCCGCCGCGATGATCCGCCGCATGCCATGTTCTGCCGCCCGCCGAATCGGCAAGTCGATCTGCCCTTGCGCCGGCGTCAACACACCAGCGGCAATCGCCAAATATGTTTTCTGCAGGCGTTTGGTCTGGGCCTGTTGCGCCATTAAGCTGTGGGCGTAAGAACTTTTGGCGAAGAGAATCAGCCCTGACGTATCCATATCTAAGCGGGTCACGATATGGATCGCCAAACTCGGCGCTCCTTGGGCGGCCAAGTAACCCTTGACGCGATTAGCCATCGTATCCGTTGGGTGGCTTCGCGACGGGATCGAAGGAACCAGCGGTGGCTTATTCAAAACCAGAAACATCTCATCTTCATAGATCACAGACAGCGGAGAATGACTGAGACTGATCGAGTCAGCCACTGGTTCTGGCGCCAAGTAAACCCGAACCACATCACCATCAGTCAACTGATAATTGGTGTAACGCTGGTGGTGATTAACAAAAAGTTGTCCGCCTGAGAATTTCAAGCGGGCAATCTGCGCCTTCGAAAAACCATGTTGCTTCAAGAATTGTTGCAAAAGTAGCGGCCGTTCATGTGGCGCCTGGCGATAGATCCACTTATACGCCATCATGTTGTTCATCATTATCCTCACGATGGGCGCCCAAAAACGAATCTTCTACCCGCGACCAGAAATGCATATGGCGATATTTGGCGAAGCGAATCCGTTCATCGGCAATCCGATATTTGATCTGCTTGATTGCGCGGTTATGGCTGCTCAACTGATCCACCGTTAACGTGTAATCGGCGGCACAGCTGGTTTTGACCGTGATCCACTCATCAGGCGCGATCACGATCGGCGAGGACAGCGTGCGGAAAACCCGATTATTGATCGAGGCGATCTCGGTCAATTGTAACGCCTCCAACCGCGGATGCAAAACCGCCCCGCCTAATGACTTGCTATAGCCCGTCGAACCGGTGGGAGTGGCCACACAAATCCCATCGCCACGAAAGCTTTCAAAAAACTCATCGCGAATATAAATGTCCGCCTTGATCGTCAGCGCGTTCCGCCGAATCGACGACTCATTCAACGACAAGAAATGACTAGGCTCATTTTGATCATCATAGTCCACTTCAACGTTCAACAGCGGATAACTGACACTTTGACCTTGGTCCGCCACGATCGATTCCACCAACTCTGCCAGCTCGTAGTCCCGCCAGTCCGTGTAAAAGCCCAAGTGACCAGTATGGACACCGACAAAGCGGACTCGATCCAATTGATGACTATACCGATGGAAACAATTCAGCAGCGTCCCATCACCACCAACGCTGATCACCAAATCAGGATCGATCGGATCCACCAGAATATTGACCGCGGCCAAGCGTGCCTTTAATTCATTGGTTACCCGCGTTGATTGACTGCCACTATTGCCAAAAACTGCGATTTTCATGACGCCGCCCCATTTTTATCATTTGGATGTTGTGGTGCTGTTGGTTCATCGGACTGAGCAAGTGACGAGTCGCTTGCTGGCACGCCCGTTCCAGCAGCGTGATCTGCTGCGCCGGTGCCAGTGTCGGCCGCCGACAGATCTGCCTCAAGACTTGCCGGATCGCCCTGCTGCTGGTCATATTGATACCGCTGCGCCTCTTGGATCTCCTCGCGAATCTCCGACATTTCTTGATCCAACATGAACGACGCTTCGGCAGCCCGTTTCAAGCGCTCACTGATCTCTTCAGGAAACTCGCCTTGATATTTATAATTCAACGAATGCTCCACCGTCGCCCAGAAATTCATCGACAACGTCCGCACCTGGATCTCGACCAGCACTTTCTTCTCCTGATCGATCAGCTGCAACGGATATTCGATCACAATGTGATACGACCGATAACCACTCGGCTTACTGTTCGACACATAATCCCGCTCCTCGATCACCGTCATATCATTACGCTGGCGAATCAAGTCAGCCACTTGATAAATGTCTTCAACAAATTGGCACATGATTCGCAAACCAGCAATGTCTTGCATATCAGTTTCCAAGACATCCTCGCGAATATAGCGCCGTTGCATTTTTTCTAGAATACTGTTGACCGGCTTGACCCGACCCGTCACAAATTCAATCGGCGAATGCTCCCCTTGATTTTGATAAACTTTTCGTAATGCCCGAAACTTCAATTTTAGCTCGTCAACCGCTTGTCCATAAGGCATTAAAAATTGCGACCAATTCTTCATTACAATTTTGAGCGGGAAACCTCAGACTTTAGTCAGAGGAGGAAAGCCTGCACTTGCTAACGCTAGTTAGCTTTCTTGCTTGGTCGTCCCGCCTTGCCCCTTTCTGTTCTCTGATTTTGAATATAGTTGGCAACCGTCTCTTTTGACATGTTGCCGAGTG
>NZ_RHOV01000018.1 GCF_003946655.1 Lapidilactobacillus achengensis
TCGCTAAGAATAATCTCACCGCTGAGCCACACGTCCTGAGGCGGTTGCTAGGCAGAATTGAGCCTATCTGCAATCGAAGTTGAGTATTCGACGAAGTGCATTTGCAAGTAAGCGGTCAAACAATCGCCCTTTTTGGGGTGTAAGGCAATCCCAACTGATTTGGATTAGGAGACCGGTATACTTTGCGTAGGCTGAACATCTCCACTCGTTTGCTTAACAATCCACGAGTGGAAAGCCGATCGATTCAGTTGATTCGTCAAGATTCTGCTCGAGTTCATCAAACAAACTGTACTGGTGTCACCAATTTAAAGCTGGTAACCACTAACCACGGCCGTTAATTGCGTGGATCCTCATCAATTGGCGATAGCCTGTCAATTGGCGTGAGTGCTCAAACGACTGCTATAACGTTGAGCGGCTGGAGCGGAGAAATTCGGGGTGAGATCGCCGTGAAATTGTCCTTGGCGGCTTTGCCGCTTAGGACAAGGCCTGATTTTGAGACAAGCCGCGCACTTTGCGGATTGGCTCAAAACAGCGCCCACAGCGAGCTCACCCCGAATTTCGCAGCGCAAGCTGCGGACAATCTACTTTCAACAAAATACAATCATCACCACCCAACCACAACAGTTTTTTTGCAAAAGGCGGGGAATTCGGGTACGCTTAGCGCAGTATTCAAGATAAGTGGGGAAACAGAAAATGAGCAAGACGCAAGCAACCGTAGCAAGTTTGGCCGACCATTATTTGACCTGGTCACCTGAAAAAATCGCCGCGTTCCGCCAGACGTTGTTGAGCTGGTACGACGCTGAGGGCCGCGACCTGCCTTGGCGCCAAGATCAAGAGCCGTATCATATCCTCTTGAGTGAGATCATGTTGCAACAAACCCAAGTGCAAACCGTGATACCATACTACCAACGTTTTTTGGCGGCGCTACCGACGATTCAAGATTTAGCGACGGTGCCGGAAGAACAGCTGTTGCAATTATGGTCAGGCCTGGGTTACTATTCCCGGGCCCGCAACTTGCAGAAGGCGGCGCAACAATTGGTGCACGACTACGCCGGTGTTTGGCCGCGCACGGCCGCCGAACTGGTGGATCTGGCTGGAGTTGGGCCGTATACTGCTGGCGCGATCGCGAGTATTGCTTTCGGCGAAGCGGTGCCGGCAGTGGATGGCAATGCTTTTCGCGTCTTTGCCCGCTTGTTGGAAATCGACTTGGATATCACCAAGCCGCAGACGCGCTTGGTATTCAGCGCGATCATCGCCCGCTTGATCGACCCGGCGCGACCTGGCGATTTCAATCAGGCAATCATGGACATCGGCACCCGTTACATGACCGCCAAGAATCCAGATGAGACCCAGTCACCTTTGCGCCGTTTCGATGCCAGCGCGGCGGCGGGCACGAGTTTGCAATATCCCGTTCGCCAGAAAAAAGCGCGGCCGGTGGTCCAGCATTATTTCGCCTTGGCGATTCATAGTCCGGCGGGGTGGCTCTTGTTGCAGCGGCCGACCACGGGGATGCTGGCGCGGTTGTGGCTATTCCCCCTGTTGGATCAGGATGAGCTGCTAACTGCCAGCCAAGCTGACCAGCCCGACAAAACCCTGACCACGGCAAATCCGTTAGCGGCGCCCGCCAAAAATGGTGCTGGGCAACCAACCGAGCCGCCGAGTGACCCGGCAGTTTTGTTGGCGGCGGTGACGACGGCGTGGCAGGCGTTAAGTGGGTGGCCGACACCACTCCCGCTGCGTGATCCGCATTTGCCGCTGGTCAAGCACACCTTTACCCACCGGCAGTGGCAACTGCATTTATTGACGGCGGAGTTGCCGCAGGTGCCCGATTTGGCCAATTTACCCGGCCGTTGGTTCGCGGCGGCAGATTTCCCCGCGGCGGCCTTGCCCACGGTCCAGCGGAAAATGTTGCAAGCGCTGGACTTGCCTAATTAGGGTTAGCGCTGCAGGTGGCCAACAATAAGGTTGGCAAAAGCGCCCGCTCAAGAAATCCAATGGCGGCGTTCAAAGCTGAATCATTCAAAATTTTAGCTGGGCGTCAGTGCTACGACGCAACGCAAAAGTTTGGATCTAAGCGCTTCTTCCTAACAAAACCTCCCGATATACTAAAGCGCATTTTAGTATGCTGGGAGGTTTTTTGCCGAGGTGACAATTACTGCAGTCGCTTAGGCGGCTGTGTTTTTCTAATATTCATGTAAAACGTCGCGGATCTCGTTGATCAATTCGTGGGGCCGCCGGGTTGCGCGAGCGACGGTTTTGATATTCAACAAATCGAAGTCGGTCAAATTGTGAGAGATCGAGTTTTTGCCGTAGGAACCGGTGCCTAAAGTCAGGGAAGGGGTCAGCTTGTTGAAGAGACCGCCGATGCCGCCTAGGGAGCCAGGGGTGTTGACCAGGATCCGGCAGGCGGGCATCATGGCGCCAAAGCGTTCGATCAAATCGTTGTCTTGGGAGTGGACGACGGCAGTGTGGCCTAAGCCGCCGTAATTCAACAGTCCCAGGCAAATACTGAAGGCGGCCTGCTGATTATTGGCCACGTACATGGACAAAACCGGGGACAACTTTTCTCCGGAAAGTGGGTAGTTGGGACCGATGCCGGCGATTTCGCCGATCAATAACTTTGTGTTCGCAGGGACTTTGATACCGGCCAAGGCGGCGATGCGGGTGGCGCTTTGGCCGGCGATCGGGCCGCGCACGGTGTGGCGTTCGGGATCGATCACGGTGGCGCTCAACTTGGCCACGTCGGCTGGCGCCACGAAGAAGGCGCCTTGCCGCTGGAATTCTTGTTTGACTGCTTCGAGAACGTCGCGATCGACGACAATGCTGTTCTCGGAGGCGCAGATCATGCCGTTGTCGAAAGTCTTCGACATGATGATGTCAGCGACGGCGTTGGCGATGTTGGCGGTTTTCTCAATGTAGGCCGGCGCGTTGCCGGGGCCAACACCCATCGCCGGTTTGCCGGTGGAATAGGCGGCTTTGACCATGCTGGGGCCGCCGGTGGCCAAGACCAAGTTGACTTGCGGATGGTTCATCAACGCGGACGTGGCCGCAATGCTTGGTTGCTGGATCCACTGAATCAAATTCGCCGGCGCTCCCGCGTTGACCGCCGCCGTGGCCAAAAGTTGACAAGTAGCGCTGCCGCATTCCTGAGCTTGGGGGTGTAAGCCGAAAATAATCGCGTTCCGCGTTTTCAAAGCCAGCAAAATTTTGAAAATCACCGTGGACGTGGGATTGGTCACCGGCGTTACCCCGGCGATCACCCCTAGTGGTTCCGCGATTTTTTCCAAGCCGTTATGCACGTTGCGACTGATCACGCCCACGGTTTGGTCGTCTTTGATCTCATTCCAAATGTATTGACTGGCATAAATATTCTTGATTGCTTTATCTTCCGCGTTGCCCCGTCCGGTCTCCTTGTAGGCGAGAAAGGCCAACTCCTTGGCGTGCCGGATCGCGGTGCGCACGATCGCGGCGCAGATCGCGTCAACTTGCGTTTGATCGTAGTTCTGATATTTCTTGAAGGCCACCACCCCACGGCTGACCAATTGGTTGATCGCGTCATCCACATTGGGCGCGCTGATCGCTGTCGTCGCTAACTTAGACATTTTCAACATCTCTTTCAAATTTGTTCAGGTTCTGACAACTTCATCCTAGAACGAATGAAAACAGATGTAAAGCGTTTGAAATCCACTGGTACAGGGAAAAATCAGCGCTTTTAGAATGCTGATATAGTTGAATAGTCACTATTGTTTCTGTAAACAGACCAGCCGCAAGCCGACTATTTCTGAAAAATAGCCACTCATGGCACTTTTTGGAAAGTGGCAAGAAAATATTTTTGGTACAGAAAATAGAACAGTCCGGGTTGTTAGACCGGACTGTTCTATATCAGCAAATTCAATTAAAGCGACGAAGGATCAGGCGCGGTGGCCGGCACCTTGGCCCCGTCCGCTTCGCTAGGATTGCGGGCGAAGCTGAACGACTTGGTCGGTGACGTGGGCGATGAAGTCCTGATCGTGTTCGATCAACAATAAGGTGGGCTTGAAATCGGTGATCAGTTGTTCCAATTGTTCCTGATTGAAAACGTCCAAATAATTCAGCGGCTCATCCCACAAATAAAGTTCGGCTGGTTGCGCCAGGGATTTGGCCAACTCGACTTTCTTCTGCTGGCCCATACTCAACTGCTCGATCCGACTGGAAAACGCGTTGCGCGGCAGCCCTAGCTTATGCAGATTATTCAAGAACAGCTGGTAATCCAAGTGCTGAGCTTCGGCAAAGTCGGCCAGCGAACCGCGGTTATCCTGATAATCCTGCCGCACGCGACTGATCCTGAGCTGATCCGACAATTGGAATTGACCGCTGCGCATACCGCGGAATTCACCTAAAAGCGTGCGGATCAATGAAGATTTGCCCACGCCGTTGGGGCCAACCAGCGCCAATTGTTGGCCCCGGTCAAGCTGGAAACTGACCGGTTGAAATAAGGGCCGGTCCTTTTCATAACTCAATTGGAAATCTTTCACCGTCAACAAATTTTTGCGAAAAGTCGGTTGAAAATTAATACCCAAGGGATCAATATATTCAATATTTTTCAGGAGCGTTTCTTTTTCACTGATCTCTGTTTCCATGCGATGTTGGAGATTCTTAGAACGTTTCATCGTGCGGGCGGCGCGGGCGCTGATAAAGCCGGTATCGCCGATCGCGCCGCTGTTTTTGACGTGTTGTTGCCCGTATTTGTCTTTCTCACGGGAATGGGACCACGCCGCCTTTTCCGCCGCGGTTTGGCGCAACCGCCCGATATCTTTTTTGAGTTTGCTGTTTTGCGCTTGTTCGTAATCATCTTGTTGCTGCTTTTGCTGCTCGTAACTGCTGAAATTCCCTTGCATCAAGGTCAACTTAGCCTTATCAATGGCCAAAATATGGTCGGTCGTTTCATCGATAAAATGTCGATCGTGACTGACAACAATGAAACCCTGGTGCTTCTGGCGCAAATAGCGGGCGACTTGCTGCCGACTTTGCAGATCCAAATGATTGGTCGGTTCGTCGATCAGCGGGTAGTTGGTCGTATCCGTGAACAACAACGCCAGCAAAACCTTCGTCTGTTCGCCGCCAGACAGGTCAGAGAAAGGCCGCCACAGCACGCCTTCATCCACTTGCAACAAGTTCAATTCACGCTGGACCTCCCACAATTCACTGGGCGACAGCGCGGCGATCAACTCGTAGGTCAATTGCGTCGGATCGGCGATCGTTTGCGGAAAATAAACGAAATTCAGCGGTTGGTTGATCTCCCCGGAGAAAGGTAGCTGATGTTGTAACAATTTCAGCAGGGTGGTTTTCCCCCGACCGTTACGTCCGATCAGGCCTAGTTTCCAGGTCGATTCTAAATTTAAGTCGGCGTGGTCAAACAAGAGCGTGCCTTGTTGATCGTAGCCAAAGGTTAGGTCTTTGATTTCAATTTTAGGCATAGATTCATCACCTCAGAATACTTTTTGAAAAATGGGGTTGGTTGATTTGGGGGCTTGATTGCGGGGTTGGGTGGGTGTTGCGCGTGAGCGCAACCGGCTGGGACTGCTGATGCGGACTGGAACGTGGTGGGCACTGTTTTGAGCCAATCCGCAAAAAGCGCGGCTTGTCTCAAAATCAGGCCTTGTCCTAAGCGGCAAAGCCGCCAAGGACAATTTCACCACTGAGCCGCGCAGTCCCAGCCGGTTGCTGGGCAGAATTGAGCCTATCTGCAATCGAAGCTGTGTATCTGACGAAGCGCTTTTGCAAATGTGGTGGTCAAACAATTGCTACTTTTTGGTGGTACGGCAATGTCAACAGATTTCGGAAGTTTATGCGTTGTTATTGAACCTATGCTTGATTGCGGGTGTGGTTGGGTTTAGTGGTGACGCAACCGCCTCAGGACGTTTGTCGTGGCTGGAACGCAGTGGGCATCGTTTGAAGCCAATTCCAAAAGCGGGAATTGTCTTCAAATCGAGCCTTGTCCTAAGCGGCAAAGCCGCCAAGGACAATTTCACCGCTGAGCCACACGTCCTGAGGCGGTTGCTAGGCAGAATTGCGCCTATCTGCAATCGAAGCGAAGGATTTGACGAAGTGGTTTTGCCAGGTAGAGGTCAAACAATCGACTATTTTTGTGGTGGTACGGCAACACCAACGGATTCGGATTAGGTAGTCAGGCCATTTTGCGTAGGCTGAGCATCTCTACTCATTTCCTTAACAATCCTTGGCGAAACCGACCGATTCAGTTGATTTTCTGAGAGCTAGGTCTGTTCATCAGACAGACTTCGCTGGTGTCACCAATTTGAGGCTGGTGACCACTGACCACGGCCGTCAGTTGCGGGGCTCCTCATCAATTGGCGATAGCTTGCCAGTCGGCGGGAGTGCTCAAACGATTGTTATAACGTTGAGCGGCTGGAGCGGAGCGTGGCGTTGGTGGTCCGTTCGTTTGTTGGCGGAAGGTCGGGCTGGGGGTGAGTCAGCCGCGATATTATTGTTGGCGATTTATCGCCTACAATAAGGCCGAGTTTTGAGATTTTCGGCGGGTTTCCGAAAAGCTCAAAATCGTGCCCGCCGCGTTCCACCACCCCCAGCCCGACCTGGAGCCCCACCACACCTGCCCACCACCAACGCCACGCGCAGCGCAAGCTGCGGCCAATCTACCTATAGGCAGTACAAACGGCCACCAATCAGTCTGCGCAAGGATCAGGCTCGCAAGGTTATTTTGACAAATTGGACACAAAAAGAGACCACACCCTTGAGCACTAAATCGATCCAAAAACGCACAGAGAACCCCCTTGTTGTTCAACAAGACTGTTTAGCTCAACTGTTGTTTTGAATTAATTTAGATTCTCAACGGCATGATCCCTCATTTCGACATTTATAATACGCCCAGTTTAGCGCATCAACTGACTAATTGTCAACACTAAGTTCCCGCAATTAATCCCGTGCTGCGATTCGTTATCAGGGCTTGAAATAAAACCACTAAAAAAAAGAGTACCGGGCAAGCCGATACTCTCTCAAGGAATCATCCATTAATGGGTGTTCACGGAATCACCCTCGAAAGGGGTTCCAATATATAAATTGTTTTAACACCAATCAGTCAGTTTGGCTAGTGCTGGTGCTTCTTTTTTTCGCGCAGATGTGCAAAATGGCAACAAATTTGATATGGTTAGTTCGACCAAATAATCATCGAAAAGAGTAACCAATGGAAATCAACACCCAGCGCTGCCTGATCCGTCGTTTTCAGGAAAGTGATCTCACTAGTTTTATGGCTTATCACAATGATTTGGAGTGGATGCGTTATCAAGGCCTGAAAGGGTTGACGAAACAGGCTTATGCGGCTATTTTGTTGGGCGACGAGGATTTGACCAAGGGCGTCCAGCTGGCTATTATTAGCCGCGAGACCGGCGCGTTATTGGGCGACATTTATCTCAAACAAGCGGATGATAGCTGCTGGCTCGGCTATTCGATCCGCCGAACTGAAGCGCGGCACGGCTATGCTTTCGAAGCGGTCAGCGCGGTGATCCGGCGGCTAAAAGAGCAAGGCATCACGACGATCAAAGCCGAAGTTGCCCGGGCCAACGTGCCGTCGCTTGGTCTCCTCAAGAAACTAAACTTCATCGATCAAGCGTCCACGGGCACGGAATTACTCTTGACATTGCGCCTTTAGAAAAACGTGAAGGTGCTGGCAACGAACCCGTCAGCGGCGCCTGATCCAGGGGTTAATCGCCATTCATTCGCATCCAAACGCCGACAAAAAACGCCAAGCAACTAGTCTTGACGTTTTTTTAAATGCTTGCCTGATTTCAGCACTTTTTTAAATGCTGACTAATTCAGCGCTTTTTCAAGCGTTAATTAGTCTGAACGTTATTTACCGCCACTAAGATAGTGGTCGATCCGGGCGTTGGCGGCATCTTGGTTGACGTCCTTGGCGGTTGTCAGTGGGATCCCGTTTTCACCGCTGAGGGCGATCAGGATTTGCAGGAAAGGCGGCTTGATGCCCAATTCGTCTAAATCATCCGGCGAGATCGCGTAGCGGATCGCTTGTTCGTCATGATGTTCGACTTTTTGGACCCATTGTGGTTCGCGCAAGCTCTGGCGACCGATGGCGACTAAATCGAAAGCTGTGGCAGCCTTTTCCACATCGGCAGGCGTTTGCAGGTCGCCGACCACGATCAGCGGCATTTTGCCAGCCAAGTGAGCCTTGATCGTCTCGTTCAGGGGGGTGGTGATGCTAGGATTGTTCAGCGATTTGCGCCAAACACTGCCCATGGAAACGTGGAGATAATCGAGAGGTTGATCCTTGAGCACATCGATAAACTTCAAGGTATCCTCAAAAGTGATCCCTGGCTTCTCGATTTCTTCAGGCGAGATCCGATAGCCGATAATGAACGGCTTGGTGGCGTATTCGTCCACGACCCGATTGACTTCGCGAATAATATCCAAGGCGAAAGTCATCCGTTTCTCCACAGAACCACCGAACTCGTCGGTCCGTTGGTTGGAATGAGGGGAGAAAAATTGTTGGATCAAGTAAGTGTTGGCACCGTGAATTTCCACACCGTCAAAACCAGCAAGGATCGCCCGGCGCACAGCCTGGCCGAAATCGGCAATCGTCGCGTAAACTTCCTCAGTGGACAGAGCGCGCGGCGTTTCCGAGCCCGCCCGCAACGCCGCGACCGCGCTGGCGCTAACCGGTTGTTGACCGCGGAGCACCTGACTATTGGTCATCCGCCCAGCGCTGAAAATCTGCAAAACAGCCCTGGTGCCATCCTGTTGAATCGCGTGGGCCAGCTTGCGCAGACCGGGGATAAAACGATCATCGGCGACACTCAGCTCACCTTCAAACCCCTTACCCAAATCGTTAACGTTGGCAACGGCGGTGATGAACATGCCGACACCGCCAGTATGAGTGCCATAATAACTCAATTCGGCGTCGCTGACGCTACCATCGTGAAAGCCCATCGTTTCCGTCATTGGCGGGATAACGACGCGGTTCTTCAGGGTAATGTCCTTATGCAAAAACTTGTATGGTTCGAGAAACTTGTATTCTGTCATGTCAAAGCCTTCTCTTTCCTTGGATTTTTTTGGTAAAGCATATTGCTGTGATTGATTGGAAAAATAGGTGGTGCTGTTTTTTGTTCTGCGCTTGATTGCAGGTTTTTGGTGGGTGTTGCGCGTGAGCGCAACCGGCTGGGACTGCTGTTGCGGACTGGAACGTGGTGGGCATCGTTTGAAGCCAATTCCAAAAGCGGGAATTGTCTTCAAATCGAGCCTTGTCCTAAGCGGCAAAGCCGCCAAGGACAATTTCACCACTGAGCCGCGCAGTCCCAGCCGGTTGCTAGGCAGAATTGCGCCTATCTGCAATCGAAGTGAAGAATTTGACGAAGTGCTTTTGCAAGCTAGCGGTCAAAAAGATGGCCCACTTTTGAGGTGGTACGGCAATGCCAACGGGTTTGGATCAGGTAGTCGGGATATTTTGCGTGGCTGAACATCTCACCGTTTTCTTGACAATCCTTGGGTGGAAACCGATCAATTCAGTTGATTCACTGAGAATTAGGTTTGTTCATCAAACAGACTTCACTGGTGACACCAATTTAAGAATTGTGACCACTAACAACGGTCGTCAATTCCGTGGATCTCCATCAATTGACCATAGCTTGCCAATTGGCGTGAGTGCTCAAACGGCTGTTAAAACGTTGAGCGGCTGGAGCGGAGCGTGGCGTTGAAACGTGTTCGCCGACCTAGCTTCTTCCGCTTAGCTACGCAACTATTCTGGAGGCATAAACCAGCCTCCAAAATAGTTGCTAGGCTAATGCTCAGAAGCTGACCAGGTCGGCTCACACTCTGGCGTTGGTGGTCTGTTTACTCGTTGGCGGAAGGTCGGGCTGGGGGTGAGTCAGCCGCGATATTATTGTTGGCGATTTATCGCCTACAATAAGGCCGAGTTTTGAGATTTTCGGCGCTCTTCCGAAAAGCTCAAAATCGTGCCCGCAGCGTTCCACCACCCCCAGCCCGACCTGGAGCCCTACTACACTTGCCAACCACCAACGCCACGCGCAGCGCAAGCTGCGGCCAACCTACTTTTAATACCGGGCTAATACCAGGCTGGCTTGTCGCCATCGGTATTGGGCTTGTTGATGCCCACAGAATGCCGCAGATTCTCCGTCGGATCATCGATCAGACGCTTAACAAAGGCAGCCACACTCTTCCGTGAAACCTCAGTCCCTTTGAAGTCTTCGCCCTTTTGCGTCAATTCATAATCAACTTCATCTTTGTTGTCCAGCCAAGCCGGCCGAATGATCGTATAATCCAAGTCAGACTTCTCAACTTGTTCGGCCGCCGCCGCGTAAAGTGGTAAGTAGCCTTCGTCCAGTTGTTCATGATTCCATTCGCCGAACTTGCCGGGCACTTCGTCGTAGATCCCTAAAGTTGAGATCCAGATCAACCGTTTCACGCCTAATTTGTCCATGACATTAACAACTTTGCGCGCTTGGACTTCGATCGTCCCGCCAGCCAAGTTGGCGTAGACCACATCAGCGCCAGTGATTGCTTTGGTTAGATCGGCTTCTTTGGTGGCGTCGCCTTCGATGATTTCGGCGTTGCCCGTGGCTTCATTCTTCAAACGTCCAGCGTTCCGTAAAAATAATTTCAGGTCAACCTTTTTGTCAGCCAGTAATTGAGCTGTTGCTAAACGGGCGATTTGACCATTAGCGCCCAAAATAACGACTTTTGTCATAAAAATTACCTCCACTTTCAGTTTACACCACTAATTTTAAGTAAGTAGTCAACTGAATGCAAGCAAATGCAACTGTGAGGGGTTGATCATTCTGAGCGAAATCTGTCGCGATGGAAATTGGACGAATGGCGAAGTTTGTGCGCTTAGTCCCTGGCGACGTCAAGCAGAATAAAGTTAAACGCTGATCAACCGTTGATATTAGTGACATTTCGTCGCGCAGGCGGCTTACTTTTTTTAAGCAGTTCCGTTGCAATCGGCGCACAAGACGGCTACAATGAAATAGTAAGAGTTGTGCACAACCTTTTTTAAAAAGGATGAGGTGATTTAGCATGGAAATCAAAATCAAAGAGGCGGCTCAAACCTATTTGGCGAATAAAATTACCAAGGATGAGCTGGTGCTGCTAGCATTGGATGATGGATCGAACAAATTCTCAAACATGGGTGGCTCCTGTACGATCGGCGCTAAATTCCAGTTGGTTCTGGTAGATCAGCCTGAGAACGGCTATGATCAGGCGTTGGCCAATGAACAGGGTCTCCATTTCTTTACCGGAAAACCCGAGTTGATGTATTTGACGGATGGCTTGGCTCTGGATTTTCACAATGGTTTCTTGATTCTTCGCGACAACAGCGGCATCTTGGATAGCGCCGTTTCGATTACGCGTTACCAAGCGCCCACGACTGCCGAACTCAAAGAGAAAATGATGACTGACGGCGTGAAGAACTGCTAAACGCCGATGTTTAGGCGCTGTTTCGCGCATGGATCATATTTTACAGGTTACCCCAACGCGGCCACAAATCGCGATTCCAGTCCCCCCCGACTGCTACGCGCTTCTTATTACCTGTTAGACACTTCCTCCCCCCCCTGTGTTAACAATCTGTCGGCCGCGCTCTAAAAAAGGAAAAAACTGATTCGAACCATTTCTGTTGACGCTAAACGGAAATGGCCGAATCAGTTTTTTTGTGGGCGTGATCTTGGTGTGATCACGTTGGGGTCATCATGTGGGCCTGATCACGGGCGTGGATCCAAGCTCGCCAGCGCTCCGCCAGTAATCCAAGCAGTAATCCAGTCAGTAATCCGGCAGTGATCCGGCCAGTTATCCAATCAACAATCCGATCAGCGCTCCGATCAACAATCTAATCAGTAATCCAATCAGCGCTCCAATCAGCCAATTGACCGCTCAGTGGGCCAAGACCGCGTCCAGTTGCGTGATCAACATTTTGGTGATCGTCGCTTCGGTCAGGTCAACCGAGGGCGCCTCGCCAAGGAGCGCTTGTAAGGTCAATAACGGTTGCTCGCCATCCGCCAGATCCCAAGCTGACCGGAGATCCAACCGCTGAGTGTGTTGGTTCAAAACAATGGTGTAACGCCGCACCTTCAGGGCATAAGGATCATGAAACTCACCTGGTTGGAGATAAGTGTTGATCAAAATTCCGATCCGATGGGCCAATTGAGGACAATCCCTTTGTAACTGCGCCGCCGAGAAATTCGTTGAAATAGTTTTTAACATTTCTTCAGTCCTCCTAACTTTTATTTTAACCAAATCTATTATAACGCTTTTTTGGAAAAATAATAGCGAAAACGCTAGGCAATTTGACCTTTTTAAGCGGCGCCGAACTTGAAGGTGATCGTTGGTGCCTGGGCCGCTGCTGGGGCTGGCTATTGAGCCGATTAAGCTGGTCGATTTACTTCAAAAAAAGCCCCAAGCTAGGCAAACGGGCGCTAGCGTTGGGGCAAGAATAGGTTCGCGGTGGCAGACTTTCAAGCATTATTTTTGTAGGGGCGAGAGCGTTGCCATACCAGCAGGCCACAGCAGCCTAAGGTAGCCAAAAGCGTTAGCAGGATTGTCCCGGTGACAGTCGAAATCAGTAAAGAAAGACCGTATCCGGCCAGGAGTAAGCCGGCAATCAACCACCAGGTGATTCGATCATCTCGGAATTGGGCCTGTTGGTAGTGGCGGGCTAGCCACAGGCCGAAATACAGCAGCATCACGCCGATATACAGAAAGTTAATGACGAAAGCGAACGATTTCGTGTTTCGTGACCGATATTTTAAGGCTATTCGATGACATTGGCTAGCCTTACCACGAATAGCATAAAGTAGCATTGTTTACCAAGGACTCTAATTATAAAGCGGATGACGAGACTCGGACTCGTGACTCCAACTTGGGAAGTAGATGTGAAAGAAGATCATTCTGGGATCAATTACTAAGATTTATCCGTAACCGATTCAATGTATGCTATCCATTCCTCCATGTCCAACCATTTTAAATATTCAATGAATTGTTCATCCCTTGTCTGATCATTATCGGCACCTTCAATTTTCAACTTTATAAAATTAAAGATTAGAATATACACTTTTAATTCCACGTCACGATTGGATGTGGCTATTTTTTTGAACTCAGTAAATAATTGGTTGAAAAGATCGTATTCTTTTCGGTCTAACATCAAAGTGATCGCGTTAACATATAAAACCTTTAAATCTGTTTGATAATAGTTGCTATTTTGATAGAAATAAGCATTTTTTATCATCGTTTTGAGACAACTAGCGACAAAGTCAGTATCAAAAACAAACATACAATTTGTAAAAGCAACTAGTTCAAAACGCCCCCAATTTGAAATAGTTAACAAGTATTGTTGAATATTTTCTTTGATTTGTTTGACTTCAGTGGGATGGACACCAAGTGAGTGAGTCCGATAATTGGCGATTAGGAATAGTTGTGCATATAGAGAATAATATAAGAAATCACCAGTGGCATGATACTCACTCATGTACTGTCGATATTTTTCTAACACAATTGGTAAATTTGGCGATAAATCTTTCTGGTTTATTAGTTGCCGAAATTCATTTTTCACTTTATCTTTTACGGGTGCTGAATTCTTATTATACAGAAATTCATATTCCTCAATGGAGATATTCATTCGATCGAGATAATTCAATAATGCATCAAAACTAACGTGCGACCCCTTTTTTTCAAAAGAGATCAAGGTCGTTCGATGTGTAATGTTTCTTGAAAGTTCGACTTGTGTAAGCCCACGTTCCTCACGGAGTTTTTTTATTAAATTACCATGTTCCATCAGTTGAATTCCTTTCATGTCGAATTACGCAACATTTTGTCTTTATCTAGATATGGTTGCCCTTATAATAAAGATAACATATGAAGGTGATCACATGAATGAGCATCATTTGATTTTAGATGATTGGCCTTGGCGTACAATTCCACCTCAATAATGGTAGTTAATGTAAAGACAATCTCGAAACAAGGAGAGTTTCATTATGAAAAAATCATTTACCAGCTGTTTAATTGCTGCGATGCTAATGGGTACCGCCGCGGTTTCTACGACATCGTTAATTAGCGCAGCTGAAGATACCAGCACTTCTACTGCTATTTTTACCCAAAATTGGGGGTGGCAATAATAATGTCCAAAAAGACACAAGATAGCCTAAGAGATCTCATGATTCTGCTTTCGGCATTCGGCGCCTGGTTAGTCACTGGCGCGGAAAATACCCCACAAATTCGAATATATCTGTTAGTAATAATTGCTATAGTCATACTATTGGGCTTCTCTAGACATAGAAGAGCAGAAAAAAAGCAAGCGGACAACGATGTTACCGCGCGCAAACGCTAACTTAATCATCGTGGATGTCGTTGACTTGTCTCGTTGTATATGTTGTCGTTGACTGCCGCCACTTCCAGCAATCTAAATAGCATTATCAAGAAACCGCCCCTGATCAGCACTTCCCATTATTACTAGGAAGTCGTCATCAAGGGCGGCTCTTTTTGGGTCTAGAATTTTTGGTGTTGGAAAATGATTCTTCACCAGGTGTTCTAGACTTCTTTGATGCCATAAAAAGGCATCTACGCCTCGCTTACAGAGAAAGATGGACAAAGGCAGCAGCTGTCAGTTACTTCGGAAACATCAATTCACGCGGTGCTAGGTTTCCGGTTTGACATGACAATCAGCCTGCTGTTAAATTCAGCAATCTCTGTTGTGACGAAGCTGGGCTTAACGGAATAGCGACGCACCATTTGCTAAGCATTAATAAACAATGAGCTAAACGCTTAATAACGGAAAAATATTTTAATTATATTAGAAAAGTTCATAGACATTATTTGTGATTTAGAATATAATTGGGTGTGAAATCGATTTCAAAAAATGTCTTTGAAAGTAGTGGTCATGCCGCAAAGTTCACTGATCATCTTTGCGGCATGTGTTGAAATTTCCCTTTGATTTTGTAGACTGGAAGTGGCAGAATGCATAAAAAATCTAGGTGGTTAGTTGTTGTTGGGCTTCTTATCACGCTAGTGGTGGTCGGCATTTCGGTTCAGGTCAACCGTCCGAACAAGCGTGATCACCAGTCAGTTGATTCTTCTCAAAAATCAGCCAGCAATTCTAGTAGCAGTAAGTTGGTTAGCGGCAGTAAATTCGTTAATAATCCTGAGGGCAATCACTATATCGATTTATATAACCAAATTTATACGTCCACCATAAAGGGCCAAGCCAATTCAAAGGAAGATTTTGCCAATGCACGCTGGCAAGCCCTTGATTTAACTTCAGTGGAGACAATGTCACGATCAAAAGCGGAAGTCTTCTTCTATGATTCCCTTTTAGTCATTCGGTATCCCAATAAAACGGAAACAGCAGGTTTCGTTATTAGTAAAGTTACGCCCATCAAGAAGAAATCTGGTATCTCTGGGTATGAATTTGAGCTTCAACCAACGACTGAACCTGGCGGTGATTTATTTGCCACTGGTCGGATTCAACTGATCAATGACGCCTACCGTGCGGTCAAGTTGGTTGATCCGGACAATCTTTTGAAACTAGGTCAGGTCACGTTACTTTACGAAACAGATTCCCAAGATTCATAGTGTGATCCTTGCAAGCGATGTCAGCTGATCTTGGAAAAATCGGTCGGGGAAAATAGCGGCGATTTTGACGAAACTTTAATCGTTTTGACTTCTTGAAGTAAGGCTTTACTAGAATAAAGGTTTTTATCCGTGTGGGACACCCAGTGTTTATATCTTATTAGCGTTTTATCAAGGTGCGGTCAGCCGCTCTGGCTGCGGCCGAAAGCGAAAGGGAAAGAAGGTGGCAATTATGAAGCTATTTAAGGACAACTTTGAACGTCGCCTCAACACCTACCACTGCTTTGATAAAGGCTAGTTAACCCCCCCTTATCACTCGGAATAAAATGGTTATTGAGGCTACTGCAAACGCAACGCTGTGTTTACGATGGCCTTTTTGTGTTGTCCAACGACTTTTTGAAGTTCCGTTTTCGCATGCGGGGAGCTACTAACTTCGGACTGATTGATGCTGATCACGTTGAAATCCGTCACAGGTTGCACCAGTCTTTTTGCGAGTCGTGAGATCAGCCGGCCTAAAGCACTAGCCGTCAAAGCGCCATGGCAGAGTTGAGTAGGCATCGCAACTACGCTCTTGCAATGGCACCGGGAGGAACATAATGGGTAAAAATAAGATTTGGTTAATGGGCTCTGTTTTATTTGCGGAGCTTGGCAGCAGCATTTTTACATTTGCATTATCACTAAGCATTTTAGCAAAAACAAACAGCGCCACCGCATACAGCACGGTGTTGGTCGTTGGCGCGGTCACCTCGATCATTCTCACGCCTATATTGTTGACCGCTTTCCTAAGCGAGCGCTACTCATTGGGTCGCAGCTGGTCAGTATTGTGTCCTTGCTTGTTTTTGGCCTTTTTCTCCAGTGGGGCGGGCAAGTCAGCGTGATCTCTGTTTCCATTCTGACCGTTTTCCTCAACATCAGCGACATTAGTTATGGCAGCACGTTGATGACCTCTGCCGTTTATATTGTGTCCTCGGAAGAACAACTGATCGATTACAATAGTACACAACAGTCGATGAGCTCATTCGCGTCGATGATGGGACCACTGTTAGCAGGCGCCGCGTACTCGTTTATCAACCTCAAGCTCTTCTTGGGTTTCGAGGTGTTCTGCGAAGTCATCGCAATTATCTTTTTCCTAAAACTACCGTACTCTAAACGTCCAAGTATCCGTTCAACCGACTTAGATTCAGATTCAATATCGACCAATAATGCCACATTTGTGGAGACGATCAAATATTTGCTGAAAGAACACGTGGTCCTGCTCTTGATGCTGGGGATGCTCTTGATCAATTTCTTGATGTCTAGCCTGACAGTGGGGCTGCCCTATGTCGTCTTCACGAAACTGTCGGGTAATTCGCTCTCGATCGGACTAATTGAGATCGCCGTCCCCGTGGGGATGATCATCGCTTCGCTGGTAATGCCCTATCTAAAGTTCAAGCGGAGAGAGCTCTCATTGATTGTGCTGAGTTGGATCGTGTGCGGTATCTTAATTGCCAGCAATGGTGTGGTTATCCAGGCGTTCGCGTCACCGCTAGTTGTTTTTACGGCTCTTATTTTCCTGATCAGTCTTTTGATCGGGATGGTTCTGGTCACCGGGAAGATCCCCCTAGTCACCTATATGCAAAAACAAATTCAGCCCAAGCAACAAGGCAAGGTGTTCTCACTGCTTGACGCCTTTGTGCAAGTAGCGGTTCCATTGGGAACGGCAGTCTTTGGTTTCCTGTTTGACCGGCTGGCGGCGCCCGCGATCTTTATCATCGCGGGAACACTGATCGCCCTTTTCTCCGTGATCCTTGTTCCGTTAGGCCTTCGCGATGTGCCAGGTGACGAGCAAGATTGAAGCGGCCTGAATCCAGGATGAACCGGCGCTTAACGTTGCTTATTCAGCTCCAGCACCCAGTCAAATGATGCTTGGTTAAAAAATACTAGGCAATTTAGCCGTTTTATGATAAATTACTTAATAAGTGTAAATTAATGGAGAAAGAAGGAAGCGACATGTTGTTAAATCGAAAAAATAATCGCACAGTAAGTCGCAGCATGGCCACTTCTTTTCGGGGTAACGTCAAACTTCCATTTTGATCGGTGGGAGTTCAGACGGACAAAGATTAGACTGCCCAATGCTGTTGGTCATTGGTGCAGTCTTTTTTTACGGTTTTTTCTACACTTTTTTCTACACTTAATTGCGGGTTTGGTGGGTGTTGCGCGTGAGCGCAACCGGCTGGGACTGCTGTTGCGGACTGGAACGTGGTGGGCATCGTTTGAAGCCAATTCCAAAAGCGGGAATTGTCTTCAAATCGAGCCTTGTCCTAAGCGGCAAAGCCGCCAAGGACAATTTCACCACTGAGCCGCGCAGTCCCAGCCGGTTGCTAGGCAGAATTGAGCTTATCTGCAATCGAAGTTGGGTATCTGACGAAGCGGTTTTGCAAGATTGAGGTCAAAACAATCGTCCATTTTTTGGTGGTACGGCAATACCAACGGATTCTAGAAGCCTGTGCTTAATTGCAGGTCTGGTGGGTTTGGGTGGTGACGCAACCGCCTCAGGACGTTTATCGTGGCTGGAACGCGGTGGGCACTGTTTTGAGCCAATCCGCAAGTCCGGCGGCTTGTCTCAAAATCAGGCCTTATTCTAAGCGATAAATCGCTAAGAATAATCTCACCGCTGAGCCACACGTCCTGAGGTGGTTGCTAGGCAGAATTGAGCTTATCTGCAATCGAAACGAAGGATTTGACGAAGTGCTTTTGCAAGCTAGAGGTCAAACAATCGCACACTTTTAAGGTGGTACGGCAATGCCAACGGATTGGAATCAGTTGGTTAGTACAGGTTGAGTTGGGTGAACATATTTACCTGCTTCATAAACAATCCACGAGTGAAAATCGACCGATTCAGTTGATTCACCGAGTACTAGGTTTGTTCATCTGACAGACTGCACTGGTGTCACCAATGCAAAGATTGTAACCACTAACCATGGTCGTCAATTGCGTGGCTCTCCATCAATTGGCGATAGCTTGCCAGCCGGCGTGAGTGCTCAAACGGCTGTTAAAACGTTGAGCGGCTGGAGCGGAGAAATTCGGGGTGAGATCGCCGTGAAATTGTCCTTGGCGGCTCTGCCGCTTAGGACAAGGCCTGATTTTGAGACAAGCCGCGTACTTTGCGGATTGGCTCAAAACAGCGCCCACAGCGAGCTCACCCCGAATTTCGCAGCGCAAGCCGCGGCCAACATTGAAACGTGCTCCGCTCAACTGACTTCTGTGCTTAGCTACGCAATGGCTTCGGAAGCGAAGCCCGCTTCCAAAGCCATCGCTAGGCTAATGCTCGAAGTCAACCCGTTGCGCTGCGCATTCTGGACACACTTTATATAGAACAAACGAATGAAGAGACAAACTTTCTGGGGAAAGTTTTTGGAGGAATTATGACAGATTCAACAAATTATCAACAAAATAAGGCCAAGAATTGGCGCCAACAAATCTCGATCCTACTGATCAGCCAAACCATCTCCATGTTCGGCTCGATGGTCAGCGGCTTCGCGGTGGTCTGGTACATCACTTTGAAAACCGGCTCCGGCATGTGGGTCACCTACGCCACGCTGGCCAACACCGTCCCCTCGGTGATCATTTCCTTGTGGGCTGGCGTTTGGGCCGATCGGTACAGCCGACGTAAATTGGCGATGATGGCCGATGGCGGGATCGCTTTGGTCACATTATTAATGGCGATTTTGTTCGCGTTTGATATCGACGCTTTGTGGCTGCTGCTGATTTTACTGGCGGCGCGCTCGGCGGGCAATGGCATTCAGTCGCCTAGCGTGAACGCGCTGGTCGCCGACATTACGCCGACTTCGGATCTTTCGCGGATCAACGGGATCTACAACACTTTGGCGTCGTTCTCGCAATTGATGGCGCCGGCGATCGGGGGCGTGATCCTAGCCAACTTCGACTTGAACTTCGCTTTTTGGCTGGATGTGATCACAGCGACGATCGGGATCAGTATGATCGGCACGCTGAAATTGAAACCACAGGCACGGATCCGGGAGAAATTGGGAATTTTCCAAGAAATGGCCGCGGGGCTCAACTATGTCAAAATGCGGCCGTTGATTTTAGGCTTGATGATCGCCTACTTCGCCTTTTTCGTTTTATTGGCGCCGGCCAGCGTTTTGTCGCCGGTGTTCGTTGAACGGGCCTATGGCGAAAACGTGATGTATCTGACCTGGTCGGAGGTGGCCTGGTCGATCGGCAGCGTGATCGGCGGGGTCTTGGTGTCTCTGCACAAGGTCATCAAAGATAAAATCGGCGCGATTTCCTTAGTCATGATCGTCTGTGGCGTGGTCTTTGGCGTGATCGGGTTTGCCAGCAATATCGTTTGGTACTGCGTGATCATGGCCATCGGCGGGCTGGTGTTCCCGTTGCTGCCTACCGCGGACACGACTTTGATCCAAGAAAACGTCGAACCAGAATTCATGGGCCGCGTTTTCTCAGTCTTCGGGATCTTCGTCGGCGCCACCACCCCGATCGGCACCCTGATGTTCGGGCCGCTGGCGGACGTGATTGATATTAAATGGATCTTCTTGGGCACCGGTATCTTGAATATTGTGGTCGGCTGGCTCTTCTTGAAGAAAATGGCGACCTACCGCCGACAAGAACTGGCTAAACACGGGGTGATCGGTTCAAAATCAGCCGCTTCAAGCAATCACGGCGACGAAAGCGAAGCCGAGTGATCACCGGAGATCTCTTTGATTTGGCTGATTGATGGCGGGTGTTGTGCGTGAGCGAACCGGCTTCTATTCGTGCTTTTTCGCTTGATTGCCGGTGTGGTGGGTTTGGGTGGTGACGCAACCGCCTCAGGACGTTTGTCGTGGCTGGAACGCGGTGGGCACTGTTTTGAGCCAATCCGCAAGCCCAGCGGCTTGTCTCAAAATCAGGCCTTATTCTAAGCGATAAATCGCTAAGAATAATCTCACCGCTGAGCCACACGTCCTGAGGCGGTTGCTAGGCAGAATTGAGCTTATCTGCAATCGAAGCGAAGGATTTGACGAAGTGCTTTTGCAAGTGCGGGGGTCAAACAATCGCCTTCTTTTGGGGTGGTACGGCAATGCCAACGGATTTGGATCAGTTGGTTGGTACATTTTTGGAAGCAGAACATCTCTACTCGTTTCCGTAACCATTTCATGTGTGGAAACGGATCGATTCAGCCAATTCATCAAGATCATGTCCTAGTTCATCAGACAGACTTCGCTGGTGTCACCAATTTAAGGCTGGTGACCACTAACCGCGGTCGTCATTTGCGGGGCTCCTCATCAATTGGCGATAGCTTGCCGGTCGGCGTGAGTGCTCAAACGGCTGTTAAAACGTTGAGCGGCTGGAGCGGAGAAATTCGGGGTGAGATCGCCGTGAAATTGGCCTTAGCGGCTCTGCCGCTTAGGCCAAGGCTCAGCTTTGAGATTCGCGGTTTTTGCGAAGCTCAAAGTGACGCCCACAGCGAGCTCACCCCGAATTTCGCAGCGCAAGCTGCGGGCAACATTGAAACGTGCTCACCGACCCAGCTCCCTGCGCTTAGCTACGCAATTGTTCCGGAAGCAAAGTGCGGCTTCCAAAACAATTGCTAGGCTAATGCTCAGGAGCTACCCGGGTCGGTTCGCACTCTGGACCCAAGCAATCGTCGCAAAAATGTCGGGAATCATCTTGCAAAATGTAGCCATTTTCGTTAAAGTAAAAGGGAGTGTGTGAAACACAAAACTGTTTCACGAGAGATGAGGAAAACCATGTCACCAGAAGCCTTTCAGCAACAACTCGCAGATGACGGCATTACCATCACTGCCCCCCAAATGACCCAGTTCGCGACATACTACCGCTTACTGGTCCAAACCAACGAGCAAGTCAACTTGACGGCGATCACTGCCGAACCCGAGGTTTATTTGAAGCACTTTTATGATTCGTTGACCTTGGCGTTGGCGTTGCCAGAACTGCAGACGCAGCCCTGGTCCTTGCTGGATGTGGGCGCTGGCGCGGGTTTTCCCTCGTTACCTGTTAAAATCGTTTTCCCGCAGTTGCAGGTGAGTATCGTGGATTCGTTGAATAAGCGGATCAAATTTCTGCAGGAGTTGGCTGGGGAGCTGGATCTGGAGCAGGTGGCGTTTTATCATGATCGCGCCGAGGATTTCGGGAGTAAGCGTTCGAGTCATCGCCAAAGTTACGATGTGGTGACGGCGCGGGCGGTGGCGAATTTGCCGGTGTTGGCTGAGTTGTGCTTGCCGTTGGTCAAGAAGGGCGGCTATTTCGTGGCAATGAAGAGCGCGAAAGGCGACGAGGAATTAGCGGCGGCGGATTATGCCATTAAGATTCTCGGCGGCAAAGTGGTGGCGACCAAGACGTTGACGTTGCCAGAAACGGCCGATTTACGTAAAATCATCATTATCCAAAAAACCAAAGAAACACCGAAAACATACCCACGGAAGCCGGGGACTATTGCCAAGGCACCACTGGTTGATCGCGTGTGATTCAGCGTCAACAGGGCATGACCGAGAATATTAAGGGGGATCACCATGGCTTTCTTTAATCGTCAGAAAAAATCAAACACAACAACAGCTAAGCCCAGCGCGACGTCAGACGTTGCGGGCACGACCGCTGGTAGCACGTCAGCCAAAGCAGCAGCGACTAGCACCCAGTCTAACGGGAATGCGGCGCCGGGTCAGGAGTTGGCAACGCCAGCGTTAACGGCACCAACCGCCGCGCCGGATACCACCGCTGCGACTGCGGCGAAACGGGTCCAAGAGGTCGCGTTGAAACAGATCGTGCCCAACCGGCACCAACCGCGGAAGCAGTTTGGTGATGAGTCGATCAGCGAATTGGCGGAAACAATCGCGGCGCACGGCCTTTTGCAGCCAATTATTTTACGCGAATATGAACCGCGACATTATGAGATCATTGCCGGTGAGCGGCGCTTTCGGGCGGTCCAGGCCTTGGCTTGGCGCCAGATCCCAGCAATCGTGACGCAAATGGACTCTCAGGAATCCGCGGAAATGGCGGTGATCGAGAACTTGCAGCGGGAAGATCTTAACGCGATCGACGAGGCCAGCGCCTATCAAGATTTGTTGGCCCACAATCAGCTGACCCAGGCCCAGCTGGCGCAACGCGTGGGCAAGAGTCAGTCGTACATCGCCAATAAGTTGCGGTTGTTGAAGCTGCCGATCGAGGCCCAAGAAGCCTTAGCCAGTGGCAAAATTTCACCGCGACATGGGCGGGCGCTTTTGCAACTGGACGCTACCGCGCAGGCGATTGTCTTGAAGCAGATTTTAACGGATAATTTAACGGTGACGCAAACCGATGCTTTGATCAAACGGCTGAGTCAACCGGAACCGGAACCAGCAGTGGCCGGCCCCGAGTTGCCATCGGCTGCGTCGACCGGCGCTAAATCCCCGGCCAAAGCGGCGGGACGGTTGACTGGTGGTCAGCGGCAACATGTGGGTAACGCTGATCTGCGGGTCGCCGTCAACACGGTCAAGCAATCGATCAAGTTGATCGAGGCCAGTGGCGCCCAAGTGTCCTATCAAGAGGCACTGGCAGGGCAGAGCTACCAAGTCACGATCAAGGTGACCGTACCCGAGGCGCCAGCAGCGCCAGATTCCAAGGCTAAAGAGGAGAACTAAATGGTTAAAATTATTTCGATCGCCAATCAAAAAGGCGGCGTGGGTAAAACAACAACAACGATCAATTTGGGCGCTTGCCTCAATGAAGCCGGTAAACGGGTCTTGATTGTGGATACAGATCCCCAAGGCAATGCCACCAGTGGGTTAGGCATCAAGAAATCTGATGTTTCTAAGGATGTTTACGATGTGCTGATCAACGAATTACCGATCAAAGCTGCGACGTATCATACCAAACGGGTCAATTTAGATGTGGTGCCAGCGACGATCCAACTGGCTGGCGCGGAAATCGAGCTCACCTCACAAATGGCGCGGGAACAGCGGCTGGAAGCTGGCTTGCGGGAAGTTCGAGATCAATATGACTATATTTTGATCGATTGTCCGCCGTCATTGGGGCAGCTGTCGATCAACGCTTTTACCGCCAGCGATTCGATCATGATTCCGGTCCAAAGTGAATATTATGCCTTGGAAGGCTTGAGCCAATTGTTGAATACGGTTCGCTTGGTTCAGAAGCATTTCAACGCCCATCTAGGAATCGAAGGCGTGCTCTTGACCATGTATGACGCTCGCACCAATTTGGGCGCCGAAGTGATCGATGAAGTGCGCAAAACGTTCCGCGAGCGGGTTTACAAAACCGTTATTCCGCGCATCACCAGGTTAGCGGAAGCGCCGAGTTACGGGTTGCCGATCATTGATTATGATCCCAAGTCACGCGGCGCCGAGGTCTACATTTCCTTAGCAAAGGAGGTCATGAAGGCGAATGGCGACCAATAAAAATTCTAAAGGTTTGGGTCGTGGGATCGACGCGATTTTCTCGGACTTTGAGGCAATCGATTCTGATAAAGAAGCGGTGGAAGAATTAGCCTTAGCGGAGATCCGCCCCAATCCTTACCAACCCCGGAAGACGTTTGATCAGGCGGCTTTGCAAGAGCTGGCCAATTCGATCAAGCAAAGCGGCGTTTTCCAACCGATCATTGTGCGCCAAAGTATCAATGGTTATGAGATCATCGCCGGCGAGCGGCGGTTTCGCGCCAGCAAGTTAGCTGGTAAAGAGACGATCCCGGCCATCATTCGCGACATCGATGAGACTCAAATGATGGAGATCGCGGTGTTGGAGAACCTGCAACGAGAAGATTTGACGCCTTTGGAGGAAGCCGAGGCGTACCAAACCTTGATCAAGAAGTTGGCGTTGACCCAGGAACAAGTTTCTGAGCGCATTGGCAAAAGCCGACCATACATCGCCAATTACTTGCGCTTGTTGACCTTGCCGGATCCGACCAAGAAGCTTTTGCAGGCGGGCCAATTGTCCATGGGGCAAGCGCGCACGCTATTAAGCTTGAAGAAGAAGGATCAGATCGATTTACTGGCGGTCAAAGCCGTCAAAGAGAACCTGACCGTCCGCCAATTGGAACAACTGGTGCTCCAATTGAATAGTGATAAGCCTGCTCGTAAAGCGAAGAAAGCGGCCAAATCACCGTTCATCGTGGCGACGGAGAACGCCTTGATCGATCAGCTGGGCACTAAGGTCAAAATCGACAGCACCAAGAAAGGCGCTGGCAAGATCGAGATCAGTTACGCGTCCACTGAAGATCTGAATCGGATCTTGGAAATGATGCAAATGCATTTAGATTAGAGGTGCGATATGTTTGAATTAGGCGATATTGTTCAAATGAAGAAACCCCACGCTTGCGGCGCGAACCGCTGGGAAGTGACCCGCGTTGGCGCCGACATCAAGATCAAATGCTTGGGGTGCGGCCACTTGGTGATGTTGACGCGGCGCGATTTCACCAAGAAGTTGAAGAAAGTGGTGACTCCCGCCGCGGAAGTTGACCTGAGCCAAGAGCCGCAATATGTGACGCCAGCCGCGCTCAAACGGCCCTAGGCTTGAACATGGCCCAGCGCGACCACGTCGTCACCAAGCGCCAGAGCAGCGCGGTTCGTCGCAATAAATCAGAGAAAAAGGAAGTTTATTATGTCACTAACAGCTGGTATCGTTGGCTTGCCAAACGTTGGTAAATCAACATTATTTAACGCAATCACCAAGGCCGGTGCGGAAATGGCCAATTATCCATTCGCCACGATCGATCCCAATGTGGGCATGGTCGAAGTGCCGGATAGTCGGCTCAAGCGGATCGACGAATTGATCCCGGCCAAGAAAATCATTCATACCACCTTCGAATTCACCGATATTGCCGGCATTGTCAAAGGCGCCAGCAAGGGTGAAGGTTTGGGTAATAAATTCTTGGAGAACATTCGCCAAGTTGACGCGATCATTCACGTGGTGCGCGCGTTTGACGATGATAATATTACCAGCGTCACCGGCAAGGTCGATCCCCTAGACGACATTGAAACGATCAATCTGGAGTTGGTTTTGGCCGATTTGGAAAGCATCAATAAGCGCTACGAACGCGTGGAAAAGGTGGCGCGCACCAAAGATAAAGAAGCGGTGGCTGAATTTGCCGTTTTGAAGAAGATCAAACCGGTTTTGGAAGCTGGCGACAGCGTGCGGTCGATCGCGTTTGACGAAGACGAAGCCAAAATCGTCAAAGGCCTATTCCTATTAACGGCCAAACCGGTTCTGTACGTGGCCAATATTGCTGAAGACGCGATGGGCGCGCCTGAAGACGACCAGTATTTCCAAATCGTCCGGGACTACGCAGCCGGTGAAAACGCGGAAGCGATCGGCATCTCCGCACGGACCGAAGAAGAGATCGCCGAATTAGATGACGCCGACAAGGCTGACTTTTTGGCCGCGGAAGGCGCCAGCGAATCCGGCTTGGATCGCCTGATCAAGGCCTCGTATTCCTTGCTGGGCCTAGCCACTTTCTTCACCGCCGGCGGCAAAGAAACCCGCGCCTGGACCTTCCGCAAAGGCATGAAGGCGCCGCAAGTAGCCGGCGTCATCCATTCCGACTTCGAACGCGGCTTTATTCGCGCCGAAACCGTCTCCTTCACCGACTTGGATAAGTACGGCAGCATGCAAGCGGTGCGCGAAGCCGGCCGCTTACGGTCAGAAGGTAAAGAATATTTGGTTCAAGACGGCGACATCATCGAGTTCCGTTTCAACGTCTAAACCACCAGAGCACCACATCAATTTAGTTTATCAGGGAGCGATATTTTAGTGAAAGCAAACGAAGAAAACAACCAGCAAACACCGCCAGACGAGGTGCAAGCAACGAGCGAACCCGTCAAGGACGAACCAGCGGCAGAATCTGCCAACAATTCAACCGATTCGACTGATTCAACCAATTCAGCTGATTCAACCGCCGCGACTGATGAGACCGACACGATCGACATCGTTAAAACGGATGTTAGCGCTGAGACCGCGCGACGTAATCAGGAGGCCAGCGCTAGACAGGCCAAGGTTCGTAGCGAACGGAAACGTCCTCAAGGCAAGGATCCGCAAGAGATGACCCCGGCCGAATTGCGGGCGGAATTAACCAATAAGAATGACGATTACGTCTTCAAAATGCACAAACTTTTCGTGGAAGCGGGTTACACCGAAGCCGACGCTGACCAAAAAATCGACGAATTCCTGCCAGAGATCATCGCCGGACAACGCACTGGCAAGCCTGCCGCGCAACTCTACGGCGCACCCACCGTCAAAGTTGACCACATCATTCATGCGCCTGCCAAGCCAATCGAAATCAAATATTGGATGCGGTCAGTTGACTGGTCCATGTTATACTTCGTGATCCTAGCCGCTGTCTTCGGCGTGATGGGCTTCTTCACCAAAGCCAACGCCGCCAACAACACCAGTTCTGGCTTCTTGACTTTGGTGACCATGTCACTGTCCTTTGGGTTCTTACTGACTTGGTTCACCGATGGCATGGCCGAATCCCAAGCTGCCAAAAAAGCCGGGCGCAAGCCAAAACGGCCATTGTGGCGGACTATCTTGCTCTCCGTGGTCGCCGTTTTTGTGGTGATGGCGTTGATCAGCATGATTTCTGTGATCTTGCCAGGTCTGAATGTGGTGCTACCAGCGATTGTCTATCTGCTAATGGCAGCCGCGGTTTACGGGCTCCGTTACTTATTCCGGCGGCATTATCACATCAAAGGCAACACGATGTTTTAAGCTCCGCCCACTTCATTTGAATTGAAAATGGTCCCGCTCAATTTCGGTTGAGCGGGATTTTTTTGCGTTTGTTTGTTTTGCGAGCGGTTCTGGCTTTTGCTGACGATTTCATGGCAGAAGAGTTGGGTTTGGATGTGGACGCAACCGGCTGGGACTGCTGATGCGGACTGGAACGTGGTGGGCATCGTTTGAAGCCAATCCGCAAAGTGCGCGGCTTGTCTTCAAATCGAGCCTTGTCCTAAGCGGCAAAGCCGCCAAGGACAATTTCACCACTGAGCCGCGCAGTCCCAGCCGGTTGCTAGGCAGAATTGAGCTTATCTGCAATCGAAGTTGGATATCTGACAAAGCGCTTTTGCAAGTGTGGTGGTCAAACAATCGTCCTTTTGGTAATGGTACGGCAATGCCAACTGATCCGTGCTTGATTGCAGGTGAAGGTGGGTTTGAGTGGTGACGCAACCGCCTCAGGACGTTTGTCGTGGCTGGAACGCGGTGGGCATCGTTTGAAGCCAATCCGCAAGCCCAGCGGCTTGTCTTCAAATCGAGCCTTATTCTAAGCGATAAATCGCTAAGAATAATCTCACCGCTGAGCCACACGTCCTGAGGCGGTTGCTGAACAGACGTCCTGAGGCGGTTGCTGAACAGAATTGAGCGTATCTGCAATTCAGGTGAAGGACTTGACAAAGTGCTTTTGCAAGATTGAGATCAAACCATTCCCTCTTTTGAAGGTACGGCAATGCCAACTGATTTGGATTGGAAGTTCGGGGCATTTTGCATTGGTTGGACATCGCTACCCGTTTCCTTAACAAACCTTGGGTGGAAAGCCGACCGATTCAGTTGATTCATCAAGAACTGGCCTCAGTTCATCAGACAGACTTCACTGGTGTCACCAATTCAAAGCTGGTAACCACTAACCACGGTCGTCAATTACGCGAATCCTCATCAATTGACCATAGCTTGCCAAATGGCGTGAGTGCTCAAACGATTGCTATAACGTTGAGCGGCTGGAGCGGAGAAATTCGGGGTGAGATCGCCGTGAAATTGTCCTTAGCGGCTCTGCCGCTTAGGACAAGGCCTGATTTTGAGACAAGCCGCGTCCTTTGCGGATTGGCTCAAAACAGCGCCCACAGCGAGCTCACCCCGAATTTCGCAGCGCAAGCTGCGGGCAAGCTACTTTAGGAACATACGGACACAATCACAAAATTAGCTAAAACTAATCAGGATAATGACGTAGTTTAATTGTATATTTAGGCTAGATTAACAAAGTTCTTGCAATTAACGAAACTTTCCAGTAGACTTCAAGAAGAGCGATATCAAAAAGGGGAGGCGCATTATGTTAACAATCAAGAATTTAACCGTGGCCTATGACGAAACCCCGGTTTTTGCAAACCTGGACGTGACATTCCAGGCCGGCAAGATCACGGGCATCATCGGACCAAACGGCGCAGGCAAGTCAACACTGATCAAGGCAGTCTTGGGACTGATCAAAACGCAGCAGGGCACTGTCGCTTACAATGATCAAACCATGAAACAAGTCCAAAAGCAGGTCGCTTATGTGGAACAACGTAAGGATCTGGATCTTACTTTTCCGATCAACGTTTTCGACTTGGTGGAAACCGGGACTTACGGCCGGCTAGGCTTGTTCCGCAGTCCAGGCGCTAAGGAGCGGGCGGAAACGGAGCAGGCGTTGGCCCAAGTTGCCTTGAGCGACTTCAAGCGGCGGCAGATCGGCAACTTGTCTGGGGGCCAGTTGCAACGGGTCTTTGTGGCTCGGGCGATCGTTCAGCAGGCGGAGATCATTATTCTCGATGAGCCGTTCGTGGGGATCGATCTGCAAAGCGAGACGGCGATCATGGCAATTTTGCAACAATGGCGGGACCAAGGCAAAACGATCATTGTGGTTCATCACGATTTGAATAAGGTTTCCCGGTATTTCGACGATTTAGTGGTGATGAATCATGGCGTGATCGATTACGGCCCAACGAGCGCGGTTTACAATCCCGCCAACATTGGCCAAGCATTTAGCGCTGATTTATCGGCGGTACTTTTCACAGAGAAAACGGGGGTAGGCGAATGAATTCATTGATCGACTTTATTAACGCTTTGGGCAAATATGATTTCCTGCAAAGCGCCTTGATCACGGCCATTATGGTTGGCGTGATGTCCGGCGTGATCGGGAGTTTCATTATTTTGCGGGGGATGTCCTTGATGGGCGACGCGATTTCTCACGCGGTTTTGCCTGGGGTGGCGGTGGCCTATATGTTCGGCTTCAACATCCTGATCGGGGCGTCCTTGTTCGGGATCCTGGCGGCATTATTGATCGGCTTCGTCGCGTCCCATAGCAAAATCAAAACCGATACCTCGATCGGCGTGGTCTTTAGCGCCTTCTACGCGCTGGGCTTCATTCTGATCTCCATGGCGGAAAGCTCGACTAACTTGCACCATATTTTGTTCGGGAATATTTTAGCGGTCAGTGACAGCGACATTATGACGACGGCGGTGGTCTTGGGGATCGTGATTCTGTTCGTTTCCTTCTTCTACAAGGAATTATTGATCACCTCCTTTGACGCGACCTACGCGCAAACTTACGGGCTCAAGGTGCAGATCCTCCATTACGCGCTAATGTTGGTCCTGACCTTGGTGACCGTTTCCGCCTTACAGACTGTCGGCATTATTTTGGTGGTGGCGATGTTGATCACACCGGCGGCGACCGCCTTTCTGTGGACCGACAAACTGACCACGATGCTGTTTCTCGCCGGGGGTATCGGCGTGCTTTCTTCGATCACCGGCTTGTATTTCAGCTACACCTTCAACTGGGCGTCAGGTCCAGCAATCGTTTTAGTGGCGGCGGGCCTGTTCCTGATCTCCTTCCTGCTGTCACCCAAGCAAGCTTTCTTGCGCCACCGGGTCAAGAAAACCGCGCCAGCGCCACAAGCGGCGTCGGTTGAGACTCTAGCGACCAACGAAGGCGGTGACCGTTAATGAAAAAAGCGATCTTAACTTTTCTCAGCGTTTTCCTGATCATTGGCGGGACCTGGTTTTTCCTGAACAATCGCGGTAATACCGCCGCGAAACGCGTGGCCGCTGATAGCAAATTGCGCGTGGTGACCACCAATTCGATCCTTGAAGATATGGTCCATAATGTGGGCCAGGACCGCATCGAACTGTATAGCATCGTCAAGCGAGGCACCGATCCTCACGAGTATGAACCCCGTCCCGCCGACGTTTCCGCCGCGGCTGAGGCTGATGTGTTGTTCCACAACGGCCTGAACTTGGAAACCGGCGGCAATGGCTGGTTCAAGAAATTGGTCGAAACCTCCGGCAAGAAATTCAATCGCGACGTTTTCGCCGCCAGCGCTGGCGTGACCGCCTTACACTTGACCACCAACGTCAAGGAAGAAGATCCCCACGCGTGGCTCGACCTGGCCAATGGCTGCCAATACGTCAAAACGATCACCAAGGTCCTCAAAGAAAAAGATCCACAAAACGCCGCTTATTACCAAAAAAACGCGGACGCTTATCTTGCTAAATTGACCAAGTTGCACAACCAAGCCACCTCACAATTTCTCGATATTCCCAAAGCCCAGCGGTTACTGGTCACATCCGAAGGCGCTTTTAAATATTTCAGCAAGGCCTATCACGTCACGCCCGCTTATATTTGGGAGATCAACACCGAAGCTCAAGGCACGCCGGAACAAATGAAGGCCGTGCTCAAGCAGATCGACCACTCCCAAGTCAAAAGTCTCTTCGTCGAGACCTCGGTGTCCCCGAAGTCGATGAACAAAGTGGCTACGGAAACGGGTCTGACGATCTATTCCAAGATCTTCACCGATTCACTGGCGCCAAAAGGCAAGACTGGCGATACTTATTACGACATGATGAAGTGGAATTTGGATCAGATCCATGCTGGTCTGACCAACGGGTAAAAATTTGATTTTTGCTTGAATTGCGGGTTTGGGTGGGTGTTGCGCGTGAGCGCAACCGGGTCGGGCCATTTGTGCGGCTGGAACGCAGTGGGCATCGTTTGAAGCCAATCCGCAAAGTGCGCGGCTTGTCTTCAAATCGAGCCTTATTCTAAGCGGCAAAGCCGCAAAGAATAATTTCACCGCTGAGCCACATGGCCCGACCCGGTTGCTGGGCATAATTGAGCCTATCTGCAATCGAAGCGAAGGATTTAACGAAGTGGTTTTGCGAGCTAGAGGTCAAAATAATCGTTCATTTTTTGGTGGAACGGCAATACCAACTGATTTGGATTAGTAGGTTGGTACAGTTTGCACCGGTTGAACATCGTTACCCGCTCCATAAACAATCTTTGGGTGGAAACCGACCAATTCTGTTGATTCATCAAGAACTTGCCTTAGTTGATCAAGTAGACTGCACTGGTGTCGCCAATTTGAGAATTGTAACCACTAACCGCGGTCGTCAATTGCGTGGCTCCTCATCAATTGACCATAGCTTGCTAGTCGCGTGAGTGCTCAAACGGCTGTTATAACGTTGAGCGGCTGGAGCGGAGCGTGGCGTTGGTGGTTCGTTTGTTCGTCTGGCGGAAGGTCGGGCTGGGGGTGAGTCAGCCGCGATATTATTGTTGGCGATTTATCGCCTACAATAAGGCCGAGCTTGAAGATTTTCGGCGGGTTTCCGAAAAGCTTCAAGTCGTGCCCGCAGCGTTCCACCACCCCCAGCCCGACCTGGAGCCCTACCACATCTGCCCACCACCAACGCCACGCGCAGCGCAAGCTGCGGCCAATCTAAAAAACCAGTAAACCAGTTTTGCTATTGACCAAAGTGGCGAGCTATGCTAAGTTAGTTGTTAAAATAAAATACAATTAATACTTTGGAGGCTAGTTTGATGAGCAATTGGGACCAGAAATTTGCAAAAGAAGGATTAACGTTTGATGATGTGCTGTTGATACCAGCAGAAAGTCATGTTTTACCGAATGATGTGGATCTGTCGGTTGATTTGGCGGCCAACATCCATTTAAATGTCCCGATTCTCAGCGCCAGCATGGATACCGTTACAGAAGCGCCCATGGCGATCGCCATGGCGCGCCAAGGCGGTCTAGGCGTGATCCATAAGAACATGAGTATTGAGCAACAAGCTGACGAAGTGCGGAAAGTCAAGCGCTCCGAAAGCGGCGTGATCGCTGATCCGTTTTTCATTACGCCGGAACGGCCGGTCAGTGAAGCCGAAGATTTGATGCGCCGTTATCGCATCAGCGGGGTACCGGTGGTCAAATCGCAGGAAGATTTGACTTTGGTGGGGATCGTGACCAACCGGGATCTGCGCTTCGTGACCGATTACGCTGTGCCGGTCAAGGACGTGATGACCGATGACGCTTTAGTGACCGCGCGTCAAGGTACATCGTTGGATGAAGCGGAAAAGATTTTGCAACAGCACCGGATCGAGAAATTGCCATTAGTTGACGACGCTGGCCGGTTGAGCGGACTGATTACCATCAAAGATATTGAAAATGTGAAGCAATATCCGAACTCGGCCAAGGACAGTCACGGTCGGTTGTTGGTTGCTGGCGCGGTCGGCGTGACTTCGGATACTTTTGACCGGGCGCAGGCGCTGTTTGATGCCGGGATCGACGCGTTGATCATCGATACGGCTCATGGTCATTCCGCGGGAGTTCTGCGGAAAGTGGCGGAGATCCGCGCGACCTTCCCTGAAAAAACTCTGATCGCTGGCAACGTGGCCACCGCTGAAGGGACGGCCGCTTTGTATGACGCGGGCGTTGACGTGGTCAAAGTTGGGATCGGCCCAGGCTCGATCTGTACCACCCGGATCATTGCCGGGGTCGGCGTTCCGCAGATCACCGCGATCTATGACGCGGCGACGGTGGCGCGGCAACGAGGCAAGGCGATCATCGCAGATGGCGGGATCAAGTTCTCTGGCGATATCGTCAAGGCCTTGGCAGCAGGCGGCAACGCGGTTATGTTAGGCAGCATGTTGGCCGGGACCGACGAAGCGCCTGGCGAATTCGAGATTTTCCAAGGACGACGCTTCAAGACTTACCGGGGCATGGGCTCGCTGGCCGCAATGTCCCACGGCTCGTCAGATCGTTACTTCCAATCTGGCGTCAACGAAGCCAACAAACTGGTTCCCGAAGGCATCGAGGGTCGGGTCGCGGCGAAGGGTGCCTTGGCCGACGTGATCTATCAATTGGTTGGCGGTTTGCGCTCTGGCATGGGTTATGTTGGCGCGCCAACGATCCAAGCCTTGAACGACAACGCCCAGTTCGTTAAAATCACTGGCGCAGGCTTGCGGGAATCCCACCCTCATGATGTCCAGATCACCAAAGAATCACCAAATTACAGCATCGGCAATTAAGCCGATTTTAGGCTAGACCAATTAACTTTTAGCCGCGGACTACTTAACTTCTTAAATCAAACCAATTCTTTAGACAGAACGACCTTTTGGCGGTATTATGACGCTGAAAGGTCGTTTTTGGTGAGGTTGAGTGGCGGCAATCAGCATGGGCGTTGGCGGCGGCACTGAGTTAGGCCAGCCTCGCTAAGAGGAGACAGATTATTTGGGGAGAAGTAGCAGAACATTTGAGAGAAGCACAGATTATTTAAGGAGAAGTGACAGAACATTTTGGGCAAAGTCGGCAGCGAAGTGGCAGTGGGGTCAGGGTAAATTTGGGCGCGGATTTTCAGAAAAGTTAGGTAAGTTTAAGAAAAATAATGAGAAAAGGCCGGTTAAATTTACCGAGTTTCCGGGAAACAAACACTTTTCTGATGATATTTTTCTGAAAATTTACTTTGGCATACCTAAACTTTATCTTCACATTCGTTAAAATAAGAGTACAATAGTTTTTGGAGTGAAAGAGAAGAAGGGATGGCACACAATGGCAGAAGAAGAACACCATAAATTGATCGAATATGCCAATGGACCAAGTTTGGAAGAGATCAATAATACCGTCGAAATTCCTAAATCAGGTAATTTCTGGAAGAATTTACTAGCATTTTCAGGACCAGGTGCATTAGTTGCAGTTGGTTACATGGATCCAGGTAACTGGGTCACCTCGATCGGTGGTGGCGCCCAGTACGGTTACTTGCTGATGTCCGTGATCTTGATTTCAAGTTTAATTGCGATGTTGCTGCAATACATGGCTGCTAAACTTGGCATCGTGACCCATATGGACTTGGCGCAAGCGACCCGGGCCCACACCAGCAAAGGCATGGGGATCTTCTTATGGATCACCACCGAACTGGCGATCATGGCGACAGATATCGCCGAAGTTATTGGTGGCGCGATTTCACTGAAGCTTTTGTTCGGCATCCCATTGGTGGTCGGCGTTGCCTTGACCGTCCTCGATGTTTTCCTACTATTAGCGCTGACCAAGCTTGGTTTCAGAAAAATCGAAGCCATCGTGGTGACGCTGATCATTGTTATTTTAGTCGTTTTCGTTTATCAAGTGATCATCGCCCAACCTAATATGGCCGCGGCGTTTGAAGGCTTGTTACCGCATAAAGAGATCCTCCGCCCAGGCGAATTGCACATGGCCTTAGGGATCGTCGGGGCCACCGTTATGCCCCACAACCTTTACTTGCATTCATCGATTGCCCAAACGAGGCAATTTGATCGCAACGACAAGGAATCGACTCGGCGCGCGATCAAGTACACCACTTGGGATTCAAATTTGCAGCTTAGCGCGGCTTTCGTCGTTAACTGCTTGTTGCTGATCGTCGGCGCCGCTTTGTTCTTCGGCAAAGACACCTCACAATTAGGCACTTTCAGTAACTTATACAACGCCTTACAGGATCATAAAATGGCCGGCGCGGTCGCGTCACCAGTCCTATCGACTCTGTTTGCCGTCGCGTTGTTGGCGTCAGGACAAAATTCAACCATCACCGGCACATTAACTGGCCAGGTCGTCATGGAAGGCTTCATCCACATGAAGATGCCTCTTTGGGCGCGGCGCTTAGTGACTCGGCTAATTTCAGTTATTCCCGTTTTGATCTGCGCGATCATCTATCACGGCAAGGAATCCGCTTTGGACGCCTTACTGGTCAACTCGCAGGTCTTCCTATCCGTCGCCTTACCATTCTCCATGATTCCCCTAACGATCTATACCGGTTCCAAGAAAATCATGGGCGAATTCGCCAACCGCAAATGGATCACGATCCTAGCGTGGACCTGCACGATCCTCCTAACGATCCTGAACCTACAAATCGTATGGGAATCAGTCAAAGGCCTGTTTTAAACCAGAGTGCGGAGCGCAACGGGTTGACTTCGAGCATTAGCCTAGTACTGGCTTTGGAAGCGCGGGCTAGGCTTCCGAAACCAGTGCGTAGCTAAGCACAGAAGTCAGTTGCGCGCAGCACGTTTCAAAAAACCAGAGTGCGAGCCGATCCGGTTAGCTCCTGAGCATTAGCCTAGCGAAGGCTCTGGAAGCCGGTTTTGCTTCCAAAGCCAGCGCGTAGCTAAGCGGAAGGAGCTGGGTCGGCGAGCACGTTTCAGAAATCAGAGTGCGGAGCGAGGATGGGTGCTTGTGAGCATTAACCTAGTCATGACTTTGAAAGCCGTTCTTTGCTTTCGAAACCATGACGTAGTTAAGCGCAACAAGCAATCCTCGCGCAGCACGTTTCGAAAAATTCAGTTAAGTCAAGTTAGTGGTTTTCGGAAAGAAAGGGTGCTAGATCGATGGCAGAAGTAGATCGAGATCCAGAAGTATATTTTCATAAAATGCTAGTCGCGGTGGATGATTCAGAGGATTCCAAATTGGCCTTTAAATACGCGGTCCACCGCGCCAAGAAAGACCATTTAGGTTTGGCGATCGTTTCGATTTTGGAAAGCGACGAAATGAATGTTTACCAAGCCTTCAGTAATGATTATGTTCACGGCGAGCGCGAGGATCTGGAGCGACATTTGGAAGAATATCGCCATGAGGCCGAGGACGCTGGCGTGGAGAAGGTTGAGACTTTTATCGGTGAGGGCAAGCCGGGCGATGTCATTGTGCATGAGACGATCCCGACGATCAAGCCGGATTTATTGATCATCGGTGCCCGAGCGAAAACTACCGGCGCGCGCGTCGGTAGTCAAGCGGCTTACATGGTCAAGCATGCCCGCATCTCAGTTGCTGTGATTCGAAAATAAGAATTGATCAGGCTGTAACGTGAAATCGCGTTACGGCTTTTTTTGACGGTGCTGATCAGCGAGATTGCTTATTCTGGTTAAAAGTAGATTGGCCGCAGCTTGCGCTGCGAAATTCGGGGTGAGCTCGCTGTGGGCGCTGTTTTGAGCCAATCCGCAAAGTGCGCGGCTTGTCTCAAAATCAGGCCTTGTCCTAAGCGGCAGAGCCGCCAAGGACAATTTCACGGCGATCTCACCCCGAATTTCTCCGCTCCAGCCGCTCAACGTTATAGCAGTCGTTTGAGCGCTCACGCCAATTGGCAAGCTATCGCCAATTGATGAGGAACCACGCAAATGACGACTGTGTCTAGTGGTCATCAGCTTTAAATTGGTGACACCAGTACAGTCTGTCAGATGAACAGACCTGGTTTTCAGTGAATCAACTGAATCGGTCGGGTTCCATCCATGAATTGTTGAGGAAACGAGTAGAGATTTTCAGTCTACGCAAAATGTCCCAACCAACTAATCAAAATCAGTTGGCATTGCCGTACCACTTCAGAAATGACAATTGTTTGACCTCTAGCTCGCAAAACCACTTCGTCCAATCCTTCGCCTTGATTGCAGATCGGCTCAATTCTGCCTAGCAACCGGCTGGGACTGCGCGGCTCAGTGGTGAAATTGTCCTTTGCGGCTTTGCCGCTTAGGACAAGGCTCGATTTGAAGACAATTCCCGCTTTTGGAATTGGCTTCAAACGATGCCCACCACGTTCCAGTCCGCAACAGCAGTCCCAGCCGGTTGCGCTCACGCGCAACACCCACCACCCTCGCAATCTAGCGGAGTTCATAATTTCATCACAATTATTTCGCGAAACTGCCAAGTTTGAATCACGATTCATTCACTTCTTTGGCTTACTATTAATCACATAGAGAAGCAGTGGTCATGGCAATGCCCGTTGCCAGCCATCTTCAATCCAGTGGTGGACCCACCTGCTGATCTAGCAACTAAACTCAAAACCTTAAGAACTAGTTTTTTCCTTTTTACTCCTCCCCCTTAAAACTGAAAAACTAGGTTCACCGCCTCACTTCTTGCCCGGAAGTGAGGCTTTCTTTATGTGCCAAGATTACTGGCAGACTAATGCTTGGCCGCCACCCGGTCGAATCCCCCGCTGCCATGGCTATGGCCGCTCCCGCATTCGGCCTGGCTCAGCTTCTCCTGGCGCAAACCGCGGCGATGCCATCGGCGATCCAGCTCGGCCCGCCCACCTAAATTCTTTAGAGAATTTTAACGTGGCTTTTGGTACAATAAGGGGTGTGTTTACCTTTCAACAGTTAGCGCTGAAACTAACTGGCCGTTGTGTTAATGAGGAAATGAGGTTGTGAAATGAAGATTCTGATCGTTGATGATGATAAAGACATTGTTGAGTTATTAAGTATTTATGCCAAGAATGAAGGCTACCAGCCCGTGCCGGCTTTTACCGGGCGCGAAGCCTTGACCAAATTGGCGACCAACCCAGACATCGCTTTGATGATTCTGGACATTATGATGCCTAATATGACGGGGATCGATGTGATCAAAGAAGTTCGCAAAGAGTCAGACATCCCAATTATTGTGGTTTCCGCGAAAACCACCGATATGGATAAGATCCAAGGCTTGATCACCGGCGCCGATGATTACGTGTCCAAGCCGTTCAACCCGTTGGAAGTGATGGCGCGGGTCAAATCGTTATTGCGCCGAGCTAGTGCGCAGGTGACCAGCAGTGAGCCTGATCGCTTGGAAGTGGGATCGCTGATCATCAATAAGGATTCCCATGAAGTGACGACGTTGAATCAGGTGGATATTCAATTGACCGCCTTGGAATTTGGCATTCTTTATTTGTTGGCCAGCCATCCCAATCGGGTTTTCTCGGCGGATGAGATTTTCGAGCGGGTCTGGCAACAGGAAAGCATTGTTTCCGCGAAAACGGTCATGGTTCACGTCAGCCATTTGCGTGATAAAATCGAAGAAGCAACCGGCGGCGAGAAAGTGATCGAAACCGTTTGGGGCGTTGGTTACAAGGTGAGCGCGTAATGGCCGGCAAAACAGGGCCATCAGCGGCCAAGACCAAGCGCCGCGCGTTGGGCGCAACGTCGGGGAAAACACCAGCGGCGCCGCGACCGGTGATTTTAAAAACCAGTGAGAAGTGGGAACTTTTTCTCGAAGGGGTGGTCACCTTAGGGCTGATGTTGCTGCTGGAGTTCGCCGTGGTTGTCTTGATCAACCAGGCTATCAGCAGTAATCGCGGGCTCAACGATGGGATCTACCAGATCAAAAACGCGCTGACGATCGGACCGTGGCACATTTGGAGTTGGCAGTGGATCTTCATCACGATCCTGATGCTGATCAATGTTTGGGTGATCTACTGGCGGTTGCACCGGCGTTATCGGCAAATGCAAATGCGGCATATTATTGCGGAATTGCATTATATTGCGGACGGTCATTTGGATCACCGGATCAATTTAAAGGTTGGCGGTTATTTGAATCACGTGATCGCCAGCATCAACGCGCTGGTGGATAGCACGGTGAATTCCATGGCTGAGGAGCGCAAAATCGAGGTTTCCAAGGACGAATTGATCACCAACGTTAGCCACGATATTCGCACGCCGTTAACGTCGATCATCGGGTATTTAGGCCTGATCGAGAACAAGCAATATCGCGACGAAGCCGATTTGTTGCGCTACAACCACATTGCCTATCAGAAAACCAAACAGATGAAGGAATTAGTTGAAGATCTGTTCGAATTCACCAAGGTCCAACAAACCCACGCGGATTTACAGTTGCAACGGTTCGATTTGGTTTCGATGTTGGAACAATTGTCGGCGGACTTCGAACTTGAGGCGCAAAAACGGCAGATGTTCATTGAAGTCGCCGTGGTCCAACGTCCGATTATCATGCGGGCGGACACAGGCAAATTGGTGCGGGTTTTCAGCAATCTGATCACCAACGCGTTCAAATACGGCAAGGGCGCGACCCGAATCATGCTCAGCGCCCATATCGAGCAAGATAACGTTGTCGTCAACGTGACCAACGATGGCACGCCGATTCCCGAAGCAGACCTCCAAAGTATTTTCGAACGTTTTTATCGGGTCGATGGGTCACGGTCAGCGAGTACCGGCGGCTCAGGTCTAGGCTTGGCCATCGCGAAAAGTATCGTCGTGCTGCATGGCGGCGAGATCTACGCCACCTCAAATCCCGACGAAACAGCCTTTATTATTATTTTACCGTTGGACGTCACGGCCAAGCGAACCGATCTCGTCAAGGCCAGCAGCCTGACCGCCCCAACAGGTGATCAGGCGCGGTCCTAGCCCGCCCGTCGCGTTAAAAGACGACGCGCAAAAATCAATGATGAAGTTGAAACACGAAAAACGAAATACCGACCATGAAATACGAAATACAAACCACGAAATACCAAGCGCTGAACAGCAGAATCAAGTGCTCGCACCAAACGCAGGCACCAGCACCGTATGCGCCGAGTGAAATACATGAAGCGCCATCGAATCAAGCTCAGTGAATTAGAATCAGATCGAAGTAAGCCGGTGGCACGTCTGTTGTTGCCGTCGTGCCACCGTGACGCGATTTCTTGGGGGAGAAAGCGTTGGGGACAACTGGTTGGTGGGGGAGCCAGTGATCAATGGAGGATTTTTTTAATGAAGAATAGAACACGACATCTTTTCCTAGTGGTGACGTTGGTATTGGGCATGATCGTGGGGATCAGCCAGCCAACGCGCCAATTGGTGGCCGCGGCCAGTAGCACGATCGAGTCACCGCAAACGGACATTGCCGGCAAAGCGGGTTTAGCCGTGGAAGTTGACAGTGGGCAGATCCTGGCGGCGAAGAATATCGACACTGTTTTGCCGATTGCCTCGCTGACCAAAATGTTATCCCTGTACTTAGTGCTCCAAGCGGTCCAACAAGGCAAACTCAGCTGGAGCCAAACGTTGACGCCTAGCGACCACGAAGTCACGTTGAGCCGTAACATGGAATTGTCCAACATTCCGTTCGCCGCGGGCCAGGCCTACACCGTCAAAGAATTGTTCGAGGCTGGGTGGGTCTACTCCGCCAACGCGGCGGTCATGGTTTTGGCTGACGCGGTCAGTGGCGATCAGACGAAATTCGTCGACGCCATGCGGGCCCAACTGAAGAAATGGGGCGCCCGAGATTACCAAATCGTCAACGCTAGCGGCCTCAATAACAGCTTCCTTGGCGATAATCGCTACCCTGATTCCGCCGCCGATGCGGAAAATCAAATGCGCGCCCGGGACCTGGCCGTTGTCGCGCAACACCTACTGAACGATTATCCCGAAGTTTTGAAAACGACCACGATCACCGGGCTACCTTTCCATGGCACCACCTACCCGACTTGGAACTATCTTTTGCCGGGACAAGCCGTGGCCCAGGCCGAGCTACCTGTTGACGGCCTGAAAACCGGCACCTCAGATCTAGCGGGAGAATGTTTCGTTGGCACCGTCAAAAAGAACGGTTTCCGCATCATCACCGTCGTGCTGCACGCCGATGGCAATAGTAGCGATCGCACGAAACGCTTCGTCGCCACCGCCGACCTGATGAAGGAAGTCTACGCCAACTGGCACCTAGTCAACGTTTTCCAGACCAAGAAGGCCAGCGCGTTATTGCCGGCGATGAAGGTCGCTGACGGCAAGAAAGCCAAGGTCAAAGTCGTTCCCAGCCAAACCGTCAAAATGTTACTGCCGAAAAGCGTGACTGCGAAGCAACTGAACTTGAAGATCGAAAAGACCAAGTACAGTCAAACCGCGCCGATCGCCAAAAACGATCAAATGGGCAGTGTAACGATGCCCCTGGTTGGCAGTGGACACCTGGTCCCCGAGCAGGATCAGAACGTGGCGGTTTTAGCGGCTGAGAAAGTTGATGGGTTGAATTGGCTGGAGAAGATTTGGCGTAATATCAAAAACTTATTTAGCTAGGGCGACTTGATTGCAGGTGTGGTGGGTTTGGATGGGAACGCAACCGCCTCAGGACGTTTGTCGTGGCTGGAAACGTGCACACCGACCCAACTCCCTGCGCTTAGCTACGCAATTGTTCCGGAAGCAAAGTGCGGCTTCCAAAACAATTGCTAGGCTAATGCTCAGGAGTTACCCGGGTCGGTTCGCACTCTGTTTCGAACGCGGTGGGCACTGTTTTGAGCCAATCCGCAAGCCCAGCGGCTTGTCTCAAAATCAGGCCTTATTCTAAGCGATAAATCGCTTAGAATAATCTCACCGCTGAGCCACACGTCCTGAGGCGGTTGCTAGGCAGAATTGGGCCTATCTGCAATCGAAGTTGGGTATCTGACGAAGAGGTTTTGCAAGCGAGAGGTCAAAACAATTGCCCGCTTTTGAGGAGGTACAGCAATACCAACGGATTCGGATTAGTAGGTCGGTGCATTTCAGATAGTTCCGACAACTCTATCTCACATACCTAGGCGGGTTTAGGTTGGCAACCGACCGATTCAGCCGATTCATCAAGAACTTGCCTTAGTTCATTAGGCAGACTGTACTGGTGTCACCAATTTAAAGCTTGTACTCACTAACCACGGTCGTCATTTACGTGGTTCCTCAACAATTAGCAATAGCTTGCCAGTTGCCGTGAGTGCCCAATCTACTTTTGGGGTGGTACGGCAATGCCAACTGATTTGGATTAGGAGACCGGGATACTTTGCGTACGTAGAACATCGTTGCTTGTTTCCTTAACAATCCATCCATGGGTAGAAACCAGCCGATTCAGTTGATTCACTGAGAACTAGGTCTGTTCATCAGGCAGACTGTACTGGTGTCACCAATTTAAAGCTTGTGACCACTAACCATGGCCGTCAATTGCGTGGATCTCCATCAATTAGCAATAGCTTACCGGCGGGCGTGAGTGCTCAAACGGCTGTTATAACGTGAGCGGCTGGAGCGGAGAGAATCGGGGTGAGATCGCCGTGAAATTGGTCTTAGTGGCTGTGCCACTTAGACCAAGGCTCAGCTTTGAGATTCGCGCGGGTTTCGCGAAGCTCAAAGTGACGCCCACAGCGAGCTCACCCCGATTCTCGCAGCGCAAGCTGCGGACAAGCTACTTTATCTAGGCTAATGCTCAGGAGCTACCCGGGTCGGTTCGCACTCTGTGGTATAATATAAACTAACGTCGTCGCGCATAAGTTGCGGTTTTGAAATCGCACAAACACATGATAGCTAAGTAAAGGGAGTTAGATTATGGGGCTAACACTAGATGCATGTATTTTAATTTTAAAGGAGCACCACTTATTAAAAAGCAGCGCCGTCCAGGACAAGGTCTCGCAGAAATTCACCAGCGCGTCCTACGACTCGCGCCAAGTTACCGCGAATACACTCTTCTTCTGTAAAGGTGAGAACTTCCGCCCGATCTATTTGGAAATGGCTAAAAACAACGGAGCAACCGTGTACGTCGCGGAACAACCTTACGCGGAAGGCAAGGGCATGCACGCCTTGATCGTTCGCAATATTCGTAAAGCGATGGCGCTATTAGCGGCGGCGTTTTACGATTTTCCGCAAGATGACTTGTTCGTGATCGCCTATACGGGCACCAAGGGTAAGACGACTTCGGCCTATTTCACCAAGGGGATGTTGGATCGCGTCAATGATGGGCATACGGCGATGTCCTCCACGGTGGAACGGGTGCTAGGCCCTAAACCAGAGCAGCATATCGCTTCGGAATTGACCACGCCGGAATCCTTGGACTTGTTCCGCGACATGCGGACGGCGGTGGACAATGGTATGACCCACCTGGCCATGGAAGTGTCTTCCCAAGCTTATAAGAAGAATCGTGTTTTCGGGCTGACCTATGATGTGGGCTTCTTCTTGAATATTTCGCCGGATCATATTGGCCCCAACGAGCACCCAACTTTTGCCGATTATCTCCACTGCAAGTTGCAGCTGTTGGTTAATTCACGGAAATGTGTGATCAACGCCGAAACAGATTACTTCAATGAAGTTTATGCGGCGGCGACGATCACCACCGAGCCGGATAGTGTTTACTTATTCGCCTCGGCGGATTTTCCAGCGCCAGAAGGGGTCAAAATCGATTTCCGCTATCAGTCTGAAGAAGCCGATTTGTCTAAAAGTCGCTTCAAGTTGACGGCGGGCACCTTGAAAGCGGAGCAATTGCGGATCACCGGCGAGTATGAGCTGGATCTGATCGGCGATTACAATGAAAGCAATGCTTGCGCCGCGATCATTGGCGCGGGGTTGGCTGGCGCCACTTATCCAGATACCGCCAAGGGAATTGCCAATGTGCAGATCCCTGGCCGGATGGAAAAACTGGACATTCCTGGTCACGGCCGCGTTTATGTGGATTATGCCCACAATTATGCCAGTATGGTCGCGTTGTTGTCCTTCTTGAAGAAAGAATATCAGCAACCGCGGATCCTAGTTGTGGTCGGTAGTCCTGGCGACAAGGGCGTTTCGCGGCGGGAAGGTTTTGCCAAGGCGCTGAATCAATTGGCGCAACGGGCATTTATCACCAATGATGATCCGGGCTTCGAGGAGCCGATCGACATCGCCAATCAAATCGTGGCCGGGATCGATCCCCAGAAGGTCAAAGTGACGATTGAATTGGATCGGGCCGAGGCCATCGAGTTGGCGATTACCGAAAGTCAGCCAGGGGATATCGTGGTGCTGGCCGGTAAAGGCTCCGACGATGAACAAAAAGTCCGCGGCGTCAATACACCGTGGCCAACGGATATGGCCGTGGCCAAGGCTGTGGCCGCTAGATTGCGAGGCTAGTTTGTGATGAAAGATTTCTTTACGATCATTGGTGGGATGGGCACCATGGCCACCGAAAGTTATCTGCGGTTATTGAACGCGCGGACACCTGCCAGTAAGGATCAGGATTATTTGAATTATTTGTTGGTCAATGACGCCACCGTGCCCGACCGCACCAACTATATTTTGGATCACCAACAACCGAATTTCTTCCCGGATCTGCAGGCGGATATTTTGCAACAGAGTCAGTTACATCCGGAATTCTTCGTGATGGTCTGCAACACGGCCCACTATTTCTACGAAGAATTGCAGGCGCTGACGCCAGTGCCACTGTTACACATGCCGCGGATCGCGATCAACAACTTGCACCAACGCTTCCCCCAAGAAAAACGGGTGGGCTTGATCGCCACCGCCGGCACCATCGCCGACAAGGTTTACGCCAACGAGATCCAGCGGGCAGGTCACGAGGTCGTGCTCGGTGATCAGTCGATCCAAGCGATGGTCAACGAATTGATCTATCGAGACATCAAAGAACAGAATCTAGTCGACCATGAATTGTACCACCGCATTTTGGCGAAAATGCACGATGACTACCACGTTTCCGTCATCGTGCTCGGGTGTACCGAATTGTCATTGGCCCAAGAAAAGGCGCCGGAGCACCCTTATCAAGTGATCGACGCCCAAAGCATCATCGCCGACCAAACCATCGCCTTGGCCACCCAATTGCGCCAAGCTCAGCCGGTGGATTGGGTCCGCGCCGTCAATGAATACATCGGTCCGCTCATTTCAGAATAGAAAAAGCACGCCAGAGAAATAGCGAAATAGAAATAACAAAATAAATTAACAAGATAACATCGCAAGATAAAATAGCAATCGAGAATTATGATTGAAAATACGCCATAAGTCGCGGGATAACGTGAGCTTGGAGCGGTTGGTCGTCTGACCAGCTTCTGCAAGCTAACTGATTCCCGCGACTTTTTTAGTCAGCACCGGGCGGCCAATAAAAAAAGCCGCTAGCGATTAACTAGCGACGACTTCAGTGGTCAACGGAATTTCGAGGTTATTTGATTTGTTGCTTGAGGTAACGATGGAGTAGTTCAAGGGTGGATACCAGCAACATGAATAGACCCACGCCGAGACACAGCGCTAACGCAAAGGGCGCCAGCGCCCAAAGTGTTGACAAAATTCCTACAATAACTTCGGTAAATGACATCTTAACTCCTCCTTGAATGCACAACCCATCAGCGCCCTTAACCTGCCTGTTAGTCCAATAAATTTCGTGAACAGTGATCAATCTATTTTCAATATACCACACAATAAAATAAAAGCAAGTCCGTTTTTTTTGGTGATATTATGACCGCTGGAAGAACACTTAGGCTGCATGAAAGTAGATTGGCCGCAGCTTGCGCTGCGCGTGGCGTTGGTGGTGGGCAGGTGTGGTGGGGCTCCAGGTCGGGCTGGGGGTGGTGGAACGCGGCGGGCACGACTTGAAGCTTTTCGGAAAACCACCGAAAATCTTCAAGCTCGGCCTTATTGTAGGCGATAAATCGCCAACAATAATATCGCGGCTGACTCACCCCCAGCCCGACCTTCCGCCAACGAATAAACAGACCACCAACACCACGCTCCGCTCCAGCTGCTCAACGTTATAGCAGCCGTTTGAGCACTCACGCCAATTGGCAAGCTATCGCCAATTGATGAGGAACCACGCAAATGACGACCGTGTCTAGTGGTCATCAGCTTTAAATTGGTGACACCAGTGAAGTCCGCCTGATGAACTGAGGCAAGTTCTTGATGAATCAACTGAATCGGTCGGTCTTCACCCAAGAATTGTTACGGAAATTGGGCAAATTATTAGGCCTACGCGAAATGTACCGACCTCCCAATCCGAATCCGCTGGTATTGCCGTACCATAAAAAATGGGCAACTGTTTGACCGCTCGCTCGCAAAACCACGTCGTCAAATCCTTCGCTTCGATTGCAGATAAGCTCAATTCTGCCTAGCAACCGCCTCAGGACGTGTGGCTCAGCGGTGAAATTGTCCTTTGCGGCTTTGCCGCTTAGGACAAGGCTCGATTTGAAGCCAATTCCCGTTTTTGGAATTGGCTTCAAACGATGCCCACCGCGTTCCAGCCACGACAAACGTCCTGAGGCGGTTGCGTCACCACTAAACCCAGCACACCTGCAATCAAGCGAAGGCTCTGAAATACAAAAAATTTAATTTTTTTGAAAAAAAGGTTAGAATGTAAGCTATCACTGAGTTTTGGCAGGCGCGACCCCAGCGTGATCACCGCAATTAACCGCTTTATTGCGATAGATGAACCTATGAACATTTGACCATATTTATTGTCATCATTAGACTATTGATTAGTAAGGAGGAGTTATGGTTAAAAAACTGATTAAACAATGGCCTTGGTTGGTGGCGCTACTCAGCTTGAGTCTGCTGCTAACGGCTTGTGGCCGGACCGCGACCAAGGAACCAATGAAGACCACGGGCAAGATTCATTTTGTGACCTCATTGGATTTCTATGGTGATCCGGCGCGGGCGATTTTGGGCGACGCGGGGACAGTCACGAGCTTGATCAATTCGCCGAGTGTGGATCCTCACGATTATTCGCCGACGACCAACGACGCGAAGATCGTGGCGCGGGCGGATCTGGCGCTGATGAACGGCGCGGGCTATGACAGCTGGCTGGCCAAATTGGTCAAGGCCGACAATGAACAGACCCAGCTGATCGATGTAGCGGCGGATATCGTTAAGTTGCCAGACGGCGGTAATGAACATCTTTGGTATGATTTCAGCGTGATGCCCCAAGTCACGAAGCTGTTGGTCAAGCGTTTTAGCGCGCTGCGACCAGCTCAGGCGGCGACTTTCAAACGTAACGGGCAGAAATATTTGGCGCGTTTAGCCAAGTTGCAAGAACAGGAAAAAGAGTTACGCCAAACGCTTTCCGGGCAGAAAGTAATGATCACCGAGCCGGTTTTCAATTATGTCCTGACTAATTTGAAAATGACCATCGTCAATGAAAGCTTTGCCTTGGATATTGAAGAGGGCGCCGATCCGAAGCCTGCTGATATTCAGCGGATGCAAGATCAATTGGATCACCGCGAAGTCAGTTGCCTAGTCGTCAATAAGCAAGTGACCAGCGCCTTGGTCACCGATTTGATCAAGCGGGCCGAGCGACATCAGGTGCCAATTTTGCGAGTGACCGAAACATTGCCGCAAGGGAAGAATTATTTGAGTTGGATGACCAGCCAGTTACAAGCATTCGCGACAATCACAAAATAACAGAGTGCGAGCCGACCTGGTCAGCTTCTGAGCATTAGCCTAGCCATTGTTATGGAAGCTGGGCTTTGCTTCCGGAACAATGGCGTAGCTAAGCGGAGGAAGCTAGGTCGGTGAGCACGTTTCAAACCAGAGTGCGGAGCGCAACGGGTTGGCTTTGAGCATTAACCTAGCTAGGATTTTGGAGGCAGGTCTTTGCCTCCAGAAGCCTAGCGTAGTTAAGCGGAAAAGCCAGTTGCGCGCAGCACGTTTCGAGAAATAGTAAGCGAGGAGAATCAATGACAGACCCAATTTTGAAAGTCACCGATTTAGCGATGAGCTTCGGTGAGAAAACTGTTTTTAAGAATTTGAATTTTACGATCGACGCCGGCGAGAAATTGGCCTTGATCGGGCATAATGGCGCTGGCAAGTCGACTTTGGTCAAACTGTTGATCGGGTTGACCCATCCCACTGCTGGCACGATCACGCGGATCCCGTTGCCTGGTCATGAGCGACTGCGGATCGGTTATGTGCCTCAATTTCGCAATTTGGACGCCGACGCGCCGCTGTCCGTCGCTAGTTTCGTGGCCTTGAATGTGGGGCTTTCTTGGCGGCCGTGGTTGAGCCACCAGGAAAAAGAGCGGGTGACCCAAGTTTTGGAACAGACGCAATTGACGCAGATCAAAGACCGTCCGATCACCTTGACCTCCGGCGGCGAGCGGCAACGGGCGTATTTGGCCCAGGCCTTGTTGGCTGATCCAGATCTGTTGATTTTGGATGAAGCCACCGCCAGCATGGACGTGGACGCGAAGGTGCAGATGATGGCCTTGGTGGATACGATCGTGACCCAGCAGAAAATGGCGCTGGTCTTCGTCAGCCACGACTTGGAGTTGACGGCGCGGTACACCGACCGCTACTTGTTGATCAGTAATCAGCAGTTGTTGACCGGTTCCAGCAAAGAAGTCAACGCCGATAGTTTGAAGGGGGTGCGGCTCTAATGTTTGCTTTTACCTTTATGCGCCACGCGTTTGTGGCCAGTACGTTTATCGCTTTGACCTGTGGGGTGATCGGCGTCTTCGTGGTGGCCCGGCAACTGTCTTTTCTGGCTCACATGTTGTCCGAGATCGGTTTTGCTGGCGCGGCGTTTGGCGCATTTCTCGGTATCTCGCCGTTGATCGGAATGTTGCTGTTCACCTTGGCCAGTAGCTTGTTGATCAGTAGTTTGTCCGTGGAGCGGGTCCAACGGGAATCGACGATCAGCGCCGTTTCCTCGCTCTTTATCGGCTCGGGGATCCTGTTCCTGGCGCTGGCCAATCAAAGCTCTAGTTACGCCACCGATATTCTTTTCGGGAGTATTGTCGGCATCAGTCAGAGTGGCGTTTGGCAACTGGTGGTGTTGTCGCTGGTGGTGCTGTTGACGATCTGGCTGATTTTCCGGCCGCTGCAATTCGATTCCTTCGATAGCGTCGGCGCCAAGGCCAATGGGGTCCACTCCCGCGTGATCGGGATCATCTTCTTGATCCTGCTGGCCATGAGTGTCAGCGTCGGCGCGCAGATCGTCGGCTCAATGCTGGTGTTCATCTTGTTGACGTTGCCAGCCTCGATCGCCAAAGCCCTAGGACACAGCATGAAACAATTGCTGCTGATCTCTGTGGCGGCCGCCCTGTTTGGCGTCTGGCTCGGCCTGTGGTTAGGCTATCTGACCAATTGGCCGGTCACCTTCTTCATCGCCTTGATCGAAGTGATCTGCTACATGCTCGCGCTCCTAGTCCAAAAACGCCGGAATGGCTAAATAATAGTGACCATTATCACCCAAAGAACTGACCGTGAACGACTGGCGGTCAGTTTTTTTGGTGCTGCTGGCGGGGTCAGAAACGAAGCCAGCGCCCGACCGCTACCCCTCTGCCTGTTTTTGGAGAAAAATCGCGGAAAATGCGTGTTTGCGTTTTCCCGAAACTTTCAGAAAATAATGTATAATAATCGCTGCATTACATTTTTGGAAGTGTTAATTTAGCGCAAAAAAACAAGCGGATAAGGGGAATGCAAGATGAAAATGGGATTGAAATTTGCGGCGGTAGCAGTGACTGCCCTGATGTTACTGGCCGGATGCGCCAACAACAAAGTGAAGGGCAAGGCCAGCGGGGGTCACAAAAAAGATGAAAAAATTGTCGTTTATTCAAATTCGGTTGCAAATGGCCGAGGTGATTTTCTGAAAGAGAAGGCCAAAGAAAAAGGTTTCGATTTGGAAATCGTCGACTTAGGCGGCAACGATTTATTGAACCGGGTGATGGCGGAAAAAGACGCGCCGATCGCGGACGTGGTTTTTGGGATGAACCAAATGATGTTCAACAAAGTCGAGAAAACCGGAATCTTGGAAACCTATCAACCTAAATGGCTGGACCAAGTCGATCCTGCTTTGGTCAACAAGCAGCACAAATTCTCACCGCTACAAGAACAGCGGGTGTTCATGGTTTATGATGCCAAGAAGATCAAGGCTGCGGATGCGGTCAAAGACTGGCAACAATTGGCCAACGATAAAAGTCTTAAAGGAAAATATATTGTGCCTAAAGGCCTAGGTGGCGCCACAGCCAACGCGGTCGTTTATAACATCTTGATGAATTATCAAGACAAATCCGCGAAAATGGGCATTTCCAAAGAAGGCTTTGAAGTCTTGAACAAGTTCTTCAAGAATGGGACGAACGCCACGGATGGTCAATCCGAAGTTGGCGAGATCGCCAATGGCGTGGCTGATTATGCCTATACTTGGTTGAGCAATGTGCCATTATTGGAGGACAAGCTGGGCATTAAATTAGGCATTGTCAATCCGCCTTATGGAGTGCCGCAAACGGTTGAACAAGTGGGTATCATCAAGAAGGACAAGATGAAGAGTCAGGCGAAAGACTTTGTTGATTTCTTAGGTAGCGCCGAATTGCAGCGGGGTTGGTCTGAGAAATTTGGCTCGGCGCCGGTCAATAAAGAAGCGCAATCTTCAGTGAATCCAAGCATCAAGAAAATTCTAGAAACAACGACGCCGCAAGCCAATGACTACGACTTTATCAGTCAACATCTGGACGCTTGGACGGAATACATCGAGCTGAATCTCCTCGGCGCTAAATGAAAGGGTGAGCGGGCAAAATGATAACGTTTAAGAATATTGAAATCAAATACGATGATTTTGTCGCGGTACCTAACTTGAGTTTTGCGGTCAATGAAGGTGAGTTCTTCACGCTGTTAGGTCCCTCCGGTTGCGGCAAGACCACGACACTGCGGGCCTTGGCTGGGTTCTTGAAGCCCACCCAAGGGAGCATTGAGATTGCTGGGGTCGATATTACGGCGATGCCGATCGATGAACGGCAAGTGGGCATGGTCTTTCAAAGTTACGCCCTGTTTCCCACCATGTCGGCCTATGACAACATTGCCTTTGGGCTTAAAATCGCGAAAAAATCGAAGGCAGAGATCGATACGCGGGTGCTGGAATTGGCGAAAATGATCGACCTGACCCCAGAACAATTGGCCAAGAACGTGGCCAACTTGTCGGGTGGACAACAACAGCGTGTCGCGATCGCACGCGCCTTGGCGAAGAAACCGAAAATCTTGGTCATGGATGAACCCCTTTCGAATTTGGACGCCAAATTGCGGAAATCACTGCGAAAAGAAATCAAGGAATTTCAGAAATCTTTTGGGATCACCACCGTTTATGTGACCCATGATCAGGAAGAAGCGCTGATGCTATCGGATCGGATCGCAGTGTTCAACAAGGGTCAGATCGAGCAGATCGGTCGGCCGCAACAAATCTACAATGAGTCCGCGACCGAGTTTGTGTGCAAATTTATCGGAGAAGCCAATTCGTTAACGGCGGCGGACCTGGCCAAATTGGGGATCGAAGTCAGCGACGCTTCAGCCAGTGACGCCTTTTATGTTCGTCCAGAAAAGGTCTCCTTCTCCCGCACGGCCAGCGCGGTCAATCGAATCGCCGGTCAGATCGTGGGTAAGGAATTCTACGGGATGTACGGGTATTATCAGATCGAGATCGCCGGCACCAAGTTGATCTCTTTCCAGCGCGAGTCAAAGGCCGAACAACATCGAAACGGTGAGTAGATCTTTGTGGGCGTGCAATCAGAGAATATCTTAAGTTACCCGGCGAAAGGGTAAGGGGGCGCACTTATGACAACGAGTTCACGGCAAGATCCGCCGCGGCGCTGGCGCCGCCTTCACTTAGGCTTGATTGCCTATTTGATCGTGTTGGTTTGGTTCATTATCGCCTTTATGATCGTCCCCAACATCGAGATCCTCAAAACAGTCTTTTTCTCCAAAGATGGGTTCTCCAGTGAGCTGATTCAGAAAATCTTCACGTCTCAGCGCGCCGTTTGCGCTGACGGTCACAACAACGATCGTCGGCATTGCTGAGGTGCTCTTCCTGGAATATTTCAAGTTGAAGGGTAAGCAGTTCCTCACGCTATGTTACATGATCCCGCTGGTCTTTGGCGGGATCATGCTAAGCAATGGCTACTTGTTCACCTATGGGAAACGCGGCTTTGTGACCCGTTTTCTGATCGGTCACTTTCCTAATTTGCCAGCGGATTGGTTTGGCGGATTCGGCGCGGTGTTGTTCTTGATGACGTTTGCTTGTACCGCCCACTATATGATTTTCTTCCGCAACGCCTTTAAGAGTATCGACTTTCAAACTGTGGAGGCGGCCAGAGGCTTGGGCGCTTCCGACTTCAAGATTCTCACCAAGGTTGTCTTGCCAGCGTTAAAACCGATTTTACTGACTTGTATTATCTTGCTCTTTCAGACCGGCTTAATGGCGATGGCCGCGCCCTTAATGGTGGGCGGTCGCCGCTTTGAAACGATCGGTCCCTTGATCCTGACCTTTACGCAACGACCAGCGTCACGGATGTTGGCCGCTGTGCTGTCATTGTTTCTGGGAGTGTTTCAATTAGGGTTACTTTTCGTGATCCAACGAAATGAGCGGCGGGGAAATTATTTGTCGATCTCCAAGGTGAAGACCACGATCGAACCGACGCGCATCAAGCAACCGTTACTCAACTTAGGCGCCCACGTCGTTGCTTACTTGTTCGCCTTGATCAATTTATTACCATTGGTGGTCGTGGTCTTGTTCTCGTTCACTGATTTCAAGACGATCTCGACGCGGGAACTCCACCTGAATTCCTTCAGCTTGGAGAACTATCAACGGGTGCTGACCGATCGCTCGGCGTATCATCCCTTCCTGACCAGTGTCGTTTACGCCGGACTGGCGGCAATCGCGGCGGTGGCGCTAATGACGATCGCGGCGCGGATCATCTTTAAGTACCGCAATCGCTTGACCACCGTCTTGGAATTCTTGCTTTATCTGCCTTGGATCCTCCCAGGGTTGATGTTTGCCTTGGGTTTGGTACTGGCCTACTCGCGACCGCGCTGGATCGTGTTCGGACACCCGCTGACCGGCACCTTGGTGATCATGCTGGTCGCTTATATTGTGGTGATGTTACCCAACACTTTTCGTTTTTTGAAGGCCGCTTATTTCTCGGTGGATACGAATCTGGAAGACGCCGCTAAGAATCTAGGGGCTAAACCGATTTATTCCTTTGTTAAAATCGTGCTACCGATCATTCTGCCGACGATTTTGGCGATGCTGGCGCTTAACTTCAATGGCAAATTAGGCGATTATGATCTGTCTGTCTTCCTCTATAATCCCATTGCCAAGCCTGTCGGTGTCGTGATCCGCAGCAATTCCAATCCGGAATATGGGGTGGATGGCATCGCGATCAACTTCGTCTACTCGGTGATCTTGATGGTCATCAACGCCTTAGTGCTCTTCTTCGTCTACGCGGATGGCAAGACGAAAATCAAGCAACTTTTCAAAAAAGAAAATAAGAAATCAGGCGAATGATGGTGAGAAACGCCCCCTTGGATCCTAAGTCAAAGCAACCGATCACTGCGCCAACAGAGCAAAAAATCGCGTCGCCTTGGCAGCGGCAAATGAATCGACCGTTGCAAGCGTTACTGGCCAGCCAGCCGTTTCTGATCATGTTGCACCGCGGCGCCCATGGCGGCAATCTCGTTGAGAATACAGCGGCTGCGGTCAATGTTGCCGTCAAACAAGGCGCTGATATTGTTGAGATCGATCTGGCCCAGTCCACCGATGGCGATTTCTTCGTTTTTCACGATGGTGGCGAACCACGATTGCTTCATGAGCAGCGTAATCTGAACCAGTTGAGCACGGCGTCGATCGCCAAGAAATTTTATTATAACTGGCTGGATCAACGGCTCACCAAGAAAGTTGAGCGATTTAGCGAGTTATTAGCGCAAGTACCAGACGATGTTTTTCTAAATTTGGACCGTTCCTGGGATCATTGGCCAGCGTTTCTGGCGCTGTTGGATCAATTCCCTCAGCGGCATGATCATTTTATTTTGAAATCACCGGTTCGCCGGGATTTATTGACGCGGCTAGCTACTCATCCGATCAAATATATGTATGTGCCGATCATCAGTCAGGCGGCCGAGTTGACGGTACTAGAAAGTTACCCCGAGATCAATGTGGTCGGGGTCGAGGTGATCGAGAAAACCGCGACCTTTGACTTGATCCACTCGCGGCAATTAGCGAAATATCGCGCAGCTGGCTACCTGATGCTGGGTAACGCAATTAATCTGGATGATCAAACCCAACTATTCGGCGCGCTTAGCGATGAAGTGGCCATCACGCAGGCTCCCGACCAGGCCTGGGGGCAGCTCTTGACCAGTGGCATCAATTGCATCCAAACCGATTGGGCCGGTCTACTTGACCGCTACCGCACCGAAACTTTTAAGTGATACTTCTGGTATCACTTTTTTGCTTGCCTGAGAAGATCCGGTTGGTAATGGGGAGTCGGGTGACTCAGAAGGAGGCGAGATCCTCCCGCGCGGATCGCTTGCGTTCACCTGCGACGGATGAGTGTTTTCTGACGTGCGTAAGCAAATCATAACCACCCGTAAAACGGGTGGTTTGCTCCAGGGCTATAAGCCCTATGTACTGGCCAGCGTCTCAAGGCGCTGGCTTTTATAATTCAAAGCCAAACTGCGTTTGTCACTTCTGCCACCGCTTTAAGCGGTGTTTGTACTACT
>NZ_RHOV01000019.1 GCF_003946655.1 Lapidilactobacillus achengensis
GAGTAGTACAAACACCGCTTAAAGCGGTGGCAGAAGTGACAAACGCAGTTTGGCTTTGAATTATAAAAGCCAGCGCCTTGAGACGCTGGCCAGTACATAGGGCTTATAGCCCTGGAGCAAACCACCCGTTTTACGGGTGGTTATGATTTATGGCCGTGCCAGCAAATTATGTGAATGCGGCCAAGGGTGACCAGGGAGTTGACTGGAGTAAATACCAAGGAGCTAACGGCGTTTACGGATATCAGCGAGACAAGTTTGTCATCAGCCAAGTTGGCGGTTATTATAATGGCAGCTTTATTGATCAGTGGACTTACAAGACACAAGTTTCATCTGCAATTGCTGCGGGTAAGCGAACTCACACTTATATCTACGGTCGATTTACTGGACGTCAGCAAGCCGATCAGATGCTTAATTACTATTTGCCAAAGGTTCAGACACCTAAAGGCTCAATCGTAGCATTGGATATTGAGGATGGTTATCCCGATACTGACTCAGTTTTGTATGCTTTAGGTCGTGTACAGGCCGCAGGTTACACAGCGATGCTGTATGGCTATAAATCGTTCCTGACAAGCCATCTTAATCTAAGTACGATTGCGGCGCAGTACCCACTCTGGATGGCCGAGTATCCTAATTATGCTGTGACACCGACACCTAATTACAATTATTTTCCATCATTCAACAACATTGCGATTTTCCAGTTTACCAGCACATATATCGCCGGCGGCCTTGATGGTAATATTGATTTAACTGGTATTACTGACAACGGTTATGGTTCGAGTCACAAGACTGATACTGGCAAGGTTATTGTTAAGCCGGACACTTCGACGCCCGCGACTAATGCTGGTCAGGCGGCTAATAATACAGCTAAAGCTAACATCAAAGTCGGTGATACTGTTAAGGTCAATTTGACCACCAGTCGTTGGGCTAATGGCGTTGGGATGCCAACTTGGGTTCGCGGTAAAACCTATAAAGTGCAACAAGTCAGTGGCAACCAAGTGTTACTTGCTGGTATCATGAGTTGGATTAACAAGTCCGACATTGAGTTATTAAGTGTTGGCAATACAAGTACAGCAGTTAATAGTTCCACCGGTGATTACACCGTGCAGTACGGAGATAGCTGGTGGGCGATTGCTAATAAATTTGGCGTTAGCATGTATACATTGGCTGCACGTAACGGCAAAACCATTAACTCAATGATTTATCCCGGACAACGTCTAACTATCGGCTCGACAACTGCCAACACCGCTCTAACTTACACGGTTAAGCACGGAGATAGTTGGTGGTTGATTGGTTCAAAACTAGGTATCAGCATGTACACGCTTGCAGCTCAAAACGGTAAGACCATTAATTCTATGATTTACCCTAATCAAATATTAGTTTATTAAAACAAGCCTACTTCCTTAATTGGAGGTAGGCTTTTTTATTTTGAGCTAATATAGTTATGTGTTGACATTTTTTTTAAAAAAAGGTAATCTATTAACATACATAGTATGATGTTAATAGGAGGACCATTGAATGGGAATTATTCAGGAGTGCATTGATAATAAGTTTGATAAGCGTCTACCAGGAATGCTGAATTTTGCGGTACGCGAAGCCTATAGGTATTTGGATGATTTAGTTAATCAAAATAAGATTTTGCAACAGCCAGATTTAAGAAAGGCTTATGGTCATCTTAGAAATGGACTTGTTGATGTTGCATTGAAAAAAACACTGATTAATTCAGGAATAGATATTGAAATTCTTCCAAAAACGGTTAGTAAATACGCAAATGGTTATACTTATCCGTTAATTAGAGTTGATGGTGCAGTAATAACGCCTGCAAAAATTCAAAGTAAAAATAGCTTTCCCAAAAATGCAGCCTACCGATATAATGATAGCTTATTGAATCGACAAATTGATTTATTTGCCCCTAAAGAAGAGTCTTCGATCATGATAGATTCATCAAGTCAACTGTCTTTGATATTGACATATGGCGGATATAATTATAAACTACAGTTCGTTAATTTAAGTTTACCAGCTGCGGGAGAATCAGCTTGGGTTGATAATCTTTCAATTTATAACTATCCAATTATATTAGGATCGTCAGAATCAAGCATGAGGGAACAACTGCAATTGTCCTTTACTCAAACGGCACAAAATATTATAGCAGGTGATAAAAATGAAGGAACGGGTGGAAACTAATTTCAATCCCCGACAGTTGACTTCTGCGCGCGTTGCTGAAGGCTTAACCATGAAAGAGCTTGCTGAAAAATCAAATATATCGCGTCAAATGATTTCAAATTATGAGTCGGGGAAAACCGTCCCAAAAGGTGAGAGTTTATTAAAGATTATTTCAGTTTTAAAGTATCCAATTCAATTCTTTACGAGTGATTCTACTGAATTGATGGTTGGTGCAACATTTTTTAGAAGTCAGAGTGCGGCGACAAAGAAAAAGCGTAACATGCAATCTGAAAGAATAAAATTTTCTATTGCGACATATAACTTTTTTTCAAAATATATCAATTTTCCCAATGTAAACTTGCCAGAAATAATTGATAAAGATATTGATGAAATTACTGATGATGAAATTAAGGAAAAGGCTGAGGAATTAAGAGTTACGTGGAACTTTGATTCATCAAGTCCCATCGTGCATCTGATAAATAAGGCGGAAGTTAACGGAATAGTGATTGTAGAATCAAATATGGAAGATCACACGTTAGATGCAGTATCACACATGTATCAAGGAAGGCCATTTATTGTTCTTGCTGATAATCATGAATCGGCCGTGAGAAGAAGGTTTAACATTGCCCATGAACTTGGGCATATGTTACTTCATAGTTCTGTAGAGGATTTAGAGAATTATTCTGATCGAATTTTGAAAAATAAGATTGAACATCAGGCGAACTTATTTGCATCATATTTTTTGTTGCCTGATGAAGCTTTTTCAGATAGCTTGCTTTCAACCTCGTTAGAGTTTTATAAAAGACTGAAAAAATATTGGCTTGTGTCGATTGCTGCCATGGTGCAGAAGACATCCTTGCTTGGATTAATTAATGACGATCAAAAACTATATTTGAATAAACAAATTTCTTGGCATAAGTGGAGAAAATCTGAGCCATTCGATGATGTACTACCAATTGAGCACCCATCTTTATTTAAAAAAATGTTTAAAATGATTATTGAAAATAACGTTGTTTCTAAAAATGAGTTTTTTTCTGAATTACCTTTGCCTATCGATGAACTCGAAAGTATGTTAGAAACAAGTCTTGCTGATCAAAGTCCATCTGTTGCAGACGAAAAACCATATTTAAGGCTTTTAAAGTAGTGATTTCCGCTAAATTGGTCTGCAAGCTGATTTGGGGTTTTCTAAAAATCGGTAGACTTACAAACTAAATCAAATATATATCCTAAACTTTTAAAGTTTCAGCGATATTTTAAAAGTTGGTTCCATTATATAGGAAGAAAATAGCCGCATTTAAATAAAATGTGATCTTAAGAAGTCAAAATATGGTACAAATACGGTACATGCCACGTTAATGAGCTGTCACCGTTGAAAGTTCACTATACGTGGTACACAGAACAATAGAGAAACTCGACCATAAAAAATTTTAGCCCCATTAAAAAGAGCTTGACCCAAAATCTAGTGTGATTGCTAGAAAAGGGTCAAGCTCTTTTTGCTTGGCTTGAGTGCGTTATCGGTGCTGCCGGTTGAATGGCTGGAAGCGGACGTTTTCGACCGTCTGGGCTTCAGATAACGGTTAAGGCCGGAAGCGATGGTTGATTCTGGCCTCGTCGCGATTTAGCCAAGACAATCATTTGGCGACGAGGCGCGAGTCTCACAGATCCGGTGGCTTACCAACAAACTTGGCAAGGCGTCAGACCGCGACTTTTGGCGTCCTGTAAAGAGGTTTTGGTGAAAGTGCCGTTGCCGTGGGCGTATTTGTGGTAACGTTTGCCAGTCGGGGTGACGAAAACAACTTGGCCAGTTGGTGTGGTGTTTTGGTTATTTTGGGCCTGGTTATTTTGCGTGGTGGTCTGGGAGCTACTGGCTGCTTGGTTACCACTATTCTGGCTGGGCCGGGTGGTACTGCCGGCGCCGGCCGCGCTCGTGGTTCCCGTTGAGCCGGTCGCTTGACCAACGTTGCTGGAGCCATCGGCGTAATTTAGGGTGACGCCACTTTGGACATTGAAAATATAAACATTGAAAGAGATGGCTTGGCTGTTGACCGCTTGCGCCATCATATGGACACCGCGGGCCAGCAGCTCATTACCGCGGAAAATCGGCGTGACAGAATAGCGCACATAATTCTTGCTACTCTGTTCGAGATAAGCCTTCACGTCCATTTCATAACGTAACATTTCGGGGCTGTTCAATTGCCGCGTGCCGGTGATTAAGTTCTTCCAATTCGCGTTCTCGCCGGCTAAGGCCCAGCCAATCAAATGAGAGCGGTTGAACAGATAACCACCGTTGATTTTCTTATTTTTCCAGCCGGTGGGGGTAACTTCGCTAATACTACCACGTTTCCCTGTGGGCATAATGCTTTGGTTGAGCATCGCCTCAGCGGAGGTGGCACGGTTCAGTTGATCGAGCTCGCCGTATTTCTCCCAAGCACCTTCGGCCAGACTGAGGTCAGCGCTGGAAAAAGTTGGTTGACCCTGATTGACATTGATTGTTTGCGTCCCTTGGTAGGTCAAACTGGCCAGATTCGTGTTGCTTTGTTTGCGCTTGGTTTCGGCCGCTTTTTTCTCGGCCGCGGCCTTCTCGGTGGCCACCTTGATCGATGAGGACTGGGCGGCCGCCTTTTTGGAACTGCTGGCGGCGCTGCGGGAACTGGCCGCGGCTGCCTTCTCTGCTTTCGCGGCGGCTTTGGAACTGGTCTTGGCCGCGACTTGCCGACTAGAAACACTGGCGGCTTTGTCCGCCGCGACTTGCTGCTCCTGGGCTGTTTTGACTTGCCCGTTGGCGGTGGCGCCGCCTAAGAACAGGACAACCCCAGCGGCAGCCAAAACAGCCGCTAGCTTGGTCGTTTGCTGACTTTTCCGGCGCTTCAGCCAAGTGATCACACCATAGGGGATCAGCAACATGCCGATCATTGCGATCAGCATCGTGAATGTATACATCTTACTCCTCCATTGTTGCTTGCGTGTTGCTCAAGCAAATTTGCAAGTGCTAGCCCGTTCTCCAGAATGGCCGAACCGCTTTACCCAAATCAGTTCGATCAAGGCCATGATCGTAGGGGAATCGTGGTGAGAATCAGGTTGAACATGGTTGACAATCAGCTTCTCTTGGCTTGGCCTGCTCTTTCAATTATAAAGGCTGCCCCTACGAAAAGAAAGCTAAGCCACGCAAGAACGCCGAAATTGGAAGAAATTCAGGTGAATGTTTCTGAGAAATCTTAAACCTGTGTAATTTTAGTGACAATTTCGTTAAGCCTTGTCCTTAGTGATTGACTTTTCCGGGAAAGTCTAATATATTAAAACAATATGAGAGATTGTCTGGCGGGAATCTCCATCTTATGTTAAAATACTAGCAGCAATAAGATTGATTCTCCAGACAAAGGTTGTTGTAAATATAATGGGGGTGTCTAAATTAGACTCGAGTAAGAAGATTTTAATAATCGAAGATGAGAAAAACTTAGCCCGTTTTTTAGACTTGGAATTGTCTCATGAAGGTTATGAAACCAAGGTTGAAGGTAATGGCCGGGCAGGGTTGGATCTAGCCTTGAAAGAAGACTGGGACGTGATTTTGCTTGATTTGATGTTACCAGATTTGAATGGCTTTGAAGTTTGTCGCCGGGTGCGCAAGGAGAAGTCTACGCCAATCATTATGGTTACCGCCAAGGATTCCGTGTTAGATCGGGTCGCTGGTTTAGATGATGGCGCGGATGATTATTTGGTGAAGCCGTTTGCAATCGAGGAATTACTGGCACGGTTGCGGGCTTTGATTCGGCGTTCTGATATGGAACGGCAATCCCGCGCTTCCCAACAAAAGCAGATCGTTTTCCGTGATTTGATCATTGAACCGCAGACCAGAACCGTGATTCGCGGTAATGAGATCATTCAACTTTCAAAGCGGGAATCCTCCTTGTTGATGATCCTGGTGGAAAACGCCAACACCGTTGTTGCTCGTGATGAACTTTTGCGGCAGGTTTGGGGCTACAATGAGCAAGTCGCGACCAATGTTGTTGATGTTTACGTCCGTTATCTACGGAACAAGATCGATCGGCCCAACCGCCGCAGTTACATTCAAACAGTCCGTGGCACGGGCTATGTCATGCATTCGTAGGCGCGAACAATGGCAGAGAAACGTGACGAACCAACCAAGCAACCCAAGAAAAAAATGCGTTTAACTTTGCGAGTTAAATGGTCAGCCGCTGTTGGCCTGACCATTTTTTTTACATTCGTGATTTTTGCCAGTATTATTTACGCGACATTTAGCAATAATTTGTTGGCGCAAGAGAAAACAGCCACCGCTGAAACGACCAAACTGGTCACCGACCGCTTGCGGAGTGTCAAGGACAATTTGACTATCGCCAAAGTGGTGCCGTTGATGACCCCTGAATATTATCAAAACGACGATGTGAGTGGCGCCAGCCGCGAACAAACCAATTCCGATCCTTTCTACGAGGACTCGATTTTCAATCAGTTGTCCCGGTCAGACTTATCCGTTTCGGTTTATAACCGCGAAGAAGAACAAGTCTTTATTTCGCGGGACACGGCGATTGAATTCAAACCAGTCAGTAAACGCACGCAACAATTGATTCGTTCCCAGGGGCGGCGGGTGATCGTGACCACGATTCCTGTCCGCGAAAGAACCAGCAATCGGTTGACCGGGTATGTCATGCTGGTCAATCAAATGGACAGCCTTTATCGCTCCACCCAAGAACTCCGTTGGCAAATGACCGTTTTGATCGCGGTGGCGGTGCTATTCAGTGGGAGTGTCGGCTATATTATTGTTCATCGCCTGTTAAAGCGGTTGAATTTGATTTCCAAAACAATTCGGACGATCGATCAATCGCCCGAATCTACCGCGCGGATTCCACAATTGTCGGGCAATGATGAGATCAGCGACTTGGCCCAACAATTCAATAGCATGTTGGATCAAATCCAGCAATACATTGAACAACAAAAGCAATTTGTCGGCGATGTGTCCCATGAATTGCGGACACCGGTGGCGGTGATCCAAGGGCACCTGCAATTGTTGAATCGGTGGGGCAAGGATGATCCCGAAGTTCTCGCGGAATCCTTAGAGGCGGCGACACAAGAAGCCACGCGGATGAATTCGCTGATCGAGGAAATGTTGCAGTTAACCAGGGCGGAACAGGTCGATTTGAAATCCGTTCATGAAGAGGCTGATGTCCCGGCGGTTATTTCTCAAGTTGTTGACAACATTCAGATGTTGCATCCTGATTTCCTGGTGCAAGCCGACGTGGATCTCCCACCGGCAACGATGGTCCGCATGAATCGGCATCACTTGGAGCAGCTGTTGATTATTTTGTTGGATAACGCCGTCAAATATTCAGCCAGTCGCAAGGAAGTCCATTTGGGCGCCGATATGGGCCAACATCATCTGCATATTGTGGTACAAGACTTTGGGCTAGGTATCTCCGCGCAAGACCAGCAACGCATCTTCAACCGCTTTTATCGGGTTGACAAGGCGCGTTCTCGGGAACGCGGCGGCAATGGCTTAGGCCTTTCGATCGCCTATCGCTTGGTCAAGGCCTATGGGGGCGATTTGACCGTGGAAAGTGTGGAGAATTCCGGGTCCTTGTTTAAGGTGACCTTGCCGCTCAAACCACCTGCGACTGCTCTAATTGCGGGCCCTGATGAACCCACTGGCGGGAAATGAGCCTGACTGGCGCTTAATTATTGTTGGCAACGCTGTTTTTTATTGAAACGTGTTTGTCGGCCCAGCTTCTGAGCATTAGCTACCCGGGCCGACGCTCACTCTTTTTTGTGAATACCGTGTCCGCAACCGACCTCGAAGTCAGTCTCATTGAATTCGAGGTTTTGGTTTGGTCTAATTGACGTTCAAAATTGACCTTGACGTCGGCCACGGAAAGTTTCGTCGGTCTCAACTTTCGCTGATAATCGGTTATGATAATCGGTTATAATGAAAGTAATGATTGGGCCAAGCGTTGAGATATTCGTGGTGTTGTTTTAGCGATTGATGGCGTCAGGAAATCAAGTTCAACTGAAGAAATGAGGCAAAAAAGCATGCGTGAAGGTGTAGCAATGACCGTTCGCGGTCGGGTTCAAGGTGTCGGCTTTCGGTGGATGACGAAAATGGTAGCGGATCGGTTACGAATCGTGGGCATCACGCGGAATAATGACGATGGCTCGGTTTACATCGAAGCCAGTGGTGAAGCGGCTGATTTGAAAGAATTTATCGCCGCAGTCAGGGTGTCGCCAACACCAAGTGGACGGGTTGATGAAGTTGCCGTCAGCGCTATTGAGCCGGCGCCAGCTTTAGGTAAATTTCGGGTCGTGGGCTAAGTTCGCCGCGCCGCCACTGATGTGGGGGCTGGGTCAACGATGATTCAATGATGATCCAATGATGATCCAGTGGTGGTGCCATCATCGTCCGATGAGGCTCACCAATCGGTCGTCGTTGGACCGGCACCCGTCAGCTTTTGGTCTCAGTCTAAAGCTGTATTTTTGCCGGTCGGATCAAAATCAACTGGTATTTCGCGGCCAGATTCGGTATAGTGGTTTTTAGAATGTTTCCGCGGTCGCGACGATTTCGCACGGCGGAGGTTACGTGGAAAATTGGATTAAAGGGGAATTTCAACGAATGAAAAACAAGCGTCAGGTGTTGCAACTAGGCGGCCTATCAGCGGCGCTACTATTGCTCTTGAGTGGCTGTGCCAACGCGGCGACTTATACGAACGCCAAGCCACCTTCCAGTGGATTGTATGGCTTGATCTATAAATATTTAGCGACACCAATGCAATCAATGATCCAATGGTTCGGTGATTTGATTGGTGGCTCCAATAGTTTTGGCTGGGGTGTGATTTTGATCACGTTGGCAGTACAACTGATTTTGCTACCACTGCGATTGAACCAAATGCAGAAATCAACCAAGCAAACTGAGAAAATGAAGGCAGTTAAACCGCAGATCGATTTGATCCAATCTTATCGTTCCAAAGCAACCCAAGCGGAAGCGGCCCAATTAAGCCAGTTGACCATGAAAGTCTATCAAGAAAACCACTTGAGTATGACCGGTGGCATGGGCTGCCTGCCGTTACTGCTGCAATTACCGATCATGGCTGGACTCTACGAAGCGGTACAGTTCTCGCCCGAGATCGCCAAAGCCACCTTCTTCGGCATTTCTTTAGGGCAACGAAGTATTCTGATCGCGGTGATCGCGACCTTACTCTATGCCGTTCAATCAGGCCTGTCGATCGTCATCACGCCGAAAGAACAGCGCCGCCAAATGATGACCATGATGATCATCAGCCCGGCCATGACCTTCTTCATCAGTATCGTAGCGCCAGCTGGCTTAGGGCTGTACTTCTTTGCCACTGCAATTATTGGCGTGGTCCAACAATTGATCACCAACTACGTCATCACGCCGAAAATTCGTCGGGAAGTCGATACCGATTTGAAAGAACATCCGATCGTTACGGTTGTTTCGGAAGCAACTTTTGCTGACTGGCGTGTTAATCAAAGCCAAACAGCGCCTGAGGTCCAAGCTTCTCACGAAAGTAATCGCGCTCGGAACGCCGGTAAACAACAGCGCCGCAACGACTCGTCTGACGGCGATCGTGACTAGCGGCACTGATCATTTAACGTAGCACCAATCTTGATCCTGCCCCGGCGTGTTCGCCAGAGCAGGATTTTTCTGTCGAATGTAAAAAAGATTAAGGGCGTTGTTGGAACACTAGGTTTCTATTGTTGAACCTGCGCTTGATTGCAGGTTTTTGGTGGGTGTTGCGCGTGAGCGCAACCGGCTGGGACTGCTGTTGCGGACTGGAACGTGGTGGGCGTCGTTTGAAGCCAATCCGCAAAGTGCGCGGCTTGTCTTCAAATCGAGCCTTGTCCTAAGCGGCAAAGCCGCAAAGGACAATTTCACCACTGAGCCGCGCAGTCCCAGCCGGTTGCTGAACAGAATTGAGCTTATCTGCAATTGAAGTTGGGTATCTGACAAAGTGGTTTTGCAAGATAGAGGTCAAACAATTGCCCGTTTTGAGGTGATGCTGCAACACCAACTGAATTGGATCAAGCTGTCGGGGCATTTTGTGTAGACTGAACATCTTTACCAGTTCACTCATCAATCCTTAAGTGGAGACCGACCGATTCAGTTGATTCGCTGAGAGTTGGTTCCTTCATCATACAAACTGTACTGGTGTCACCAATTTAAAGCTGGTAACCACTAACCACAGTCGTCATTTGCGTGGTTCTCCATCAATGGGCCATCGCTTTTCAATTGGCGTGAGTGCTCAAACGGCTGCTATAACGTTGAGCGGCTGGAGCGGAGCGTGGCGTTGGTGATCTGTTCGCTTGTCGGCGGAAGGTCGGGCTGGGGGTGAGTCAGCCGCGATATTATTGTTGGCGATTTATCGCCTACAATAAGGCCGAGTTTTGAGATTTTCGGTGCACTTCCGAAAAGCTCAAAATCGTGCCCGCCGCGTTCCACCACCCCCAGCCCGACCTGGAGCCCTACTACACTTGCCCGCCACCAACGCCACGCGCAGCGCAAGCTGCGGCCAATCTACTTTGCTTTATAACCAACCGCATAAGCTATTCCAACCCAAGTCCGCCAAACATATCGACAAGCGCACACCGGCGAGTTGACCTTAATCAGCGGAAAACCCAGCGCCGCAGTCGCAGGCGTGGTAGAATGGCAGTTAGGACTTCAAAAAAAGGAATGACGCAGATGCAAGTGATCGATTCACCCAAAAATGACCGAATTAAAACGATCCGCAAGCTCCAACAAAAAAAATATCGCGAACAAACCGGCAGCTTTTTGTTGGAGGGTTGGCACTCGCTCAAAGAAGCGCTCCATGCCCCGACAGCGACCGTGACGGTGATTTTGGCTGTGGCGGAACATTGGCCGACGATCCAGGCGGAATTGGCGTTGCGGCCAACGGATAGCGCGATCGAGCAGTTTACAATCAGCCAGCGTGTCGCTGAAGCGTTACGGTCCACGACAACCACGGATGGTTATTTCGCAGTCGTCAAAATGCCGCTGGAAAATAGCGCGGAAACCACAGCGACCGCGCTGCCTTGGCTTGCGCTTGATCATGTTCAGGATCCTGGCAATGCCGGGACGATGGTGCGCACCGCCGACGCGGCTGGCTTTGCTGGCGTGGTGTTTGGCGAAGGCTCGATCGATCCTTGGAATAGCAAAACAGTTCGCGCCATGCAAGGTAGCGAGTTCCATTTACCAGTTATGACGACAACGGACCTTGGGCAATGGCTGGCAACTAAACAAGCGGCTGGTTATCAACTTTTGGGTACGTTGGTCGATGAACAGGCGACTGATGTTCGGCGCTGTCAATTGGCCAGCGAGCGTTATTGCTTGGTGATGGGTAATGAGGCCCATGGCTTGCGGCCGGAGTTAGCGGCGCAGATGGATGACAATTTGTATTTGCCGATATTTGGCCAAGCGGAATCGCTTAATGTGGCGATCGCGGCGGCAGTTTTAATGTATCAATTCCAGCTGCAAGTTAAAGACTAAGTTAAGGTAAGTCAGAAAAGTTTATTTTTCCGGGAAAAGTTGGTACAATGTTCCCAATTGAAGTTGGCCCAATTGTGTTGATGAGGGAGCGTTTGCATGACAGATTTAGCTTCTTGGCGCGATGACCAAGAATATGTTGCGATCATTGAGAATTTATTAAGGACACCACAAGTGCAGAAGCTGGCAGAATTTACCCAGCATCACTATACCAATCGCTTGGATCATAGTTTGCGCGTTTCGTATATGAGCTACTTGATCTGCAAGCGGCAACGCTTGGATTATCGCGCGGCCGCGCGCGCTGGCTTGTTGCATGATTTATTTTATTATGATTGGCGGACGACTAAATTTGATAGTGGCACACACGCGTACATTCATCCGCGAATCGCATTGCGGAACGCCGAACGCTTGACTGAACTGTCAGCTAAAGAGAAGGACATTATCATCAAGCATATGTTTGGCGCGACCCTAGCGGTGCCGAAATATCGCGAGAGTTGGGTGGTTTCTCTGGTGGATGATTATGTTGCCGTCGAAGAAGTTGCCAAGCCTTGGCGGGCAATCGCCAAGCACCGTTTACAAAAACCGTTAAGATTTATTCGTTCACTTGTATAGTATGACCAAAGATTATGGAGGAGATACCATGACAACAACTCATCTTTTCGCAACGAACGTGGTTGAAGATGAACCTTGTCAAATTTGTCCACGTTTTGAAAAAACTTTTGAATTTCTCGGTAAGAAATGGAATGGTCTGATCATTAGCGTTCTTTGCGAGAACAATGAATTACGCTTTAAGGACCTAGCCAAGGCAATCGCCAAATGTTCTGATCGAGTTCTGGTTGAACGCTTGAAGGAGCTGGAAAGCGCCGGGATTATTGATCGCCATTCTGAATCCGAAGGACACCAAGTTAGCTACGCCCTAACCGAAAAAGGACGCGCGCTCTTGCCAGTGATGGATGCCGTTCATGCTTGGGCGGATCAGTGGGAGATTTAAACGAGTTCTTACTTTGAAATAAGCGAACTGAACGTCACGAAGTTATCCTCGAGGCGTTCAGTTTTTTAGTTCCTTGAATAACGAACAACTCGACCTGACAAGCTAAGAAACGCCCCGTTAAAAACAAGCAACAGCGCCAAGAAATCGGTCAGTTGGGGCGAAACAATTACGAAGCAATCGCGATTAATTGGATTTACGCAGGCGCAGCCTCGCCTGCTGATCCGGCAAGCAATCAGGGAGATTACGACCAAAGCGCAAACGCTCAGTGTCAGTGGCCCCGTTCAAATTGTCTTGATAGGTGGTGACCGCGATCAAACCGCCTTGAAAAGTGGCAACCGCCATCAAGTTGCGCCGCCAAGTGGTGACCGCGATCGTAACGCCTTTTCAGTTGTCGTCATTGATTGGTGTGCCCCTTGACTTGTGGCCGATCTAACGGTAAGATAATGCTATAATAAATGCGTTGAAGAGAGCAAGTAGGTACTTGAGACAACATCAGAGAGACGATGTTTGCTGAAAATTCGTTAGTTGATCAGGGTATTGAATTCCTTTCTGAGTTGGTTTTTGAATGAGTTTTCGCAGTGCGAAGACTGCTATTAGGAAACCACGCGGGTCGGCGATATGACAAAGTGCAAACCAAAGTCGAAATTGGTTTGAAGTAGGGTGGTACCGCGATGCCTCGTCCCTTGATTGGGACGAGGTTTTTTGCTGTTTTCTGAACGCGTTTTCAGAAAGAATCGAGACAGTGATTGACGCTTTCAGAATATTTTTTGTAAGAAAAGGGAGGCATTTCCATGGGCTTGAAAGCTAAATTGGAAGAATTGAAAACAAAGGGTCTGGTGGATATTCAAGCGGCTGATGATCAGCGCCAGTTGAATGAGATCAGAGTCAAGTTATTAGGTAAAAAAGGACCATTGACCGAAGTTTTGCGCGGGATGAAGGATCTCAGCGCTGCGGAGCGCCCGCAAGTCGGCGAGTTTGCCAATAAAATCAAGACCGAATTGGCGACCGCGATCGATCAGCAGTTGCAAGTGCTAGACCAAAAGTCGTTGCAACAACGGTTGGCTCACGAAACGGTCGATGTGACCTTACCGGGGCGGCAGGCGCAAGTTGGGACACCGCATATCTTGAATCAGGTGATCGATGATTTGGAAGATTTATTCATCGGTTTGGGCTATGAAGTCATTGATGGGCCTGAGGTGGAAACGGACCATTATAATTTCGAAATGATGAATATCCCCAAGGATCACCCCGCCCGCGATATGCAGGACACCTTTTATATCACGGATGAATTGTTGATGCGGACCCACACATCACCTAACCAGGCCCGCACTTTGGAGACACACGATTTCAGCAAGGGTCCTTTGAAAATGATCAGTCCAGGCCGCGTTTTCCGGCGGGACAATGACGACGCGACCCACTCGCATCAATTCAACCAGATCGAAGGATTGGTGATCGATCATCATGTGACGATGGCCGATTTGAAAGGAACGTTGGAGGTTGTCGCGCGTCATGTTTTCGGTGATGAACGTGAGATTCGTTTGCGCCCAAGTTATTTTCCGTTCACGGAGCCTTCGATCGAGGTCGATATTTCTTGTTTTGCTTGCGGTGGTAAGGGCTGCAGCGTTTGTAAACACACGGGCTGGATCGAAGTTTTAGGCGCGGGGATGGTTCATCCCAATGTTCTGCGCGGCGCCGGTGTTGATCCGGTCGAATTTGGTGGGTTTGCCTTTGGACTGGGACCTGACCGCTTCGCCATGTTGAAATATGGGGTCAATGACATTCGCGAATTCTACCAAAATGATCTGCGCTTTTTGCATCAGTTCCAGCGGGAGGTTAAATAACAATGAAAATTTCATATCAATGGTTGAACCAAATGGTCGATTTACACGGGATCGATCCGCAGAAATTGGCGGATCAAGTCTCCGTGACCGGGATCGAAGTTGCCAGTGTGATCGCGCCAGACGCTGGCCTGAAGAAAATTGTGATCGGCCACATCTTGAGTACCAAACCCCATCCAGATTCCGATCATTTGACCTTGTGTCAAGTTGATCTGGGAGCCGCCGAACCTGTCCAAATTGTTTGTGGCGCACCGAATGTGGCCGCTGATCAGTATGTGATCGTTGCGTTGCCTGGGTCACGGATTGCGGGGAACGTCAAGATCAAACGCGGTAAAATGCGCGGTGAAGCTTCCGAAGGGATGATTTGCAGTCTACAAGAGATCGGGTTCAGTGATAGCGTGGTTCCTAAGGAATTTGCCAATGGAATCTATGTTTTTCCACAGCCGGAGCCAGTGGGTGACGCGGTGTTCCTTTATTTAGGAATGGACGATCGCCTGATCGACTTCGATATTACCCCAAACCGTGCGGATACCCTAGGGATGCATGGCGCGGCTTACGAAGTTGGGGCGATGCTCCACGAGCGACCCCGCTTCCCAGAAGTTAATTTGAACGCCACCGGTTTACCGACCCACGAGCTGATCAAAGTTGACGTTGAGAATCTTGAACTGGTACCGCAATACCTAATGCGCGTCGTCCAAAACGTGACCATCAAGCCTAGTCCTTTGTGGCTGCAAATTCGGCTGTGGAACAATGGCATTCGTCCGATCAATAATGTGGTCGATGTGACGAATTTTGTTTTACTGGAATATGGGCAACCGCTCCATGCGTTCGACTACGATAAGATCCCTAGCAAGCAAATCGTTGTTCGGACCGCTAGAACTGACGAGCAGCTAACCACCCTGGATGACGAAGAATGGACGTTGCGCCCAACCGATTTGGTCATCACTGATGGCACAAAGCCGCTAGCCTTGGCCGGAGTGATGGGCGGACTCGATAGCGAAATCGACGCACAAACGACCAATGTGTTGCTTGAGTCCGCTGTTTTCAATGGGACCGCTATTCGCAAAACCGCGCAGTGGACCAACTTGCACAGTGAGGCGTCGACTCGTTTTGAAAAGGGTATCAATCAAGATGACGTGGGCCAAGCCTTGGATCGCGCCGTGCAACTGCTTTGTGATCTGGCCGACGGAACCGCCAGTGAAGGCACCGTGATTGGGCATCAGGTCTTGCCTGCCGAACCAGAAGTCCTGGTCGATCCCCAGCGGGTCAACCATGTGCTGGGCACTCAGATCAGCGCGGCGGAAATGCGCCAGATCTTGACGGATCTGCAATTCAAGCATCAAGACCAAGGCGATCAAATTCTCGTCACCGTGCCCCGGCGTCGTTGGGACATTAGCATTGAAGCCGATTTGATCGAGGAGATCGCGCGTCTTTATGGCTATGATAAACTCCCCAGCACTTTGCCAACTGGGGTTCAAACGCAAGGCGCCTACAATCACCGCCAGCAACTGATTCGCACCGCGAAACGGAATTTATTGGCCCAAGGCTTGGATGAAGTGATCAGCTATTCCTTGCTGACCGAGCCACAAGCGACCGCCTTTGCCGCGCACGCGCCGGCACCGATCAAGTTAGCGTGGCCCATGACCCAAGACCATGCCTACTTGCGCGAAAATCTGGTTAGTGGTCTGATTTTGGATTTGCAATATAATTTGGCCCGCCATCAAAACAATGTTCAAATTTTCGAACAGGGCAATGTTTTTATTCCTCAGGGCGCCGAAACACAGCCGTTGGAAGTGCCCATGATCGCGGCGCTGTGGAGCGGAGAATTAAGCGAGCCCAGCTGGCTGAACAAACCGCGCGCGGTCGATTTCTATGACGCTAAGGGTGTGGTTGAGGAACTTCTGACGATCCTCGGGGTTCAAGATCAAGTCGTCTACGAAGCGGAAACAGGCTTGAGTGATCTGCATCCAGGCCGGACGGCACGGCTTAAATTGGGTGAAGCCACACTGGGGTTTGTCGGTGAAGTGCATCCCAACGTTCAACATGAACACAATTTGCCGGCTACTTATGTGATGCAACTGGATCTAAGCGTGATTTTGGCGGCGAGCCTGCCAGCGTTAGTTGCGCAACCAGCCGCTAAGTATCCTGCGATCGATCGTGATCTGGCCTTGATTTTGGATCAGCAGGTGACCAACGCGGAAGTTGAAGCGGTGATTACAGCGCAGGCTGGCAAGTATTTGCAAAATGTTCAAATCTTCGACGTCTTTGCTGGCGAGAAGATCGGTCATTTGAAGCGCTCGTTGGCTTATCGGCTCCACTTCCAAAATCCTGCGGCGACTTTGACCGATGATGAGATCAACCAGGCGATGGCCAAGGTGACCCAGGCATTGACGGAGCAATTACACGCTCAAGTTCGTTAGGTTAATTCTTTCAGAAAACATAGTACTTTCTCTGCTTGGTTTTCAGACAAATACTAATTTAATAAAAATTGGTAAAAAAAAGGGTGCAATGGCGCCCTTTTTGGTATAATGGGGCAAGAATGTTTTTAGAGGAGGGCATCTACCTTGGCTTTTCACCATTCCCAAGATAAACAGGAGTCACCACAGCCTGAAGGTCCCGCGTTGATGCAGGAGAAGAAAGCACGCCACAATGCTGAGAAAAGGGCAGCCAGCCGGATCGCTTATTGGATCGTGGGCATTATTTCGATTTTAGTGATCGTGATTGCGTTTATGGGGTATCGTTATATCCACACCTCACTAGAACCGCTCAATCGTGCGGACAAAACCAAAGTTGAGATCAAGATCCCGATCGGTTCCAGTAATAAGCAGATTGCCGCCAAGCTTCAAAATAAAAAAGTCATTAAGAGTGCAGCCGTGTTCAGTTACTATGTCAAGGCGCATAATTATACTGATTTTCAGGCGGGAGAATATTCCCTGAGTCCATCAATGACGTTGGATCAGATCATTACCCAGTTGCAAAAAGGCCATTCGGAGCGGAAAGTGATCGCGAAAGTCCTGGTCAAAGAAGGGGTAACTGTCGAAGAAATCGGAACGGCAATTGGTAAGAACACCAAATGGACCAAGAAACAATTTCTATCCTTGATGAAGAATGACAGCTATTTACAAGATCTAGCGAAGAAATATCCTGATTTGATGGGATCTGCCATGGCGGCCAAGGGCGTTCGTTATCGGTTGGAAGGTTACTTGTTCCCATTGACCTATAGTATTTATCAAGGGGATACCTTGAAGAGTACTGTCACGGCAATGGTCAAAGCGACCAACGATCGGTTAGCGCCGTATTACGCGACCCTCAAACAAAATGATATGACCGTTCAAGAGTTGCTGACCTTGGCTTCGTTGGTTGAGCGTGAAGGGGTCAAGGAAACCGACCGCAAGAAAATCGCGGGGGTCTTTTTGAACCGTTTAGCAATCGACATGCCGCTGCAATCTGATATTTCGGTGATGTATGCCTTGAATACCCACAAAGAGTCTTTGACAAATGAAGATACATCGGTGGACTCGCCATATAACTTGTATATCAACAAGGGGTATGGGCCGGGACCTTTCAACTCGCCAAGTTTGCAGTCGATCCAAGCGGTGTTAGAACCTAGCGATCGTGATCAGAATTATTTGTACTTCGTGGCCAACTTGAAGACTGGGAAAGTTTACTACTCAGTCACCTATGACGAGCATTTGGCTAGGAATGCCAGTCTCGATCAGTAATCACAGTTCGTGTCGCTCCGTACTCGTTTTATTTTGTTAAAAAATTTCGCGTAAAAAGTTAAAGTGAGGCGTCCCATGTTGCAAAAGCCAGTTATCATTGGCGTTACCGGAGGTTCTGGTAGCGGCAAGACTACGGTTAGTCAGAAAATTTTCGAAAGTGTTGCCGGTCATTCTGTCGCCATGTTGCAGCAAGATGCCTATTATAAATATTCACCGTTACCCTTAGCCCAGCGTCAACAAATCAATTTTGACCATCCCTTGGCTTTTGATAATGACCTACTCTTGGCTCATTTACAGACGCTGCTGCGGCGGGAACCGGTCGATGTACCTTTGTATGATTATGAGATCTACAATCCCTCGGAACAAACGCGACACCAAGAGGCGCGGGATGTGATTATCGTTGAAGGCATCCTGATCCTGGATGATCCGCGGATTCGTGATTTGATGGATATCAAAGTTTACGTTGACACTGATGATGACATTCGCTTGTTACGTCGGGTCGAACGGGACATTCATGAGCGCGGGCGGAGTGTCGACAGCGTTTTCGCCCAATATATCAAAACGGTCAAGCCCACCTACCACCAATTCGTTGAGCCGACCAAGCGTTATGCGGATGTGATTATTCCAGAAGGTGGACAGAACAGCGTGGCGATCGATTTACTCGTGACCAAGGTGCGTTCGGTCATCAATCAATCGAAATTAGCAAATAAGTGAGTGAAAAAGTGATGTGACCGGCCGGAATTTACGGCTGGTCCATCGCTTTTTGCGATTGGGTTTCTATTCTTGGATTTGTGTTTGATTGCAGGTTTTAGGTGGGTGTTGTGCGTGAGCGCAACCGGGTCGGGCCATTTGTGCGGCTGGAACGCAGTGGGCGTCGTTTTGAGCCAATCCGAAACCCACGGCTTGTCTCAAAATCGAGCCTTATTCTAAGCGGCAAAGCCGCAAAGAATAATTTCACCGCTGAGCCGCATGGCCCGACCCGGTTGCTAGGCAGAATTGAGCCTATCTGCAGTCGAAGCTGTGTATTTAACGAAGCGCTTTTGCGAGGTAGCGGTCAAAACGATCGCCCACTTTTGAGGTGGTACGACAATGCCAACGGTCGGTGCTTGATTGCAGGTGTTGATGGGGATAGTGTGGACGCAACCGCCTCAGGACGTTTGTCGTGGCTGGAACGCGGTGGGCGTCGTTTGAAGCCAATCCGCAAAGTGCGCGGCTTGTCTTCAAATCGAGCCTTATTCTAAGCGATAAATCGCTAAGAATAATCTCACCGCCGAGCCACACGTCCTGAGGTAGGCAGAATTGAGCCTATCTGCAATCGAAGTTGGATATCTGACGAAGTGGTTTTGCAAGCTAGAGGTCAAAGCAATCGCCCCTTTTGAGGTGGTACGGTAACACCAACGGGTTCGGATTAGGAAGTCAGGACATTTTGCGTAGGCCAAACATCTCTACTCGTTTCCTGAACAATTCTTGGGTGAAGAACGACCGATTCAGTTAATTCAGAAAAATCTTGTCCTAGTTCAGCAGACAGACTGCACTGATGTCACCAATTTAAAGATTGTAACCACTGACCATGGTCGTCAATTGCGCGGCTCTCCATCAATTGGCGATAGTTTGCTGGTCGGCGGGAGTGCTCAAACGGCTGTTAAAACGTTGAGCGGCTGGAGCGGAGAAATTCGGGGTGAGATCGCCGTGAAATTGTCCTTGGCGGCTCTGCCGCTTAGGACAAGGCCTGATTTTGAGACAAGCCGCGCACTTTGCGGATTGGCTCAAAACAGCGCCCACAGCGAGCTCACCCCGAATTTCGCAGCGCAAGCTGCGGCCAACCTACCTTGGTTAGGCCCAATACACGCTCACACCAAGCAAATTTCCCAGTAGCAAACTGCCATCCGCCAACCAAGACAATCAGGTTTTTGTTTTTTTGATTGACAAAGCGAGGGCAAACACATATCATATTGTCTTGTACACAAAAGTAATTCGTGAAATAATTATTCAGAGGTGTTTTGAATGGCCGAGAAATCATTCCCAATGACGGCTGAGGGAAAAGCAAACATAGAAAAAGAATTGGAAACATTAAAGACAGTTAAACGTCAAGAAATCATTGAACGGATCAAAGTTGCCCGCGGCTTTGGCGACTTGTCAGAGAATTCCGAGTATGAATCAGCAAAAGACGAACAAAGTACCAACGAAACGCGCATCAGTTTGTTAGAAGAACAACTGCGCTATTCCAAGGTCGTTGATGCTAGTGACACTGCACCGGACGAAGTTGCCATTGGCAAGAAGGTGACGTTTGTGGAAGACGGCGAAGACGACGCAGAGTCATATTCGATCGTGGGTTCTGCCGAATCCGATCCCATGGCCGGCAAGATCAGCAATGATTCGCCAATTGCGCGAGCACTGATCGGCAAGAAAATTGGTGACATCGTTGATATTCAAACGCCAGGCGGATCATTCGCAGTCAAAATCACGGCGGTAGAATCACTCTAAACCGATATTTCTCCGCAAGTCGCAGTTCTGAAAACTGAGTCAAAATCGCTGGCTCAGTTTTTTAATGAGACCGCAAGCGCAAAAAGGCGCAAAAATCTCTACCTAGACGATAATCGGGTTGCTGGTTTTTATTTTTCCTTGTTAGATGTTCGCTACATCTAGCAAGGATTTTTCTTTTACCCGCTTTGTTTGCTCTGCAGGAATCTTATCGATGATCCTTAATATTTTTTTGGACGCTAGGACTTACGGCGGGGCTGAGTCAACTCGATATTCAGACTTAAGACAGATGGCGACGGTCGCCAAAATTGTTATAATTGAAGCATTAAGATGAAGAGAGGACTAAGCATGCGCAAGTTTTTGCCCTTTATGGGTGTGATCCTGGTGGCGACCTTGATTATGTTGGGTTGGCAGATCTTCAGCACCCCGCAATCGATTGTTTTCCTCACGATCGGTATCATTTTAGCGCTGATCGTGAATCGTCGCCGGCAAAAAGGCAAGGAACGTAACTCTGTTTTGAAGGTAATTGCCGGGATTTCCATCGGTGTCAGTGTGGCGAGCCACCAGTCCTTTTGGCTATTGCTGTTTTTGACTTTGGTTTTTCTGATGCTACTATTCCCCACAGTCTTGGGGAAGCCTGATCATTTCTTCTGGCGTAAAAAGAAGTATACGGCGCCGCAGGTCGATCCGGACGTGGATGGCGCAGTTCCTGATCACGAATGGCAAATGACGACAAATCGGTGGTGGGGCGACCAAAACATTGGTAAGCAGGTCTATCAATGGCATGATATCAACTTGAAAGAGCTGGGTGGCGACACGATCATTGATTTAGGCAATACACTTTTGCCCACCGATCGGGAGAATGTGGTCATCATTCAGAAAGGCTTCGGCAATACGCGGGTCCTAGTTCCCTTTGGCACCGCAGTCTATTTGGAGCACTCGGTTTTCGTCGGTGATGTTAAATTTTCCGACCAGATCCATCAGTTGAAAAATCAGACGCTGCGGGTCAAAACCCCGGATTATCAAGAGAGCGAACGGCGGATTCGCATCGTCACCAGTTGCTTGATCGGTGATTTGGAGGTGGTCTACGTATGACCACTCGCAAACGAAGCATTTGGATCTTTACCCTGACAACGATGGGAAGTTTGCTCTTTTTCCTAGCACCGCTAAGCTTAATGGCCTATCGCGCCGGTGACCTAAATCTGTTGATCAAAGGGTTGACCGATCGGATCGTCTCGGTGCCGGTCATTGCCTATGTGATCATTGGCGCCGCCTTGTTCGGGATCCTGATCGTCGCGATCGTGAACTTGTCGGTGCGGCAGTTGGAGCGACGACAACTGCGACAGATCGAGCAGATCATGGAAGGGACCTATCGCCAAGGGCAGGGGGTCCGGCCCGTCAATCACGATGATTCGGCGGATGATCAGTTGACCGCCAGTTATGATCAATTAAATGAGAAAATCGTGAGTTTGCAGCAAGAGTTGCAAACTTTTTCCAGTCAACCTTTGCGCTTTGATGGTGAGACACGGGAACAAATTCTCGAGGGTGAACGCCATCGGCTGGCGCGCGAATTGCACGATTCTGTGTCGCAACAGCTTTTTGCGGCGATGATGATGCTTTCCGCGTTAAGTGAAACTGCCCAGCAGATCGATTTGGACCCGAATTATCAGCAAATGATCATGCGAATTGAGAAAGTGATCAATGAAGCCCAGTCAGAAATGCGGGCGCTTTTGTTGCATCTACGGCCGACTAATTTGGAAGGACGTTCGCTCAAAGACGGCATTATCTCGCTACTGAAAGAACTCCAAACGAAAATAAAAATCAAAATCACTTGGGAAATGGATGATGTTCGGTTAAAATCAGGAGTAGAGGATAATCTCTTTCGAATTGTCCAAGAGTTGTTGTCCAATACATTACGCCATGCCCACGCTGACCAGATGCAAGTTTATTTAAAGCAAGTTAATCAAAATGTCCTCCTCCGAGTTGTTGACAATGGGGTCGGTTTTGATATGGCGCAACAAGAAAACGCGGGTAGTTATGGCTTGTCCAATATTCGCGAGCGCGCCGAGTCCGTTGGCGGTTCAGTCCGGACAATCAGTTTCAAAAACGAAGGAACCAGTGTGGAAGTGCGGGTCCCGATTGTAATGGAGGAAAATCATGATTAAAGTTTTGATAGTTGATGATCACGAAATGGTCCGTTTAGGGATCTCGTCGTATCTTTCGATCCAGTCGGATATTGAAGTTATCGGTGAGGCAGTCAATGGGCGCGAAGGCCTGGAGAAGGCGCTGACCCTGCGTCCCGACGCGATTTTAATGGACGTGGTCATGCCAGAGATGGATGGGATCGAAGCGACAAAAGAGATCCTGAAACAGTGGCCCCAAGCGAAGATTATCATCTTGACAAGCTTCATTGATGACGAGAAAGTTTATCCAGCAATCGAAGCTGGTGCCGCAAGCTATATTCTGAAAACTTCCACCGCCGCCGAGATCGCCCAAGCAATCCGTGCGACCGCGAAAGGCGAGTCAGTTTTGGAACCAGAAGTCACCACGAAAATGATGAACCGGATGTCACAGAAGAGCCAACCGCAATTATACGAAGACTTGACCGCTCGGGAACGGGAAGTCCTGATGTTGATCGCCAAAGGAAAAAGCAACAAGGAAATCGCTGATGAGTTGTTCATTACCCTGAAAACGGTCAAGACCCATGTGTCCAACATTCTGGCCAAGCTCCAAGTGGAGGATCGGACCCAAGCCGCGATTTATGCGTTCAAGCATAAGTTGGTGCAATGATTTACCCTTATATTGTTAATTGTTAATTTTTAATTTGTAAGACGAACAACGGCTGCCACGGCGCCGTTTTTTTGTTTTCTGCGGCTAATTGCAAGTTTTGGTGAATATTGCGGGTGAGCGTAGCCGGTTGGACAGAATTGAGCCTGGCTGTAATTGAAGTTGTGTTTTGGCAAGCCAGAGGACAAACAATTACCCACTTTTAAAGTGGTCTGGCATACCAACGGGTTTAGATCAGGAGGCAGGTGCATTTCGAGTAGTCCAACGGATTTATCTCACTTAAAAGAATTGGAGTCGGAAACCGATCAATTAAGTTGATTCATAAAGATCATGTGCAAGTCCATCAAGCAGACTGCACCGTTGTCACCAATTTAAGGATTGCCACTGCTAACCACGATCATCAGTTTAGTGGCTCCACATCAATTGGACATAGCCAGCCCGTTGGCGTGAGTGCTCAAGCGAATCAGATAACGTTGAGCGGCTGGAGCGGAGAAATTCGGGGTGAGATCGCCGTGAAATTGTCCTTGGCGGCTGTGCCGCTTAGGACAAGGCTCAGCTTTGAGATTTTCGGTGCCCTTCCGAAAAGCTCAAAGTGACGCCCACAGCGAGCTCACCCCGAATTTTGCAGCGCAAGCCGCGGCCATCATACTTTTGTCTGCGAAGTGTAGCATTCCACCAACATCCAGCGCAGAGAAGCTCTCCCATTTTTTGAGGAAAAGAAGCCAGCAGTTTGGTTGCTTTTTCGAAATAAATTGTCTACAATCAAAGCAAATGAGCAAACTTGGAGGAAACTGATGAAGATCACGATTGACAACCACTCGATCGATTGGTTCAAAGAAGAATTTACGATCGGTGCGGGGCAAGGCATCCATTTGTTTGGTAAGGTCTATGGGAAGACAACGATCCACGATGGCTTTTCCGTGGGAATCGAGCTGGCGCCGTTAGCTAACGTGCGTGATCAGTTTGAACAAGATGGACTGACGCTGTTTACTGAAAAGCAAGATGAGTGGTTCTTCGCGGACCACGATTTGGCGATCAAGTTCAATGACAGTTTGCAAGAACCTGAATATTTCTTCGCGGAATAGCCGCGCCGTAATTTTGTCAGGCGCCGCTAGCGTTATTGACCAACAAAAAACTGACCCACCGAATTAGGTGAGTCAGTTTTTTTAATGCTTTGGTAGTTTAGGAGTGGTCATTTGAACCGCCGTCGTTTGCTCAATACGCTGGGCCAGAACCAAACGATCAAGGTGATCAAGATGAAGCCCCCTGTGCTCAGCCAGCCTTGGCGCCAACCGTCAGGCCGAAAGCGTAGACTGATCTGGTGGGTCCCGGGACTCAATTTCGCCCCAATAAAAGTTTGCAGAACTGTGGTGGTGGCCTGGCGCTGACCATCAACCGTTAGTTGCCAACCTTGATTGGCTGGAATCGTGGTCATTAAGATTTGTCCTTTTTTCAGAGTCACCTGCGCTTGGACTTGGTCACCGTTCAGGGTCACCTTTTTGGCGTCGCCTTGTTTAAGTTGCTTAAATTTCTGGTCGAGCCGCTTTTGATTCAATTGATACAATTCCAGGTGTTGAATCCAAACTGAGTTCTTCTTCAGGGTCATCACGATCTTGATCGTCTTGCCAATGTCCCTCCGAGCGACGTTTAGCATGATCGTGTCGCGAAAGTTCTCGTCAATTGGCACATTCTCACCGTCAACGGTCAGGCTAATGGCATCCTTGTCGACGCTGCTGCCCAAAGCTAGGTAGTAGGAATCGTTGGTCATCGCCTTGAAGGTGTAGGTGACCGTCCCAGGTAAGGCCGCCACTTTCTTGGTGTAGGTCGCCGCGGTGTTGGGCAGATCACGTTGAATATTTTTCAAGGTGATTTTGTCAAAATTAGTCTGACTGTAGAGAGCAAGATAATCCTGCTCGCCTAGGGCATCACTGACCAGTTTCTCTTGATTGAGAACAGGTTGACTGATGCCCAACTTGGTGGTCAGGAGGCTCTGATTCGCGGCAAACAGCAGGTTCAAGGCGTTGGGATTATTACGGATCGTGATCAAGCCGTCGTTCTTCTCGCTGGGATAGTTGAAAACATCCGGACGATAGGAAGTTGTCGTTAAACCGGAATTCAAGTCACTGAGTTGTGAAAGCAGCGCGGGGTCAGGCGAATTGTTGGTCAACCAAGTTTGAAAGCCCAAGAAATTATCGGTGACTTGGGTACCGAATTTGTAGTTAACGAAATTATCCCCGGCAGCTTGACCGATTTTGTCATAAAAGCGACCAATGATCGGGTTCAACATTGAGTTGAAATGGTCACCGCCATTGATGCTAAATTGCATTGGGTCATCATTGTCTCGATTGAAAGTTCGTCCGGTCCGTTGATTGGCCACTTTCTGTTGGTCTGCCTTGGCCAAACTTTGGCGAACCACGTTGGTGTAGTTCCAATATTCAGTTTGCTTGGTGTAGGAAATTTGCTCCAGGGAGGCTTGGTAGTTGGTCAGGACTTCACCAATCAAGACCAGACTCATCACCGCCAGTAGCAGGCGATGGTGGCGGTGATTGAAATACAGGAGTACCAAGGCGAAACTTGCGATCGTGAAGAAACCAGTCAGACCAAGGTTGACATCGGTCAAGTAGGCGACATCGCCTCTGATGACGATCAACGTGATCAACCAAGCGCTGAGTAGGCCCCCAACCACGATAAATTGCCAAAGTCGAGGCTGTTTGACCTGTGTTAAAACCTCGGCCGCCAAGAGAATCAGCCAAGCGCTAAAGATAAAACTAAACCGAGAGGGGTACCAAACGGGAAATTGCCCGCCATGCCAGAGCAGATCCAAGGGTTCCAACATGAACGAAAGCAGTAAGAAGATAGTCACACCACCAGCCAACGCGCGTTGCTTGACGGAGAATTCCCGGGCGGTCCAGAACAACAAAGCCAAGATCAGGACCAGACTGCCGGTAAAGATATTCGCTTGGCCGGAAGACATTTGGTCAAAGCTGTAACTACCCAGACTAAGCTTGGGTAGTAGGGAAATCGGACTGAACTCCCAGGACCAATCCCAATGGACCGCGTTGTAGGTTGCCTTAGTGGTTTGCAATTCCCGCCAAGTCGGCCACAAAAGCCAGGCATTCAAGCCAGCGGCCAGAATCGAACTCCCGGCGAAACGCCAAACCCGCGGCCAAATTTGTTGGCGCCATTTTGTGCGCAACAGCATGAGATAGGCGAAATAAATCAGGCTGAATAGGCAGAGCATATAGCCAATGTAATAATTGGTCAAAATCGCCAAACTCAACCAAATCAGATAACCACGCCATTGTAAGTGGTCAACTAGCCGTTCCAGACTCAAGAGGATCAGTGGCAGCAACATCACGCCTTCCAGCCACATGATATTCAGTTGATAGGCGGTGTTATAGCCACAAAGCGCATAAGCGGTACTGAGCGCCAAGGCTAGGCTAGGTTGAACTGAACGCGTTCGTTTTTGCAGGTAGTAAAACATGGTTAGACCACAAGTGCCTAATTTCAGGGCGGTCATCAACCAAACGCCCACCGTGATCCACTTGCCTGGGGTCAACAAGAGAATCAAATTGAACGGACTGATCAAGTAATAGGCCCAAGTACCCAGCATCGCGCCGCCAAGACTATTGTTGAAGCTATAGAGAAATTCGTGGGGGTGACCAAGCAGGACTCGGCGGACATAGGCATAGAAATCAATATATTCTTGACCAAGATCGGTGGTTAAGATCGAGGAAGAGCCAAAGGGGAACGCGCCTTTGATCGCGAAGTAAATGAGAACCGTTATGAACGGAATCAAGGCGCTAAGCCAATAATACCAAAGCGCGGTCGGTCTTTTTTTGATGGTGGTGCGGGTCAAGCGGACATCCATGGATCGATTCCTCCAAATTTGTAAGAAAAGTGAAAATCTGCCGGGAAGTTTTGTCAGTCCCAGCTTTTTTTGTTAGAATGGGCTAGTACACGGAAAGGGGGACGCACATCCATGATGCGTCGTCAACGAACTCGGAAGGCAAAGCCGAAAACTTCTTCTTTGAGGTTTCGGCTCAATTTATTATTCTTTATTGCGTTCCTACTCTTAGCTATTTTAGTCGCTCAACTAGGGTATTTGCAAATCGTCTTCGGCGACAAGTTCGAAGCGGAAGTCGAGCGGACGGACAAAACCGTCATCTCAGGCAATGTTCCCCGGGGCATGATCTACGATACGAAGGGACGTGTTCTGGTGGGAAATGAGGCCCAGAACGCGATCACCTACACCAAGGGCATCAACGTTAAAAGCGAGGAAATGCTCAGCGTGGCTCGCAAGCTTAGTCAGTACTTGACCGTGCCTGAGACCACTTTGCAGGCGTCGGCGTTAGCGGATTACTATTTGGCTAGCACCGCACACTATCAGTCGGTTTTAACGAAATTACCGAAGAACCAGCGTGTCAACAGTGCTGGTGACTCCTTAGCTGAGAATAAACTATACCATAATGCGAGTCAATATGTGCAGGCGAACGTTAAGCAAGACTTAACGCCTGCTCAGCGTCAAGTGGCGATCATTTATACGAAAATGGCGGCTGCTTATCAACTCTCCACTGTTTTCATCAAGAACCAAGCGGTGACAGCGACAGAGGTGGCCGAGATCGGTGAACATCTATCTGATTTGCCGGGGATCGCGGTGGGGACCAATTGGCAACGAGAATATCCTAATGGCGATTCGATCCGGAGTATTCTGGGCAATGTCACCACGGAACAACAAGGTTTGCCAGAAGATAGTTTGGATAGCATGTTGGCGTCGGGATATTCTCGCAATGACCGCGTCGGCAATAGCTACTTGGAGAAGCAGTACGAATCGATCTTGCGCGGCACGAAATCCCAGACTGAGGTTGAAGTCAGCAATTCGAACCAAATTCTTAATAGTGTCTCCGCGTATTCTGGCCAAAAAGGTTCAGATTTGAATTTGACGATCGATTCCGCCTATCAAACCAAAGTGGAAGCCGAATTAGCGAAAGTTTATGCCTCGGCGAAGACGGCTGGCGATACCCAATATTCTGACGGCGCCTATGCGGTGGCGATGGATCCGAACACAGGTGCAATCAAGGCGATCGCGGGGATCCAGAATGACCCGAAGACCGGCAAGACCACTGATGATGCGTTAGGCGTGATCAATCGGACTTTTGTCATGGGGTCCTCGATCAAGGCAGCCATGGTGCTGGGTGCGTTGCAAAAAGGCGTGATCAGTGTTGATAACAATACGATTGCTGATACACCGCTTTACTTACCCGCGACACCAATCAAGAAGTCAGTCTATCCAGTGGGGACATTCAGCAGTTTGAACGCAGTTTCCGCTTTGGAAGTCTCCTCGAACATCTACATGATGTGGCTGGCGATGCGTGAGGCCAATGCGGTTTACACCCCGCATTCCTACATCAAAATGAAAAACGACAATATTTTCCAAGATATGCGTAATAATTTCCAACAGTATGGACTTGGCTATAAAACAGGAATCGATCTACCTGGTGAAATCGACGGTTATCTGGGGACGACCAAGGTGAACGGCCAGCTGAAAAGTGGTTCTGTGCTCGACTTGAGTTACGGTAACTACGATGCTTATACCTTGATCCAAATGATTCAGTATATTTCGACTGTGGCCAACGGTGGTTATCGGATGGAACCTTACGTCGTTGACTCCGTGCAAAAGACGACCGATGCAGGCAAAATCAAGACTACCACTTATCAGCGTCAACCATTGGTGCTAAATCGCGTCGACGTCACGAACGGACAATTAGCCTTGGTCAAGCAAGGGTTGTACAACGTGGTTCATGGGACCAACGCTTGGGGCACGGCGCACGCGTTGAAAGACGTGACACCAGCGATTGCCGCCAAAACCGGAACAGCTCAATCCTTCTACTATGATCCCACTAATCCTACTAATGCTAATCCACCGGAAACAACCACACTGAGTTTCGTCGGGTACGCACCGGCGGATAAGCCGAAAGTGGCCATCGCGATTGTCTTTCCAAACTTGAGCACCAGCTCCAAGGGGGGTTACAACACCACCTTGGCGAAGGCGATGATCGAGGATTATTTCAAGATTGAAGGAAATAATTGAGATTTTTTTCAAGGATCCGGATTCTTACCAAAAAAAATGTAGCGCAGAATAATCTTTTCTGCTATACTTGTTAAAGTCGTGAATAACGTAGATCAACCAGATTGGAGGGTTATCACATGCGTGTTAACATCACTTTAGAATGTACTGAATGTCATGAACGGACATACTTATCTAACAAAAATAAGCGGAATAATCCTGATCGCTTGGAATTGAAAAAGTATTGCCCACGCGATCATAAAGTTACTTTGCATCGCGAAACTAAGTAATCAACATTTAGGGGTCAATGTGCCTGTTTGTAGCCGGTTAGCTCAGTCATGAGTGACAAGCTCGAGGCATAACAAAAAAACAGGCTGGGGCAGAACATGGAGATGTTTTGTTCTGGCCTCTTTTGTTTTTTGCGTGGCGTCTGGCGCTCACTTGACCGGAAACGGCGTCGGTTCTAGCAGTGGTCAGTCGCGTTTTCGGCTCTGGCTGCTGGACCCATGTTGATTAGAACTTGTTTATGAAACTTGTTTTGCTTAATGAGAGGTGAGGGTCATCGACAAGAAAAGTTTGCGGAAACAACAGATTCAGCGGTTGCAACAGTTACCGTTGGCGGTTAAACGGCAGGAAGAAGCACAGATCTTGGCCCAGTTCCTGGCCAGTCCCTTGTATCAACAGGCGCATGAAATTGGCGTCACCGCGAGCTCACCATTAGAATTCTCAACGGTGGCGCTGATCGAAGCGGCATGGCAGGATCAAAAGGTGATCTACTTGCCGAAAACATTGCCTGACACACATGGCATGCACTTCTATCGTTATCAGCAAGGCGATCAGTTGGTGCGCTCTGCTTTCGGGATCATGGAGCCCATGGCCGCGCCGACACTGCAGAACGATCAGCCAGACTTGTTGATCGTCCCCGGTCTTGCGTATAGCCGCGATCATTGGCGGGTCGGTTTTGGCGGTGGCTACTATGATCGTTTCTTACAAAACTATCTGGGTCAAACTGTGGTTTTGGCATTGAGTCCGATGGTTTTTACCACTGCGACTTGGCCCGTATCACAACATGATCAACCGTTTGACCAGTTGATCACGGTGGAAAGTGAGGCAAACTAATGCGGCGACGACGATTTTTCACCGGGAATTGGGTCACGGTCCTGTTACTGGCCTTTCAGGTGGCGATTTTTATTGGTGAAACGGCTGCTGGGGGCAGTGAGTCCCCGGCGGTTCTGTATCAGTTTGGCGCGAAGATCAACGTTAGCGTTCAGGCCGGGGAATGGTGGCGGCTGCTGACGCCGATGTTCGTGCACATTGGCTGGATGCATTTGCTGGTTAATTCAGCGACCTTGTATTATATCGGTGGTTCGGTTGAACAAATGATCGGGCATTGGCGTTATTTCGTGATCTATCTGTTGAGTGGGATCACCGGTAATTTGATGAGTTTTGCGTTTGGCGCGATGAATAGCATTTCTGCTGGGGCCAGTACCGCGTTGTTTGGCCTATTCGGCGTTTATATCGCCTTAGGGGTGGTTTTCCGTGATGATGCTTATCTGCGCGCTACCGGCCGTCAATTTGCCGTACTGGCGCTGTTCAACTTCGTCTTTGACCTCATTGCCCAGGGCATCGATCTTTGGGGGCACTTAGGCGGTTTGATCGGAGGCTTCTTATTGTTGCTGGTCTTCCCCTTGCCTGGACAACGACGGCGGCAGGGACGAATCGTGCAGATTTGTGCGATCATTGGTTATTTTGTAATTTGTGCTTTCTTATATCGGATAGGAATGGTACGCTAATAATGTCTAATTTTGAGCCAGAACTTCGTAATTATTATGACATCGAGCAATTATTGAAACGGTTCGGGATCTACGTTTACCTGGGTAAGCGGCTGTGGGATCTGGAGATGACTGGTGTGGAACTGCAGAATCTGCATCACTCTGGTTTGATCGATGATCACCTCTACGCCCGAGCCAAAATTGTTCTCCGTCATGAACATGAAGAAGAGCTAAAACGAGATCAGAACACTGACTAAGAGGGTTTAAGGAGGAAATACGGTACGATGGAAGAGAAGAAACTGATTGGGGTCGATCTAGGCGGGACATCGATCAAATTTGCGATCATGACCATGACTGGTGAGATCCAGCAACGTTGGAGCGAAGAAACCAATATTTTGGATGAAGGCGCTCATATCATTCCTGATATCATTGATTCGATCAATCACCATTTGACGATGTACGCGATGGATGCGGCGGATTTTGCCGGCATCGGGATGGGCTCACCTGGTAGTGTTGATCGTGATCAAGGTACGGTGATCGGGGCCTATAATCTGAACTGGAAACAGACGGTTTATCCGAAACGCGACATCGAAGCCGCGACCAAAATTCCTTTCTATATCGACAATGATGCTAACGTGGCCGCGTTAGGCGAACGCTGGAAGGGCGCTGGTGATAATCAACCAGATGTGGCCTTCATTACGTTGGGCACAGGTATCGGTGGCGGGATCATCGCCAATAACGAATTACTTCATGGTGTCGCTGGTTCCGCTGGAGAGATCGGCCATATCACCGTTGACCCTCAAGGCTATATGTGTACTTGCGGCAAGCGCGGTTGTTTAGAGACGATCGCATCCGCGACTGGCGTGGTCCGGGTCGCGCGCGACATGGCGGAAGAATACGCTGGTGATTCGCAGTTGAAGAAGCAGTTGGATGACGGCGATGAGATCTCCGCTAAAATCGTCTTCGATCTCGCCAAAGCCAATGATCCGTTAGCAGTGCGTGTGATCGATCGGGTCTGCTTCTACTTAGGCTTGGCCGTGGCGAATATTGGGAATACGTTGAACCCGGCTTACATCGTGATCGGTGGTGGGGTCAGCGCCGCTGGTGACTTCCTCTTACAACAAGTTCAGAAATATTTTGAAGAATTCACGTTCCCTAACGTGCGGGACAACACCAAATTACGGTTAGCGACCTTAGGTAATGTCGCTGGCGTGATTGGCGCCGCATCGTTGGTGATCGCGAATAATAAGGATTAGGGTGGATACATGATTCTTTTGGCTAGTAAATCTAATAATGGTTTTCTTATTTTAAATATCGTTTTGATTGCCGTGCTCCTTTGGATGGTCGGCAATTGGTCGTACTACAAGATTCGCGGCAAGCGACTCCACGGCGCGTTGACGTCCGCTGAATTCGAAAAAGACATGCGTAAAGCGCAGTTGATCGATATTCGCGAGAAGAAGGACTTCAAGGCAAGTCATATCTTAGGCGCGCGGAATTTCCCGTATACGCAAATCAAAACATGGCAGAATGAACTCCGCCATGATATGCCGATCTACCTGTATGAGACCGGCGAAAACCTCTCGATCCGAATCGCCTTACGCTTGAAAAAGGCCGGCTACGCAGACGTCAAATGGCTTAAAGGCGGTTACGGCGAATGGGAAGGCAAGAAAACCAAGAAAAAAACTGAGGATTAAAAACAGAGTGCGAACCACCCCGGGTAGCTTCTGAGCATTAACCTAGCTAGGATTTTGGAGGCAGGTCTTTGCCTCCGAAAGCCTAGCGTAGTTAAGCGGAAGAAGCTGGGGTGGCAAGCACGTTTAAAAACAGAGTGTGAACCACCCCTGGGTAGCTTCTGAGCATTAACCTAGCTAGGATTTTGGAGGCAGGTCTTTGCCTCCGGAAGCCTAGCGTAGTTAAGCGGAAGAAGCTGGGGTGGCAAGCACGTTTTGGAAAACAGAGTGCGGAACGCAACGGTTTGACTTCGAGCATTAGCCTAAGAATTGGCTTGGAAGCTGGGCTATGCTTCTGAGACAATTCAGTAGCTAAGCGCAGAAGTCAGTTGCGCGTGGCGCGGATAAAAAAAGAGGCGGCTGACGAAATGTCAACGACCTCTTTTCTTATTATAAATTTGTTTAACCTTGATGAGCGGCGTGACTCTTGCGGTTCGCGCGGCGCCGGTTCTCTTCGATCTTATTATCATAAGCTTCTTGGGGTTCGATGACTGTCTTCTTGAAGGCAAAAATCGAGCCGGCGACAGCGCCCAGGGTGGTTAAACTGCCTAAGAGAAACCCTTTGACGAAATGTTTTGTCATTGGACATGACCTCCTTTGTTATTCAGGTCTATTATCACTTATTTACGGCTCAAGAACAAGTCTTTTGGCTCTTTTACTGGTTATTTTCCTGGGTTCGCGCTGAGCGTCACTAAATGATGGCGTTGGTCCGAATCAATGTTTAAGAATGGTGCGATGTGTGGAATGAAAGAGAAAGTATTGGCAATCGTTGGTCCGACCGCAGTTGGCAAAACGGCCTTAAGTTTGGCCCTGGCGACAAAGTTCAACGGTGAGATCATTTCGGGAGATTCGCTGCAAGTTTATCGTCATCTGGATATTGGTACCGCTAAAATCACCGCGGCTGAACGGGGACAAGTGCCCCATTATTTGTTGGATATCCGCGACGTGAGTGATTCATTTTCCGCCTATGACTTTAAAGTGGCGGCGGGGAGATTGATCACGGAAATCAGTGGTCGGGGGCATTTGCCGATCATCGTTGGCGGCACGGGCATGTATTTGGCCAGTCTGTTGAAGGATTTCACCTTGGGCGCAACCACGGACACGCCGGTGACTGCTCAGGCGCAACAACGCGTTCGGCAGCAGTTAGCGGCCGAATGGCAAGCGTTGGGCAGTCAAGCCATGTGGCAACGGTTGGCGACGGTGGATCCCGATGCCGCCGCAGGTATCCCCGCCAAAAACCGCCAACGTGTTTTGCGGGCGCTGGAGGTCTGGCAGCTGACCGGTCAACGGTTCTCCGCTCAGCCGCCATTGACCGCGCCTTATGATGCCTTCGTGCTTGGTCTGAACTGCCAGCGGCCCTTGCTCTATCAGCGGATCAATCAGCGGGTGGAACAAATGGTCGCGGCGGGGTTAGCGGATGAGGCGCGCTGGTTATTTCAGCAAGTTGATCCTGAGGCGCAGGCCGCCAAAGGAATCGGCTACCGCGAGTGGCCGCCATATTTTCAGCAACAGGCTAGTTTGGCGGCGACGATCACCGCGATCCAAACCGATTCCCGGCATTACGCGAAACGACAATTAACTTATTTCCGCCATCAATTCGCGACGCACTGGTTCGATCTGTTGGACCAACCACAAAGCGCCCAGCTGGAAATCGACACCGCCTTGACCCAATGGTTGCGGACGGCTCCACCAGCCTGAAAAAAATAACGCCAGTCAAAAGTAATTGGTTGCAGAATAAAACAAACATTGGTATGATAAAAATGCTTTTAAAAACGGTTGGATTTTCCTGTTGATTTGCTTGGATTTACCAATAATTCTCAAATTGGTCTAGTTATTTCAATGAGTTGATCGGCTCAGAAAGATAAGGGGAGCATCATGGCAAGAAAGAATTATAGCGCTGCTGAAATCAAAAAAATAACCGCAGAAGAGAACGTTCAATTTCTCCGTTTGATGTTTACCGATATCAACGGTATCATCAAAAACGTGGAAGTGCCTATCAGTCAAATCGATAAAGTTTTGGCCAATAAGGTCATGTTTGACGGCTCATCGATCGACGGCTTCGTTCGGATCGAAGAAAGTGACATGTTACTGATCCCAGATCTTTCGACTTTCTTGATTTTCCCATGGGGTTCTGAACATGGCAAGGTGGCCCGCTTGATCTGCGACATTCATACACCTACTGGCGAGCCTTTCATGGGTGATCCGCGGAATAACTTGCGGCGGGTGATCGCGTTAATGCAGGCGGCTGGCTATTCTCGCTTCAATATTGGCCCGGAACCTGAATTCTTCCTGTTCAAACTAGACGAGAATGAGGAGCCAACTTTAGATTTGAACGATGATGGCGGCTATTTCGATTTTGCGCCGATTGATCTGGGCGAGAATTGTCGCCGCGATATCGTGCTGGAATTGGAGAAGATGGGCTTTGAAGTTGAGGCCAGCCATCACGAAGTCGGCCCTGGTCAGCACGAGATCGACTTTAAGTATGCGGACGCTTTGGAAGCGGCGGATAATATCCAGACCTTTAAGTTGGTGGTCAAAACCATTGCCCGCAAATATGGGTTACACGCCACCTTTATGCCCAAACCTTTGCCGAAGATCGCTGGTTCCGGGATGCACATCAACATGTCCTTGTCTAACGCCCAAGGTGAAAATGCGTTTTACGATGGGACCACGGACGATGGGCTTTCGGAGATCGCGGACCACTTCTTGGCCGGCGTGCTGGAACATGCCCGCGCGTTGACCGCTGTCAATAATCCCACCGTCAATTCTTACAAACGCTTGGTTCCAGGCTATGAGGCGCCGGTGTACATTGCCTGGTCGGGCCACAACCGGTCACCATTGATTCGGGTCCCACAAGCTCGGGGACTTTCAACACGGCTGGAGTTACGCAGTGTTGATCCCACCGCCAATCCATATTTGGCGATCGCTTCGATTCTAGCGGCCGGGTTGGCTGGCCTTGAGCAGCAAGAAACTCCAATGTCGCCGATCGATCGGAATATTTACGGCATGACTGCGGATGAACGCCGCGCCAATGGCATCGCTGATCTGCCCTCGACCTTGCACAATGCCTTGAAGGCGTTGGAAAAAGATAAGGTCATCCAAGACGCTTTGGGACCACACCTTTATCAAAGTTTCATGGACTCAAAGCGGCATGAGTGGAACGCTTATCGTCAAACCATTTCCGAATGGGAACGCGAACAATATTTACGTCTTTACTAACTGCCAGTCTGAATTGAGTTTAAAAGAGCCAAGTCGTAACTTTCGACTTGGCTCTTTTTGAAACGTGTTCGCCAGTCCAGCTTCTTGCGCTTAACTACGCCAGGCTTCTGGAGGCAAGGAGCGCCTCTAAAATCCTGGCTAGGTTAATGCTCAGAAGCTACCCGGACTGGCTCACACTCATTTTTGAAACGTGTTCGCCAGTCCAGCTTCTTGCGCTTAACTACGCCAGGCTTCTGGAGGCAAGGAGCGCCTCTAAAATCCTGGCTAGGTTAATGCTCAGAAGCTACCCGGACTGGCTCACACTCATTTTTGTCGACCAAAAACCCTCATCAGGCTGGGGCGCTTGTCTGATGAGGGCAAAAGTCAAGTTCAGGTGACGGCGCAGCGTTTGCGCCGCTGGATCCGTCTTTCGGTCGCGTTCTTGGCGACTGGCTCAATTGGCTGAGTGACCCAGGCCCATTGAACCCGTCGTTGGGACCGTGGCTAGATGTGCGCTGGTTTAGCCGAAGGGGTCGCCAACGTTAAGGTGGATTGAGTTAAGTCCAGGGTATAAACCAGGTCGTTTTGGCCGCGGAGGGTCATGCCCATATCCGTGGCGTAAATGATCAGACCCAGTTGATGGCCGGCTGGCAAGTGATAGTACGTTGGTTGTAGCGCCATATTGACATCAACGTACTCGTCGCTGCTCAATGGTTCATTGATGGCGCTGCTGTGGCGATTTTGCAGATTGATATGACTCTTGGCAATCAGTTTTACCTTGGAAACCGCGTCAGGCGCGAATTCCATCGTGGTTTCCAACGGGCCTTGATAGCCAAGTTGGCGGGCGTCAAACGCCACGATCTGCGGACGCGGCGTCAACCGATGACTTTGCCCGAAGTCAACCAGCATCGCGCTGATCAGACCGTGATCGGCGCTACTTTTGACCCGCAAGTGTAGCTCAGGTCGGCCAGTTAGCAACATCTCTTGCTGCAATTTCGCGCTCTTCAAAACGATCTGGTTCGCGGCAAAGCGCGGATCCTGATTCATGAAGGCCTGCTCCCAGCCCAGTCCACTTAACCCACTGGCCTGAAACGCTTGGCTACCATCATCCCGAAATGACGCTGGCGAAGGCGCGCCGGTAAAGTCCTGGTTCAGTTGGAAACGCTGAGTGGTTGCCGCCGTCCAGGCTGTCGGTTGTTCCCAACGATCGGCTTGCCGGTTGCTCTGGATCAAATAATCAGGGAAAAGTTGATCGGCGTTGTTGGCCACAGCCAACAATTTATTGGTGAGCCAAAGATTGATCAGATCGTAGAAGTCAAGACTAGGGAAATTATTCAAGTAAATGTGCGGACCTTGATGCAAAATAACCTTATGCGTTTTCCCTAAAGCGTGCAGATCCTGATTGAGTTTGAAGACATTTTTCGGCTTAACGTTCCAGTCATTCAAGCCATGAACGCTGACAACGGGACATTTGACTTGGGCCATTTGGTTGCGGTAATTGCGCAGATCCCAGAAGTGATTATAGCTACCGGTTTCCCGATCTTGATCTTGCCGCATTTCCGCTAATTTCTGTTGGTAGAACGGTTTGACGCGCCGATAATCGCCGGCGTCTTTCATCCGACTGAAGCATTCATCGGTGAGGACATCCGCGTCTTCGCCTTGGAAGGTTTCTGGCGCGATCACCAACCCGTGTTCGCGATAATAATCGTACCAGCTGGAAATCGCCGCCTCGGAAATCACGGTGGCCAGACCAGCCACACCGGTGGTCGCGGCCGCGATCGCCAAAGTTCCGAGATAAGATTTGCCGGTCATCGCCACTTGACCATTGCACCAAGCAGCGGTGATTTCTTGTTGCTTACTGCGATCGGTGAAGGCGCGGCGATCACCATGCAGCCATTCAATGATCGCAATGGTTGACAAGGTCTCTTCTGGTGAGCCGCAAGTCCGGATCCCATCAGAACCACGAGTGCCAATCCCCGCGGCATAAACCGACGCGAACCCACGAGCCAAGAAGAAATCGCTGAGAACGACGGTGTTATCGCCAGATGAGCTGATCGTGGTTTCCGCTCGCGCAAACGGGTCATCCGTTTGACCGGTCACGGGGTCTGGCGCGAAGTGATCAAACTGGTCGAACTGATCAGGATTCTCCCGCGCATCCCCGCTAGCTTTGACGGTCAGCGGCTGGTCGACTGGATTCATTGGCGCGCCATTGGTGCCCAGGAAATAAGGATTAGCGGTGTAAAGCGCTGGCAACTTGGTGAAACTATCCTTGACCCGAGGACGAATGATCGTCGCTTGAAGCAGGTCACGCTGACCATCATGATCAGTATCTTGATCGGATTCGACATAAACAATTTCGCGGATCAACTCGCTGACGTCGAAGGTCGCTTGCACCTTACCGTTGAAAATCAAGTGACGTTGCCGCTCACTAACACTGAAATTAACCTGATAATAGCCACGATTAGCCAGATTATCGATCATCAGCAAACCATTTTGACTCCGGGTGACCAGCAGCTGATAGACGGCGGTGGTAAAAGCGGTAAAGTCCAATTCCGATGCGGCGACAAAGGGTAGGCCCATACTGGTCATCGCGGTCAGTGGATCATTTAAACGGAAATCCCGGGGAGTCAGGAAACCCAATAACTGCAACCCAACATTATAAAATGCTTGTTGGTCCACACTTTGATCGATTTGCGTCAAATAAGTCGCCAGATCAGTTTCTGGATCGATCAGCAGACGCTGATAACGATCGGTCAGGGCTTCCGGCGAGCGATAATCTGGGAAAAAGTGCCGGTAAACGTGAGCGACCAACTGAGCCAAGGAATACTGGGCCAAATCGGTGGGATAAATTTTGATTTTCTGTAACTCCAGAATCTGTTGATCTTGAGCGGGTAATGTCACAGCGAATTGATTAAACTTCATGATTTCCTCCTTGAACGATTGACAACTTCTTAACTTTTTGACTATAATGACTGAGGTCGTGACGAACTAACCGCACTTGTTTTGGCAACGCGCGCGATTGGGGCCGCCATTTGTTGAATTTGATGGCGCAGTAGCTCAGCTGGATAGAGCAACGGTCTTCTAAACCGTAGGTCGAGAGTTCGAACCTCTCCTGCGTCATTTGAACCAAGTTAGCTGTTACAAGTTTATTATACCCCACTGAAAGCCTTGATTCGATAGGCTTTTTATTTTCCAAAAATTATTGCGGTGGGCATCGTTTGCAATTGATTTGAAGCGTCCTGCCTTTATTCTTTCACGTAATTGCTGCAGGGCAGGGTATTGCGCGTGAGCGCAACCGGCTGGGACTGCTGTTGCGGACTGGAACGTGGTGGGCATCGTTTGAAGCCAATCCGCAAGCCCAGCGGCTTGTCTTCAAATCGAGCCTTATTCTAAGCGATAAATCGCTAAGAATAATCTCACCGCTGCGCCACACGTCCTGAGGCGGTTGCTAGGCAGAATTGAGCTTATCTGCAATCGAAGATGGATATCTGATGAAGTGCTGTTGCAAGTGTGGTGGTCAAACAATTGCCCACTTTTGAGATAGTACGGCAATGCCAACTGATTTGGATTAGGAGGTCGGGATATTTTGCGTCGGCGGAACATCTCGACTCGTTTCCTTAACAATCACTGGTTGGAAACCGACCAATCCAGCTGATTTATCAAGAACTTGTTTTAGTTCATCAGACAGACTGTACTGGTGTCACCAATTTAAAGCTGGTGACCACTAACCACGGTCGTCAATTGCGGTGCTCCCCATCAATTGGCCATAGCTTGCCACTTGGCGTGAGTGCTCAAACGGCTGTTATAACATTGAGCGGCTGGAGCGGAGAAATTCGGGGTGAGATCGCCGTGAAATTGTCCTTGGCGGCTTTGCCGCTTAGGACAAGGCCTGATTTTGAGACAAGCCGCGTCCTTTGCGGATTGGCTCAAAACAGCGCCCACAGCGAGCTCACCCCGAATTTCGCAGCGCAAGCCGCGGCCAACCTACTTTCATCTGTCTAGTGCTGCGGCCAACCTACTTTTGCCATCGCGTCGCATCGTATCGCTTTCTGGTTAGTCCGTTTTCACGGCTAAAAAGATGATAATTCTTTCTGAGGATTGCTTGCAACAGCAGGCTTTTTTTGGTAAGATGTATGAGTTGTAATTGTGACACCACAGCTGCAACCGCACAATCAGAGGTTTAAAAGTTCAGACTACCTCTTTTGGCGAGTCTAAGATAATAGGAGGTGCACATGATGTACGCAATTATTCAAACAGGTGGCAAACAATATAAGGTCGAAGCTGGCCAAGCCGTTTACGTTGAGAAACTCGACGTTGAAGCAGGCGAGCAAGTAACTTTCTCTGACGTTTTGCTTGTTGGTGGCGAAGGCGAAACTAAGATTGGGGCTCCCGTTCTTGATGGCGCTAGCGTTGTTGGCACAGTAGAAAAGCAAGGCCGTGAGAAAAAGGTCGTTACTTATAAGTATAAGCCAAAGAAACACTCACATCAGAAAAAAGGTCATCGTCAACCATATACCAAGGTTGTCATTGACACAATCAACGCATAATCAACAGACGGAGGTGCATCGTAATGGAAATGCATAATTTACAATTTCTCGCTCACCATAAAGGTGGCGGTTCCAGTACAAACGGTCGTAACTCTGCTGGTCGTCGTTTAGGCTCAAAACGGGCTGATGGCCAAACTGTTACTGCTGGTTCAATTCTTTATCGTCAACGTGGGACTAAGATTCATCCTGGGACCAACGTTGGCCGCGGCGGTGACGATACTTTGTTTGCTTTAGCTGATGGCGTCGTTAAATTCGAACGTTTAGGCAAAGATCGCAAGCAAGTTTCTGTTTACCCAGTTGCAGTGAACGAATAAGAATGAATGTGAGAGCTCGGGGGATCCCCGGGCTTTTTTTGATAGGCGATAATCACGAAAGACAGTGACACAGCAATGAAGACTGAGGTGGAAAGTATGACTCGTTTAGAAAAATTACAACAAAAAATGGCGGCTCAGGAATTACCAGCGATTTTGGTGACGGCACCGAAAAATGTCACTTATTTAAGTGGCTTTACCGGCGACGAAAGCGCGCTGCTGATCAGCGCTGATGCGGGCTGGTTCATCACTGATTCACGGTATACTGCTCAGGCAGCGGTTCAGGTCAAGGATTTCACGATTGTTTGTCATCAACATGGACTTTATCAAGAAGCCGCGGCGTTGGCGGATCGCGGGGCGTTGACCACCGTGGGAATCGAGGCCGATGATATCAACGTGGCCACGTTCCAACGCTTGACCCAATTGTTCAGTCACAGTGAATTAGTACCAACTACTGGGTTGATCGAACAACTTCGCGAAGTCAAGGACGCCGCAGAAATCGCGCTGTTGCGTCAGGCAATTCAAATCACAGATGATTGTTTTGATTATTTGCTAGGCTACGTTGAAGCGGGCATGACCGAATTGCAAGTGGCGACGGAAATGGAATACTTCATGCGGCAACATGGCGCCAGCGGTTCATCATTCGCGACGATCGTGGCCTCCGGTTTTCGTTCCGCATGGCCCCACGGTGTTGCCTCCACGAAGAAAATTGAACCGCATGAGTTGGTGACGTTTGACTTTGGCTGCTACTTCCAAGGTTATACTTCCGATATTACGCGGACGGTCGCGGTGGGTGAACCGACAGATAAAGCCTATGAAATCTATGACCTGGTGTTGCAGGCGAATCAGGCTGTGATCGCGGCGACTAAACCAGGTGTGACCGGCGGTGAAATCAATGATCTCGCCCATGGCTTGATTGGCGCCGCTGGTTACGGTCCCAACTTTGGTCACGGGACCGGTCATGGTATCGGGTTAGATATTCACGAAGGTCCTGGCGCTTGGGGCATCTATCAGAAACAGCCCTTGGTTGCTGGCAATGTTGTAACCGATGAACCGGGCATTTACATTGAAGACTTCGGCGGCGTCAGAATCGAAGATGACCTTCTGGTAACGGCCAATGGTTGTGAGGTTTTGACAAAAGCACCTAAGGAAGCGCTGATTGTGTTATAATTTTGGTGAATCTGGGCAGGTGGTTATCGTTCTTGAATTGCTTGGAATGACTGGTTCTGTTCGTGGATTTATGCTTGATTGCAGGGCTGGTGGGTGTTGCACGTAAGCGCAACTGGGTCCTATTCATGATTTTTCGCTTGATGGCAGAAGTGGTGGGTTTGGGTGGTGACGCAACCGCCTCAGGACGTTTGTCGTGGCTGGAACGCAGTGGGCATCGTTTGAAGCCAATCCGCAAAAAGCGCGGCTTGTCTTCAAATCGAGCCTTATTCTAAGCGATAAATCGCTAAGAATAATCTCACCGCTGAGCCACACGTCCTGAGGCGGTTGCTGAACAGAATTGAGCTTATCTGCAATCAAGGTGAAGGATTAGACGAAGTGCTTTTGCAAGTTAGAGGTCAAACAATCACTAGTTTTTTTGGTGGTACTGCAACACCAACGAATTTGGGGCATAAGTTGGTACATTTCGGATAGTGCCGCTAACTTTATCTCACTTACCTAAGCGGGCTTGGGTTGGGAACTGACCGATCAAGTTGATTCATCAAGAACTTGTCTCAGTTCATCAGTCAGACTGCACTGGTGTCACCAATATAAAGATTGTGACCACTAACCACGGTCATCATTTGCGTGGCTCCCCATCAACTGATCATAGCTTGCCAGTCGGCGTGAGTGTTCAAACGACTGTTAAAACGTTGAGCGGCTGGAGCGGAGCGTGGCGTTGGTGGGCTGTTTGCTCGTTTGGCGGAGGGTTGGGCTGGGGGTGAGTCAGCCGCGATATTATTGTTGGCGATTTATCGCCTACAATAAGGCCGAGCTTGAAGATTTTCGGCGCACTTCCGAAAAGCTTCAAGTCGTGCCCGCCGCGTTCCACCACCCCCAGCCCGACCTGGAGCCCCACCACATCTGCCATCCACCAACGCCACGCGCAGCGCAAGCTGCGGCCAATCTACTTTTAGCCAGCACAGGCTGCGGCGGGATGGACAAAACCAAGCGCGAACCTACGTTTTTTGTTGCATTATAGTGGGTTTGATTGATATAGTAAGAGTATTGAATAAATAAGTGAGGCATAAATATGATTTCAGTAAACGAATTGAAAAACGGCTTGACCATTAAAGTTGATGGCGGCTTATGGCGGGTTGTTGAATTTCAGCACGTTAAGCCTGGTAAGGGTGGTGCTTTTGTGCGGACGAAGTTGAAGAATCTGCGTAACGGCGCCGTCCAAGAAAAGACCTTCCGGGCAACCGAAAAAGTTGAACGGGCTCAGATCGACAGCAAGCAAATGCAGTATCTTTATGCCGATGGCGACAACTATGTCTTCATGGATACGTCAACTTACGAACAACTTGAATTACCTGGCGCGGAGATTCAAGATGAGTTGAAATACTTGAAGGAAAATATGGTTGTTGGTGTCATGATGTACGGTGCTGAAACGTTAGGCGTTGATTTACCGAACACGGTTGATTTGACCGTCGCTGAAACGGAACCAGGTATTCGCGGCGATACGTCTTCCGGTGGGACCAAGCCGGCGACGATGGAAACTGGGTTGGTGGTCAACGTGCCATTTTTCATCAATGCTGGTGATGTATTAAGTATCAATACTTCAGATGGCAGTTATATCTCAAGAGCGAATAGCTAGGAGGTAACAAGCTCATGGCAGAAGAACAAAATATTGTTTTAGCAGAACGTGAAGGTCATCGGGGCGCGATCCAGATCGCACCGCAAGTGATCGAGATCATTCTCGGGATCGCCGCGAAACAAATCGATGGCGTTTATGAAATGCGGGGCAACTTGGCCAGCAGCATCAATTATTTGCTAGGTCGGCAAGATCATGGCCGTGGCGTTGAATTGACGGTTGATGGCGAGCGGTTGAGCGCGAATGTTTATGTTTATTTGAATTATGGTGTCTCGGTGCCGAAAGTGGCCTTGGAGATGCAACAAACTCTGAAAGAACAATTATATTACATGACCGATTTGAAGTTGGCGGAAGTCAATGTTCATGTAGAAGGCATTGTTCCTGAAAAGGAAGCGAAAGTTGATCCGAAGACCTTTTTTGCGGACGCGGCCGATGAAGCGGAAGAAAATGACGCAGAGTCAGCAGAAGCTGTGAATGATGGGGCGACCCCATCGCCGGCGCCGGATCAGCCTGCAGGTGAGTAAAAAATGTTAAATCGTCATCAAGCGCGAGCGTTCGCTTTTCAAGCGCTCTTTATGATCGCCGGTAATCCTGATTTATCGGTTGATCAGGCTTTACAAGAAGTTCTGACGAATGACCGTGATCAGCACCAAGACGCGGCTGAGGAAACACCCGTGATTTTGGATTTAAGTGATCCTAATCAGGCTTATTTGGAACAACTGACTACCGGCGTGTTGAGCAACGCGACTGAGTTGGACGCGGCCTTGGCGCCTAAACTGAAACGTGGCTGGTCGTTACCGCGGTTATCCAAAACAGATCTCTTGATTCTGCGCTTAGGTTTGTATGAATTGCAGCATGAAGCCGAGGTGCCAGACGCAGTGGCGATCAATGAGGCAATTGAGTTGGCTAAAACTTTCAGTGATGAGAGCTCAGCTAAATTCGTCAATGGGGTGTTGGCTAGTTTTGTCTCAGCCACCACCGATCAAGTCAAGAAATAAAGGCGTTTCACACTGAACTGTCGCTACAAAGAAAGCCACACCTTTTTTGGGGTGGGCTGGCTTTGCGGGACAGTTTTATTTTTTGAAATAAGCTAAATTGGGGGACTTTGGATGACAGCGACTTTATTAGATGGAAAAACCACGGCCCGGACTTGGCGCGCGGCGACAAAAGCTCGGGTGGACCAGTTGCGCCAGGCGGCGATCACGCCGGGGTTAGCGGTGGTTTTGGTGGGACATGATCCGGCTAGCGAAATCTATGTTCGCAATAAGGCGCGCCAAGCTGAGCAGGTGGGCATCACGTCGATTGTGGAGCGATTGCCTGAAGATACTACCCAGGCGGCGGTGCTGGCTTTGGTGGACCGGCTGAACCATGATCCCCACGTTGATGGTATTTTGGTTCAATTACCGCTGCCGGTCCAACTGGACGAAACCGCGGTTTTATTGGCGGTGGCGCCGGCCAAAGATGTGGATGGTTTTCATCCCTTCAATTTAGGTCAATTGTGGTCGGGTCATCCGGACTTGGTTCCCGCGACGGCGGCCGGAATCATGGCCTTGCTTGAGGCCTATCAACTACCTGTGGCCGGCAAGAACGCGGTGGTGCTTGGACGCAGCTTGATTGTCGGTCGCCCAGTCGCGGCGTTACTTTTAGCGGCGGACGCCACCGTCACCGTCGCTCACTCCCACACCCAAGCTGTTGAAAAATTGGCGCAGCAAGCGGATATTTTGATTGCGGCGGTGGGTCAGGCGAATTTCGTTACTCCCGCATTCGTCAAACCTGGCGCTGTGGTGATCGATGTGGGCACCAACCGCGTCGCTGGTCATTTAGTGGGTGATGTGGCCGCGGAGGTGGCCAGTCAGGCCGGCTATTTAACACCTGTTCCCGGTGGTGTCGGGCCAATGACGATCGCGGCGTTGTTAAGTCAAACGGTTGATTTGGCAGAGAGAAGGCAGCAACGTGGCTGAATCGAATTATCTCTCAGTGACCCAACTGACCACTTATTTGAAGCGGAAATTTGATTATGATCCCTATTTACAACGGGTTTATTTGACTGGGGAGATCTCTAATTTTCGGCCGCGACCTGGGCACCAATATTTTTCTCTGAAAGACGACCATGCCAAAATCAATGTGGTCATGTTTGCCAGCGCCTTTCAACGGGTCAAGTTCCAACCGGAAACCGGGATGAAGGTCAACGTGGTGGGACAGGTCACGTTGTATGGGCAAAGTGGCCAATATCAGATCACGATCGATCGAATGGAGCCAGATGGTGTCGGTGCTTTGTATTTGGCTTATGAACAATTGAAGGCCAAATTGGCTCAAGAAGGCCTATTCAGTCGGCCTAAACGGGAGCTGCCTCGTTTTCCTAAACGGATCGCGGTGATCACCAGCCGTTCGGGCGCGGTGATCCATGATATCATGACCACGGCCGCGCGGCGTGATCCGTTGGCCCAGATCGTGCTTTTCCCAGCGGTGGTTCAAGGCAATCAGGCCGCGGATTCACTGGTGCAACGGTTGCGTCAAGTATACAGTTACGCGGATTTTGATGTCATTATCATTGGTCGTGGTGGCGGCTCGATCGAGGATCTTTGGCCGTTCAACGAAGAAATCGTGGCGCGAACCATGGTCACCAGTCCAATTCCGATCATTTCATCGGTGGGCCACGAAACGGATACGACCATCGCCGATCTGGTGGCGGATCAACGGGCCGCGACCCCGACGGCTGCGGCGGAACTGGCCACGCCGCAACTCAGTGAAGTGTTGGCGGGTATTTTGGATAGTCGGACGCGTTTGCTGCGGAGTTTCCAGCGCCAACTCCAGCTTTGGCGTCAACAATTACAGCGGCAAGAACAAAGTTTTCTCTTTCAGCATCCTGAACGCTTGTACCAAGGCTATGTCCAGCAGTTGGATCTGCTGCGCCAGCGATTTGATCAGGCCAGCCAGAATTATCTCCAAGGTCAAAAGCAGGAGTGGCAGTTGTGGCAACGGCGCTTGCTGCAGGTCAATCCCCAGCAACGAGTGGTGACTGATCAGCTGCAAGTCGCCAACTTGACCCAGCGGTTGCAACGAAGCATGGCGACGATTTTGCAGCAAAAACGGCAACAGGTGGGCCAGCAAATGCAGGCGTTGGATCAGTTAAGTCCCTTGCGCACGGTGGACCGGGGCTATGGTTACGCGTTGGATGATCAAGGCCACGCGCTGACTAGTGTGCAGGACTTTGCTGCCGACCAAGTTTTCGCACTTCATTTAAAGGATGGTCAAGTCAAGGCCAAGGTTTTACAAAAGGAGCAAGCAAACAATGAGTGAGCCGCAGAAAAAGAGTTTTGAAGCGCAATTAGATGAATTAAGTCAGATCGTCAATGAATTGGAGCAGGGTAACGTCCCTCTCGAAACGGCCTTAGCGAAATTTCAAAGTGGGATTGCTTTGTCCCGTTCCTTGGAACAAACGTTGACGCAAGCAGAACAAACGTTGACAAAAGTGGTCGACGAGCAGGGACAGGTGAGTGATTTGCCCCCGGACGCTGGCGCGAAATAGGACCACGCTGCGCTGGCGGCCGCTGGGTGACAAATTTCTCGGCGCAAGCTGGGGTTGGTATGTGGATCGTGAAGGGGACGATTTTTTGTGGTAAGTGTAGCATTTGATCAAGAATGGCGGCCGCGGCTGAATGCGTATTTGGCGAAACGGCTGACGACAGAGTTGACCCAACCAGAACTGGCCGCCAGTATGAAGTATTCCGTTCTAGCTGGTGGTAAAAGATTGCGGCCCCTGCTATACTTGGCGACAGTGCAAGCGTTCGAGCCGATTGAGGCGGATTGTGATCTGGCGGTTGCCGGCGCGATCGAGTTGATCCACACCTATTCGTTGATCCATGACGATTTGCCAGCGATGGATAATGATGATTATCGCCGGGGTCAATTGACCAATCACAAGAAATTTGGCGAAGCCATGGCAATCTTGGCTGGCGATGGCTTGTTGACGCTGGCCTTTCAATGGGTCGGTAACGCCGCGCCCGCAACGTTAGCTGGCGCAATGTGCGCGCAGTTGGCTCTAGCCAGTGGGCCGACTGGGATGGTTGCCGGCCAGGCCATCGATATTAGCGCCACGGGCACCACGTTAGGCGCTTTGGACGCGGTCAAGCAACTTGACGCGTTGAAAACAGGGGCCCTGCTGACGGCGCCCTTCACTTTGGCGGCGACGCGGTTAGGTTTGGATGACCAACAAACTGAGCTTTTACGGGATTTTGGTGGTCATTTTGGGTTAGCGTTCCAAATTTTCGATGATCTGCAGGACTTGAACGGCGATGCCCAGCACTTGGGTAAGGCGGTTCACAAGGATGTGGCGGCGGGCAAGAATACTTATCCCAGTTTGCTGGGCTTAACTGGCGCGCGAAACGCCTTGACCCAAGAAGTGACGCAGGCGCGGCAAGCCGCCGTCCAATTAGCGACCGTCGCCCACGTTGAGGTGACGGCTTTACTGGGATTTTTGAATTACTTTGATGAGGAAATGAAATCGTGAAAAAAGAACGGGTCGACATTTTATTAGTACAACAAGGGCTGTTTACTTCTCGGGAACAGGCCAAACGCGCCGTCATGGCCGGGCAAGTCGTCGGCAAAAACGATGAGCGCTTGGATAAACCGGGGGAGAAAATCGATCCGGCCATCAGTTTACGGGTCAAGGGTCAAGTCAATCCGTATGTTTCGCGGGGGGGCTTCAAGCTGGCTAAAGCTCAGGACGTTTTCGCCATTGACTTTGCTGGCGCGACGGTTCTCGATATCGGCGCGTCAACGGGCGGGTTCACCGATGTGGCCTTGCAAAATGGCGCCCGCTTAGTCTACGCGCTGGATGTCGGCTATAATCAATTGGCTTGGAAACTACGGGAAGACCCGCAAGTTGTCGTGATGGAGCGTCAGAATTTCCGCTTTAGTCAACCAACTGATTTCACCCAGGGGCAGCCAACGATCGCGGTGACGGACGTTTCCTTTATATCATTGGAGCTGATTTTACCGCCTTTGACGAAAATTTTAGCGCCAGGGGGGCATTTGGCGGCGTTGATCAAGCCTCAATTCGAAGCGGGTCGCGATCATGTGGGTAAGCATGGCATCGTGCGGGATCCCGCGGTCCATCGGACTGTTTTGACGAAGATCTTGGACTTTGCTCAAACACAAGGCTATCAAGTCATGGGGTTGGATTTCTCGCCGATCACCGGGGGTTCGGGAAATATTGAATTCTTGGCGTACTTTAAATTGATCGGTCAAGAAACGCCGCTCGTACCTTATGACCCCCAAACCGTCGATCAAGTTGTGGCAAACGCCTGGTCCGTTTTGACTAGCAAGAAGATATGAGGTAGAACATGAAAAAAGAACGACGGCAGCAATTGATCCGCCAAGCAGTGGCAACAAATAGTATCCATAATCAACTTGATCTGGTCGATTATTTGAAGGCGAGCGGCTACGAGGTCACCCAGGCAACGATTTCGCGAGATATCAAAGAAATGCAGCTGATCAAGATCAATACTGCCCATGGCTTTATTTATCAGCTTTCCCAACAAAATGAAATCGCCATTGAGGCGGATCAACCAGCGTTGCGGGCGTTATTGGCCTCGGCGCAGGTCGTTTTGGCGCGTCAAGGCAATTTGGTGCGGATGCAGACATTGCCGGGCAGCGGTCCGGTTGTCGCCAGCGCCATCAAAGCCTTGCAATGGCCGGAACTCTTCATGGCCATCGCCAACGATGATGGGGTTTTGTTGATCATTAAGAATGATCCGGCTGACATTGCCACGATTTGGCAACGGCTGTCCGAATTAGTTGATTGAGTCGTTAGAAGCGGAGGAATTCAAGGGTGTTAGCCAATTTGATTATTCGCGATTTCGCGATCATTGAACATCTTGAAGTTGATTTTGACGCAGGCATGACTGTGCTGACCGGGGAAACCGGCGCCGGGAAGTCGATTATTATCGACGCCTTAGGACTATTGGTCGGCGGCCGTGGCTCCAGTGATTTTATTCGCAGCAAGGCTAAGAAAACAGATATTCAGGGGCTCTTTGTGGTGGCGCATAATCCCCGCTTATTTGCGTTGCTGGCTGAGCACGACATTGAGCCGGACGGCCAGAATGTCCTACTGGAGCGCGAATTGAGCCGCACGGGCCGCAATGTTTGCCGCATCAATGGCAAAATCGTCACAACCAGCGTTTTGCGGACGATCGGGGAACAATTGGTCGACATTCATGGGCAAAACGAACATCAGGAGCTGATGAATCCTGAGCATCACCTGGCGATCCTAGATCAGTATGGTCAGGCGACGATCGCGCCGTTGTTGGCGACCTATCAGCAGATCTATCGCCGCTACCGCGATTTGAAGCGGCAACTGGAAGATAAGCAGAAGAATGAACAGGCTTATGTTCAGCGGCTGGATATGTTGCGTTTCCAATTACAAGAGATCGATTCCGCCAAGGTCCAGGCGCGTGAAGATGAGTTACTGACTCAAGAACGGCAGCAACTGATGAATTTTCAGAAAATCAGTTTGGCGTTGCAACAAAGTCTGGCGATGCTGACCAACGAAGAGCCGAACGCCTTGGATCTGACGGCCGTGGCCATGGAGCAAATGAATAGTATTGCCGATCTAAGTCCGAAGTATCAGGAATTGGCGGATCATTTAGACAGCGCATATTATGAATTGCAGGACGTGGGCACCGGCTTGCAGGATCAGTTGGATGTGTTGGAATTCGATGCTGATCGGCTGAGTGAGATTGAACAGCGCCTGGAGATCATCAATAATCTCAAGCGCAAGTACGGTCCGTCGCTGACAGATGTGCAAAGTTATGAGCAGAAGATCGCCGCTGAGTATCAGCAGATGAAACAGGTGACGGACGCAGGCGATCAAATCGAGACCGAATATAAAACGGTGCGGACGAACTTGCTGGCCGCCGCTCAGAAATTGACCCAAGCCCGTCACGAAGTCAGTGAACAATTGGCCCAGGCGATCCACCAACAATTGGCCTCGTTATATATGGATAAGGCCGTGTTCGCCGTTCATTTTCAACCTCAGAAGACGCCGAATTTTACCCATGCTGGTCAAGATCAGGTTGCCTTCTATCTGCGCACCAATCCCGGCGAGGACCTGAAGCCCCTGGTCAAAATCGCTTCCGGGGGCGAGTTATCCCGAATCATGCTGGCCATCAAAACAATCATTGCCCACAGTGAAGGGGTGACCAGTATTATTTTCGATGAAGTGGACACCGGCGTGAGCGGCCGCGTCGCCCAAGCGATCGCCGATAAAATCAATCTGATCGCGCGCTATTCGCAGGTTCTGTGTATCACCCATTTGCCCCAAGTGGCGGCGATGAGTGATCATCAATATTTGATTGAAAAGACGATCCAGCACGATGCCACCACGACTTCATTGCACCCGGTCACCGGCGAAGAGCGGGTCGAAGTGATCGCCAAAATGATCGCGGGCAAAGAAGTCACCACGTTAGCCGAGGAACACGCCGCTGAATTGGTCGCCCAAGCTGCGGCTAGTAAGCGTGAGCGGGATTTGTAGATTTTTAGGGATGTCTCTACGGGGATGTTCCTTTTTTTGTTCTGAATCTTCTGCTTGATTGCAGGTTTTGGTGGGTGTTGCGCGTGAGCGCAACCGGGTCGGGCCATTTGTGCGGCTGGAACGCAGTGGGCATCGTTTTGAGCCAATCCGCAAAACCCGCGGCTTGTCTCAAAATCGAGCCTTATTCTAAGCGGCAAAGCCGCAAAGAATAATTGGTTCTTTCTAAACTTTGGCGAAGACGCGATCAACACTGATATAGCAGCTTTCATGACGACGAATAAATACTCCAACTAAATTAATTGGAGCGATAGGAAATAAATGGCCACATCAAGCCAACCTATTATCTAATGTTGCGTGTTGCAAGAGAAATTTTCAGGCCATTCGCCAAACGTTAGAAAGAACCGAATAATTTCACCGCTGAGCCGCATGGCCCGACCCGGTTGCTAGGCAGAATAGAGCCAATCTGCAATCTAAGCGAAGTATCTGACAAAGTGCTTTTGCGAGCTAGAGGTGGAATAATTCCCTCTTTTTTGGTGGTACGGCAACACCAACGGATTCCAAAGGTCTGTGCGCTGTTATTGAACCTTTGCTTGATTGCAGGTTTTGGTGGGTGTAGCGCGTGAGCGCAACCGGCTGGGACTGCTGATGCGGACTGGAACGTGGTGGGCATCGTTTGAAGCCAATCCGCAAGCCCGGCGGCTTGTCTTCAAATCGAGCCTTGTCCTAAGCGGCAAAGCCGCCAAGGACAATTTCACCACTGAGCCGTGCAGTCCCAGCCGGTTGCTAGGCAGAATTGAGCCTATCTGTAATCTAAGCGAAGTAATAGATGAAATTGTTTTGCGAGCTAGAGGTGAAACAATTCCCTCTTTTTTGGTGGTACGGCAACACCAACGGATTCCAAAGGTCTGTGCGCTGTTATTGAATCTTTGCTTGATTGCAGGTGTGAGTGGGCGTTGTGCGTGAGCGCACCCGGCTGCTGGGCAGAACTGAGCTTATCTGCAATCTAAGCGAAGCATCTGACAAAGTACTTTTGCGAGCTAGAGGTCAAACAACTCCCTCTTTTTTGGTGGTACAGTAGCATCAACAGATTTGGATTAGTTAGACCAGTTTGCGTTAGTTGAACATCTTTACCTGCGTGATAAACAATCTCTGAGTGGAAACCGACTGATTCAGTGGATTCACTGAGACTAGGTTTGTTCATCAGACCGACTGTACTGGTGTCACCAATTAAAAAATTGTGACCACTAACCAAGGTCGTCAATTGCGTGGCTCCCCATCAATTGGCGATAGCTTGCCACTCGGCGTGAGTGCTCAAACGGCTGTTAAAACGTTGAGCGGCTGGAGCGGAGCGTGGCGTTGGTGGTCCGTTTACTAGTTGGCGGAAGGTCGGGCTGGGGGTGAGTCAGCCGCGATATTATTGTTGGCGATTTATCGCCTACAATAAGGCCGAGTTTTGAGATTTTCGGTGCACTTCCGAAAAGCTCAAAATCGTGCCCGCTGCGTTCCACCACCCCCAGCCCGACCTGGAG
>NZ_RHOV01000002.1 GCF_003946655.1 Lapidilactobacillus achengensis
CGCTGCTAAAAATATCTTGGCTAAAGGCTTAGCCCTTAACTAAGAATCACAGTCCGTCTGGCAACCTGCGGACTCTAAAGGCTTTGGTAATTAGCACGTAAGACCTGCTTGCAGGCGATGGCTGTATCTAAGCAAATTGTGGTCGTGTCACCGTTAGGCGATGCTCTCACAAGCCTGTGACTTTAGTCACGGGTGGTTGACTAGCGTAGTCCTCACTCTATTACAGTCCACTTATTATTTTAACACACAACCGGTCATAAAAGCAGTCTGCATTGCTTTGACCTCAATTATCGACGCAAGTTACTTGAATTGGGAATCAACGACGTTCTATTGTTTTACGTTAATTCTTATCAGCGTGGCCTCTGTTCGAGATTTCCTCAAGCGATTGCAGGTGTGGGTGGGTGTTGTGCGTGAGCGCAACCGGCTGGGACTGCTGATGCGGGCTGGAAACGTGCTCCCCCCCAGCTTCCTGCGCTTAGCTACTCAATTGTTCCGGAAGCAAAATGCAGCTTCCAAAACAATTGCTAGGCTAATGCTCAGGAGCTAAACGGGTCGGTTCGCTCTGTTTGGAACGTGGTGGGCGCTGTTTTGAGCCAATCCGCAAAAAGCGCGGCTTGTCTCAAAATCAGGCCTTGTTCTAAGCGACAAAGCCGCCAAGGACAATTTCACCACTGAAACGTGTTCGCCGACCTAGCTTCTTCCGCTTAGCTACGCAACTATTCCGGAGGCACAAACCAGCCTCCAAAATGGTTGCTAGGCTAATGCTCAGAAGCTGACCAGGTCGGTTCTCACTCTAGATAGAGCCGCGCAGTCCCAGCCGGTTGCTAGGCAGAATTGAGCTTATCTGCAATCGAGGCGAAGGATTTGACGAAGTGCTCTTGCAAGTGAGCGGTCAACCAATCGCCCACTTTTTGGGGTGGTACGGCAATGCCAACTGATCTGGATTAGGAGGTCGGGCCATTTTGCGTAGGCTGCACATCTCTATTCGTTTCCGTAACAATCCTTGGGTGGAAGGCCAACCGATTCAGTTGTTTCACTGAGAACTAGTTCTGTTTATCAGATGGACTGCACTGGTGTGAGTGCTCAAACGGCTGTTATAACGTTGAGCGGCTGGAGCGGAGCGTGGCGTTGATGGATCGTTTACTAGTTGGCGGAAGGTCGGGCTGGGGGTGAGTCAGCCGCGATATTATTGTTGGCGATTTATCGCCTACAATAAGGCCGAGTTTTGAGATTTTCGGTGGGTTTCCGAAAAGCTCAAAATCGTGCCCGCCGCGTTCCACCACCCCCAGCCCGACCTGGAGCCCCACCACATCTGCCATCCACCAACGCCACGCGCAGCGCAAGCCGCGGCCAACCTACTTTTGCAAGCAGCGGTCTTTTGCAAGCAGCGGTGATCATCGATTATTATGCAGCGCCACCCTCAAACCACCAAACACAGCCCAACATGTCTAGTCAGGTCGCCGCCAACCCTGTTTACAGCAAGTTCTAACCCAACCATTACTAATCAAATTTAATGCAAATCACCACCTGAAAATGGTACAATGACCTTCTGGAAGGGAGTGGGCCAAATGACATCCGTGGAAGTTGAGTTCAAAAATCTCCTGCTCCAGAATGAGTTTCAGCAGATCAAGTCGGCCTATCCATTCGCGCCGGCCTTTCTGCAAGCGAATTACTATTATGATACAGCTGCGCGCCAATTGCACCAGCAACATTGTGGTTTGCGGATCCGCATCTATCAAGATCGCGCCGAGCAAACTTTGAAGGTTCCGGCAACGATCACGACTGCCGCGCATCATGAATTGGTTGAAATCACCGATCCTTTGACCGTTGGCCAAGCGCGGGCTTTGACCGCGACACAAACGATCGCCACCACCGGGCAAGTGGCGGCGGCGTTGCAAGAGCGGAAACTACCGACAACCACATTGCAGATCATCGCCCAGGGTGTGACTCAGCGCAGGATCGCCTTATTACCCGCAGGCCAATTGACCTTGGATCAAACGACATATCCCAATGGCCAGCAGGATTTCGAATTGGAGTTGGAAACCACCGAGATTGCAGTAGCTGAGCCCTTTTACCATCAGCTCTTGCAACGTTTTTCGGTGCCCCAACGCCCGGTCGTCAATAAGGTAATGCGTGCAATTTCACAGTTATAAAATTTGAAGTCTAAAATTTTTAAGGCTAGAATTAAGTTAGATTTTGAAGTATCATTGTCGTATTCGCTAATTTGGTTGTTATTGTTTAGGTTTTATCAGCATGGGGGAAATACTTTTGCTAGAGATATTTATGTTTGCGAATCCGATTGGTGGCTTATGTTTGAACACCGAAGTCAACATCATTCGCGGCTTAAAGCAACATCGGCTGAAGGTTCAGCCGAATTTGGTGCCCATCACTAACATGAATGTTGTCACCGATTTCCTAGAGCGAAATCAGCTGGATACCCGTGATTTGATTCTGCGCAATCAGGTCATGGCGATCACCTTTCAGTCGATGCTTGACTATAAGGCTGCCTCGTTCCAGGGAAATAAGAAGGCGCGGGCGTTTACAATGAGCCTGCAAGACCACCTTAACGAAGGACTCGATTGCTATTCCGATGACTTGATCCACACGATCGCCCGCGAAGTCCATTTGGACGAGCAGACTTTCTTCACCGATCGAGTCAGTCAATTGGCCAAAGATCTGTGTGAAGCGGATCGGCAGCTGGCCAACAATCTCGGTGTGAAGAAAACACCGTCAACGGTTTTTATCGATTACCGACAAAATATCAACGGCGACGGTATTTTGATCAACGGCGCGGTTACCGAGGATCTGATCGATCAGATCTTAGCCAAGCAGTTGCCGCAACAACAAACGATCAACCAAAAGCCTTTTCTTAAACTTTTGAATGCCAACCGGGCTCAATTACATCTAATTTAGGCCGAACTCATTCAAATTTGCTTTTCAAACCAGTGTTCCGCGGGTGCTATTGCTCGCGGCGGCAGTGGTTTTTTTGTTGGCTGCGGCCGCTACTGGGGGCCAATTCCGTGGTCAACAATGGCCAGCGACTGCCGCTGAGCAAATGTCGTTGCTGGGATCGGGTCAGGCCGCCGGTGGCGAACCAGTAGTCCAATTGCCGCCCTAATAAATCAGGCCAGTGCCCCACAACCGGGGGCAAACATTGGGGCAACCATAAGGCGGTGGGCAATTTTTGCAAATCCCAGCCTTGCTGGTAACAGCGCCCTTGATACGTCAGCCAGCGCGGTTGTTTCAGCGCTAGTTGTTGGCCCAACCAAGGTCGGGGATCAAACCAGGGCTGATTCGGCGGCAATTGCGCCGGCGGACGGCGGTTTTGGCTGGCGCCCTGCAGAAATTCCCCTAGGCTTAGCATCCTGACCTGATAGAGCAATTGGGTCCGCGGCGGACGAAACTGGCAGTGATAAAACAATTGGATTTGGCGCCGCTCGGGTTGCCAGAACGCCAAATAGTAACCCCAGTGGGCTTGATAGGCCATGAATTTCAAGGCGCCTTGACTGGGACGCCGTTGTGACAAATAGGTTGCCCCCAACAACCATTGTTCCCTGATCCGCCAGCGCTGATAATCTTCATGCCGTTGCCGCAGCTCAGCCAACTCCAAGGGCGCGCATTGGAATTCAAAGGCCCACAGGTGAGCGCCGTGTTGCCACAAAACATCCGCGCGCCGCTGTTCGCCTTCTCGCGCGTCTTGCTGGAGCGGCCGCGGTTGGGCGCCCGCTGCAGTCACCAGCGGCGCGACCACTTCCCCTGGCCTCTTCTCCGCTGGGCTGTCCACCTCTGCCCCAGCCACTTTCAAGGGTAAAACCACTTCCAACTCGCTAACGACCTGCAACGCGGCCAACTCCTGTTGCAAGGTTTGCTTACCGGCGCGATGGCGGGCAGTCTCATTGGGTCCCAACCCAGTCCGACCCACATGACGGAAAAAGGGACGTCCCGTGCGTGCGCGCACCAACTGAACTGGCTGCCGACAACGGGGACAATAAAAATGCGCCGCGCCACCGGCTTTGGCCCGTAAGTCGGCTTCGCTTTCAATCACTTGTGTTGCTGCTTGGGTCAACTGTCCTCGCTCATCCAGGGCTGCATACATATTCTGATCACCTCTGACTAAATACGCCAACGCCGCCGCCTGCCCCGAAAAAATCCACAATCTGCGTTTGCCTCGACGCAACAGAATGTTGCTTGCATTGTGATTAAATGAGAATTAAGATTATTTATAAGATATTACATTATGAAAATAGAGGTGGCGCAGATGATTGGTGATTTCCTGAGAAAAAAAGAATTGCCTTAGGCTTCACTCAAGATTTTATTGCCAAGGAGCTTAAGGTTAGCCGGCAAGCAATTTCTAATTGGGAGCAAGAATCTCGCAATATTGACGTTGATGAACTGCTAAAATATGCAAAAATACTCGAAATTTCTTTTGAAGACTTAGAAAATAATTTGAATCAATCGATCACTCTTTCATCCGACTATAACAACATTGATAATTCTAAAAAAATCGCTAGTCATTTTTCTCGGGCTATCAAGGCGGTCCCGGTCCATGACGAAATTAGGCACAACGTTAAAATTGAAGGCGATAAGGTTGTTGGTGTTCATGCTTTGTTGTCAAGTCTTTTCCTCAACCAGAACGCGCTAACGATCCATAATTGCCCAACCGCGCTTGATTTTCTTAATGTCTTATATATTTTTGCCAACAACGGCTGGACAGATGCGAATATTTCACGGGATACCATTACATTAACGGCTGAGGCTGCCCCATTTAATATCACGATGTTAAATAAAGTCAGTCGTGCCAGTATCGGCGTCATCTCGGCTTTGACCTACAAATACCATCAGCTTCTTTTCAGCTTTCCCGGTGGCGATGATTTTTGTGATCGTCCGATTGATTTACATTTGGAGATCCTGGCGACGATTTCGAATTATCAATATGATGCCAGCGCGCATACTTTCTACGCGGAAAAGAAGGACACGCTGAATCGCAATCTGGTTCTGAATTGCTACGGCGATGGTAGCAAAAGTGTCGGCGCCTTCTTCAACGCGCTTAGTTTGGCCTATGTTTACCCGAATGCGCTCAAAATAAACGGCCTATCACAGGATCCCACGATTCTCTTTCTGATTTCCTTGTTGGAAAGGTCGACCAATCGCGTCGTTATTCATACAGCGCCAGACAGAATTTTGCTACCCGCGGTCGACGCGCTGGCGGCTAGAGACTGTCAGGTCACACTCCCCCCAGACATGACGATGCTTGTTTCCTATGTCTTGCTGCTCTGGGATCGCTTGGAAACAATCGCCTTTACCAACGTGACGATTAGTGAGATTCCCCCAAATTACGCGGAGCTTTTTGAAAACTTTGGCTTAGCGCTGGCTGAGGTCGATCATGCCTTGATTTTCCGTAAAGTCGCCCCGATCAATCAGGAATATTTTGAATTTTTGCGCCTCGGCCCGCCTCCACAGATCACCACAGATTTAGGACCGATCATCTCGGAATTCTTGGCCTTCCACAATATTCCAGCGATTTTGTTGGATGAAGTATTTGGCAATCGATCCAGTCATATTCCCGAATTGCAGAAATTAGGGATTAATCTTAAATCGCTAAGAAACGGCGCCCTAAAAACACAGCCGCGGTCAAAGCCCACATCCAATCAAAATGGCGTGTTCGACTTAAATGATATCCGCGCCGGGATGGCAATTATCATGGGTCTTGCCCATACGCAGATTCCTGCCGCGGTCTTACTAAACTATGATCAGCTTTTACGGGGCTTCGGAAATATTCAAAGCGCTTTAAGCTTGAGCGGTTATGAAGGCGACATCTATCGCTAGGCGAAGTTGTTAGTTAGATTTTGGCTCTGAAAAATTCATCAAACGACCAAGTCAAAAAATAGGCCTTCTGGGCAGTTGTCCAAGCATAAATCTGGCTGCTGGCCGGCAGATCCCCCCATCACCCGCTCAAACAAGCGCGTCTGATGGGATCGACACTGATCCCACCTGCCTGATAGCAGGACCTAGAAAATCGTTGAGGGTCACTTAATGGACAGAATCAGCATGAGTTACCCGGAAAGGAAAAATCGATGGACGCGAATATCTTTTGGCGTGAGCAGATCTGCCAAACATTCAAGGCTAGATTCTTACCCGCCTCCCCCTTAGTTAGATCCGGCAAGAACCTATTCACCTTTTCTCCGATTCAAGACGAATTAGCAAAATTCGCGGAACAACCGCAGGGATTTTTCTATAAAGAGCAACTTTGCTTTAGAAATGTTTATCCCGCCAATCTGGTAAATCCCCTCGCGAGTCCTTGCCAAGAATTAATTAGTCTTTTTTCGTTTGAGCCGGTCTCTTTTGCGCCGGTCATCGCCGAGTTTATCCGGACTATCTTGGATCCCTGGATTAGCGCCAGCGACATTTATGTGATCGTGCCGGACATCCAGTCCATTGCAACAAATAGCCGCGAAATATCGGCAAACGTAATTGAAATACCGCGAGAACGCCTGATTTGCGCGTTGCCGATTCCCGGCCAGCATTACTATCTCAAGGTGTGTGTCAAATTCAATAACGGCCTGGTCACGGTCGCCAATTTTGTACTCGTTGATTATCAAGGCGGCAATCTGGCGCAACTCGATAGTGTGTTCTTCCCGTTAAGATCAACGATGATCAACGAGCATGCCAAATCATTATTCGAAACGGCACACTATCACTCACTTTATCTGAAAGTGTTTCGCTCGGTTGAAAACCACGAGCTGACCCATTTTCTGATGAGTCAGCTTGAGGCCATTCGGATCTTACACCAGGCCGTTGGCAATGCCGGCAATAAGAAACAGCATTACACCATTAAAAAGTTGGCCCGCGAAATATTTTCAGAGTGCACCTACCACCAGATCAGCGTGACCGCGATCCTCCAGAACTTTCCCACCCTCGCGGAATTTCTGAGTCCACTTTACGAGGACTTTCTTGCTAGCCTTGAGAAATCCATCCGTCAGGTTCAACGAAGCCGCCAGCCAGTCACCGCTGATTACGCCTATCAAACGTTGGGGATCCCCTATCAACTATTTAAAGCGAGAATCGATCCAACTCTAGTTTTACCAAAATTGCCCAGCAATTTCGCTTATCATCGAAATCCGTCTGAAAACATCTACGTCGATCCTATCGCGAGGTATCGCTAATGAAACACATCTTGATTTTTCATCCGTACCGCGAACAATATACAGATATTTATCAATGTCTGGCGCCACAGCATGACTACACCATCATCGCGGACCAAGCCAAAGCGGCGTCCTTTCAACTGAATCAACCGGTCAATGTCACACTCGTTTTTGTCAAAAATTACCCACTCGCTAGAGAACGTCAGGCCCGGGAACTTATGACAAACGCGCATTTTGACGCGATTATCGCACTAGACGAATTTGATATTGAACTGGCCGGCAAATTACGGACGGCATTCAATTTACCTGGGCAAAATCTTGCGGAGGCGCGAATTTTTCGCGATAAAGCGACCATGGTCCAGCGGGTCAGCGCTGCTGGCTTTAAAGTGCCCAACTCACAAGTCGTTTCTTCGTCTGCCGCATTAGCAGCGTTCTTTAAGCGCAACCCTGATATGATTGTCAAACCATTGGATGGCGCCGGTTCGGTAAATACCTTTCATTTGAAAGAAAAGGCAGACTTGACGCGCTTTCAGGCTGATCATGATTGGATTCAGCAAACATTCCTGGTCCAACAGTATCTTTATGCGGATATTTATCATATTGATGGCTTGATTGCCCACGGTCAGGTTTTGTATTGCGAACCGGCACGATACATCTATAACCCCCTGTTGATCAAAGCCGGTGTTTCGGCGGCGGCAGTCTCTTTGGATCACACGGATGCCAGCTATCTTGAACTCAGTCAATACGCCACTAATCTCGTTAAAAAACTGGCGCCAACTGGAACCTTTCTCTTTCATTTGGAAGTGTTCTTCGACGGTCAAGAGATCATCTTCCTGGAGATCGGGAGCAGGATCGGTGGCGCCCGCATTCGCCAAAACTTGGAATTCAAACTGGCCTGTAACCCACTTAAACTCCTGATTTATTCGGTTTGCGCAGAACCACTCCCGGCGATCAGGCGCGACTATCCGGTGACCGGGTGGCTGCTAACGGCCAAACAAGCCGGCACGATCCAAGCTCTGCCAGAATTTACTGAAGCGGTGAAGTCCGAATTTTCTATTTTTGATGAGGTGGCATATGTTCGCGTTGGCAGTCAGATCGGCAATGCGGCCCACAGCGCCGATGCGGTAATCGGGCTGTCAGTTTACGGCGCTTCTTTTCGTAGCGTAAAAGCGCAGTTACTGCGGGCTGAACAATGGGCGCAAGCAAACACGAGGTATCAAGATCAATGAAATATTTCATCTATCGTTTTTCGCCTGAAAGCATCGGGCTCCAACCAGCTAACCAACTCGCGATCGTCTGCCCCAGCCAGCAACGCCAGAACTATCTGAGCGTGGGATTCGCCGAGCAGCAAGTTTTCACCGTTGCCGATTTTAGCCTATTAGAGCTACTATTGTTCTTCAAAAGTCAGCCGAGCATTGACGATATTTTTTCCCTTGATGAGGGGCTGATCCATCTCGTCGGTATTTTGAAAGCAATCTTTACCGACGACAAGAACGCTTGGGAAATTGCCTATGCCTATAAGGACAAAAAAATGATGCGGCAAACTTTGGCGCCCAAAATCAAACAACCAAGCCTGATCGACCCTTGCGCAACTGACGCGCTCCCGGCCAAATTTATCATCAAACCCCGCCGCGAAGACTCTGGCCGAGGCGTCGCCATCGTCACAGCGGTGCCTGATTATTTCAATTCGACTGAGTACCTGCTGGAAACTGTTGAGACGTTTGATGTCATGTTTACGTGCGATGGCATCGCGATCAATGGCGAAATCGGCTATTTTTTCTCCCATGAATATGTTGGTAATATCCTAGCCATTAAGACTGATTTTTTCAATTTGATTAGGACCAATTCACACTATCAAAGCAACGATCATTTGATTGAACGACTGGAAGCGGCCACTCAAGCCGTGCTAACGAGGCTGGGCACAGATACGATCCAACCGTTTCACGCTGAATTTTTTTATCGAACTGAGACTGATGAACTCAGTTTTTGTGAGATCGGCAAGCGTTTTGGCGGTGGTCAAATACCGCTACTGGTCAAGCAGGCCTTTAATTTCGATCTCCTCGCGACCTATTGGGCTTTGGTCAACAACGCCGCTGTCCCCCAAGTTAAGGATTATCAGCGCAGCCCCACTTGTCTGGCGGTAACTTTGGCGATCTTCCAAAACGGTCGTCAACAAGCGCCTCCAGAAATAGCCGTTCCGTTAGCTTTCTTTAGGGAATATCCGCAACAACCAGCGCGACGAGCCAAGTCATTGGCGGATCTGCGCTACCTCCTTGTCTTTTGCCTACCAGGAAATCGTGAATTCAACCAGACCTTCCTGTCACTGCGAGGTTACTTCGAACATGAACAAAGAAAATAAAAATATCGGCTTGCTGCTTATCCGCGGGCAAACCACCAACCTTGGCAATATCATCTTTGATTATGGCAATAAACTATTGATCGCCGGACTGGCGCTCAACGCCAATTTTTTTATGACATTTTATCAGTCCAGCGAGGCGCTGATCAGGCTGATTTTTAATCTCTTTGCTGGTCACCTGGCCGATTTTGGCAATAGAAAACGGCTCCTGCTCGCCACCGACCTAATTGCCGGCGCCCTGACCTTCCTTCTCTTCTTATGCTATGATCCCCAGAATATTTGGGCACTCATCATTATCAACGCCTTACTGGCCGTGCTATTTAGCTTTAATGTGCCGGCCTATAAAGCCATTACGAAGGATTTGTTAAGTCAAAAGGGTATCTATCGCTATAACGCCACCGCCAAAGTAATTGCCGAGCTCATCGCGGTCGCGGCGCCACTGCTGGCCATGCTGGTGATCAAACAATTCGGCTTTAAATACGGCATGTTGATCGATGCGCTCTCTTTTTTCATTTCAGCCCTATGCGAAGGCAACTTTGTCATCTTACATGAGGTCCCCGCCGCCAAAGCAACTTTTCTCACCGGATTAAAGGCGGGGATTCACTATATCGCCAGCAGAAAAGGCCTCCTGATCATCTTGATCTCCAGCGCGTTTCTTAATTTCTTAGATGCGATTTATTCATTTTATCTACCCTTTACCGCGACGTTTTCTGGTTTTTCGCACATCTATGCCTACATTTTGATTGCCCAATCCCTCGGCAGTGTTTTAGGCGCGCTTTTGGTTAGTATTTATAAAATCCAGCTGGCGCCTAAGTCCTTCTTCCATTTATTATTACCAGCATCCCTGGCGCTGATCCTGATTGGGTTCGCGCGTTCCTCGCAGCCTTTACTCCTGCTTCTCTTTGGCTTATTTTCAAGCACCGTGACAACTTTCAATATCTCGCTAATGTCCTATCTCCAGGCTTCCGTCGATTCCCGCTTTCTTGGTCGCGTTTTTAGCATTATTTTTACCATCAGCGGTATCTTTATTCCCTTAGGCAGTGTGGTTGCCGCGCTGATCGACTTTAAATCTTGGCAAATTTTCCAATTGATTGGCTGTGGCCAGCTCTTGATCTATCTTGTCTGCTTCCCAGCTATAAGGCGAATTATGTCGTAGCTGTAAATAGGATACCTAAGTCCGCGGCTAATCATGTCCACCGAGAGAATTAGGCTGGGAGTGGTGGATTCGCAGACAAGAGTAGCGTGTCCGCAGCTTGCGCTGCGCGTGGCGTTGGTGGTGGGCAGGTGTAGTGGGGCTCCAGGTCGGGCTGGGGGTGGTGGAACGCTGCGGGCACGACTTGAAGCTTTTCGGAAAACCACCGAAAATCTTCAAGCTCGGCCTTATTGTAGGCGATAAATCGCCAACAATAATAGGTTCTTTCTAACGTTTGGAGAATGACCTTAAAATTTCTCAATAATCGATGTTCTTGCTTCCGGAATTTGAGGAATTACAACACTCAACATTAGACAATAGGTTAGTTTGCTGCGGGCATTTATCTCCTATCGCTCTAATTTATTTAGTTGGAGTATTGAACCATTGTCTTGAAAGTTGCTATATCAGTGTTGATCGCGTCTTCGCCAAAGTTTAGGAAGAACCCAATAATATCGCGGCTGACTCACCCCCAGCCCGACCTTCCGCCAGACAAGCAAACGAACCACCAACGCCAGAGTGTGAGCCGACCCGGGTAGCTTCTGAGCATTAGCCTAGCAATTGTTTTGGAAGCCGCACTTTGCTTCCGGAACAATTGCGTAGCTAAGCGGAAGAAGCTGGGTCGGCGAACACGTTTCAACGCCACGCTCCGCTCCAGCCGCTCAACATTATAACAGCCGTTTGAGCACTCACGCCGATCGACAAGCTATGGTCAATTGATGGGGGATCCACGCCATTGACGACCATGGTTAGTGGTCACAAGCCTTAAATTGGTGACACCAGCACAGTCTGTTTGATAAACTGAGGCAAGTTCTTGATGAATCAGCCGAATCGGTTTGTTTCCATCCACGAATTGTTAAGGAAATGAGTCAAATTGTTCGGCCGACGCAAAGTATACCGATCTCCTAATCCAAATCTGTTGGTGTTGCCGTACCACCCCCAAAAGTAGGTTGGCCGCGGTTTACGCTGCGAAATTCGGGGTGAGCTCGCTGTGGGCGTCACTTTGAGCTTCGCGAAACCCGCGCGAATCTCAAAGCTGAGCCTTGTCCTAAGCGGCAGAGCCGCCAAGGACAATTTCACGGCGATCTCACCCCGAATTTCTCCGCTCCAGCCGCTCAACGTTATAACAGTCGTTTGAGCGCTCACGCCGACTGGCAAGCTATGGTCAATTGATGGGAATCCACGCAATTGACGACCGTGGTTAGTGGTTATGATCTTTAAATTGGTGACACCAGTAAAGTCTACTTGATGAACTTAGGCAAGTTCTTGATGAATCAGCTGAATTGGTTGGGTTCCAACTAAGGATTGTTGAGGAAACTGGTAAAGATTTCCAGCCAACCCAAACTATATCAACCAGCTAATCCGATTCTGGTGGTATTGCCGCCCACCAAAAAAATTGGCAGTTGTTTTAACCTCTAGCTTGCAAAAGCACTTCGTCAGATACCCAACTTCGATTGCAGATAAGCTCAATTCTGCCCAGCAACCGGGTCGGGCCATGCGGCTCAGCGGTGAAATTATTCTTTGCGGCTTTGCCGCTTAGAATAAAGCTCGATTTTGAGACAAGCCGCGGGCTTTGCGGATTGGCTCAAAACGACGCCCACTGCGTTCCAGCCGCACAAATGGCCCGACCCGGTTGCGTCCCCATCCAAACCCACCCAAACCTGCAATCAAGCACAGACTGCTGGAATCAGTTGGTATTGCTGTACCACCACAAAAGCGAGCAATTGTTTGACCGCTCGCTTGCAATAGCACTTCGTCAGATATCCATCTTCGATGACAGATAAGCTCAATTCCGCCCAGCAACCGGCTGGGACTGCGCGGCTCAGTGGTGAAATTGTCCTTGGCGGCTTTGCCGCTTAGGACAAGGCTCGATTTGAAGACAAGCCGCGCACTTGGCGGATTGGCTTCAAACGATGCCCACCACGTTCCAGTCCGCAACAGCAGTCCCAGCCGGTTGCGCTCACGCGCAACACCCAGCACACCTGCAATCATGCGCAAAAAACCACCCAACTCCATTTAGCAAAGCGCCACAAAAAGCAGCCTACCGATCCCCGGCAGGCTGCTTAAAATGTTTGTTGTTTAAAAAAATGCTAACTTGCGCTTAATGTTGAGCTAAAAAGTAATGCCGCGTCGTCTGTAACGCCACTTGGTCCATGATCTTCTTGCCATATTCGCTGAGCACTTCCGGGGTAACATCTGTCTTCGCGCCATATTCATTGGCGATCGCGATGGCGTCCTCCGCCGAAATATCGTGGAGATCATCAACAAACAGCACCAATTCCAGATAGTATTGCCCTTGGTATTGATAAAGATTCGAAATCCCGGATTCCAAACGAAGCGCGTCCGCGAGTTGGATCATCGCTTCGAAATCAGGCAGCGCCAGGACAACTTGCCGATAGTCCACATCTTCATCTTCCAGATAACGGCTGAGATTATCCTCATCATCATCTTCGTCAGAACTTTGTAATTTTTTTTGTAGTGCGGCTAATTGACTCTTGTTTTGATGATGTTTCCCGCGGTTACGCCGTTGGGACAACGCGGAATCTAAGGCTTCTCGATCGGACAGCTCATCTTCATCCAACTTGCTGATCAACAACTCAAGCCCACCTTTATTGGGCATCACCTGAAAAGTGACGGCGTCATTATCGGCAAACATATGGTCAGCGTCAACTTCTTCGAGAATGCTGTAAAAGAACTTCTCAATCTGTTGATGATTGGCCAGCAGGTCCAAGATCTTGACACCACGCTCTTCTAAATCTTCGCGACCAAGGATCACGCGAATCGTATTCTCATCGATCCGTTCCATTTCCATTAGGTCCACCTCATTTCTTGTGACCAGTGATTATTGGCAAAAGTCGCCAATATCCCTATTCTTGCAGTATACTACACTGTTCTCATTATGAAAACCACTCCCAGGCTTTTCTTCGCCGAAAAAGTGATTCTCTTAAACTCACTAACTATTAATAAGTTGACTTGTCGATTTTACCATAAAAAAATATGGAACAACAGTAAAAAGTGTTATTCCATATCTTAACTTTAATATTTGTCGCCTAGCTACTAAATTAGTAACCTGCCATTCGTTGTGCCTGTTGCAATTCCAATGCCCGTACTTCCCGGGGGAGGAAGCGGCGGATCTCATCTTCATTGTAACCAACTTGGAGCCGCTTATCATCCATGATGATCGGTCGGCGTAACAAACCGGGATTCTGTTCAACCAGATCCAACAGTTCGTCCATGGTCAAATCGTCTAAGTCGATTCCCAATTCTTGGAAAATCTTCGACCGCGTCGAAATGATTTCTTCTGTACCATCTTCGGTCATGCGCAAGATTTGCTTGATTTCGTCCTTGCTTAACGGATCAGAGAAAATATTACGTTCTTCAAACGGTATATTATGTTCTTTCAACCAGGCACGGGCTTTACGGCAGGATGTGCAACTTGGTGATGTATATAAATTTACCATGACATTCGCTCCCTTATGACGCGATTATGAACATAATCCTTATCAATTCACAAGTACATTATACCCACTAATTAAGAAAAAAATCTAGACCTTTCGGCAAAATAATTGTAAAGAATTTGAAATATAAGATTCAATTAAGAAATATACAATCTTGATATATCAAGCAATATCACGATATTCGCTTCGTATAACATTAATGTAACACTTAAGAATACCTTATAATTTCGATAATTAACTTTGGTTAACATGTTGTCACTTGTGAACGATGCCTAAGTAGCGCCGATGAAAGTGCTTTCCAAAAACGACTGAAACCCCCTGAATAAACCTAACCTAAATTGATTTCTTTTCCAGTCGCGGCCAATTCAATTGGTATAGTCGGCGCGGCTGCCTGCGCTTCTACTAACAGTTGGTGATGCTCAATTTGCTGTGGTAAATGGCTTAGTAATAAGCGGCCGACGCCAGCCGTTTGCGCGATTTGCCCAGATTGGCCTGCCGTCATGTGCCACAAGCGGCCTGACTTATTGTTAGTGAAATTCGTATCGGTGATCAATAAATCCGCATCCCGGGCAAATTTTCCTAATTCAGGGAAATAAGCTGAATCGGCCGTGAAAACCAGCACCTTTTTTTCTGCGTTTTCAATGCGGACCGCATAAGTTGGGACCGGATGAACGGTCCGCAAAAAAGTCAGGCGCAACGGTCCTAAGGTCAGTGTCTTGTCCGGATCATAAGCCCGACCCGCCGTGGCACCGGCCCAGGTCAGACTGGCAAAGTTCAAAGGATCTTCTGTATTCCCATAAATCGGTAACTCCGCCACGTGACGCTCGCCTTGGCGCAATTGCCAATAATACTGCAACACCCCAACATCGGCGATATGATCGTGATGATAATGGGTCAGCAAAACAGCGTCCAACTGCAAAGGATCCAAGCGCTGCTCCAACTGACTCAAGACGCCGCTGCCACAATCCAGCAGCAAACGATAAGCGCCCTCTTCGATCAAGAAGCCGGTTGTCCCCGCTGTGGCGGTGGGATAGCCGCCGTAATAACCTAAGACTGTTAATTTCATTTTTTGTCATCCTTTCAGGAATTGATCTGCTTTAGCGCCACGTCAAATCAAGCGTTGCGTGGAGATCTGCGTTGTCCGCAACAAGCGGCGATAATTATAGGCTGTGAACAAATAGAAGAACCAATAGACGAGGAAGACCACCAACGTCAATAAATACAATAGTTTCAACGGCAAATGATCCAAGTGCCAGCCGACAAAGTGCATGATGAAGAGCCCATTGGCGATGCCAAAAAGCACTGGGGTCAAGAAGACGCGCCGATTTTGCCGGTCTGAATAGCGTAGCAATTCGTCTTCGGCCACGCCTAGTTTCTTCATGGTCAGGTAATCGAAACGGTTCTGTTCGACCTGAGACAATTGCCGAAGGGAGAAGACGCTGGCCCAGGCGAAAGTCATCAATAAGGCCAATAACACGATGACAAAGATCACCACGCCTAAAAAGCGCCGCAGCATGACTTGGAACGGTCCTCGAACAGAATAGCTATTGCTTGAATAACTGATCAGATTCGCCGACTTTTTCTGCCTCGTGGCGCTGAGTTTGAGCCAAGAACGGCGCAAACTGGAATCAACGTGGTAGACCATTTTTCGGAGATTCTTACTGGCGAAGGACGCCTGATCGATCTTCCGTAGAAAGGCGCTGTCCGGGGCCATTTTCTTGATCCGGTAGCCGGTTAACTGGCGTGCGGGCGCAGTCTGCAACTGATCAAAGAACGCGTCCGGCACCACCAGCAGATCCGCGTAGAACAAGGAATTACCTAAGGGATATTGGCGTGAATAATCACTGATCGTCAATTGTGGCAGGCCCGGTTGCGCGAATCTGATTTTATTCTGGCGCAAAACCTGCGCGGGTAATTTTTGGTATTGGAAATTATAGGAAATGTAAAGTGCTTGGCGGTCTTGGAGCTGCAATGGCGGCAGGCCCCGTTGATGCCGCTGGACCCGGCGGTATGCCGCCAGCGAGATCACTTCCACCGGCATATTGCGCTGGCCCATGATCTCGCGGCTGTGAGGCCCAATCATTTGCGCGGGGACCGCCTTGACTTGAATACTGGTCAGCCGTTCCAACTGGCCACCTTGGTCGCGGATCTCTTGGGCGACTTGATCATGGTAAGCCTGATCCACGGCCAGATCCACCGGCGCCTCCTCGTCCAAGTCGCGATAATTATCCGCGTAACTGACCGCGGCGATCCCCAATAACACCACCGAGGCCGTGACAAAAACGGTCGTCAAGGTCAGCGATTGATGATGGCGGCGAAACTCGCTACCCGTCATCGCCAGGTCAAGGATCCGCTGGTGCCGATAAGCCCATTTCGATTGCCGTAAACGTGCGCAAAGCTGGGGTAAAGTATCGCGAAAAACAAACCACACCCCTAACAATAGCGCCATGAAAATCAATAAGGTGTTCAACGAGGCACGGTCGGCCAAACGAAACGGCTTCAACCAATTCAATTTGAAGATCGCCAAATAACTCCCCGCGACTAACACCGGTCCCAGCCAGGCCAAAAAGCGGGCCAGCCACGGCGCGGTCAGCGGTTGGCTCGCGCTTTGTTCAGGATTAAGTAGGCGCACGGGGCGCAGCTGAAAGATGCGGATGGCATCCAATACACCGACGATCGCGAAGATCACCAAGTAGGCCACGCTGACATCACGCAGACCGATCAAGGACCACCAATGGTTCGTTTCTTGACTGATCCCCATGAACCGTAACAGCAACATGGCAAACAATTTATTCGTCAACAGGCCTAAGACCAAGCCCATCAATAGCGCTAAGACCTCGCCTAGCAACGTCTCGAGAAAGAACAGCCACGCGATCCGACCCCGTGGTAAACCGGAGACGATCAAGAGTCCAAACTCAGAATGGCGTTGATGCACAAAAAACCGATTGGCGTAGAAGATGATCAATAGACTAAAAACCAGTAAGGCCACTAACAAAATCAATAGCGTCCCTAAAATAGGATTGAGCCGACTCATTTTTAAAATGATCGGATTTTCGAACGTGGTCAAACAGTCGTAAGAAATCATCACCAACAAGGCGATCGCCACCAAATATAACACGCGCCCCGCCAAGTGCTGGCGAAAATTCTTAAAGGCGATTTTTGAAATCACTAAGATTACCCCCACCAATGGCCGCCTGCATATCAATGATCTGATGGAAAAATTGCCGCCGACTGCCGGAACGCACGACTTCAGCGTACAAGGCGCCATCCTTAATGAAAATGATCCGATTACAATAACTGGCCGTAAACGCGTCATGGGTCACCATCATGATCGTGGTCTCGTCTTCCAAATTGATCGTGGCCAAGTATTGCAACAACTCGGTCGCGGACTTGGAATCCAGACTTCCGGTAGGTTCATCCGCGAAAACGATCTGCGGACGGGTCATCAAAGCCCGCGCCGCCGCCACCCGTTGCTTCTGCCCCATCGAAAGTTCATTGGGATAACGGCTCATCAATTCGGCCAAGTTCAAGCGTTCGCTGAAATAAGCCAACCGCTGCTCGACCTGATCAGCGGGCAGGCGCAACATCGACAAGATCATAACCAAGTTCTCCCGGACCGATAAAGCCGGCAACAAATTGAAATCTTGAAAAATAAAACCAATATTATTGCGCCGAAATTCAGCGAGATCTCGTTCTGGCAAGGTGGTGATCTCCTGTCCCGCCAAATAGATTCGCCCCATCGTTGGCTGATCGATCGTTGACATCACGTTCAGCAATGTGGTTTTCCCGGCGCCTGATGGTCCCATCACCCCAACGAATTCGCCGCGCTCGATCTTGAAACTAATATTGTTCAGCGCTCGGACCAAGTTCTGCCGCGCGCCGAAATTCTTGCTGACTTGTTTCACTTCCGCCATTCGCATCAATCTTCCCCATTTCTCAATGCCACCGTCGTCACTTCCATTTTACACGGAAATGTCCTAAGACAACACTAACACTTTTGTAACCAGAAAGAAGCTTTGCGGTCAAGTGCCTTTTCGTTAGGGCCACGATTGATCGTTGTCCTGGGCGAAGCGTCCTGGCAGCTTCGTTGGCCAGCATGATGTCCCAGCCGCTCTATCCTGCTGGCGCACACGGCGAAATCGCCACCAACAAAAAACGAACACCACCAAGGGTATTCGTCCAATATTTGCCAACGCGCAGCCGCCACCGCGTTGACCGCTAACTTATTTGAAATCAGCTGTCGCCCAATGGTTGATCGGGCCAAACTTATGACCGACCGCGATGGGTTGGGCAATCGCCGTATGAACGAATTTCTTCGCCAAGCGGATCGCCGCTGCCGGGGTCTGACCTTTCGCCAATTCTGCCGCGATCACGGCCGACAATGAATCGCCAGTGCCGTTGACATGATCGGTTTTGACGTAGGGCTCCGCCAGCCAGAAGGACTCGCCCGTCGCAGTCAGCACAAAATCGCGAACTTCACGCTGGTGCTCGTCATCATGGCGGCCCTTGATCATCACATTTTTCGCGCCGGCCGCTTGCAATTGCCGCGCTGCAGTCACGATCTGTTCATCGGTCGCTAGCTCTAGACCGGTCAGTTTTTGCGCTTCAAAGAAGTTCGGCGTCAACACCGTCGCCAAGGGTAATAACCGCCGGCGAAAAGTTTGATAGGCTTCTTCTTCCAATAACATCGCGCCGTGCTTGGTAATGATCACGGGATCGACCACCAAGGGGCCGAAATCATATTTCTGATAGCAATCCGCCACCACATTGATCACCGTGGCATCCGCCAACATGCCAGTTTTCGCGGCCCGGATCTTGAAATCCTTGGCTAAAGTCGCGAATTGTTGGGCGATGAATTCCGCCGGCATAACTTGGGCCGCTTCGATCCCGTAGGAATTCCCCGAAACCGCCGCCGTCAGGATCCCCATGCCATAAACATGACGCATGAAAAAACTATGCAAATCGGCCGGCATCCCGGCGCTGCCGTCTGAATCATTGCCGGCGATGGTCACGACTTGGATCTGTTCATTAGTCATCGTACTCCCCCTCTTTATCTAGAAAACTAGTTTGACTATCAGGACTATTATAATAACTCAATAACGGAAAGTGGATCGTCAAGGTCGTGCCCACGCCGACCGTTGAGCATACGCTGATCTGATGTCCCAACTTCTGCGCTAATTTCTGCGCCAAGTACAACCCTAGTCCGGTGGCGTGGGTGTCAGCGTGGCGGCCATTGGCACCGGTAAAACCCTTGTCAAAGATCCGCGACAGATCCGCTTCCGGGATCCCCACGCCAGTATCGGTGATCTGCAAGTCCAGACCGCGGCGATCCGAAACCACCGCGATCGTGATTTCGCCTGCTGGCGGCGTATATTTCAAACTATTGGCAATGATCTGCTGAATAATGAAACTAAGCCATTTTTGATCGGTCAAGACTGTATAATCCAAGTTTTTTCGTTCAAGACGGATTTTTTTGTGGATAAAATAATTCATATTATCGCGGACGACGGGATTGATGATCGCCTTCAGCGAATATTCTTGGATCAAATAATCATTCGCGAAATGACTCAGCCGGGAATAATACAAGACTTCCTCAACATAATGGTTCATTCGGTCGATTTCCTCGACCAATTGATCATATTTCTGTTCGCCGATCTCATCTTCCAAACTATCGCCCACCAACCGCAACGCCGCCAGCGGAACTTTGATATCGTGGACCCAACTATCGATAAATTCCCGTTGATCCGCCTGTTCATTGACCAAACTGTTCAATACCTGTTGATGGGTCTCCAATAAAACTTCGGAATAACGAGCGATTTGTCGTTCGTCACAGCGCTGGGGATTGATCAGTGGTTGATTCAAAATATTATCGGCATCGGTGATCCGGTCATCGACTTGGCGGTACCAACTACGCCGACTCCAAAATAAAACAAAGAGAAAGACCGCCAGAAAAATCACCAACAGCAGATCCAAATAAAGCAGATTGACCAACGCGATCGAATTTGACGGATCGAGCCAGATCACCAAATTAAACAGCAACAATCCCAGCAACCAGAAAATGATCTGCAAGAAATGATCCCGCGTAAATTTCCAAAAAGTCATTTTTCCCACCTCAAGGGATCAGGTACCCTTGCCCGACCTTCGTCACGATATAGTCTTCGATGCCCGCCTTTTCGATCTTCCGGCGCAACCGGTTCACATTGACCGTCAAGGTATTGTCATCAACGAACCGTTCATCATCCCAAAGCTCGCGCAACAACCGATCCCGCGAAATGATCTTGCCATGTTGGCGCATCATGAACTGCAACAATTTATATTCATTTTTAGAAAGATTGATCGTCTGCCCCTTGATCTGGGCATCGCCGTTTTGCAAATTCAATTTCAGCCCATTATGTTCCAAGAAATTCGCGTTCGAATCTTGATAATCATAGGTCCGCCGCAGCAAGGCATTGATCTTGGCCAACAGGACTTCCATCGAAAAGGGCTTATTGACAAAATCGTCGGCGCCCATATTCATCGCCATCACCATGTCCATGTTGGTGTTGCGCGACGAAATGAAAATGATCGGGATCTGCGAAACTTCGCGGATCTTTTGATTCCAATGAAAGCCATCAAAAACCGGCAAATTGATATCCATTAGGACTAAATCAGGTTTGGCCGCCGTAAATTCGGGCATGACTTGATTGAAGTCCTGAATGATGTACGCCTTCAAATCCCATTTCTCAAGATTCTCGGCGATCAATTGGGCGATCGTCGCGTCATCTTCAATAATCATGATTTTAAACATCTGTATCCTCCGCTGAAAAGGTCTGCCTTCATGTTACTGGTTTTTCTGAAAAAATACAATACAGAGACGACTGGGAAAGTGTTTGCGCCGACTTTTTTTGGCGTTAATTGTTGAGAGAACTTGTTTGAATGATGTCCGCGATGAAGGCCGCAGCTTGCGCTGCGAAATTCGGGGTGAGCTCGCTGTGGGCGTCACTTTGAGCTTTTCGGAAGGGCACCGAAAATCTCAAAGCTGAGCCTTGTCCTAGGCGGCAGAGCCGCCAAGGACAATTTCACGGCGATCTCACCCCGAATTTCACGCCACTCGGCAAGCTATCGCCAATTGATGGGGAACCGCGCAGTTGACGACCATGGTTAGTGGTCATCAGCTTTAAATTGGTGACACCAGCGCAGTCTGTCTGATGAACTAGGACATGATCTTGATGAATTGGCTAATTCGGTCGGGTTCCACCCAATGATTGTTAAGAAAGCAGGAGAAATTGTTCGGCCTATGCAAAGTATATCGGTATCTTAAACCGAATTCGTTGGTGTTGTCGTACCACCCAAAATGGTCATTTGTTTGACCGCAGCTTGCGCTGCGAAATTCGGGGTGAGCTCGCTGTGGGCGTCACTTTGAGCTTTTCGGAAGGGCACCGAAAATCTCAAAGCTGAGCCTTGTCCTAGGCGGCAGAGCCGCCAAGGACAATTTCACGGCGATCTCACCCCGAATTTCGCCACTCCGCAAGCTATCGCTAATTGATGAGGATCCACGCAGTTGACGACCATGGTTAGTGGTCATCAGCTTTAAATTGGTGACACCATACCAGTCTGTCTGATGAACTCGGGCATAATCTTGGCGAATCAATTGAATCTGTCGGTTTCCACCAGTAGATTGTTAAGAAAACAAGTAGAGATGTTCAGACTATGCAAAATATCCCGACTACCTAATCCAGATCAGTTGGTATTGCCGTACCACCCTAAAAAAGGGTGATTGTTTGACCTCTAGCTTGCAAAACCACTTCGTCAAATCCTTCGCCTCGATTACAGATAGGCTCAATTCTGTTCAGCAACCGGCTGGGACTGCGCGGCTCTATCTAGAGTGAGAGCCGACCTGGTCAGCTTCTGAGCATTAGCCTAGCAACTATTTTGGAGGCTGGTTTGTGCCTCCGGAATAGTTGCGTAGCTAAGCGGAAGAAGCTAGGTCGGCGAACACGTTTCAGTGGTGAAATTGTCCTTGGCGGATTGGCTCAAAACAGCGCCCACCACATTCCAGCCACGACAAACGTTCTGAGGCGGTTGCGTCCACATCGAAACCCACCACATCTGCAATTAAGCGCAGGTTCAAGAACCGATCCCAGACTTTCAGAATCCGTTGACATTGCCGTACCACCCTAAAAAAGGGAGTTGTTTAACCTCTAGCTTGCCAAACCACTTCGTCAAATTCTTCGCCTCGATTGCAGATAGGCTCGATTCTGCCTAGCAACCGGCTGGGACTGCGCGGCTCAGTGGTGAAATTGTCCTTGGCGGCTTTGCCGCTTAGGACAAGGCTCGATTTGAAGACAATTCCCGCTTTTGGAATTTGCTTCAAACGATGCCCACCACGTTCCAGTCCGCAACAGCAGTCCCAGCCGGTTGCGTCCCATCCAAACCCACCACTCCTGCAATTACGCGAAAAATCTGAAAGAGTAGTCCCACTCAAACAAAACCCAAAACAAAAAACACCAACTCGAATCACCACCACCAGCCGCATAGGGTTCAACCTACAAGCTGAGACGCTGTCTTCGAATTGGTGTCACGTTTCACTCTGCCATTTCGTTCTGACGTTTCATTTTAAAGCCCGATCACTTAACCAATTTGTCCCAAATCACCACATCGCCTTGGGCCAAGGAGCGCGGCACGTCGATGATCCGTTGATTACGACTACCACGAAATTGTAAGGTCAGATCCTTTTCCGCCTCCAAAAAGCGACCGTCCACCAGAATATCGATTTTACTTAATAATTCCAATTTGTCCGGCGTTTCTTGTTGCAACTCTGCCCAAGTATACCCGGTCCAGGACCAGATATCTTTCGTTGACCCAAAACGCGCGCGAATCGCGTCAACTAATTTCAAACAGACCTGTGTATTCAAGAAGGGCTCGCCCCCCAAGAGCGTCAACCCCTGAACATACGATTGACCCAGATCCGTCAAAATTCGTTCTTGTAGCTCATCGGTGTAGGGTTGACCGTAATGGAAATTCTGCGCGGCGGCGTTGTAGCAACCGGGACAAGCGAATTGACAGCCGGAAACATATAAACTGCAACGCACCCCTTCCCCATCAACGAAATTAAAGGGCTTATAGTCGGCGATATATTGCTGGCTCAGTTGGGCTGCTTGCCATTCACCAGGCTGTGGATTTTTCGGGAGACGCGGCGAACGCCAAGTTACTTTTGTCGTAAAAATCACCCATTTCTTTGTTGATTGGCCACCTGATTATTGCTGAAGCTTAAATGTTTGACCCGTGAAACAATTTCTTCGTGGCGGCCGTGGACCATTGGCCGCTGGTTCGGGTTACCTAAATAACCGCACGTCCGTTTAACGACATCACAACTGGCGGGATCGGAATTACCACATTCTGGGCACTTGAATCCTTTGGCCGTTGGGACGAATTCGCCCTTGAAGCCACACTTGAAGCACTGATCGATCGGCGTGTTGGTTCCCAGATAGCCGATTCGATCATAACCGTAGTTCCAAACCGCCTCTAGCGCTTTGGGGTTTTGTTTCAGATTAGGATACTCGCAATAATGAATGAACCCACCCGCGCAATATTTCGGATAATCTTTTTCAAAATCGAGTTTTTCAAACGGTGTGGGATTCTTGCGGACGTCATAGTGGAAACTATTGGTGTAGTACTCTTTGTCGGTAATGTCCTTGATCTTACCAAACTTCTTGGTATCAAGCCGGCAGAACCGGTCAGTCAGGCTTTCTGATGGTGTGGAATAAACGCTAAAGTGATAGCCGTATTCCTGCTCCCAATCGACGCAATGATCGTGCAACGCCTTGACGACTTTGATCGTGAACGCTTTGGCGGCAGGATCATGTTCCCAAGTTGGTCCGAAGAAGACCGTCCCAACTTCATATAACCCAATGTAACCTAAAGAAACAGTGGCGCGACTATTCTTGAACAATTCATCGACAGATTGGTCTTTGCGCAAACGTGGGCCGAAAGCGCCGTATTGATAAAGAATTGGCGCGTTATAAGGATGCGCCTGCTTCGCGCGATTGACTTTGAAGACCAACGCCTCTTCGCAAACTTGAAGCCGCTGTTCCAAGATCGTCCAGAATTTAGCCTGATCCCCTTTGGATTCCAAGGCGATCCGCGGCAAGTTCAAAGTAACCACGCCAAGATTCATGCGGCCAGAATTCACTTCGCGACCTTCTTGATCTTGCCAACCTTGCAAAAAGCTGCGGCAACCCATCGGCGCTTTGAACGAGCCGGTCAGTTCAACGATCTTGTCGTAGCTTAGCACGTCAGGATACATCCGTTTGGTGGCGCATTCGATCGCCAATTGTTTCACATCATAATTGGGATCCGTTGGTTCCAAGTTCAAACCACGCTTCAAAGCGAAGACTAGCTTAGGGAAAATCGCGGTCCGATGTTCTTTACCTAATCCGAGAATCCGAATTTGTAAAATCGACTTCTGAATCTCACGTTCGATCCAGCTCGTCCCTAAACCAAAACCAAGCGTGGTGAACGGCGTTTGTCCTTGGGAGGAATATAATGTGTTGATTTCATATTCCAAGGCTTGCATCGCGTCATAAATGTCTTTCTTAGTCCGTTTGATCGCGTATTCTTTGCGGCGTTCTGGCTCATCGATCCATTCCGCGGCCTCGGCTTCGTGCTTGATCAGGTTCTTTTCCGCGAACGGGGCCAATAATTCATCCACCCGGTCGGCTGAACAGCCACCATATTGACTGGAGGCCACATTGGCAATGATCTGGGCCATCTGCGCCGTTGCCGTTTGAATCGAGTGCGGTGGTTCAACTTCCGCGTTGCCGATCTTAAAGCCGTGAGTCAACATTTCCTTGAAATCGATCAAGCAACAATTGGTCATCGGGCTGTATGGTTGGTAATCCAAATCATGCCAGTGGATCTCCCCTTTGAGGTGAGCATTGGCGACTTGCGGTGGCAACATTTTCAACCCGATCGCCTTGGCTACGGTGCCGGACGTCAAATCCCGCTGCGTATTGAACACTTGGCTGTCCTTATTGGCATTCTCGTTGACCACGGTCGCGTCACGGTTCAGCAACTTCTTGATCGTAAAATTGATATCGGTCGCTTGGCTGCGGGCAAAATCCCGTTGTGTCCGGTAACCAATGTATTCTTGCGCAATCGAATAGAGATGGTGATCCAGCAAAGTATGCTCCACAATGTTCTGGATCTCATAGATCTTAACATTGGTGTTGAACCGATCGGTGATCTCCGCCAACACGTCATCCAGAACTGTTTGTAACTCAACATCGGACACTTCTTCGCCGGCCTGTTCCGTCTTCGTCGCCGCTTTTTGGATCGCCTGGGCGACCTTCTCCGGTTCAAAGCGCATGATGCGGCCATCACGCTTGATTACATTGATCGTTGGTAATTTTGTCTGTAACGGGGTTTTCAACTCGTCCATTGCCATCGCTCCACTCTCTATTGATTCGCTATTGATACACAATCATTATCTTTGACGCCCATGCACACATTTCCACAGCCAAACGCGATTTCTCCACGATCGCCTGGCCACTATCATTACTGATCGTTCAAAAATCACCTATCATAACTGACCGATCAAAAATCACCTATCATAACTGATCGATCAAAAACGAAAGGTTTCGTCTAGCACCATTTTACCCTGACCATAATTTAAATCAAGCTACATGTTGTGTTTTCGGAATGCATATATACAAGATGGTGTGGCAAACGATTGTGCTAAATGTATAAATCTTCGATAAAGTTACCAGCCTCCCGCGGTCAATTCCAGTGCTGACTCCCCTTTTTGCATGAATCTTAACCATGAGAAAAGTCGCATCTTATTCAAAAACGCCCTCAAAAAATATATTTCTCCTCAAGTTCGATTAGTCACGCTTTGTCCATCCCCTTGAAGCGGTACCAAAAAACCCGCCAGCATTAAACTAGCGGGTAACATGACCTAAGAATCCCTCAACTAAAAACCTAATCCATCACTGCTAATTTCGCAGCCAACGTTTCTTGGTTCAAGTCGATCGTTGCTGGCGTCTCCAGTTCAATTAGGCGGTAAACGCCACGATGATTGTCTTCGAGCCGATAATGCCCTGTTGATTGCAACACTTCGCGAATAATTTGAATATCGCGTTGGAAGCGTTTCTTACGATTCGCCAAATCATTCTCGCCCGCCGCTTGTTGATACAGCCCAGCCTCCGCGGTGATCATCTCTGATTTGGAGATCTGCTTACGTCCCATCAACAAAATAAAGAGTCGTAAAATTCGTTCCTGACTATTCATTATTCTAAACCCCTTCATCCACCAATTTTTCCGTAGGCATTTCCGTTCCGATTGGCCCACGTGCTGCATCGAACTGAAATACCCCTATAACCGCATTATATACAACGGCCTAGTCACAATGTGACATGTGAGACTCTTTTTCAAAATAAAAATGACTTTTTTGGATTATTTTAGGGATTTTAGGAAAAATGCACAAGAAATGTCGGCCGATTGATTGCTTTTTATCGGGGTTGGTGCAAAAAAAGGGTGAAGCGCTTGTTCAACATAACCAAAACAAGGGCCGCGAGGTTTGTGACGACGACGGCAAACAAAAAAGCTACGGAAAACCTCCCGTAGCTAATTCGTAGCTGGATCAACTGAATGGTTGGATCTGACTGATCAATTGGCGCATCGCGGTGCGAGCAACTAGGCCCGCTTCAACCGCAAGGACATGGCGTTCAATGCCACGATCACAGTGGAGAAGGACATGATGATCGCGCCGATCGCCGGTGACAAGACGAAGCCGATCGGGGCCAAGACGCCGGCCGCTAACGGAATCGCAATCAAATTGTACCCAGCGCCCCACCAAAGGTTTTCGATCATTTTCCGATTGGTGGCTTGAGCCAAATTAAGGAAGTTCAAAATATCCGCTGGATCACTATGGACCAAGATCACATCGGCGGCATCGATGGCCACATCAGTTCCCGCGCCGATCGCCACCCCAATATCGGCCCGAACTAAGGCAGGCGCGTCATTGACGCCATCGCCGACCATCATCACGTGATGACCAGCGGCTTGATACTCACGCACAACCTTTTCTTTATCTTCTGGCAGTAAATGCGCCTTGAATTCGGTAATGCCCAAACTCGCCGCGACTTTTGCGGCCGTCGCCTGGTTGTCCCCGGTCAACATAACCGGCGTGATGCCCCGAGCCTGCAAGGCCTTGATAAAACTACGGGCGCTATCCTTGATCTGATCCCCTGCGGCGAAAATCGCCAACACCTGCTGACCACTGATCAAATAACTCACGCTATTGCCCTGATCGGCCAAGGTCGTAAATGCCGCTTGGTCAAAGGCAAGCTGATGCTGCTGTAAATAATTGACAGTGACGATCTGATAATCTCGCGCGTCGATCGTTCCAGCCAAACCGACCCCTTTGATCGTTTGGACGTCGGTGGCTTCAGGCAAAGTTAACTGGGCCTTTTTGACCGCGCTCAAAACGCCAGTGGCGATCGGATGGCTACTATGTTGCTCCAGGCCACCAATCAATTGCAGCGCCTGATCATCGCTTAAATCCGCTTGGTAACTGTGGACAGCATTCAAGGTGAAATTACCTTCCGTTAAGGTCCCGGTTTTATCCAAGAAAACATGGGTGATCGTTTTCGCGTTCTCCAAAGCTTGACGTTCCTGGATCAACAGGCCATTGACCGCCGCTAATGAGGTGCTACGCGCGACCACTAACGGGACCGCCACCCCTAGAGCGTGGGGGCAGGCGATCACGAGAACCGCCACCATTCGTTCCAGCGCGGTCGCCATGTCGGCGTTGAAGCCCCAAACAACGAAAGTCAGGATCCCTGCAACTAAAGCGAAGTAGAACAACCAGCCGGCAACTTTGTCCGCCATGGTTTCTGATTTCGACTTGTCATTTTGCGCCCGGCCGATCAATTTCATCACTTGCGATAAATAACCACTTTCGCCGGTGCCCGTGACTTTGATCGTCAAGGTGCCATCGCCATTGACTGAACCACCGATCACCGTGGCGCCCACTTCTTTATTGATCGCCTTAGATTCACCAGTGACCAAAGATTCGTTGACCTGACTTTGGCCATTGATGATCGTCCCATCGGCCGGAATCGACTCCCCACCGCGAACGATCAAGAGATCATTGATCTTGATCTGGGCTAAAGGCCGCTCAACAACTTCGCCAGTGGTAACCTGAACGTGAGCTTGGCTCGGCAACAACTGCGCCATTTTCTCCAGGGCATTGCCGGCCTTCATCATCGCGTTCATTTCGATCCAGTGACCCAATAACATGATCAAGATCAGCGTGGCCAATTCGGTGAAAAAGTCCATCACATGATGATTGTCTAAGAAATTCCGGGCGATAAACGCGTACACACTATAGAAGTAAGAAACGGAGATCCCCAAGGAAATCAAGGTCATCATCGCCGGCTTCTTCTCTTTCAACTCATAATAAGCCGCGTTAATGAACGTCCAGCCACCATAGAAGAACAGCACGGTAGCGCTGACCAAAACTAGCCATTCAGAGCCAGGAAAAGCCGGGATCACCGCGCGGCTGAAGCCCATGATCTGGGACAACAACAGCACCGGGATCGCCATGATCACCGAGATCCAAAACTTCTTCTTTAAATTACCCATGTGCATCATATGGCCGCCGTGCATCATCATGTCGCCGTCCATCTCGTCCATGTCATGATTCATCCCAGCCATATCATGCCCCATCATGCTATGGTCCATTTGGCTATGATCCATTTTACTGTGATCCATCTGGCTATGATCCATTTTGCTGTGGTCCATTTTGCTGTGGTCCATTTGGCTGTGATCCATTTGGCTATGGTCCATCTGACTGTGATCAATCTGGCTATGATCCATTTTGCTGTGGTCCATCTGGCTGTGATCCATCTGCTTGTGATCGTTCATTTCGTTTTTGGTCATTCGTGACACTCCCCTTGGTTTTCGACTTGGCAGTCCGCTAAGCAATCACAGGCGACAACAGCCGGCGCCGTTGCTTGCTTGGTTGCGATCAGTTGGCTCAGTTCGGTCAAATCTTGCTGACTCAATGTATTGTTCTTGACGAGGCGAATCAGGGTCGGGCCCACGTGCATCGCGCATAAATTGGCGAAAAGCGCGTCGGTTTGCTGATTGATCCCGGCCTGTTCCGTGATCGTCGCTTGATAAACATAAGGGCGTTGCGTCCCTTGACGTTCCAGATAGCCTTTTTGTTGCAGGCGCCGAATCAAGGTTTTGATCGTTGATTCAGTCCAATCCATTTTCTCCTGCAAGCTGCTGATCAGTTCATGGGTCTGGGCGCCGTTCAAGGTCCAAACGATCCGCATGACCTCCCACTCTGCTGGGCTGATTTCTGGTAAATTTTCAGGTTGCGTTGACGTCATCGTTGCCGCCTGCCTTTCATTAGGATGAGTTAAGTTTACAATTGTAGACTTATTTTGTCAACCACTTTGCTTACTTTTTTATCGTTTGTTTTTTGCGGATAAAAGTATGATGTCCGCAGCTTGCGCTGCGCGTGGCGTTGGTGGTTGGCAAGTGTGGTGAGGCTCCAGGTCGGGCTGGGGGTGGTGGAACGCAGCGGGCACGATTTTGAGCTTTTCGGAAGTGCACCGAAAATCTCAAAACTCGGCCTTATTGTAGGCGATAAATCGCCAACAATAATATCGCGGCTGACTCACCCCCAGCCCGACCTTCCACCGACAAGTAAACAGACCACCAACGCCACGCTCCGCTCCAGCCGCTCAACGTTTTAACAGTCGCTTGAGCACTCACGCCGACTGGCAAGCTATCGCCAATTGATGAGGAGCCACGCAATCGACGACCGTGGTTAGTGTTTACAAGTTTTAAATTGGTGACACCAGTACAGCCGGTCTGATGAACTCAGACAGAATCTTGATGAATTGGTTGAATCAGTCGGTTTCCATCCATGAATTGTTGAGGAAACGAGTAGAGATTCTCAGTCTACTCAAAATGTCCCGACCTTCTAATCCGAACCAGTTGGCATCACCGTACCACCTCAAAAGTAGGCAATTATTTGACCACCACACTTGTAAAAGCACTTCGTCAAATTCTTCACTTCGATTGCAGATAGACGCAATTCTGCCTAGCAACCGCCTCAGGGCGTGTGGCTCAGCAGTGAAATTTGTCTTAGTGATTTATCACTTAGACAAAGACCTGATTTTGAGACAAGCCGTGCCCTTTGCGGATTGGCTCAAAACAGCGTCCACTGCGTTCCAGCCACCATAAACACCCTGAGGCGGTTGCGTTCTCACCAAACCCAATCACCCCTGCAATCAAGCGAAGATTCAAGAACAGAAATCCACAAGACTCAATCATTCAATCGATACTACTGAAAATCAGTCCACAAACACATTCCAACGCAAAAAAGCCTCACGCAAAATTGCGTGAGGCTTTTCGGATAAGCGGATATTTTAATTCGTCAGCGTGGCTTACTTCAAGGTGTCCTTGACCAACTTGATGTTATCATCATTCGTCAAAGATTCGTTCAAAGCTTTGTCAGCCATTTTAGCCATTTCAGCCGTGTCCAAACGTTTCATCAAGGAACGGATCTTCAAAATCGAAGTCGCGCCCATGGAGAACTCGTCAAGACCTAAACCAACTAAAATCGGCGCCATGATTGGGTCACCAGCAGCTTCGCCACACATGCCAGCCCACTTGCCTTCTTTATGCGCAGAGTCGATTACATGCTTGACTAAGCGCAAAATAGATGGGTTATAAGGTTGGTATAGGTAAGAAACGTGCTCGTTGCCCCGATCAGCAGCCATGGTATATTGGATCAGATCGTTGGTCCCAATACTGAAGAAATCAACTTCCTTCGCAAATTGGTCGGCTAAAACAGCCGCCGCAGGGATTTCGATCATGATCCCAACTTCATATTTGCCGACTTCAGTGCCTTCAGCGACTAATTTAGCTTTTTCTTCATCAAGAATTGCTTTGGCTTGGCGGAATTCTTGCAAGGTCGCGATCATTGGGAACATGATTCGCAAGTGACCGAACGCAGACGCGCGCAATAACGCACGTAATTGGGTCCGGAAAATATCCTGTCGGCTCAAGCTGATCCGGATCGCCCGGTAGCCTAAGAATGGATTCATTTCTTCAGGAAGTGGCAAGTATGGTAAATGCTTGTCGCCCCCGATATCCATGGTCCGAACAACAACAGGCTTGCCATTCATGCCTTCGATGACCGCTTTATAAGCGTCGAATTGGTCGTCTTCGGTTGGCAGTTCTGGAGAGTCCATATAAAGGAACTCTGTCCGATAAAGGCCAATCGCTTCTGCCCCATTATCGGTAGCGCCAGCCAGGTCTTTTGGTGTGCCAATGTTGGCCGCCAATTCGAAATGCTTACCGTCAGCGGTTTCTGTCCGAGCGTCACGTAACTTCGCCCATTCAGCTTTTTGGGCCGCATATTCTTTCGCCAGCTGCTGATATTTCGCAACATCAGCCGCGGTTGGTTCAACAACGATGTCGCCGGTATTCCCGTCGACAATGACTTGTTGATCAGCTTTGATATCAGTGGTGACCGTCCCAGCGCCAACGATGGCCGGAATCTCTAAAGAGCGGGCCATGATCGCGGAATGAGCCGTCCGCCCACCAATATCGGTGACGAAAGCTTTGACGTATTTCTTGTTCAACTGTGCCGTATCACTAGGCGTCAAGTCATGAGCGACGATAATGACTTCTTCATCGATCAAGGCCGGATTAGGCAGTTCGACCCCTAACAAGTGCGCCATGATCCGCTTGGTAACATCGCGGACGTCAGCGGCGCGTTCTTGCATATAAGGATTATCTGTCATCGCCTCAAACATATTGATGAACGTGGTCGCAACATCATCCAAAGCGGATTCCGCGTTGACTTTCTCATCTTCGATCTTTTGTTTGACGGCGCCTGTGAATTCAGGGTCCGCTAAAATCATCATATGCGCATCAAAAACTTGGGCTTCTTCTTCGCCCAAGCTTTTGCTTGCGATATCTCGGATTTGTTGTAACTCGGAATTAGATTTAGCGATGGCGCTTTGCAAACGATCGGTTTCTTTCGTTACATCATTGATTGCAGACTTCGAAAATGACAAATCAGGTTGAACAAGGAGATAGGCTTTGGCGATTGCAACGCCGTCACTAGCCGCAATCCCTTTCAAGGTTGTAGTCATTATTCAGAAAGTCCTTCTTTCTTCATTGTCTCGTCAACGGCAACGATTGCTTCGGCTTCATCAGCGCCATCAGCAGAGATCGTAACATCTGCGCCTTGACCAACGCCTAAGGACATTACACCCATGATTGACTTCAAGTTAACTGACTTACCTTTGTATTCAAGGTTGATGTCTGAGTTGAACTTGCTAGCAGTTTGAACCAAGAGAGTTGCAGGACGAGCATGAATACCAGTCTCAGCAATAACATGAAAATCGCGTTTTTCCATTATAATGAGCTCCTTCATAAATAAAAAATTTTTGGTTGCGTTAAAAAACACAACCGTGAAACAGGTCCGTTTTCGGACGCTGTTTGCTACAACCTAAATGCTACCATTTTTTGCCAAATACTACAAGAATTTTTGAACGTTAACCTGCCAAAAATCGGCTTATTTATTGAACGTTACCGCTTTCATCAAATCGATAGATCACTGTACCATTTCGCTTGGCTTCACCCACGATTTCTTTCCGTTGCGGGAACTCTAACCAAGCTTTTCGGAAGTTCATGAAGTCCTTTTCTGTCACTGTTAATGACGATATCTCACCATTGACCAGCGCTTGTAATTGCTGCGAATAATCGGAAGTCATTTTGATTGCCCACCTTGTCTTTGAAGATTTAAAATAGTTTTAAGAGCTAGACCCCTTTGTTCAAGGTGCCATCTAAAGCTTATGAAAATTTGGTCAGAATTACAAGCCTTAGCACTTGCGCCCATAGAGTGCTAATACTATAATACAAGCATAGGTCAACAAAGGTCAAACTTTGCCCGACCTTTTTTACCAGAAGCGACACATCCAGAAAGGTGTGATGGAGACAATGTTATGCCAAAATTGTCATCAAAATGAAGCCACGATTCATTTATATACGACGGTTAATGGGCAGCGCCGGGAAATCGACCTGTGCCAAAACTGCTATCAACAACTAAAAAATGAAGTTGGTCAAGGAGGTAATTCAAGTATGGCCCAAGATCCATTTGGTTTTTCTGACCTTAACGATATGTTACGCGCAATTGGCGGTCAAGGCAATGATCCCAACGCTGGCTTGCAGCAGCAACAAGAGCGCCCATCCCAAGCGCAACCGGGCCAAGGTGGCCGGGGCAATCGGCGGGGTAATGGCGTGCTCGCCCAATTCGGCGTCAATTTGACCGATCAAGCGCGCCAAGGTAAGATCGACCCGGTCATCGGCCGCGATAGCGAAATCGCCCGGGTGATCGAGATTCTCAACCGCCGGACCAAGAACAACCCGGTTTTGATCGGGGAAGCCGGCGTGGGTAAGACCGCTGTTGTCGAAGGCTTGGCGCAGAAGATCGTCGATGGCGATGTACCCGCCAAATTACAAAATAAAGAGATCATTCGCTTGGACGTGGTGTCTTTGGTCCAAGGAACCGGTGTCCGCGGTCAATTCGAACAACGGATGCAACAAATGATCCAAGAATTGCAACGCAACCCTAATATTATTTTATTCATTGATGAAATCCACGAAATCGTCGGCGCCGGCAACGCTGAAGGGGGCATGGACGCCGGTAACGTCTTGAAACCAGCTTTGGCTCGCGGCGAACTGCAATTAGTTGGCGCCACCACCATGAATGAATATCGGACCATCGAAAAGGATTCCGCCTTAGCGCGGCGGCTCCAACCGGTGACGGTGGATGAGCCGACCCAAGCGGAAACCGTCGCGATTCTCAAGGGTTTGCAGCCCCGCTACGAAGATTATCATCATGTGCGCTATTCCGCGGAAGCAATCAAGGCGGCGGTCAGTCTGTCGGCGCGTTATATCCAAGATCGCTTTCTACCGGACAAGGCAATTGACTTGCTAGATGAATCCGGCTCAAAGAAGAATCTCACTTTGACCAATATCGACCCGAAAGTGATCGAAGAGAAGATCCAATCAGCCGAATCGCAGAAACAAGAAGCGTTGCAGCAAGAAGATTATGAGCGGGCGGCCTACTTCCGTGATCAAATCGAAAAGCTCAATAAAATGAAAACGAACCAAGCCTCCGCCGATGGTGATCGGCCGGTGATCACGGAAAAGGATATGGAACAGATTGTTGAAGAGAAGACCCATATCCCCGTTGGTGAGTTGCGGGCGCAAGAGCAAGCGCAATTAAAGAACCTGGCGGAAGATCTGGAGGCCAAGGTGATCGGCCAAGATCAAGCGGTTGACAAGGTTGCCCGCGCGATCCGGCGGAATCGGATCGGCTTCAATAAATCCGGTCGACCGATCGGCTCCTTCCTCTTTGTTGGCCCCACTGGTGTCGGCAAAACCGAACTGGCCAAGCAATTGGCTAAAGAGCTGTTTGGCTCCCAAGACGCAATGATCCGCTTTGACATGAGTGAATACATGGAAAAGCACAGCGTTTCGAAATTGATCGGGTCACCTCCTGGCTATGTTGGTTACGAAGAGGCCGGTCAATTAACCGAGAAAGTGCGGCGCAATCCGTATAGCCTAGTCCTGCTCGATGAAATCGAGAAGGCCCATCCTGATGTTATGCATATGTTCCTGCAGATTCTTGATGACGGCCGCTTGACCGATTCGCAAGGACGCACCGTTTCCTTCAAAGATACCATTATTATCATGACCTCCAACGCCGGCCAAGGTGACATTGAAGCCAATGTTGGTTTCGGCGCCGCGGCTACAGGCGAAACGCATTCGGTTTTGGACAAATTGACTGATTTCTTCAAACCGGAGTTTCTCAACCGTTTCGATGACATTGTCGAATTCAATTCGTTGACCAAGGCTAATTTGATGAAGATCGTCGATTTGATGATCAATGACACCAATACCATGATCGCTGATAAAGGCTTGACCATTCACGTCACCGAACCGGTCAAGGAGAAGCTGGTCGATCTTGGCTACGATCCGACCATGGGCGCGCGGCCATTGCGGCGTGTGATCCAGGAACAGATCGAAGACCGGGTTGCCGACTTTTATCTTGATCATCCGAAAATCAAGCAATTGGAAGCGCGCATCGTTGACGACCAAATCCGAATCGGTGAACAACGCCATGACGAACCCAGCGTGACCACACCCAGCGAGGTTACCAAAGACTAGTCGGTTCACCAAAGGACCAGCCAACTCTAGGACCTAAGTAGAAAAATCACCTAAAACGGCGCCAAGGCCAACTGACCTTGACGCCGTTTTTTAGCAGAATGGGCAAATTCGGCCGGTCTTGGGCGGCAATCAGACGAACTGATCGCTCACCAACAGTGATGCAGACAACTTTTTGCAGGAAAAAGGGGATTTTCCCCGAAATAAGGGCCGAAACGTTTTCAAAAACGAACATTTTATTCTATACTAATGTTAGCGAGTTTTACACAAAAAAATCAACCTCGGAGGGATCAGATGAGACTTTTTGATGTAACCAATAGCTTCAGTAAATTAGTCCATAACCAACTAGCGGGAACAGACGCTAAATTGGTCAAAGTATATTCGTTAGGTAACGTGACTGTTGTCTACACGAAGGCGCCCACCCACCAGGAAATTCTGATGAAGAGCGAGCACCGTGATATTTCTGAAGATGAGATCGATTTCGCCATTAAAACCTTGATCAAACAACGGCCGAAGAAAACAGAGATCATTCGCGGCAATCATTTGGCCGAAATTTCTGTTCAGACCCGTGTCTAAATCACCAAGGACTATTTCTAGGAGGTCGCAGCATGTCGCTTTCTGATGGGGATCCAACCAAGGAAAGGCCGTTGACTTCTGCGGCGGACCCTACCGCTGCCGTGCCCGCCACTGGTCAAGTGACCCGACGGCAGCATCAAGATCTAGCCGTTTGGATCCGCTATTTAGATAGTACCAATCATCAACTTGCAGAGCCTCGCCAAATTTGGGGGGCTTTTCGTAGTGAGCTCAATATTCCTTGGCAAACGATCCCCGGCTACCTTTTATATGATATTCGGCATTATCAGACCCAATTCCTGCTCAATCAGGCGGAGATCGACCTGATCTACACCAAGCAATTGGCCGCGCCGCTGATGGTTTTTCATGAGGATGAGGCTGGTCAGCTTTTGGTGCCGCCGCTGTTTATTCATGGGGAATTGAATCGTCGCTATGCCATTGAACCTTTGGCCGAGTATCGGCAAGATTTCGTCCGGGTGGATCATGATCCTCAGGGACTTTTCGGCCAAGCGGTCCAACAATTGCACTTTCAGTATCGGCTCACCGCAGGTCAACGCACCTTAGACTTGCCCCGGGATAACGCGGTCACCATGCGTCAAGCCAAGCAAGCCTATTTAGCGCCGCACTATGGTCAGCCCTTGGAATGGCCGCTACCAGCGGGCTCGACCTGGCAGATTTTTACCACCATCAAGAATCCGCAAGATCACAGTATTTGGTTCAATTTAGGCGGTGATCTCTGGATCGACAGTCTGAATACGCAATTGCGCCAACACCCGCATTTGCCAACCCAAGCCACCCCTACCAAAAAATCACGAAATCTTTTGGCGGCGATGCCCTTCGCAGTGATGACCCGGGACTCGACAGTGCGCCGGGGCCAGATCAAGGCTAGTCCCAGCTTTCCGATTTCGCAGTGGACATTTCCTTATGGTCAAGTCGTGGCGCAACGCCTGGCGGATCAGACCGAGGTCGGCATCAAATGTCTCCTGACTTTGGAAAATGGCAGTCAGTGGGTCCAGCTGGACAGTGGCTACTATATTGAAATGAAATACTTGTTGAACTAACAGCTACCGCAGCATCGGGTCAGCTCCCATGGCAACCGCGCGCGTGTCTCAGCGCCACTGCCTGTTCTGCCCAGCAAAAAAAGAGTCAAGTCGGAAAATTTCGACTTGGCTCTTTTTAAGGCCTAATTCTCATTGGTTGATCAGGGTCAGCAAGCGCTGTTGGAACTGCTCCCGCTGTTGCAGCTGCACACCGCTCAACTCCGGCTCGGTCCGCCCTTGATAAGGATTGGCCAGCGTTGCAATCAACTGGCGGCTGGTACTGGTCATCACCGCGATGCGCGAACCGCAGAAGAGCGCCTCGTTAAGATCATGGGTGATCAACAGTAAACTCACTTGTTCTTGCCGCCAAATACTCAACATCAATTGTTGCATTTTCTGGCGGGTAAAGGCATCCAGCGCGCCGAATGGTTCGTCCAGTAACAATAACGGCGGTCGCGGCGCTAAGGCCCGCGCGATCGCCACCCGCTGCCGCATCCCCCCTGACAAGGCGAAAACTTTCTTGTGCGCCTGGCCTTCCAAGTCAATCAATTGCAGGAGCTGGGTCACCCGCGCCTGCACAACAGCCGGCGCTTGCTGGGCCGCCCGCAAGCCAAACCCGATATTCTGGGCGACGTCATACCAAGGATACAGCGATGAATTCTGAAAGACGACGCCGCGTTGACTGGCCGGACCCTTGATCGCATCACCCGCCATGGTCAATGTTCCTTCATAAGGAATGAACCCGGCGATCGCGTTGAGTAAGGTGCTTTTGCCACAGCCAGAGGGGCCGACCAACGCCACGATTTCGTTGGTGGCGATCGTCAAATCGGTTTGCCACAAAATCGGCGCTTGCTGACCGTAACGAACCGTTAACCCGTCAGCGACGATCAAAGCGGTCATGGTTGTTTCCCCCTTTTCCAAATGAAATCAATAAATTGTTGTTCTGAAGGCGCCGTCGTAATCGTTTGCTGGCCGGCCATAAATTGACCCGTCCGCGTCATCGCCTGGACAAACGCGCCACTGCTACCGGCCGCGCCTAAATAAGCCGACGAGAATTCTGCACTGGCGCCAGGCCAGGTCGTGCCCTGCATTTGTAACCGGGCCTCGCGCTGACTAATACCGACTTGACGGGCCGCGGCGCTGACTGCTTGGGAGAAATGCCGCCGGCGCAATTGATGCGCTTGATCCAGGGTCGCCACGAAACGCTGAGTCAAGTGAGGATGCGCCTGAGCAAATTGGGTGCGCACCAAGGTAATGTTGCCCGTTGTGATCCCCTGTTGGGCCAAATCGGCGCTGTCACACAAAACCGTCGCTTCTGGCAAGAGTTGCGCCAAGGTCGGCTGCCAAGTATAAGCCGCGTCGATATTGCCCCGTTGCCAAGCTGCCACGATATTCTGCGTATCCATATCCAATAAGGTCACTTGGTCACGAATACCGGCCTGGCTCAAAGCGCTCATCAGACTATAATGAGACGTCGAGGCGAATGGGGTGGCGATTTTCCGGCCGGCTAAGTCCTTAACGCGCTTGATGCCCGCACCGCGACGCACGACCAACGCCTCATTGGCGCCACAGATCTCATTGATCCAACACAATTGGACCGGGATCTCCGCGGCCAAGGCCACCACGCCGTTGGTATCACCCATCGTCGCGAAATCCACCCCACCGGAAAGTAGCGCCTTATTCGCGTCTACCCCCGAATCGAAGGTGATGAACTTCAATTTCTGGTGGGGAAAAGCGGCCTGAAAATAGCCCAGCTGCCGCGCCACCGCCACATCATTGGGCGTGTTCAAAATACCAATGCGGATCTCGGTCACGGCCTGGCCGGTTTGCGAGCGTTGACACCCGCTAACCCCCAGCGCCAAAATCAGCGCCACCAAGCCCAACACAAGCCCACGGCCCCACCGCGGCCATCGCGCTAGCCACCGCCGCCCCATCAGAGTTGCCCCTTCCAGAAAATCAGCCGGCGCTCCAGCCGCCGCAACAGCCAATCAAGCAGCAGTCCCAGGCCCCCAAGAATCAAGATCCCGAGAAACATGACACTACTTTTCAAATATTTGGAGGCGTCGATCACCATCCAACCAATGCCTGAGGTAGACGCGACCATTTCCGCCGCCACCAAGGTGGAGAAGGACACCCCCACCGCCGTGCGAATTCCGGTGAACAAACTAGGTAAGGCCCCAGGAAAAATAACCCAACGAAAGATCTGACCCTTGCTGGCGCCTAGCGAGCGCGCGCTTAGTTGGTAGTCCTGATTCAAATTACGGACCCCCTCTACTCCGGCTAAATAAATCGGCGCGAACGCCGCCAAGTAGAGCAGGATGATCTTCGATGACTCGCCGATCCCAAACCAAAGAATCAGCAAGGTATAGTATGCTAGCGGCGGGATCGGCCGATAGAATTGAACCAGCGAATCGACCAAGCCATTAACGGTGTCCGACATCCCTGAGGCCAATCCCAGTGGCACCGCGGTCACGATCGCCAACAAAATCGCGCTGAACAACCGCCACAACGTGATGCCCAGATGTTGCCAGAAGGGAATGCCATTATAGCCATGTTGCCAAATCGCCACGAAAGTCCGTAGCACTTCCTCCGGAGCCGGAAACAAAATTCCCGAAACTAAGTGTAGCCGCGTCACGACTTCCCAAAGCAAAAGGAGGACCAGCCAAACGGCCAAAGTGATTTTACGTTTTTTGGACATTTTTTTGATCCTCCTTAGATTTAAAACTATTTTGCTTGAGACTGCTTCAACTGAAACCATTTCAATTCGAACCACTGGCTTGGCGGTCGCTTCCGTTGAACGCTGGAAGCGATTGGCCTACGCTGTTTTACAACAAATCGAAGCGGTAATTCGTGACGATCGGTTGCCGCCCGGTCACTTGATCTTGGAAGTATTCATATTCGCACAATCCTAAGAACGAGCCGACAATATTGTAAACCTGACGATAGCCGAGATTGCCCAAGGCGCGCACCATGTTATAGCTTCGCTGGCTGGATAGACAATGAATGTAAACGGGACGATCCGCAGGGATCTCAGCCAAGCGTTGGCGGAATTCGCTCAGCGGAATATTGATCGCGTTGATAATATGACCTTCCGCGTATTCATTCGGTTCACGGGCGTCAATGATCAGCGCTTTTTTCTCAACTAATTTCCGCACTTCGGTAACCGGCACTTGTTGATACTCCCCATTCAAAATATTCTCAGCGACTAAGGCGGCCATGTTGACCGCGTTCTTTGCGGTGCTGAACCATGGTGAGTAGCAGACTTCCAAATGGGTCAGGTCTGAGATCTTCCCGTGCATGGCGATCATCGTCGCGACAATATCGATCTGCTTGTCCACATCGGATTTACCCACCGCTTGAGCGCCGAGCACCTCGCCACTAGGATAGGCAAACACCAACTTCAAGTACAGTGGGGTCGCGTCTGGCATCAAGCCGACTCGATTCTTAGGGATCACAGTGGTCGCACGGAAATCAATGCCCTCACGTTGACACTGTTTCTCGGTCAACCCCGTGGAAGCCACATTCAAATCGAAAATATGAATCGCTTGGGACCCGATAAAACCGCTATTTTGCACAGTTCGACCATACATATGATCCACCGCATCCCGTGCTTCCATTTGCGCCGGAAACGCCAAGGCCAGCCGCGTTTTCTTCCGGGTCAACAGATGATTGACTTCGATGGCATCGCCCACCGCGTAAACGTCTGGCAGTGAAGTCTGATAGTGTTGATCGACGGCAATACCACCAGTCAGGCCTAATTTACAGCCGATCTTGGTCGCCAATTCCGTTTCCGGCGCCACCCCGATCGCCACGATCACCGCTTGCGCCTTGATTGCCCGACCGGAACCGAGGATCGCCGCTTCGGCGGTGATTTCCGCCAAGCCTTCCTTGAGGATCACATCAATACCGTGGTCATACAATTCTTTGTGGATCAATTGGGCGAAATCCTCATCGATCGTGCCCAAAACATGATCCGCCGCTTCGATCAAAGAAATATGACGGCCGGTTTTGGCCAGATTCTCACACATCTCCAAGCCGATGAAACCACCGCCAACAATGGCGACATCGGTGACATGGTTGACTTCAAGGAAGGTATGGATCTTCTTGATATCGACCACATTGCGAACGGTGAAAACATTGTCCCGATCGATCCCCTTGATACAAGCTGGCATAACCGGCTTGGCGCCTGGTGACAAGACCAGCTCATCGTAACTGACCTGCTTCAGTTCACCGGTTTTGGTCTGTTTGACCGCGACCGTCTTCGCCACTGGATCCACATCGATCACTTCGGAATTGACTTGAGCGTCAATATTATACTGTGCTTTGAATTGTTCTGGCGACATTAAGACAATATCATCGGCGTTTTCGATCAAACCACCTAAATAATACGGCAAGGAACAGTTGGAAAACGAAACGTGTGGTCCACGTTCAAACATGGTGATTTCCGCGTGTTCATCTAACCGCCGCGCTCGTGCCGCCGCGGAAGCGCCGCCAGCGACGCCGCCGACGATCACGATTTTTTTATGAGTCATGTAATTTCCTCCTTGAATGAAGTCAACTGGACTGGTCGCCCGCTGACTAAACTAACTAGCTGAAAAGTGGATCCCGGCGCTACTTAATCACCATAAACGGCCTGAGAAACACGGTTGCCGATAATACCGCCTAGTACCAAGACAATCAAGAAAATCCAGCCGGATAACGAGAATTGCGCGATCGGGCTGTATAAAGCGCCCACGTTACAACCGTTAGCCAACCGCGTTCCAAAGCCCATCGTGAAGCCACCTAAAGCATACATGACGGTTGTCTTGACCGTCAAACTTGGCACCGCATGGATCGTTTCTTTGAATAACCCGGATGTCAGAATAAAGACCGCCGCGCCCAGGAAAATCCCGAAATCTTGAACCGTCATCGCGTTGCTTAACCAAGAACCGGTGAAAACTTCCGCGCTTTGATGGGTGAATGCCGCCAATGACGCGCCAGAAACACCGAAAATATTCAACACTTTGCCAAACCAGAACCCATAAGGCGTGGAAGCGCCCCAGCCTGACTTGGTCAAGGCCATCATCAAAATGAAAATAATCGTTAGCCCAACCGCGCCTTGTTTCAAAGTCCAAGGCCGCGTGAACAACACGTCATAAGTATGGTCGCTCTTTAATTCGAACTCGGCCACTTTATTTTCGTAGTTGGCATCTTGCGCCCGTTCTGATAAAACCCCACGGTAAGTTTGCGCATTACGCCGCTTCTTCTCATAGCGGTAAGCCAAGTAAGTCACGATCGCGCAGAAAATCCCGGTAATGATCACCGCGCCTAAGTAACCGTTCAGAATACCACCTTTGAACCAGTCCGGCATAAAGACGCCATTTGAGTACTTCGCGCCGGTCGCGGTCGTGAACCAGGAATCTTTGACCCACGATTGCGTCGCTTGCAGTGGGAAACCAAGAAAAACGCCCAACGTGAAGAAGACCAATGTTACCCCTGCCCGTGGTAGATCCGTCGCTAGGTCGGTCATCACCCCGGAAGCGCAGCAAGAAGAAAACGACATTCCAAATCCGAACAGCAGTCCACCTAATAATAAACCGAAATTGATCGGATTGACCCACAATGAATATTTGGTCACATCCGGCTCCAACATGAGGAAACCGGCCACCGCCACAGAAGTGATAAAGAACATGAACATCAAGGTCCGCATCAATTTCGTGGACCCCGTATTGTAGGCCCGATTAACACTGCCCGCAAAGCCGGTATATGACCGTGATAAGATATAACCCAACGCCAACCCAAATAATAAACGAATATAATGCATATTGGTTGGTAAAACAAATGGTGCACCAACAAGTAGAATCAACAATAACCCAAACCCTAAGATCCGATCCAGATGCTTCATTTCGCCATCCCTTTCTCCATCAACCTGAATAAGTGCTAAGAAAAATAATCATGAGTTTTCAGCTGAAGATCGCTCACCCTTAGATTAGCATAAATATTCTTAATGTTTAAGAGGAGCTATGTGAATGACAGCCCTTTCTCGCTTGTGATTTTATTATAAAATTGATCAAAAATCAGGCCGAATTAGCGAAATTCAAAACGTTCAGTCCCGTCAAATCAGCATTAGGTAGAAAATACTTAAATTGTTTATTTCACAATAAATTCGTGATATTATATTTCTATATGTTCTCATAAATATTATTTATAAAAGGGAGTAAACGCTGATGTTTCAGGATTTAACCGTCTTTCAAAAGGTTTACGAGACCCGCTCGATCACCAAAGCGGCGAAGGATCTTTATGTCACGCAACCTAGTATTTCGATCCAGATCAAGAAACTTGAGGCCCACCTGGGTGTCCAACTATTCGAGCGTAACGGCAATAAAGGCGTCGTCCCCACCGAAAACGCCAACCGGTTTTATCGGGATTCGCAAATTATTCTCCAGAATTGGGAAAACTCACTGAACCATTTGGTCAAAAGCCACCGCAGTCCCCGAATCCGCTGTGCGATCGGCGTTTCGCCAACGACCTCTCTGTTCGTCTTACCCAAATTAATGGAAAATCTGCAAAACTATTTCGATCAATTTGATTTTGAAATCATTACTGCCGATTCCGAAGTGATCTTGGAAGATATCCTGAAACACGAAATCGCTTTTGGCATCTTGGAGAAACCTTTCGTAGCCCAACAAGTTGAACAGATGGCCTTCACTTCCGATGAATTGGTCCTGGCCGGCAACTTGGAAAGCCCTGAATGGATCATTGGTCGCGCCGGTTCAACGCAACGGGAATATACCGAACGCTACTTCAACGAACATCACATTCGGCCAACTCATTTGATCAAGGTCAGCGATGATAATTTGATCACCAAGCTGGTCAGTATGCGGATTGGCAAGGCCATTGTCTCCAAGCGTTCGATCACCGATACCTTGTTGCCCTACCAGCAGCTTTCCAGCGACTTCCGGCGGGAGTTCTATTTATTGAGTCCGACGATTTCCAGTTCCACTGAGATTCAGAAGCTGATCAATCGGATCAAGACGTTACTGCCGCAATTTCACTACTGAGAGTTGGGGTTGGGTGGTGACGGGCAAAAGTAGGTTGGCCGCAGCTTGCGCTGCGTTTGGCGTTGGTGGTGGGCAGATGTGGTGGGGCTCCAGGTCGGGCTGGGGGTGGTGGAACGCTGCGGGCACGACTTGAAGCTTTTCGGAAATGCACCGAAAATCTTCAAGCTCGACCTTATTGTAGGCGATAAATCGCCAACAATAATATCGCGGCTGACTCACCCCCAGCCCGACCTTCCGCCAATAAACGAACGGACCACCAACGCCACGCTCCGCTCCAGCTGCTCAACGATATAACAGCCGTTTGAGCACTCACGCCGACTGGCAAGCTATGATAAATGATGGAGATCCACGCAATTGACAACCGTGGTTAGTGATTGCAATTCTTAACTTGGTGACACTAGCGCAGTCTGTCTGATGAACCAAGGCAAGCTATGGATGAATCAGCTGGATTGGTCGATTTCACTCAGGAATCGTTCAGGAAACAAGTAGAGATGTTCAGCCTACGCAAAATGTCCCGATCTCCTAATCCGAATCTTTTGGCATTGCCGTACCACCCTAAAAGTAGCTTGGCCGCAGCTTGCGCTGCGAAATTCGGGGTGAGCTCGCTGTGGGCGCTGTTTTGAGCCAATCCGTAAAGTGCGCGGCTTGTCTCAAAATCAGGCCTTGTCCTAAGCGGCAAAGCCGCCAATGACAATTTCACGGCGATCTCACCCCGAATTTCTCCGCTCCAGCCGCTCAACATTTTAACAGCCGTTTGAGCACTCACGCCAGCTGGCAGGCTATGGTCAATTGATGGTGATCCACGCAATTGACGACCGTGGTTAGTGATTACAATTCTTAACTTGGTGACACCAGCGCAGTCTGTCTGATGAACCAGGGCAAGTTCTTGATGAATCAGCTGAGTCGGTCGGTTTCCACCCGTGGAGTGTTACGGAAACGAATAGAAATGTGTTCGGCTTACGCAAAATGTTCCGAACTTCTAATCTGAAGCTGTTGGTGTTGCCGTACCATTAAAAAAGGGCGTTGTTTGACCTCGATCTCGCAAAAGCACTTCGTCAGATACCCAACTCGAATTGCAGATCGGCTCAATTCTGTTCAGCAACCGCCTCAGGACGTGTGGCTCAGCGATGCCCACTGCGTTCCAGCCACGACAAACGTCCTGAGGCGGTTGCGTCCCCATCCAAACCCACCCACACCTGCAATTAAGTACAGGATTCTGGAATCCGTTGGCATTGCCGTACCACCCCAAAAGTGGGCAATTGTTTGACATCTAGCTTGCAAAACCACTTTGTCAGATACCCAACTTCGATTGCAGATAGGCTCAATTCTGCCTAGCAACCGGCTGGGACTGCGCGGCTCAGTGGTGAAATTGTCCTTGGCGGCTTTGTCGCTTAGGACAAGGCTCGATTTGAAGACAATTCCCGCTTTTGGAATTGGCTTCAAACGACGCCCACCACGTTCGAAACAGAGTGCGAACCGACCCGGTCAGCTCCTGAGCATTAGCCTAGCAATTGTTTTGGAAGCCGCACTTTGCCTCCAGAACAATTGCGTAGCTAAGCGCAGGGAGCTGGGTCGGTGAGCACGTTTCCAGTCCGCAACAGCAGTCCCAGCCGGTTGCGCTCACGCGCAACACCCACTCAAACCCGCAATCAAGCACCGGTCAGAACCGTGACCGGCAAAAAGTATCAAAAAAAGCTATCCCAACAAAGTTGAGATAGCCGTAAATCAGCCGTTATTTTTACAGTTTGGCCGTTAGCTTGACATCAGGATATTTATCCCGGAACCAGTTCTCGGCGAAGCGATTCTCGAACAAGAAGAGGGGTTGACCTGCCAAGTCCTTGACCAGCAAGTTCCGATTCGAGGACATCTTTTGGTCCAATTGTTCTGAGTCGATCCAGCGCGCGATCCGCGAGCCGATCGGTTTCATCGTCACTTCCGAATTGTATTCGTGGAGCATCCGGTATTGGAAAACTTCGAATTGCAACTGACCGACCGCGCCTAAAATATATTCGTCGGTGGTGTAAGTTTTGTACAACTGAACCGCGCCTTCTTGGACCAGCTGTTGCATGCCTTTGTGGAAGGACTTCTGTTTCATCACGTTCTTGGCGCGAACTTCCATGAACAATTCCGGCGTAAATTGCGGCAATTTCTCAAACTCGATCGTCCGCTTGCCGCCAAAAATGCTATCACCGATCTGGAAATTACCGGTATCATAAAGACCCACGATATCGCCAGCCACGGCGCTGGAAACTTGTTCCCGCTCATCTGACATGAATTCCGTCGCGTTATTCAGGCGGAGCACCTTGCCTGTCCGCGCCAAAGTCACGTTCATTCCCTTGGTAAATTCACCGGAGCAAATACGAACAAAGGCGATCCGATCACGGTGGGCCGGATTCATATTCGCCTGGATCTTGAAAACAAATCCGGAAAAATCCTCATCCGTCGCGCTAAGCTCGCTACCATCTTGCAATAAATGTTCGCTGGGTGCCGGCGCCATACTCAGGAAACTTTTCAGGAAGGTTTCCACCCCGAAGTTGGTCAACGCCGAACCGAAATAAACTGGCGTCTGCTGGCCTTGTTGGACCTTGGCTAAATCAAACTGATTGCCCGCCTCGTCGAGCAACTCCACATCGGCCAACGCCTGTTGGAAGACAGACTCTTCCTTTAATGGTTGGTCGCCGATCAGATCGCCGCTGTCCGGATCCAAAGGGAGAAAGCGCTGGTCAGGATCAGCTGGTCGGTATAATTCGACCCGCTGTTGCCGCCGGTTGTAAAGGCCTTGTAGTCCTTTACCCATGCCGATCGGCCAGTTCATGGCGACGCCTTCGATGTCCAGCAGTTCTTCCAATTCCGCGATCAGATCCAGGGGTTCGCGGCCATCACGGTCCAATTTATTCATGAAGGTGAAAATCGGGATGCCCCGCTTTTTAACGACTTTAAAGAGTTTCTTTGTTTGTGGCTCGATCCCTTTCGCGGAGTCGATCACCATCACGGCCGCGTCCACGGCCATCAAGGTCCGGTAAGTATCTTCCGAGAAGTCCTCATGCCCAGGAGTGTCCAAAATATTGACCCGTTTGCCTTCGAAATCAAACTGCATCACGGAACTTGTTACCGAAATGCCCCGCTTCTTTTCGATCTCCATCCAGTCAGAAGTCGCGAAATTGCCCGACTTCTTGGCTTTGACCGTTCCCGCCTGCCGAATCACGCCACCAAAGAGCAACATTTGCTCGGTGATCGTGGTTTTCCCGGCATCGGGGTGAGAAATAATTGCGAAGGTCCGCCGTTTTTCCACGGCTTGCTGTAATTGTTGATTATCCATTTTTTGCCTCTTTCATAAAACTATGCCAACTAGAAATTATCAGAAATTATCGTGTTCGCCGCGCCGAAATCACTCGTTGCTACTGACAAACCGCATGGCTTGAATACCAAGAACGCCGGGTTTGCCGGGATCGCTTGCCCAGAAACAGCGAAGCCAGCGCCGCACACATTTGCACCGAACAAAAGCGCGACAGCAAGAACTGACCTTGCCGTCGCGCACCTGCTACTCTGGCGCCTCCGAATTCGTTTCCGTGACTTCTGGGGGCAATTCTAAGGTAACATTCTCCAAACGTGAGCCTTGGACTAGGCCTGTGGTCAAAACCATGCCGTTGTCCAGTTTCACTTGTAAATGTTGACCGTTTTGCGGGATCGTGCCTAACTCGGTGATCACAAAGCCGGCGATCGTATCAACATCATCATTTTCCAGATTCGTTGAAAACTGATCATTGAAATCAGATAGCGGCATTTTACCCGCGATCACATATTTGTGCTCATTGACCTTTGAGAACAGCGTTTCCGTCGCGTCGGATTCATCATCGATGTCGCCAACGATCTCTTCGATCAAGTCTTCGATCGTGGCCAAACCGACCACACCACCGTATTCATCCAGCAAGATCGCCATCTGTTGGTGGGTTTTTTGCATTTCTAACAGTAATTCATTAATGGTGATGGTTTCGGGAACGAACAAAGGCTGCGTCATGATCTCGGCCAACTTCAAATTATCGAAGCCAACTTCCCGGGCCTGTTGCAAAATCTTCTTGATGTGCAAAACGCCGACCACAATATCCTTGTCCTCACGATAAACCGGCACTCGAGAATACGGTTGATCCAAAATCAAATCGATATTCTCACTATCAGTGTCGTTGATGTCGATCATAAACGCGTCAGTCCGCGGCACCATGACTTCCCGGGCCATAATATCATTGAAATTGATGATCCCTTCGAGCATATTGTACTCATCAGGATTGATCACCCCAGTTTTCCGCGATTTCTCGATCACGGAAAGCATTTCGTCACGAGTTACCTGACTATCCGTCGTGGACAAATCGGCGGGTGTGATTTTGACCAATAGATTCGTTGACGCGGAAAGCAACCAGACAAAGGGCCGCATAAAGCCACGCACGAACTTGATCGGTCCCACACTCATCTTTGCGACTTGTTCCGCCTTGGCTAAGGCGATCTGCTTCGGGAACAATTCCCCGAAAACCAATGAGATATACGACAAAATGATCGTGATCACGATCACTGAAACCTGTGGACCCCAACTGGCATCGCCGAATAATGGGGTCAAAAGTTTGGCCATTGAAGTTGCGGCGCTGGCCGATGATAAGAAACCAGCGAAGGTGATTGCAACTTGGATCGTCGCTAGGAAACTGCTGGAGTCATTCATGACTTGCAGCAAGGACTGGGCTTTTTTGTCGCCATCGCTTGCCTCAGTTTCGATCCTAGTACGATTAACGGAGACGATCGCCATTTCGGCCGCAGCAAAGAACGCATTCACCAAGGTCAAAATCGCGATCAAAAGTATCTGTCCACCCAACGAAGAACTGGCCGGGTCACCACTCATTAATAAATCCACTCACTTTCATATTTCCAAAATTAGTTCAATCGCTTAATTATACCAATAGAATATAAAGCTTTCAATATCCCCGACCAAAAGAGTGCAGAACATCTTTTTGGTTGAATTGTTGGAAAGTAGCGTGCCCGCAGCTTGCGCTGCGAAATTCGGGGTGAGCTCGCTGTGGGCGCTGTTTTGAGCCAATCCGCAAAGGACGCGGCTTGTCTCAAAATCAGGCCTTGTCCTAAGCGGCAGAGCCGCCAAGGACAATTTCACGGCGATCTCACCCCGAATTTCTCCGCTCCAGCCGCTCAACGTTATAACAGCCGTTTGAGCACTCACGCCGACCGGCAAGCTATGGTCAATTGATGAGGATCCACGCAATTGACGACCGTGGTTAGTGGTTACAAACTTCAAATTAGTAACACCAGTGAAGCCTATCTGATGAACTGAGGCAAGTTCTTGATGAATCAGCTGAATTGGTTGGGTTCCAACTAAGGATTGTTGAGGAAACTGGTAAAGATTTCCAGCCAGAATTTAATTAAATAAGTGAGATGTGCTGTTAGACTACCGAAATATCCCGACCAAATAATCCACATCAGTTGGTATTGCCGTACCACCACAAAAGCGGGCAATTGTTTGAGCGCTCGCTTGCAATAGCACTTCGTCAAATCCTTCGCCTCGATTGCAGATAAGCTCAATTCTGCCTAGCAACCGGGTCGGGCCATGCGGCTCAGCAGTAGAATTATTCTTGGCGGCTTTGCCGCTTGGAATAAGGCTCAAAACGACGCCCACTGAGTTCCAGCCGCACAAATGGACCGACCCGATTGCGTCCCCGCCTCGATTGCAGATAGGCTCAATTTTGACCAGCAACCGGCTGGGACTGCGCGGCTCTATCCAGAGTGAGAGCCGACCTGCATTGCTTCTGAGCATTAGCCTAGCAACTATTTTGGAGGCTGGTTTGTGCCTCCGGAATAGTTGCGTAGCTAAGCGGAAGAAGCTAGGTCGGCGAACACGTTTCAGTGGTGAAATTGTCCTTGGCGGCTTTGCCGCTTAGGACAAGGCCTGGTTTTGAGCCAATCCGCGCATTTTGCGGATTGGCTCAAAACAGCGCCCACCACGTTCCAGTCCGCAACAGCAGTCCCAGCCGGTTGCGCTCACGCGCAACACCCTACCACACCTGCAATCAAGCGAACATCCAAGAACAGGAGCTAAACTTTTTCAATCAATCCAACCAATTGCCCGCGCCCCTAATTCGCGCGCCTATTTCTTCTCGGCCGGTTCGGTGATCACGGCTTCGGACTTGGCCTGGCGCCGTAAGCGATAAATATCCAGTAAATATTTGACGATCGTTTTGCTGACAGCATAAACCGGGATGCATAGCACCACGCCGATGAAACCAAACATATTGCCGGCGACCAGGATCAAAACGATGATCGTCAATGGATGGATCTGCAGGGTTCGCCCGATCACGTGGGGATAGAGCAAGTTGCCGTCGACCTGTTGGACAATGATCACCACGATGGCGACGAGGATTGCTTTGGGAAAGGACACGGTCAGCGCGACAAGGACCGCGGGGAAAACGCCCAGCCAAGGTCCGATATAAGGCACAATGTTCATGATCCCCGCAACAACGCCGAGCAGTAACGCGTAGGGCATGCCAATGATCAGATAGCCGATAAAGGTCAAAGTTCCGACGAAAAGCATATCCAGGAATTGCCCGGCGAAATAGGTGGAGATGGTCTCGTTCATTTTGCGCAACAATTCAGCGACCTCACCCCGAAAGCGCTCCGGGAAGAAGCGTTGGATATTGGGGATCAGCTTGTGGCCATCCTTCAATAGATAGTAAAGAATCACTGGCACGGTCAAAGCGCTGACCGCAAAGCCACTGATCGAGGTGACCACACTGCCTACATTGCCGAAGTTCGCGGTCACAAATTTGGTGATTCTCGTGTAAAGTTGGCTAGGTTGCAAGTTACTATCGCTTAGCATTTGACTAATGTTATATTTCTGCGCCCAATCACTGCTCAGGAAATCCTGAAACGAATTTTGAATAGAGCTGGCGAGTGTGGGCAAGTTTTTGATGATTGTCGTCATTTGACTGGTCAGTTTCGGAATCACCGCCGCGATGCTCAAGAACAGCAGGCCAAACAGGAGAATGAAGGCGATCAAAATCCCCCAACCACGCTTAACGTGCCATTTCTCCAACAAATTGATCAACGGGTTCAATAAATAAAATAAGAACCCGGCGAACAAGAACGGGCCAAAAAGCGTGGCCGCAAAAGTCTGGATCGGGCCGAAAACGAAGCTGATCTGGTTTAGCACCAGAATCAAGGTGGCGAGCACCAATAATTGCACGCTGATCAAGAGTAGCTTGGAATTTTTTAATTTTGTATACATGAACTTCTCCATAATCCTCATTAGCGGATGACAATTGCTAACAATCGGGTATAATAATAGCAGAATAGTTAGGTGGTCAAGCATGGCACTCATCATTAAACAAGCACAAGGAACAACAACTCAATTATATCAGGACGCCCTAGGAATACGCAAAGAAGTTTTTGTCGTGGAGCAGCATGTTCCTCTGGCCATCGAGGTCGACGCCAATGACGCTCGCGCCGTGAATTATGTCGGCTATTGGGCGGGCCAGCCCGTCGCCACCGCCCGCGTTGTGGTGGAACCCGATGGTGGGTGGCACATTCAGCGCGTGGCCACGATCAAAAGCGCGCGCCATCACGGTTACGGTCAAGCTGTTTTGGCGGAGATCGCGGCTGCGGCCCAAGCGCAACAGGTGCCTTACTTGATTTTAGCGGCGCAACTTTCGGCGCAAGGCTTCTATGAACGCTTAGGTTATCAAGCGACGGCACGGCCGATTTTCCTGGACGCCAATATCAAACACCAGGAAATGAAACAGACGCTGACCCGACAGAACCAATGAAGGTGGAGGAAAAATCATGTCTCGTTCCAAACTAAATATTACTTATTTATTTCTCTTTATGATTCCCTATTTGATCGCGATCTTGCTCGTCGCCAGCGCCTACAACGCCTTGGTGCTGCATTGGTCCAACTGGTGGCGGCTGTGCGTCGGCGGAATTGTTGGCGCGACTTTCCTGTCCGCGCTAAAACTCACGATCCAACGCCCGCTGAATCTGCTGGTTTTGCAAGACGCCAAATCTCTGGTCGCCTTCTTTGGCCGCTTCTTCTTGGTTCGGGGCAATAAGCGCCTGGTGTTGTTCAACTTCGGCCTAGACTTTCTGCTGACTATCATCGGTGTTTTCGTGATTCGGACTTGGTTTGCCCAAAGTCTGGTGATGTGGGGCTTGATCGGTTGGCTGATCGTCGCGATGTTCATTTCCACCGCCATCGGCTCCTACGTGGCCTATGATGTGTTGAGCATCGATCCCGACCAACACTAACGGCCAGCGCTTGGTCAAATAGGCGCGCCATGTTTTTCCCAAAATGACGTAAAAAAGGGTTCAGTTGATGACTCATCGACTGAACCTTTTGCGTTATTCCGATTCAAAAAATATTAGTCCAGATCATCCTCCAATGCTTCGATCTCGGGACTGTCGTAAATGCGGTAATATTGACTTTGCGGCGCATCCAGACTGGTCGTAAAGGTCAACTGTTCCAAGAAGTAAGGCAACTCCGCGTGACCCAAACTCTCAGGTAACTTGATTTGAGCCTGATCCGCCGCCGCATAAACCTGATTGAGCTTATAACTAGCCGGCACTTGTGGTAAAAATTGAGGATCCGCCTGAACCAAATCGACAGCGGGGCCCGCGGGAACCTGATACCGGTGCCAACCTGCTGGTGTGGCCACTTGGTCAGGAACCGCGACCCCCGTCCAGAATTGATAGCCATCCGGTGAGAAAATCAAGAGCCCCACTCGATTGCTGGCGCCCTGGTTGGCAATCAACTGCTGATCCAAGGCCGCCAAAGCTGGCTCGTCTTCGAAGTCCTGCCACACATTATAGAAACTCCCATTGGCGCTGATGTCATGAGCCAACGCGACTTGCCCAACAAGCGTTAGCGCTGATTTCGCTGTGATTTCCATGATTGATTCCTCCACATATCCTAAAATTTGTTCAAGCTACAAAACTTAGTCTAGCCGTCAACCGCCCCACCAGGCTTAAAAACCCAGACCGCCAAGCTTGGTTGCTTAGGCAGCCTTACTGGTACCTGTTTGGTAATTGATTTGATAATTCGCCTGTACATTAAAAATGTAAATATTAAACGCGATCTGACCATCCTCGATCGAACGGCCCATCATGTGGATGCCGCGGGCGACCAGTTCTGACCCCACAAAGATCGGCGTCACCTGATAGCGAACATGATGGCCCGTTTCTTTGAGATACTCCGCCACGGCATTTTCATAATAGGTCATCGCCGGATCGTTCAACGAGCGGGTCCCCGTCATTAAATTCTTCGGGTTGTTATTTTCCCCAGTCAATTGATAGCCGATCAAGTGGCAACGATTGTAAAGATAATCGCTGTGGCCATTGATGGTGATTTTACGATTGTGCCAACCGCTGGGCTGAATATACAGCCGCTCCCGCTTGGTCGTGGGCATCAAACTTTGCTGCAACATGGCGTTGGCCACCCCCACCCGGTTGAACTGGTCAAGATTCGTGAAGCTCTGCCACGCACCGCGACTCAGACTCAACTCGCTTGAAGAAAATGTCGGCCGATTCTGGTTGACGGCAATGATCTGCTTCCCGCCAAAAGTCAACCCACTAAGTTGATTGGCCTGAACGATTTGCTGACTGGCCTTTTCTGAACCAGAACTTGCCGGCGCCTCCGCCTGGACTTGGCTATTGGTCAACGCCTGGGAACTTCCGCCAGCCGAGGCGGATGAACTGACCTGACTGGTGGACGTGCTCTCTTCGCCTGACCGACTTAGAAATTTACTAGGATCTTGCGCCAACCAAACCAAGCCGGCAATGATCAGCACCGCAATCAGTGAGGTTAATTTTGTTTTCGTTTGTTTTCGGCGTCGTCTTTTCGCCATTGAACTTTTCTCCCCTTTTGTTGAAACGACTTCCCACACCCACGGAGCAGATCAGCCCGGATTCTAAAAGAATTGCTAGGCTAATGCTCAGGAGCTACCCGGGGTGGTTCGCACTCTCTATCAAAACGTGCTGCGCGCAACTGACTTCTGTGCTTAGCTACGCTCTGGTTCCGGAAGCAAAGGACGCTTCCAAAACCAGAGCTAGGCTAATGCTCGAAGTCAAACCGTTGCGCTCCGCACTCTCTAAAATAAAAAGGCGTGAAACAATCGCTTGTCCCAGCCTTTTTGGACTATATCACGCGCGATGCTCAAGCACGGCGATGTAACAATTCCTGATAACGACGGTACCACAGATCCACATAAGCCTGGGAGAATGGGCCCTTGCCTTGGTTGATCCAATCGACCAAAACCTTGGTGCTTTCCTTTAAGATATGATCAATCTCCGGCGAATAGTGCCACTGCGCACTGTGGGCCTTGTATTCATCCACATCCAACAACCGCTTCTCACCATCTGGAAAAACCTTCACATCCAGATCATAATCTATATACTTCAAGGCCTGCCGATCCAGTGTATACGGTGTCGCCAAATTGCAATAATACGCCACGCCGTTATCACGGATCATCGCAATGACATTAAACCAGTAATGTTTATGAAAAAAAACGATTGCTGGTTCGCGTGTGACCCAATGACGGCCATCGTCTTCCGTCACTAGGGTGTGGTCATTACAACCGATCAGTGAATTATCACTCGTCTTCAGCACCATTGTTTCTTTCCAGGTCCGATGCAAACTGCCATCATGCTTGTAACTTTGGATAGCGATATAGTCCCCTTCCTTGGGAACCTGCATATTTACCCTACTTTCCCGGTGCAAAAAATTTATTCCAGTTTATTATAACAAAGAACCGGGAAAGATAAAAGCAACTGCGGACCGTAACGGGTTGACTTTAAGCATTAGCTAGGTTGATGAGCTCTTTTCAATGATGTCCACGGCTTGCGCTGCGAAATTCGGGGTGAGATCGCTGTGGGCGTCACTTTGAGCTTCGCAAAACCCGCGAATCTCAAAGCTGAGCCTTGGTCTAAGTGGCATAGCCACTAAGACCAATTTCACGGCGATCTCACCCCGAATTTCTCCGCTCCAGCCGCTCAACGTTATAACAGCCGTTTGAGCACTCACGCCACTCGGCAAACTATGGTCAATTGATGAGAAGCCAGCAATTGACGACCATGGCTAGTGGTCGCATGCTTTAAATTGGTGACACCAGTACAATCTGTCTGATGAACTAGGACAGGATATTGATGAATCAGTTGAATCGGTCGCAACTCAAAGATTGTTTAGGAAACAGACAAAGACGTTCAACCTACGCAAAATAGCCGGACCTCCTAATCCAAATCAGTTGACATTGACGTACCACCCCAAAAGAGGGCAATTGTTTGACCACCACACTTGCAAAAGCGCTTCGTCAAATCCTTCGCCCTGATTACAGATAGGCTCAGTTCTGCCTAGCAACCGCCTCAGGACGTGTGGCTCAGCGGTGAGATTATTCGGTTCTTTCTAAACTTTGGCGAAGACGCGATCAACACTGGTATAGCAGCTTTCAGGGCGACGAATAAATACTTCAACTAAATTAATTGGAGTGATAGGAAACAAATGACCGCATCAAGCCAACCTTTTATCTAATGTTGCGTGTTGCAATTTCTCAAATTCCGGAAGCAAGACTCTCGATTATCGAGAAATTTTAAGGCCATTCGCCAAACGTTAGAAAGAACCGATTATTCTTAGCGATTTATCGCTTAGAATAAGGCTCGATTTGAAGACAAGCCGCGCACTTTGCGGATTGGCTTCAAACGATGCCCACCGCGTTCCAGCCACGACAAACGTCCTGAGGCGGTTGCGTCCCCACTCAAACCCACTAAAACTGCAATCAAGCACAGACTGCTGGAATCAGTTGGTATTGCTGGACCACCAAAAAAGCGGACGATTGTTTAACCGCTCGCTTGCAAAAAACTCCGTCGAATCTTTCGCCTCGATTGCAGATAAGCTCAATTCTGCCTAGCAACCGGGTCGGGCCATGCGGCTCAGCAGTGAAATTATTCTTTGCGGCTTTGCCGCTTAGAATAAGGCTCGATTTTGAGACAAGCCGTGGGTTTCGGATTGGCTCAAAACAACGCCCACTGCGTTCCAGCCGCACAAATGGCCCGACCCGGTTGCGCTCACGCGCAACACCCACCAAAACCTGCAATCAAGCACAGGTTCAAGAATAGAGCTTTAAGTTCAAAATCAGTTCAACCGCCAACTAATCCAACTCATCGAGATGCTCGTCCAGCCACCCATTGATCTGATCAAAGTTGAAGCCTTTACGCATCAACGCCTGCTTAAACTTCTGCAATTGCTTGCGTTCCGTAAGCGGGCGGTAATGACGGGCGGCTTTTTGCGCGGCCAGGGTCAACGCTGAATCTTCCTCCTCCGCGTCTAACTCAAAATCCAGGTCTGCCCAAAAAAGTTGCAGATCATCGCCACGATAGCCCTTTGTTTGTAACGCCTGCCGAGCTTTCTGCTGACGTGCGTAGCCTGACAAATTATGTTGCCGCTGCCAAACTTGCTGGGCCAGTTTGGTCCCATTTTCAATCAAGGTTGCCTGATCATATTGCAATAAGGCGTCTTCCAATTGATTTTGGTCGCGAATGCCCCGCCGCTTCAGTTCTTGAGCCAAAACGGCCGGTCCTTTCAAGGAAAGGCGCATATTCGTGCGAATATAAGCGCGGGCGTATTCACCGTCGTCCATGTAGCCTTGCTTTTGTAACCGGGCAATCACATCGGCGGCCGTGTCCGCGGAAACATCATGATCACGGAGATAATCGGTCATTTCTTTGACCGTGCGTAATTGGTAACTTAAATAACTCAAAGCCAACTGGTAAGCTTGCGTATCCGCGTCGGCTTTTTTTAGCTCGTCTTGGGCGGCCTCGTCCAGGACAATGCCCTTGCGCAGACCGTATTTGATCAGCACTTCTTCACTGACCGGGAAGGCGTATTGCTCATCGAGGAAAATATTATAACGTCCCGGTCGCTTCTGGGCGCTGATTTTGGTGATCGTGGCCATTTCACTCATCTCCAATCGCTTTCACTGGCGAAATCAATTATACTAATGGTAGTCACTTTCGTTATTATAACATGCAAGTTTAAGAATTGAGGCCTATGATGGAATCAGAAAATTCAGCAACAAATGTCACAATTGGTCAACGCTTTCCGATCACAGCGCGGAAAATCGGCATCAACGGCGAAGGTATCGGGTATTATCACCACAAAGTCGTCTTTGTGCCCGGGTTATTGCCCCATGAAGTCGCCGTTTGCCAGGTCACCAAAGTCACCGATCGCTACATCAACGCCCAGATCCACCGACTGCGCCAAACTTCCGCCGCGCGCGTGACGGGGGACAATCCCGCCACCAAATTGGCTGGGCTAGTGGGCGGTCTGGAATTGGCGCACATTCGTTATCCGCAACAACTGCTTTTCAAAGATGACTTGATTCGCCAAGCCTTGGCTAAATTCAAACCCCGCGGCTATGAAAAATACCCATTCGCCGCGCCGATCGGGATGGCGGATCCTTGGCACTATCGCAATAAAGCCCAATTTCCGATTCGCCAGACCGCGACTGGTCAATTGATTGCTGGTCTCTACCGACCAAATACGCAAGAACTGGTCGATCTCCCGGAAATGCCGACCCAAAGTCCACTAAGTCTCGCAGTCTGTCGCAAATTATTACCGATTTTGCAACGACTGGCGCTACCGATCTATGACCCTGAACAGAACTCCGGGATCATCAAAGGCATGGCCGTCCGCGATTCCCACTTGCGGAACCAGGTCCAGTTGACCCTGATCACCAATTCGAAGAAACTACCGCAAAAGCAAGCCCTGATCGCGGCGATCCAACAGGAGATCCCCGAAGTCGTGAGCATCAACCAAAACTTCAATCCCACGAAAGATGGCTTGTTCTGGGGCGACGAGACTTGGCTACTCGCTGGCGAACCCTACTTAGAGGAACAAGTTGGGGACTTGCGCTTCTTACTGTCACCCCGCGCCTTCTTACAATTAAACTTGACGCAAACGGAGAAAATGTACCAGTTGGTCGCTGAATTGTTGGCGCTGACCAAACAAGACACGCTGTTGGACGCGTACGCAGGCGTGGGCACGATCGGCCTTAGTCTCGCCCACGCTGTCAAAAACGTGGTCGGGATCGAAGAGATTCCCGAGGCTGTCCAAGATGCTGAACAAAATTGTCAACACAACGGCATCACCAACGCCCGCTATTTAACAGGTAAAGTAGAAACGATTTGGCCCGAGCTGACCGCCCAAGGCCAACAATTTACCGCCTTAGTTGTCGATCCGCCGCGCACCGGTTTAGCGCCCAGCTTACTGGAAACGATTTTGACTCAGGAACCAGAGAAATTCGTTTATATTTCCTGTAACGAATCGACCTTGGCCCGGGATTTAGTGGAATTGACTAAGAAATATCGGGTCGCCCATATTCAAATGATCGACCTCTTTCCCCAAACTGCCCGCGTTGAAACGGTTGTCAAACTGGTGCGCCGCGCTGACGCGAAGAAACAGCGACGTTAGGCCACCCCAAATCAGCCCGTGACTTCTTAGGCAACGTTGAGTTTTGCAACTAACTCGGGGACAAACGGAGATAGTCGCAAGCTAAATTCTACCGTCAGCGACTAGGTTGTCCTCGCTAATAATGCTATAATTTATTCGAGCACTTTATAAACGTTACTTTAGGAGGTTAAACTAATGCAAACAACAGTGACACGTGGTGAAATCAAGCAACGAGCGAAGGCGCGCATGAAAGGTCATTTTCGTGAGGCGTTCGCCTTGAACAGCTTACCGATCATTTTAGGGATTGTCGCTCTTGTCATCGCGATCATAGTGACCGCCCTAGCGATTGCCGCGACCATTAATAATCCCCAGTTAGCTGATCCCTCGGATTTGGACGCCCAGACTTCGGTTGCTGAGATGATGACCAGCAATCAAGCCTCATACGGCGCTGGGCTAATCAGCAGTATCCTAGGCGCGCTCCTTAGCGCCGGGATCTCCGTCAGTTCCTTACGCTGGTTGCGGCAAGATGCCGACACCCGCTTGGAACGGCCCTTCGCCCAACAATTTGTTGGCTTCTCGGAGTTTTTCGTGCCTTTCATTGTTCTATTCATGCTGACCTCGATCATTATTGACCTGGGTCTCATCGCTTTCGTGATTCCCGGTATTATCCTCCAGCTTGCTTACGCGCCAATTTACCTGCTGTATGCCGATGACGGTCCGCGCAAGGGCTTCTTCGAGATGATTGGCCATTCTTGGCGCTTTATGCGCGGACACAAGCTAGACTGGTTTATCTTTGAATTAAGCTTCATTCCTTGGTATATCGGAGTTGGTTTGACCGCAGGCTTGTTGGGAATCTACTTCATGCCCTACCACAATTTGGCCGTCGCCGCTTTCTACGACGCGATCCGCCAAACAGAACAGGTCAAAGACGAGCACATCGATTCTGACACGGATTCACGGCTTTAATTTTACTCGACTTCAATCTCAACAAAGGAGTTCTTGGTAATGGCAACAATTTTGACACGCGCTGAGATCAAGCAACAAGCAAAAGCTCGTTTTCGCGATAATAAAGGCGCCGTCCTCGCTTTAAACAGTGTGGCAATCATCCTTAGTATCTTCAACAATTGGCAGATCAGTCACGCCAGTTATCAAATGATCGATGCTGCCCCTAATCATTCTGGAGAAAGTACCGTTATGTGGAAAATAGTCAATTCTGGAGTCAACCTCAACCCATTTGGCGATATCAACATTACCTTTACTTATTCCGGAGTTATCTCCGACCTGTTTATCGCGTTGTTGACGGCCGGCATCACTATCGCAAGTTTGCGCTGGTTAAGACAGCCTAAAGAAACACCTTTGACCGCACCGTTCAAACAACAATTTCTGACATTCTCCTCAACCTTCTTCATCCCCTTCTTAGTCCTTTATCTACTCAGTAATTTAGCCACCCTCATTGGTACCATCCTCTTGGTCGTTCCTGGGATTCTCTTGCTCTTCGCGTTCCAGCCACTGTACCTGCTTTATAGCGACATTGGCGCTGACGACGGCTATTTCGCCTTCCTCAAGACTTGCTGGACCTTTATGAAAGGCCACAAATGGGACTGGTTCGTCTTCGAACTAAGCTTCTTATTATGGGAGCTCGGCATCGCCCTAACCCTTGGCTTGCTAGCAATCTACGTGGTTCCTTATTACAACCTTGCCACTGCTGGTTTCTACGAGTCGATCCGCTTACAAAATAACGAGCTCGCCACTAGCGCCAATTAATTTAAGCGACCATCATAAATTGGAGGTTCTTCCGATGCACATTTACTTCGCCAATGGTTTATTCTCGCAAGCCGACTTCCGCTTCAACGCCAAGTTAGCCGCCGCGATCCGCGCCACCTATCCGCAGCTCACCATCTATTTACCCCAAGAAAACGCCGCGATCAACGACAAACAAGCCTACGCCGATTCCAAAATGATCGCTCACGCCGATACCGAGGAAGTTTTGAAAAGTGATCTGATGATCGCCGTATTGGATGGCCCAGTCATTGACGCCGGCGTCGCCAGTGAGATCGGCGTCGCCTACGCCAAAGAAATCCCGATCCTCGGCCTTTATACCGATTCCCGCCAACAAGGCGCCGACAATCAGCAAAAACTGACGGCGCTCCAAACCATCGCCGAGAATCAATTTCATTATCTCAATCTTTATACCACCGGTTTGATCAAGTTGAACGGCGCCATTTACAGTAACGAAACCGACTTGATCAAGGCGATCGCGACTTACCAATAAAGTTCACCGAACTACCACTGAGCTTTGATCAGAATTTAATTATAACCGCAGCTTGCGCTGCGAAATTCGGGGTGAGCTCGCTGTGGGCGTCACTTTGAGCTTTTCGGAAACCCACCGAAAATCTCAAAGCTGAGCCTTATTCTAAGCGGCAAAGCCGCTAAGAATAACGACACGGCGATCTCACCCCGAATTTCTCCGCTCCAGCCGCTCAACGTTATAACAGCCGTATGAGCACTCTCGCCATTTGGCAGGCTATTGCTACTTGATGGGGAGCTACGCAACTGACGACCGTGATTAGTGGTTACCAGTTTTAAATTGGTGACACCAGGACAGTCTGTCTGATAAACAAACCTAGTTCTCAGTGAATCAGTTGATGATGCGGCACGGCCCGCAACAAATGCGCAGCGAGAATGGGTTGATTGCGAGCATTAGCCTAGCGTAGTTAAGCACAGCGGTCAATTGCGCGCAGCACGTTTTGAATAAAGCAGATCCTGCTCTCTCTTCCAGAGCAGGATCTTTTTATCATCAAAAATTATAGACCCAATTTAAAGTGATCACCCTCACTCAAGACGTGTATCGTCTTGGCTGAGGGTGATTTTTGCACACAAAAATGACCCAGTCGACTGATCAAGTTCGACTAGGTCATCTTGTTAAGTAAAGAGGTTACAGATGCATCATCTCTAACGTTCTTAATATTTAACACCTCATGCTATTCAATTGTCACAAGAATCAGATTCGTTACGCACTACTTCTAAACGCTATCTGTGTTCCGTATCAAAAATGATTAACGGCTAATTGTTCTCGCGATCAAATTGATCCTTGTTGTAACGTGCTGTCCGAAGTAATTTCAGACATCCACCTCCATGATATGATTGATAACTAGAATTCTGCTTTTCACTCAGCTTTTCTAGTCCTTAAACTGCAAACTCAATTCTGACGCAATTACCATATCACTTGTTTCGTTAGTTTGATATTGAGTCTGGTAAAACTTGGTTCGGTGCTTGAAACATTATTGCTTAGTACCATGTCGCAATTGCTTGTACTTGGTCCATAGTTCAAAATCTATGTTACTAAATACTGCTCCTGCTTGAAACTTGGCTCAACTTTGGCCTTTCGTTGAGCATCGCTTGACTAATGATCATTAGTTCTAAATCTGCCAGTTTGATAATCCTATCGGTGACTGGCTGGCACCTGTTCCTCTTTACATTCTTATATTAACACGCTTTGTAAACGGTTGCAAGCGTTTTACCGAATTTGTTTTTAGAAATTTGAAAGCGTTTTCTGGCGGTGCTGCTTGACCCCATTTTGCCTGACTTCGCGGGCGATCCTCACACCAAACGGACTCAGGCAGTTGCGGCCTACTCAGGTCCATACCCATCGGCAATCAGTATAATGCCCCAAGTCAGCATTAGTCATGAGTCATGAGTCATTGATCATGGATCATTAATCATTAATCATTAGTCATTATTCATTGCCAGATCTAAAAAGGCCGCCGCATCACGGCTGCCTCAACGGATCAAATCAATGTGTGACCGGCGTCTGTAATTGCCCATTGCTGGCATAGGCCAACAAATTCGCTAAAGAATCCTGAACCATATTTTCCACCGCGACATTGGTGTGGTAGGCGATGTGCGGCGTCACCAGCACATTGGGTAACGCGAGCAACTCTCGGTAAAGCGGGTCAGTGATCGGTCGTTGTTGCTGAACAGCGGGCTCGATCTGGTCTTCCCGTTCGAAGGTATCGATCGCCGCGCCGCCTAAAGCGCCCTTTTTCAAAGCGGCGATCAAGGCTGGCGTATCAATCAAATTGCCGCGAGCTGTGTTGATCACCAAGGCCTCTGCTGGCAATAACGCCAAATTGGTGGCGTTCAAGAGGTGATGATTCGCCGGCACCCCAGGAACATGGAGCGTTACTAGATTACTTTCCGCTAATAAGCTGGGCAGATCAGGCATCAGCCGGAGCCAAGTTGGCTCGGCGCCATGATAATACGCGTCATATGCCAAGACCCGCGCCCCCATCTGGTGAAACAGTTTCGCGGTCAACTGACCGATATGGCCGAAGCCAACCACGCCAACGGTTTGCCGACTCAATTCGCGTCCGGTCAAGCCCCGGGCCGTCAAAAGTTGATCAGCGGCCACCAGCGTCGTCACTTCCGGCAAACGTCGCAGTAATTGGAGGGCCAAGGCGACCACGTATTCCGCGATTCCCGCTGGTGAGTAGCTGGGCACGTTACTGATTTGAATACCAGCCTGGGCCGCGGCGGGAAAATCAATGTTATCCGTGCCCACATTACGGATCGCCAAAACCGGTATTTGCAAACGGGCCATTTTTTCAAACAGGGCGGCATCATATTGTCCGGTCTGAAAGGCGCTGATGCCTAAGCTGCCGGCTGCCAGATCCACGTTCGCTGCGGTCAGCCAGTCAGGCAACAGCTGCAAGGTCACGTCAGGATGAGTGGCCTGCCACTTTTCGAAAATGCGCTGTTCTTCTGTGCTGACACCATAGGCCGTGATTTTCATTGAATTGTTCCTCCATTATTCTGATAAAGTCGTTGGTGACCGGCGATCCCGGCCAAACGAAACGGCGTCTGCCGAGATTGTTGCGGAGTGGTCCAGTCACTCCCATCCGTTGGTAATTGTGCGTTGAACAAGTGTTGGTAGCCGTCCATGGTCAAACGTTGGCGCGTCGCTAATTGCTGTAACACGCTGGCGCCCGTGGGCAAGACCTTCGCGTAACCAGCCACCAACCGGCCACTGAAGAACTCCGCCACCGCGCCGGAGCCGTAACTATAAAGGCCGATCCGCGCGCCTGCAGGTAGGTGGCCAAACAATAACAACGAATACAAACTCAAGTATAACGAACCGGTATATAGATTGCCCACGCGCCGATTGAGTTTCGTCGCCTGCTGGAATAACGCCAAGTAATCCGCCTGTTGGGCGGCGCTGGCGGTCGCCGTCAGTTGGCGTAATCCCTTTAATCCTAGCTTGGTAAAGGGGATGTGGAAAATGACCGCCGCCAGATCCGTCAGGTCGCGCTGGGTTTTGGTCTGATAATCCGCCCAGGTCAAGTCAAGGAAGCGCAAATATTGTTCCGTTGAGAAACGTCCATCGGCCAAGGCCTCTTGGCGATAATTCGGCCGCCAAAAGTCCATCACTTCTTCGCTATGATAGGCGCTGGGCTGTTCCAACTCCAAGATCCGCGGTTGCCGCGTCACTAATAACGCAATGGCGCCGGCGCCTTGCGTGACCTCACCGGCCGTTTGCAAGCCGTAACGCGCTTCATCAGCGCCTAGTACCAAGACCCGCTGACTTTCTGGATGGGCCGCCAAGTGATCATAGGCCAGTTGTAACCCGGCCGTGGCGCCGTAACAGGCTTCTTTGATCTCAATAGCACGCGCCGCTTGATTCAAGCCCAGCAACCGCTGAACATACAGCGCGCTGGCCTTGGATTGGTCGACGCCGCTCTCCGTGGCGAAAATAATCAAGTCCAAACTCTGCCGTTCCGCCGGCGTCAAAATCTGCGCCGCGGCTTGTGCGGCTAAGGTGACCACATCTTGATCCTGCGGCATGACCGCCATTTCGTCCTGACCAATGCCAATATGATACTTCGCCGGATCCACCTGCCGCGCCTGGGCCAGATCCGTTAGATCCAAATAGAATTCCGGGCTGGCAAAGCCAATTTTATCAATCCCGATCGCCATTTTCAAAATTAGTGTTCCTTCTTTTGTCGTATTTGCTGTAATAATGTTTGCGCCAAGGCCAAGTCGACCTGGCGCTGTTGATTCAACGCCGTGGTCAACGCGGCGATTTCCTTGCCTTGCGCGCCAGCTTGGATCGCCAAGTTCGCCGCCTGCAAGCGCATATGACCAGCCTGGATGCCCGTCGTCACCAAGGAGCGCAACGCCGCCAAATTGTTGGCCAACCCCACACTGGCAATGATACTCATCAGGCCGGTCACAGTTGGTTGGCCCAAGAGCGCCAGGCTGATTTTCGCCGCAGGTAGTGAATTGATCGCGCCGCCGACCCGCCCGATCGGCAAAGGCAGATTGACTTGTCCTTGCAAACATTGCTGCTCAGGCTGATCCACCCAAGTCGCTAAAGTTAGTTGCGCCTGCGCTTGCAGTTGCGCGGTCACCGCCGCGCTGACAGCGCGCAAATCATTACCCGTGGCCAAGGTAGCGGCGAAAACGCCATTCAATACCCCTTTATTCTCGGTGCTGGCCCGATCACGGTCCGCTTGGGCGAATTGGTTGAGCTTGACGATCTGGGCCGCCACCGCCGCGCCACTTTGCGCCGCTGTCGCCAATTGGTTGTAAGGCACGCGCCCTTGCACCCGCACTTGCATCCGCGCGCCGGAATTGCTTAAGATCGCCGCCAAAACCTGCTCCGAACCTTGAAGGACCTGCACTTGTAAGTAGGCCGCCACCGCTTCGGCGATCGTGTTGGCCAAGTTAGCGCCAAATGCCGCTTGGGGATCGATCCACAAATTTAGGCTGGCCCAGTCATTTTTTTGTCGAACCAGCTGCACCTCGCGCAAGCCCCCGCCGCGGCGAACGATACTGGGGTGAGCCGCCGCCGCTACTGTTTGGATCTGAGCCGCCGCCTGGTCCACCCGGATTTGGAGGTCAGCAAAGTCGGCCACTCCGGTCAAAATCACTTGCGCTTGTAGTTGGTGCTGCACTTGCAAGGTCTGAAAGCCGCCACCCGCCGCGATTCGTTGGGCGCCATTACTGGCTGCGGCTACCACTGAAGGTTCCTCAGTCACCAACGGCACGAAATACGACTGGCCGTCGATCAAGAAATGATTGGCCACCGCCAAAGGCAACACAAACTGGCCCAGATCATTCTCGGTGATTGCGGCCAAGAGATCATCCGTTAACGCTGGCTTTGTCAACAAATAAGCCGCGCTATCAGTGTCCAGTTGACCCTGAGCGACTAATTGTTGGATGCGTTCTGTGCGGGAAAGCTCGTAAAATTTCATTTTGCCTCCGGTCATTCACGATACAGGCGCCAAGCGATACCCTGGCCGCCGCCAATACATAAAGTCACCAGGCCATTGCGCAAGTCGCGCCGCCGCATCTCGCTCAGTAAGGTGGTGACTAACCGCGTTCCTGAAGCGGCCAAGGGATGGCCCAACGCCAAGGCGCCGCCGGTTGGATTCAACTTCGCCGCTGGAATTTGTAGCGCTGTCTGCACCGCCAAGGCCTGGGCCGCGAACGCTTCGTTCAATTCCACCACGTCGATTGCCGCCAGCGGCAGTCGCGCCTGGGCCAAGACCGCCTGAACCGCGGCAATCGGGGTCGTCCCGAATTGTGGTGAAGGAGCCCCTACCTCGCTGAACTCACCTAAATAAGCCGCGATCGGCCAGTTTTGCGCCTGGGCCTCACGCTCCGTGGTTAAGAAAACCATGCTGGCGCCATCATTCAGCGGCGAGGAATTTCCCGCTGTAATCGTCCCGGCTGGCGCAAAAGCTGCCGGTAATTGCGCCAAGGCGGCCAGCGTCGTTTGCGGGCGAATCGATTCGTCTCGCGTCACCGCTTGATCACCCACGGTCACTGGCACGATTTCCTCCTGAAAGCGACCCGCCGCAGTGGCTGCTGCCGCTTTTTCATGGGAAAGAACCGCGTATTGATCCTGTTGCGCCCGGGTGATTCCCTGTTCCTGAGCCATTGCTTCGACTTGCGCGCCCATCGCTTGTTCCGTTAAGGTATCCGTCAACCCGTCATGAAACAAACTATCGGTCAATGCGCCAGCGCGATCCACCGGTTGTCTTTTCTCCGGTCGCGCCAGCAGGAATGGCGCTTGGGACATACTTTCGATCCCGCCCACGACGATCGCGCGCGCCACCCCAGCAGCTAACGTTAACTGCGCGAACCGCAACGCCTTCAAACTAGAGCCACAAACATCATTGACGGTGGTCGCTGTCACTTGTGGCGCCAATCCCGCCTGTTGCGCCACCAATCGGGCCGGATTCTGACCCAAACCGGCGCTCAAAACGTTTCCTAATAAAACCTGATCAACTTGCGCCGCGCCGCCTGGGACCGCCGCCAGCAACCCTTTCAAACAAGCCACGCCTAAATCAACCGCGCTTAAGGTGCGGAACTGACCGCCGAATTTCCCGATCGCGGTTCGCTTCGCGGCAATGATGACTACTCGTTCCAAGCCGATTTCTCCTTTATTCTTCACTGAAAACTGTTAGACTTAACAATAACTGATAGCATAATTTTTGTCCATGCTGACCGCCCCGTTCGCCGGAAAGTTAACTAAAAAATAGCAATTTTTCAGGATTCGGACAGCCGTGGACGTTTGATTAAACAAGTTTGATTAGGAGCTGATTTCATGCTAGTGATTGATTTTTTGCAACTGAGCCAAGATTTACGACGGCAAACACCATTTTTCTACCACACGCCCACAGAGAAATGGGCTTGCCAATCGATCTCGGTCACGACCATCAATGAGCAGGACTGCCTGGTGATAAAAATGGTGGCGCGGCCGAAGTCGTTGCAACAGTGGGAACTGGCGGTGCTGTTAAACAAGCCGGAATATCTGACGATGCCGATTTATTTGGCGGTCGCGGATGAATTAGTGGCGGTTTATGGCTTTCGGATGACGCAGGGCGAAGCTTGGTTGAACTGATTTATCCTCAACTCGAGATCAAAAGTGTAGCTTGGCCGCAGCTTGCGCTGCGAAATTCGGGGTGAGCTCGCTGTGGGCGTCACTTTGAGCTTTTCGGAAGGGCGCCGAAAATCTCAAAGCTGAGCCTTGTCCTAAGCGGCAGAGCCGCCAAGGACAATTTCACGGCGATCTCACCCCGAATTTCTCCGCTCCAGCCGCTCAACGTTATAACAGCCGTTTGAGCACTCACGCCATTTGGCAAGCTATCGCCAATTGATGGGGATCTACGCAATTGACGACCGTGGTTAGTGGTCATCAGCTTTAAATTGGTGACACCAGCGCAGTCTGTCTGATGAACTGAGGCAGAATCTTGGCGAATCAACCAAATCAGTTGGCATTGCCGTACCATCAAAAAAGGGCGATTGTTTGACCTCTAGCTTGCAAAAGCACTTCGTCAGATACACAACTTCGATTGTAGATAGGCAGATAGGCTCAATTCTGCCTAGCAACTATTTTGGCGGCGGATTTGAACCTCCGAAATAGTTGCATAGCTAAACAGAAGAAACCAGGTTGGCGAACACGTTTCAACGCCACGTTTCACACCAGCTGCTCAACATTATCATATTCATTGAAGTACTCACGCCCACTGACGGGCTATGTCCGATCGATGTTGATCTACGCAATGGACGGCCGTGGTTAGTGGTCACAATTTTTAAATTGGTGGCGCCAGTGCAATCTACCCGATGAACTGGGACAGGTTCTTGATGAATCGGTCAAATCGGTCGGTCTCCAACCAAAATTCGTTTAAATGAGTGAGGTAAGTCCGTAGCACTACCCGAAATGTACCGACAGCTTTATCCGAAATCCATTGACATTGCTGTACCACCCCAAAAGTGGGCAATTGTTTGACCTCTACCTTGCAAAAACACTTCGTCAAATCCTTCACTTCGATTGCAGATAAGCTCAATTCTGCCTAGCAACCGCCTCAGGACGTGTGGCTCAGCGGTGAGATTATTCTTAGCGATTTATCGCTTAGAATAAGGCTCGATTTGAAGACAAGCCGCTGGGCTTGCGGATTGGCTTCAAACGATGCCCACCGCGTTCCAGCCACGACAAACGTCCTGAGGCGGTTGCGTCACCACCCAAACCCAGCACACCTGCAGTCAAGCGGACGATCAAGAATAGAAACTAGTCATTCCTAATCAATTCAAACGATACCCGCTCAGCTATCATCAAAAGAAATCCGCCAACAAAAAAGCGTCCTCGTGGTGAGGACGTTTCATCGCAAAGTCTTATTTCTTAGTTTTCTTAGCGTCTTCTTGAGCCAGCTGTTGACCTAAATCGATGATCAGCTTGCGCAGATCATCCTTGATTTCAGGGTGCTTTAACCCAAATTCGATACTGGTCTTAACATAGCCAAACTTATTGCCCACATCATAGCGTTGGCCCTTGAATTCTCGAGCGAAGACCCGTTGTGTTTTATTCATGGTATCGATGGCATCGGTTAGTTGGATCTCGCCACCAGCGCCTGGTTTCTGATCCGCTAAAATATCGAAAATCTCTGGCGTCAGTAAATAACGGCCAATGATTGCCAAATTACTTGGCGCCTCAGCTGTTTTAGGCTTTTCAACAAAGCGGCGAACATTGTAAAGTCCAGGAACGCTTTCGCCTTCAGGATCGATCACACCGTAAGCGGAAACTTCCTCTTTAGGCACTTGCATCACGGCCAAGGTGGAGGCGTGGGTCCGTTCGTAATCTTGGATCAATTGTTTGGTCAAAGGCACCTTGTCTTGCATTAAGTCATCGCCGAGCATCACGACGAAAGGTTCGTCCGCCACAAAGGATTTGGCCAAACGGACAGCGTCGCCCAGCCCCCGGGGATGAGATTGGCGGGTAAAGTAAAGATTGACGCCCATTTCAGTCGTTTCCTGAACTAGGCGAAGCAAATCTAATTTGCCTTTTTCTTCCAAATTGTGTTCCAGCTCCGGCACGGAATCGAAATGATCTTCGATTGGGCGTTTGCCTTTACCGGTAATGATCAGAATATCCTCGATCCCAGATGCCTTCGCCTCTTCCACGATGAACTGGATCGTGGGTTTGTCAACGATCGGCAACATTTCCTTGGCCATCGCTTTGGTCGCTGGTAAGAAACGGGTCCCGAAACCGGCGGCCGGGATCACTGCTTTACGAACTTTCATCAAAAAGCCTCCTTAAGATTACCATACATACAACTAGCATACCTGAAGCGCTCTGATTTACCAAGAGCTAATCTAAAACTTAGCGGTTTTTCAAGAATTGGGCCAGCCGCCCGCCGGAAGTTGTTTGCTGAGGCTCCCCATGCCAGGATTCATTGAAGATCGCGTTGATCACGGTGCCCACCATCAGCAACGTCGCGGCGAAATTCAGCCACAAGAGGCCGATGATCAAGGTCCCGATGGTGCCGTAACTGTTGAAAGAACGGCCAAAATAATGAACATACAGGGAGAAGCCTTGCGTCAAGACCAGCCAGCCGCCTGCCGTAAACAAGGTCCCAGGCAAAACAGTCCAGAATTTCAAGTGAATATTCGGCAAGAAATATTGCAGGAAAAGTAAAACGGCCAACGTCACCGTTACCACCACCGGCCATTTCCATTTGGAGAAAACCACTAGGATTTTATTGGATAGCTTAAAGGTTGGCACAAACCATTCCAAGAATGTTTGCCCAAAAGTGAACGCCCCAATGATCAACATCACCGACATCACGAAAATAAACGTCAATAGAAAAGCCAGAAACCGGCGCATGATCGCGTTTTGGATCGGCACATCACTATAAATATTCGAACTATCGATCTGATAAGCGTCATTCATACTGTTGCGGATCGCGTTGATGGCGCGACTGCCGGCCCACAAAGTCGCGATCACCCCAATCGACAACAAGCTACTGCTACTTTTGCCCAATAACGACACAACGATTGGCCGCACCAAGGGCAAAATTTGTTCAGGAAAGGCCATCTCGAGATATTCCAGGACTGTTTTCGCGTCAAGCCCCAGATATGGCAACATATTCCCAATAAAAATGATCAAAGGAAAAAAGCCCAAGAGCACGTAATACGTGATCACTTTGGCCGCGTTGGAAATATTGCTAGAAATCACCCGCGCAACAATTCGCTGAATAAAAACAAACAATTTGCGGTACCACGGTAATGCTTGATGAAATAAAGGTACCTCAGTCGTCGTTTCCACTTTCATTTTTCCCCTCCGACTGGAATTCGTACTTGAACCGCCGCTCATGACCGCCACCAAAACCACGGCCATAATCGGTGAGACTCGAACCGTTTGGCGCTAGAATCATTGACACCCCCGCGCCACGGTCGCTTGGGGCCACCAGCACGCTAACGCCACTACCGCCAATTCGGCGAACAACGATTGCCGCCAGCGCCCCGGTCGCGGCCTTAACGTCGTCGCTAAAGCCACCAGCACTAATGACTAAGTATACAAAAACGCCCGCTTCAGCGCAAACTGAGCTGAACCGGCGCGTCGCCATCCATTTCTAGGCTAATGCTCGAAGTCAAACCGTTGCGCTCCGCACTCTAGTCTTTGATGCCTCGAGCCAGGATTTCTTGAGCTAATTTCAGGTAATGGGCATCCTCTTCAGGATCCTGTGAAGTCAGAATTTGCGGACCATCTGGCGTGATCGCCAAAGTATGTTCGTATTGCGCCGACCAACTGCCGTCCGCCGTCACATAATATTCCCAAGAATCATTGGGATCATTGACTTCCTTAGCCGCGATCTGCCAAGTACCTTCATTGATCATCGGCTCGATCGTGATCGTCATTCCGTTTTTCAGTCGCAAGCCTTTTCCAGGTTCGCCATAATGAGGCACATTCGGTTGTTCGTGCATCGTTGGTTGGATGCCGTGGCCGATCAGTTCACGAACATCGCCGTATCCGTGGACATCTTCCGTGTACGTCTGGATCGCGTAACCAATATCACCCAAGCGATTGCCGGCGACGGATTCAGCGATGCCCAAGTACAAGGCCTGCTTGGTCACTTCCATCAGGTCTTTCGTCGATTGACTGACTTCACCCACCGCGTAACTCCAGCAAGAATCGCTTTCGTAGCCATCCAAATTGACCGTCATGTCGACCTTGACCAGATCCCCCTCTTTCAGGTAAAGATCCTTCCGCGGTGTCCCATGTGCGACCTCATCATTGACGTCCACACAAGTCGCGTATTTGTAGCCTTCAAAACCCTTCTCAGAAGGGTGACCACCACGACTGGTAATATATTCATCAGCAAATTTTTCAATATCATAAGCGGAAATACCTGGCTTAATGAGCTTGCGCAAGCCCAAGTGAACTCCAGCCAACAACTCGCCGGAACGCCGCATTCCTTCAATTTCACGCGCAGATTTTAATGTAATCATAAGCAGCCTCCATTCCTAAGTATTATACCGCTTGTAAAAAAGAAAGACCAGCGCGGGTCGCGGATGGCAGTGGCTTTGCTTGGTCGGCGATTTTTAGCAAATGATCATTTGCGTTTGCTGGTAAAAGTAGATTGGCCGCAGCTTGCGCTGCGCGTGGCGTTGGTGGAGTGCAGATGTGGTGGGGCTCCAGGTCGGGCTGGGGGTGGTGGAACGCGGCGGGCACGATTTTGAGCTTTTCGGAAACCCACCGAAAATCTCAAAACTCGGCCTTATTGTAGGCGATAAATCGCCAACAATAATATCTCGGCTGACTCACTCCCAGCCCGACCTTCCGCCAGACGGATAAACAGCTCACCAACGCCAGAGTGTGAGCCGACCTGGGCAGCGTCTGAGCATTAGCCTAGCAACTATTTTGGAGGCCGGTCTATGCCTCCAGAATAGTTGCTAGGCTAAGCGGAAGAAGCTAGGCCGGCGAACACGTTTCAATGATGTCCACGGCTTGCGCTGCGAAATTCGGGGTGAGCTCGCTGTGGGCGTCACTTTGAGCTTTTCGGAAGAGCGCCGAAAATCTCAAAGCTGAGCCTTGTCCTAGGCGGCAGAGCCGCCAAGGACAATTTCACGGCGATCTCACCCCGAATTTCTCCGCTCCAGCCGCTCAACGTTATAACAGCCGTTTGAGCACTCACGCCGACCAGCGAGCCATGGTCAATTGATGTGAATCCACGCAATTGACGGCCATGGCTAGTGATCATCAGCTTTAAATTGGTGACACCGGCACAGACTGCCTGATGAACAAACCTAGTCTCAGCGAATCAACTGAATCAGTCGGTTTCCCACCCATGGATTGTTTAGGAAACAGGTAAAGATGTTCAACCAATGCAAACTATCCCAACCAACAAATCCGAATCAGTTAGCATCGCCGTACCACCTCAAAAGTGGGCAATTGTTTTTTCTCTAGCTCGCAAAATCACTCCGTCAAATCCTTCGCCTCGATTACAGATAAGCTCAATTCTGCCTAGCAACCGGCTGGGACTGCGCGGCTCAGTGGTGAAATTGTCCTTGGCGGCTTTGCCGCTTAGGACAAGGCTCGATTTGAAGACAAGCCGCGCACTTTGCGGATTGGCTTCAAACGACGCCCACCACGTTCCAGTCCGCATCAGCAGTCCCAGCCGGTTGCGTCCACATCTAGACCCAGCATACCTGCAATTAAGCACAGAGCTTTTGGAATCCGTTGATGTTGCCGTACCACCAAAAAAGGGCGATTGTTTTGACCTCAATCTTGCAAAAGCGCTTTGTCAAATCCTTCGCTTCGATTGCAGATGAGCTCAATTCTGCCTAGCAACCGGCTGGGACTGCGCGGCTCAGTGGTGAAATTGTCCTTGGCGGCTTTGCCGCTTAGGACAAGGCTCGATTTGAAGACAATTCCCGCTTTTGGAATTGGCTTCAAACGATGCCCACCACGTTCCAGTCCGCATCAGCAGTCCCAGCCGGTTGCGCTCACGCGCAACACCCACCCAAACCTGCAATCAAGCAGAAACAAAAAAACCACCGCCTAGGCCAGTTGCGGTCTCAGCGATGGTTAGGTTTTTTTCTCAGAATTACGGTGAGGTTAACTTAGTTCGATGGTGTATCCCAGCACCAGCTGATCGCGCGCCGGTAGGGTCAAGTTTCCTTCCTTGCGCAATAAATCAGAGCGGAGACCGCGCTTGTCAGGCAATCCATTCCACAAACCGAAACTGATGGTTTGCCGCGCTGGCGAGATCTGCACCGCGTAATATGGAAAATCATCGGTTCGTAGCGTCAGTTGTTGGTGTTGCGTGGGACTGGTCAATCGCAACGCCTGCATATCCCGGTTGGTCAGAATCAACAGTTGCTCCGCGACTTCTGGTGTTTGCAGCGCCAATTTGCCGCGGTGAAAATAGCGGTTGGGCTGGATCGCGCCGGTGCGAAAGGCGTCTTGGTCTAGCTCGCGCACCAAGGTCAGGGCCTTTTCCGGCGCCAAGATCAATTGGCAATCATGCCAATCAGCGCTCGCCAAATGACAGGTCAGCTCCGTACCTAAGGAGAAGGCCATGGTCACATTCCCCATGTTCATCAAATGATACTGAACTTTGATTCCCGCGGTCAGTAATTGAAAAGTCGCCAGAAAGCGGAAATAGAAAGGATAATTTTTGCGTAGGTTGTCGTTATCGGTCAGTTCAAAGGTAACCTGCGTCTCAGTTTGGCTGTACACCTGCCAGCGGGCATCCTTGGCGAACCCTTGTTGCGGCATTACGTAGGTTTGGTTGCCATAATCATAGCTGTCACCAAAAGAACGACCGATCGCTGGGAAAAGTACCGCCGCGCTCTGCTGATCGACCAGCGGTTTGGCTTGATCAAAGCGCGCCAAACGACTGATCTGAGCGCCAACTTCATTGATTTGGGCGGTCATCGTTTTATTTTTTAATGTGATCATCTTATCACCTGTTTATCTCTTGGAATACCTCCATTATGACACAGGCGCCGAGATTTGAAAGCGATCAACCATCAAAATTTACTTAAAAAAAGCTAACGTTCATTAGGAAAAGATTAAGCGATTCGCCAGCGTTACCAAAACGCGCGCCACATCTAAGTCGATGAGCGCGCGTCGTTTGGACCCAGCGTTAAGTTGGGCTATTTTTCTGTTGTTAAGTTAGGTTATTTTTCTGTTGTAAAGTTGGGTTATTTTTTAAAGAAACAAAGTATAAATTTCTAATTATCTTTTTATATTTTCTTAAATGCTCGTAAAGCCTTATTCTATGTGCTTTCGAGTATTTTTACTGTAGGAAGATACTTCACGTTTCTTTGCATATTTCCTCATGTCTTAGCTGTCAGAAGTGGTAAATAAGTAGTAAATTCATTTGTACTACTAAGCAACAAGACGCTCCTGTTGCTTCTCTTTATTCAAGCGTTTCATTTCTGCCATTGCAGAATCGAATGTTGCATGTGCGTAATAGTTCAGCGTCATGGCTATATTAGCATGTCCCATAATGTACTGTAATGCCTTTGGATTCATTCCTGCATTTGCATAGTTGGTACAGAATGTATGTCGCAAACTATGTGGAGTGATGTGTGGCAATTTATCCTCGTTATACTTATTGTATTTCTTAACAAGACCTTTCATCATGCCGTTGTAATCACTTGCCACTTTTGGATAGTTCTTTCTATTAAGAAAGAGGAAATCACTATATCCATCAATCTCAACACGCTTATCATTCTTTCGATTCGCTAACACTCGCTTAAATGCTTGATAGGCTTCTTCAACCATAGGAACTTGACGTTCGCCACTTTTGGTCTTTGGTGTTTCAATGTAGTACCCAATTTCAGTATCTCTCAATAGCTGATGGTCTATATTGACAAGACGATTCTCAAAATCTAAATCTGGAAGTGTCAAACCACCAAACTCTGAAATACGAAGACCTGTTTTTAAGAGTATCAGAATTTCATCATAATTTTTGCTGTAGGTTTTATCAGCTTTTGCAAAGGCTAACAGTTTTTCTTCCTGTTCTTCTGTTAGTACGGTCTTAGGGACAGTATCATCATCAAGAACTGCTTTCAGTTGAAAGTCAAATGGATTCTTCCGAACACAATCATCTTGTATAGCAATATAGAATGAAGCCTTTAAAGAACGTTTGTAGTTATTGATGGTTTGATAAGCATAACCATTTTCACTCATTCTAATAGCCCATTCTTTAGCGTCTGATGGCTTAATACTGTCAATACTTCTTACACCTAACTTGTCTTTCTTCAAAATATCCATAAGATATTTGCGTCCAGTTTCAGTGTTTTTTCTAACCTTTGGTCTTTGAGCGTTCTGTTTTGCGTAAAGCTGGCAGAGTGTCATTTTCTTTCCTACAACATCAATACCATCATGAATGTCTTTCTGTAACTCTGCGATTTTCTCTCTAAGTGAGATACAATCACGCTTTCCTGCTGGTACTCGGTCTGTAGCCACAAGTTTCCACGAGTAAACAAATTGCGGTTCTCCAAATGAATCTATATATTTGTATAAGTATCTTCCGTCTTTTCGTTGGCTCTCTCCAGTCTTTAAGATTCGACCTTTATTGTCACGTCTTTTTTCTGACATGGCATTTGCTCCTTTCCTTTATGGAAAGAGCCTTGATACGACTTAATACTATTTTATCATATACAAGACCCTTTGGCGACGCTAGATTGCGTCCAATGTATCTATAATTTTTTCAAATTGTTTTCGTTTAATCTGAATACGATTGCCATTCATAATCAGCCAATTTGCATTTTTATTTTCCTCTGCCAAGCGTCGTAGCTTGTTTTCGCCAATACGAAAATATTTTGACGCTTCTTCAATGGTTAGGGTATAACGTTCCCAAATAGGAATGTCAGTCTGCTTCATAAAATCCTCCTTTCCAAATCACTTATTTGGATTTCATAAAAGTTGTTTTACCAGCAATCGAACAGCTTTAGCAAAGCTCACGGGAGTTCCACCCCTGCATGGTTCTCATGTAGCCATACTCATTGCCTGCGACGGTTTTATCACGCTCGGACTATTGACTGTATGGGAGTATCATTATCACGATAAGAATGTCGTTGCAGGCAATCCTGCTAAAGATTGCTTCTCGGATCACTAACATGAATCGCTCGCTATCTTTATAAGATAGGTCATGGCGGTTAGTTCCGTTGGCTCTTTTCTTATCGAAACGTATTCGATTACTTTTATTCAGTTTTCAAAGAACAATGGCTCGTTAGCCTATCAAAACACATTGAAAGCTCAATATGCTTTGGTGGAATAACAAACCTCCCTGTTCGGGAAGCGTGGAATGGTTTAGCACGCTTCCACGAAAGGAGAGAGGATATTACTTAATTTCAAATGACAAAATCTTTGTAATCAGTCTGGTTTCCATTCTTCCACGTAAGACTTCATCAACGACCATACTTTGATTGCCATATTCATCTTTCATAAGTCGTAGGGAACGCTTCGTTATGTACCCTCTGTAATGATGTAGAATCTGGTTAATCGCTTCGGTATCGCCATCTGTTGCCTTTACAATGAGAGGAAAGGGAATCATAGGATATTGTGTTTTCATTCTTCAAATTCCTCCATAAACTTTTTAATTAAGGCTAGTCCACTGGTTCTATGCCGATAGACAGTAGAACGGTTCAATTTCAACAGGTCTGCAATTTCTGAATCGCTCATGTCCATAAAGTAAAACAGCAGTAGAATTTCACGTTTCTTGTCTGGCAACTCACGTAATGCTTCACTCAACAAATCATTTTCAACGCCTACTGATAACCCATTGAGTGTAAAAATCTGAAAGTCAGTTGAATAGTTATCTGTTGTCGCAAACTGGCTAACAAGATAATCGCCAACATCCGAAAAGGACACCTCACGCTTTGCAATCCTTGAAAGATAAAGCATATAATTCTTTCGCTCGTCTTCCATAGCACGTTTACAGATATAGTCAAACTGATTTTCTATTGTGGTCTGAAAAGAAGATGGTTTCATGTTTCTCACCCCCTTTCTGTCTAGGAAAGGAAGTGAGCCTTGCTCGTTTATCTCCTTTCACTCTTAGTCCCAATGTGAAAGGGGGATTTGTTGCATTACTGATAAATAAACTTTGTAAAAAAGTTCTGAATAGCCAAAAAAGCATATAAACAGATTTATTTCTCTGTTTACATGCTTCTGTTATTCTATCTATATGATTTATAAAACCACATTGGTGGACGTACTTATCTATTGCAGATAGACGACTTTTTTTGACAAGAACCCAATGTAAGGAAATTTATTGTATATGATGTACTTCATGGCGACGTTGACCTCCAACAAACCGCCATTTGGAAGTAATATACAATATTTTAACAGCGTAAATAGCACTACCATATAACGGTTTTTTTTATTGGCGTTTAGTAGTGCTTTTTATTAAATATAAACCTATAAACCATATAACACGTTTTTCTATACCTGTTTTTAATTCAGTAGGAACAATAAAATGTATAGAGGTGGTCTACTATGCGTAAAAAAGAAGATAAATATGATTTTAGAGCCTTTGGTTTAGCCATTAAAGAAGCTCGATTGAAACGAGGTTTAACTCGTGAACAAGTGGGAGCATTGATTGAAATTGACCCACGGTACTTAACTAATATTGAAAATAAAGGGCAACACCCCAGCATACAAGTTCTTTATGACCTTGTATCGTTACTTCATGTTTCCGTTGATGAATTTTTCTTACCTGCTAATAACTTGGTAAAAAGCACCCGACGATTACAGATAGAGAAATACATGGATAGCTTTACAGACAAAGAACTATCCTTAATGGAATCTTTAGCCAGCGGTATCAACGAAGCAAGAAACATCGAAGACTAATTAAAAGAATCCATACATAACGGAAAGAGCCGATAAAATGAGATTGTATTAATCTCATTTTATCGGCTCTGCGTCTTTGCGTCTGGCTCTGTAATCACAGTTACTTTGAACTGCTTTATTTCAATTAAATTTTCTTGTCTGCATTTCGGACAATAGAGGGGGAATTTTTTTAATTCAGTATCTTCCCTTATCTTTAATCGTGTTTTATTTCCACATACAGGACACAATATCCACTTGTAGTTTATAATAACTATCTCCTCCTTTACACTTTAATTCAAATCTTTATTAAAAAATATTTCATCTTATTTAACAAGAAACCATATTTATATAACAACATAAAATACACTAAGTTATTTTATTGAACATATATCGTACTTTATCTATCCGACTATTTGGACGACGGGGCTGGCAAACAGGTTCACCGGTAGTAACATGGTACCCTTTTAACTCTGTTAAACAAACACTACGTCCATTTGTAAAGAAAGTTAAATCACTACGATATTCTTGAATACACCGAGCAGGGATTTCTCCACTAAGAATGACCTCATTATTTTTCAATTGAGTGTCTACGATGTTCGCACAATATTTAGGAGCATCGTTGTATGCTCGTGAAAGATATTCCTGTGGCGCATAAATTTTAAAACTAAGATATGGCTCTAACAATTCTGTTCCAGCTTTTTTTAAGACTTGTTCCAATACAATAGGAGCAAGCATCCGAAAATCTGCTGGGGTACTAACAGGGCTATAGTATAAGCCATACTTAAAACAGATTTTACAATCCGTCACATTCCAACCATATAATCCTTGTTCGCAACCATAGCGTATCCCTTCCATAACTGCATTTTGAAATGATTGATTTAAGTATCCAAGAGAAACCGAGCTCTCATACTGCATTCCACTTCCCAACGGAAGCGGTGATACAGATAAACCAATGGAAGCCCAGAAAGGATTTGGCGGCACTTCGATGTGAATGGTATATTCTGCATTTTTTAACGGTCTCTCCATATAAATGACTGTAGGCTCTTTTAGTTCTATCTCCACATGATACTTTTCTTGCAACAGTGCACTAATCACTTCCATTTGTACTTTCCCTAAGAAAGAAAGTATAATTTCATGTGTCGTAGAATCCACGTAATATCGTAGAAGCGGATCACTATCTGAGATTTCCAAAAGGGCATCAAGCAACATTTCTCTCTGTTCAGGTTTACTCGGTTCAACAGTTGTTTGTAGTAGAGGGTGCGGATTTTCAATCTTTTTTCTCTGTGGCAATAGTTTTGTATCTCCAAGAACACTATTTAACTTCAAAAACTCATTTTGCAAAATAACAATTTCTCCAGAATAAGCTCTATCAATCTTACATAATTCACCATTTATTGAAGTATACATTTCTGTAACTTTTATTTTTTCTTTTTCTGATACTCTAACCGAATCTCGTAAATGTAGTACTCCACTATAAAGGCGTATATATGCAAGACGTTGTCTTTTTTTTGTATATTCAATTTTGAAAACATTTCCGCAAAGTTCAGACGGACCTCGATGTGTTGATGAATAAAATTTATTCGTAATCACTTCTATAAGGTTATCAATCCCTATATTGTTTTTTGCACTTCCGTGATAAACAGGGAACAGGGAACAATTATGAAATCTTATGCTTTCCTCTTGTTCGAGTTCCAATGCTTCTAATGATTTACCGGACATATATTTCTCTAAAAGGTCATCGTTTCCCTCTATTACCGTATCCCATTGTTCAGATTCGGTAAAGTTCGTCACACACATATTAGGATACAGTTCTACCTTCTGTTTGATTACAATTTCGGCAGAAAGTTTCTCTTTAATATCCTGATAAACCGTTGATAAATCAATTCCATTTTGGTCAATCTTATTGATAAAAAAGATTGTGGGAATCCCCATTTTCCTAAGTGCATGAAATAATATACGAGTTTGTGCTTGTACGCCATCTTTTGCAGAAATCAGTAGAATTGCCCCATCTAAAACTGATAATGAACGATATACTTCTGCTAAGAAATCCATATGTCCTGGCGTGTCTATGATGTTCACCTTCGTATTTTCCCACTGAAAAGAGGTTATTCCTGTCTGAATTGTAATTCCTCTCTGACGTTCTAAAAGCGTATTATCCGTCCTCGTTGTACCTTTGTCCACGCTTCCTAATTCTGTAATCGCTCCACTGTTATATAATAAGCTTTCTGTTAAGGTAGTTTTTCCTGCATCAACATGAGCTAAAACTCCAATATTAATAATTTTCATGTGATTTTCCTCCATTCAAAAACCCAAAAGGGCATAAAAATCCCAGTGATAAATACTTTTATCACTGGGATTTTTATGCATAACCATAGGTATACAAAGCATACAGATATTCTCTGGATACTTTAGAATCACATGATAAAGGTATTCTTAAACTGGGTACAAAAAACTAAGCCCTCCTAAAAAAGGACATCTAATTATTTGTTCCCGCTATCAAATTGACAGTTTATTTAAGAATACCTTGCCGCATATTTATTAACTCCTTTTAAATAGTCACTTAAATAATAGCACGTAAGAGCATATTTGTAAAGGAATCTCCAATTTTTTATCAAAAAGAGTACATGATTACAAAGTATCTGTAATCATGTACCAATATTTGTTATTTTACAATCTTCCAATTACTCCCGTTCTTTTCAAGTACCAAATCAAATTGAGATACCTGCGTTGCTTTGGTCTGCTGGTCGATATACTCCACTGTCAGCGATACCGTGACTTGATTATCCTTACGATTGTGAATAGGATTTACCAGTTCTTGAAAGATGTACTCTTTTCCGATTGGTTTTAATATCCCGTCATTCACATAGTAGGAAAGTTCACTGGCTGTCGCTGTAGGATAGAGCTTGAAGAACGTCGTTAAAAACTCATTGATTTCATTGGTTGTAATGGAATCAACCGTCCCCTCACTTTCAATGGCTTTTGGTTTATAACTTGATTTCTTAGGTATGTTGGTAATGGTCGGATTCTTAACCAGTACCATATTTCCAGAACCATCTACATAGACACTCACTATATAAGCAGAGTGGACGGTCTTTGTATTTTCTCCCTCTGTAATGAGCTGGTCTACACTGTAGGTTACATTAAACTCATTGTCGCCAGTTGGCTCTACCGTCCATATCTGAAATCCTCTTACAGAAGACGATACAGGAATATCTTTGCGTACTGTATCAACATTGAGAGCTTGAAGTTCATCTGTCAGATAGCCTTTTAGACTTTCCATTCGATTATCAATGGACTTATCGGATTGCTCCCATGAATAGTAGACTTTCGCAAAGTTCTCTACAAAATTTTCTACATGATGAGTATCAACGTATTCCTTTTCTATGATAGTTGTTTCGTGAATAGTATGAGTATCTATAGCTGTAAAGTGCTTGAATATCGCAAAGCTGAAACTAAGCCCTAAAAGTACCCACAAGGCAATCACAACCTTTTTATGAGGATTGACCTTATAGACACGAGGTTTCTTTTCCTTTGGTATCTGTTTTTCTTTATTCTGATTTTTTCTAAATTTCATCATTAAATCTTCCTTTCTCATTGTTTGATTCGTCCTGCTCCCACTAAATGCTGTTGCCAGTAGGGGCTTGTTAAGTCGGCATAACCGATTGGGTCGCCTGCATGAAACATACGGTTATTGCCAAGGTATATCCCAACATGAGTAATATAAGAGCCAGCGTTATAGGTAGAATGAAAGAAAACCAAATCGCCAGCTTGTGCTTCCGATAGTGGGATATGCTGGGTCACATCATATTGCTGTTGTGCGGTTCGTGGTAAGTTAATTCCAGCTTTTCCATACGTCCATTGTGTCAGTCCGCTACAATCAAAAGAAGTAGTCGGGGAAGCTCCACCGTAAACGTATCGCCAGCCCTCATATTTCAGTGCTTCGTCCATGATGGCTTGTACCGTATCATCATCAAACTCTGTTGTGACAAGATACTGCGTTACCAGTTGCACATAAAACATATTGCCATAGTTGTATCGCCAGCCCCCATTGATAGGTATGGCTATGGGATTGGGGTAAGACACTTTTTCGCCACCTGAATACTCTTTTGAGAAACTTTGAGCCAGTTCAAAGGTATATTTATTTCCACGATTAGCCACATACCCTAAGAAACCACCACCATAATTGTAGGACTGGATAACCGATTCTAAATCTACACTGAGCCTTTCGCTACTGGCTAATAATTCACTGAAATACTTCACACCTTGCTTAATGGATTCTTCTGTACTCAATGAATTAGGTGGAAGACCGAGGGATTCCGAGGACTGCATAACATCTTCCGCAGTACCGCCCGATTCCACCTGTATAATCGCAAGAAGTATGTTGACATATTCTTCAACGCCATATTCTTTGGCATATTTTTCTACCATAGGCTTATGAGCCAGCACTTCTGCGGAAACATTCACACCTCCATAATGAATATTGGAAATTCCGCTGTCCTGTTCATCTGAAAATAAAATGGCAACAAACAGAAGCAGTGAGAAGACCATCAAGAATAATCCAGAACCACCAATCACTAAAGTTTTCAACTTCATGGTTTCTTACCGACTTTCTTAATGGTGGCGGTTTTGATTGGTGGTCTACTTCTTGTATTTTGTAGTGGTACTCTTTGAACAGTAGACGGACGTTCTTTTGTGATTGGACGTTGTGAAGTTCTATCTGCTGTAGTGGTTGAAGTTGCTGGCTTTTGAACGGTTTTTTCTTGAACGGTATTGCCTTGGCGTTCCACTTTTGGACTTGAAAAATCGGACTTAACTGCTGGACGCTCTTGTTTGGCTTGTTGAGATTCCTTATATGAAGTCTGAATATTAGACTGTTTTGAGGTCTGTTCATCATGATATTGTTCTTGTCTTGTAGTCGGTCTTTCATGAACAGAAGAAGCAGGCTGTTTTTTCTGTTTGACCTGTTCCATTTCAGAGCGACGCTTCGCAATGGTTTTTCGCCTTTGTTCCTGCTGTTCCTTGCGTCCACTGGCTCTGTCCGCTTTGGTTTGAGAAATACTACTGGTTAAATCACGGACATTCTCTTTTACTTTGGATTTTCCTTGATATACTGCATATCTTGCATTGGTCGGCAAATCTTTAACCTGTTCTTTCAAACCACTAGCAGTGTCTACCATTCTGTCTTTGGTATCAGCTACTGTACCGATGGTTTGACCGATACGTTTTCCAAGTGTTGATTTTTCCTTTCCGTCTGGTCGGGAGTGATCTGCTTGTGTCCTTGCAGAACTCCCCGAACCCGACTGTCCTTTTTTACCTGTAACAATGGCAGACCCAGCCCCTAGAGTAGTCATGGAACGTCCAAGTTTCCGCTGTAGACGGTGCATGTGAGCGTGCATAAGCATACGAGGTTTTCTCATCACACGACTTCCCACACTTTGAGAATCGTTACTCTGTAGAGAAAACATACTCATTAAATCGCCCAGCTTGAAGTAGATTCCTGCAAAGGTCACAATCTGTAGAAAAGCAATCAAAAAGAACGGATAACCAGCCGATAAGGTATAGAGCATGGTTGAAATACTAAATGCTGTCGTAATAATCAATGTGATTCCAGCTCGTGTCAAAATGGTATTAAAGAGCTTTGTTATGGCTCGTTTTGACATACCATCAAATGATGGAATCATGCTTAAAATAAAGCTCACAGGCAGAAACATAGCATAGATGATAAAAAGTACCTGCGAGAAAATCATGATTCCTGTTAATAGGAATACAAATATGGAAATCCCAATATTGAAGACAAATAGGAAGAAGACTGTACCTAAACGGTTAATGGTCTTTGTAATGGTTAGATTGGTATTGCTTCTGTCTTCAATTTCTTCCGCAACAATTTTTTCTCTGTCTTCGCCATTGTTGGAATCTGGGCTGGTGGAGAGCAGGCTTTCCACACGGTCAATACCGATACTTTCAATGTCTGAACTGTTGTATTGAAGCAGTAGCCACGGTTGCTGAACCTGTATGGAAAACAGGCTATCTCTGATTAAGTCCACGCTGTCCTTGCCTTGACTATCGGAATGGGGCATGACAATCTTCGTGCCAAGTGATAAACTGGCATTACTGATGTCTGATGAAAAGTCATTGATTTTTTTAATGTAGTCGGGAGCGTAGGCAATAAAGGAAGCCGATAGGATAAACACCAGCACAAAATTCATAATGGCATGAATTGCCTTTGTGGTTTCTCTCTTTATCAGTCCCGTATAGGCAACATAAACCCCAAGAACCAAAATCAAGAGTAAGAGGAATCCAACATAGAAACCCTCTGTTGAAAATCCGTTTGCACTCACACCAGCTAAGGTCTGCATATTCTTACCAATGGAATCTGCTGTAGCGGAAATGAAGTCTAAGGAATAGGCTTCCTGTACTAAGTAACCTGTCGCATTGGAAACATACAAACTGATTGTCCAAATAAAATTGGTAATGGCATATAGTCCATACATGACCTGTTTTCCAATCCCGTCCGACCAGTTCCACGGAAGCCAGCCCCAGCTATTATCCACATAAAAATCCAGTTGATAGTTTTCAAGTGGGTATCGGCTGTATTCATTTGCCACATTGACCGTATCATCTACCAAGCCCGCAGCTTGAACCACCGTTCCCAGCATGGCTAAAAGAAAAATGGCAATCACAAGTGTGAAAGCCACTGTCATTGCCACTTTACCTAGACGTTTCAGCGTCCAGTTTGATTTTATTCTGTTTACTATTGATGGTTTCACATTTACACCTCTTTTCGCACAGGTGGTCTGGTATCAAAGGCATGGAGCAGTTCTTCAAATACAGGGTGGAACTGTATCACACCGACACGACCATATAAATCACTGATAAGGCATTGCCCGTTTTCCAAATCACGCAATCGCTTCTGATTGTTTTCGTCCTCTGGGTCTACACCAAAAAAGGCTAAGGTCTTTTTAATCTCGTTAAGGTCAGTGGAACGAAATGCAAATTTTAAGCCGAGGTTATTTTTCAGTTTTTCATCTAAGAGGTCGTCTGTATTTTGGGTCACGAAATATACCCCAGCGTTCATAGCACGACCAGCCCGAACCAGCTTCATAGATAGTGTTTTTCCTTGTGCTACCTGTAAAAAGCTCCATGCTTCGTCTAAATCTACAATCTTGAAAATGCTTCGGTCTGTATGGATAAAGTCTAAAGCAAAGGTACTAATGACAATCAGCATAGCAACGGATAAAAGCTCCATAGTGGTATATTCCTCAAAGGAAGTTTCCTTGTCGGGAAGTACCAAGTCCGCAACCTGTATAATGTTCAGTTGTTTTTCTAAGCTGATAGACTGCTCCACATAACCATTACTGAATAATAAATGTGCAAAGTCATAGTCTGTAAAACTTTCGATATGGTCGGCTATACTGGTACTTAGTGGCGTATTCTCAACCCGTAATTCCTCAATCACTTTCATCAACCCTCGTACTTCACTATTGGTTACTGCACGAATGGCTTTTCTAAGGATTGGGAAGCGTTCCCCATCACGAGAGGAAATCCCCGTAAGGAATGTCAGAATATCAATAGCCAGTGATTCAGAATCTTTGGGATTTTTCATAATCACATAAGGGTCAAGTAAGCCTTTGTTTTTCTCATCAGAAGTCAGAGTGACGATATTGATTTCATGGGAAATCTCTGGCAAGGTTTCTTTCCATCTGCCACGTTCTGCTTTTGGGTCTACAATCACTGCTTGTGCCCCATAAAGCACCGCATAATAGACGATAAGGTTATTCGCAAAGGATTTACCACCACCCAGCGAACCAACAAAAGCCGACGCTAACGCATTGGTTACTGAACCCTTAACCCCTTGACTGGCAAGAGCAGGTTTCAGATAGACATTGCGTCCAGTATCTAAGCTGTAGCCAACATAAATCCCCTCATTTTCCCCCAGCATTTGAGTAGCACCAAAACCTAAACCAGCGAGGAAATCAGAGGTCACGTATTGAATATAATCATTCATATAACGCTTGCTGGCAGGTAAAAATTCTTCATGTAAGCCGAGCATATCCCCAAATGGTCGTACCAGTTTTACGCTTAAATCGTCATAAAAATCTTTCACTTCATTACAACGACGTTTGAGTTCGTCAAGATCATTTGCTGATACCCTTACCACATAAGACAGCTTGTACATAGATTCCTTGCTTTGGTCTAAATTGGTTTCCAGCTCATTCACACTTTCCAGAGCTTCCGCCACATTGGAGCTGGTTTCATTATCACTTTGCCAAGCGTGGTTATCCAAGTCTTTCAGTTCTTTCTTTTTATTGCGGACAGTAGATAGGGCTTTACGATTCGCTACAATTTCCACATTCATTGACGTATCAATCGGGAATGTAAATTGCTGTTGCTGGTAGTAGAAGATTTCAGAGGACGGGAAGTCCAGTTCTCCGACAATGCTGTTAATGGTAAAGTAAGCTACATAGACGGTTTCATCTTCCTGCTGGATTTTCAAATATCGCTGTTTTTCTTCCACCAAACAGCGAGTAGGCTTAATCAAGTCATAGTATTTAATCAGCGTTTCATTATCCAGCTTTTTCTTTGATAGATGGTACTCATACTCTTCATAGGCAGTGCCTGTCTGTCCGTAAAGGTGTTCAATCAGATAGCCGAAGTCGTCCTTATCTAACCTGCGGATTTTGAAACGACGAGAGATTTTATTTTCTAAGAGCTTTTCCATCTTCTGAAAACGCAGGATTTCATCATTACTCATACTAACAAAATCGCCCATCAGCTTATGGTTCACATCATAGACAAAATCAGACAAAGCATTTTTTGCTTCAACGGTAAGACTTTTCATAGAAAACTCCTGATCGTTGAGAAGCAACTTAAAGCCGATAAAGAAACGGTAGTTCACTTGATTTTCGCCAATCATGGATATTAAAGCGTCTGTCTGTTGGTCGATTTTGTCATAGGCAACCGCTTTGAGCTTGCCAGTGACTTCATTTTTGGAACGCTCTTGTGCAGAACGTATGCTGGATTCTGTACTGATTTGTAAAGCATGAATTTTGCCATCACGATTTTGTGCGATAAGCTGTCTGAAAGAATCATGCACTTGTATTTTCTGTTCTGGACTTAGAAATGAGTAATTGTAAGGAACAAGCTCATAGTAAGCATAACATTCCCCGTCTTTATTCCAGACGAGATTGTTTTCAATGTATTTAATTGGATATGCCATAAAATTCACTCCTAACTGCTGTAATGGCTTCTTGTGGCTGGTTTCTGCCAAGCGTTACTTTTTTTCCTGCATAGGTCAGCTTTGGTCGCAGTGCATAAGCAATGACAGACTTCAAAAATCCATAAGGCTTTTTACCATCAAAAGTTTTTGTAGACATAAACCATGTGAAAGCCACAGGAATCCCAAAGTATTTGAGAAATGCTCCCTCTATCATGGAAAGAGGGGGCAAGTTGCCAAGTATCATCACTGCAAAGAGTGACACGACAAACCATGTCATTTGCGTAAAGGTTATGGGAAACGGAAGTCTAAAATCATTGATAGAATACAGTACCTTTTCCACAGACCAGATACTGGTATAGCTTCGTATTTTCTTCATGTAATCAATCCTTTCATAAAAAATAGGGGTAGCTGATTGAGCCACCCCGTAAAATAGAAAATCTGCCAGTAGTAATGTACCGACAGATTTAATAGACGATTTCAAAAATCCCATGATTGGTTGAGATAAACGTTCCTGAAAGGTCTAAATCCCGACCATAGGCTTGATAATCAATATAGTTTTGAAGACTAGCTGGTACTTCGCCTAAAGCACCCGTTTCTTCAATGTAGTAGCGTGCCACGTCATACATATCATCACAATCGGAATGAATGATAATATCCTCTTGATGTTCGCTTAGTTCTTCAATGCTTGAAAAATGAGTGAGCAGAGCAGATAGCTCCGATTGTAATTCTTCGGGTAATTCCGATACCATTTCCCATAGTCGATTGAGTTCGCCAATGGAAGTGTATTCGTCAACCGTAAAGGGTAACTCGTAGTCATGAATGGCGTATTCCTCATATTCATCATTCAAGCCGATTTTCTCTTTGACTTCCTCAAAGTCAATGGGAAAGGTAAACCACGCACCGACCAATTCGCCCTCATTGTATTTGCCTAAATTCGCAATATAGACTTGCATATCGTCCATATATTCACGTCCTTTCTTTGTAGAGATTCAAAAATCCCTACCGCACTTCGTTTGGTGTACCATTCCTTTGCGGAACATAAGAAAACCACTTATATTCCACAAAAGAACGGTTTTATTTAAGCACCAATAATGCGATTGAATAGCTCTAGTAAAATGTCTTTTACTCCAGCAGCGTTGAAGACTAAGCCAACCGCAATAATCGCAATAATTAAAAAGCCAATCAGTTTGCTAAACTCACGCTTGAAGCCAAGATACAAGCCAATCACAACGATTGCTAAAAGCACCAGTGATTGAGCGTTTGATAGAAACCAGTTATAAAGGTTTTGTCCAAAATTCATAAAAATGTTCTCCTCTCTATATTCAATGAATTTGTATTTGAGTTATTTTTTTGTTGTTATCACGTCCTGTTCTTTTACTGACTGTTGCTTCAAAATCTGCTTGTGTCGGTCTGTCAGTTTCGCATGGTCGAGAATGTCTTTTACAACCTGCGTCTGGTTGATTTCATCAAGTTTAATCGCAACCTTTAAGGTCGGGGCAACTTGATGAGATAGCCAGTTCAGCGTCCTTTGGAAGGAGTAAGGCTCTGGTTTTGTGGTTAGTTTTAATCGTTCACGATTGTTCCCAATAAACCAAGCCCATTCTTCATTCAGTTTCCAATCAGAACGAGGTTTGGAATCGTCTTTATCTACAAAACGGATATACCGATTGATAATTTTAAAGGCGGTATGCTCTGGATTGTCATAGACGAGTAAATCACGGACTGCATAATAGGCACGCTCATTTTTCAATCGAATCTCAAAACGGTTTTTTACTTCTGCGTCTTCAATGGGAATATCATTTTTCTTGTACTGCTCGTAGTCCTTTTCATAGATACAGAAATAAACTTCACTTTGTAATGAACCGATATAGAGGGTGTTTCCCATACATTCCTTTTCCTCTTTGCGTACCAGTTCGCCACTGCGATAGCTTTTAAAACTGCGGAAGACGGAGATACATTCTTCCTGTTGGCACTTTTCAGTGAGTACAGGGATATTTAAAATCCCTGTCTTATCGTTAATGGCAAGGTCAAGGCGTTTCATCACACCGCCAGCCACCAAAACGTCCATAAAGAACTCATACCAGCTTCTTTGTTGTGCCAGAAGATAGCTTTCAAATTGTCTGCACCCACGACCTTTCAATTCCACCAGAACTCCTTTGTCCAGTTCATGGGAGCAAAGGACGAATATGTCGCCTAAAGCATAATGCTCTGAATAAGAATAGAAACCATAGTCCTCATGAAGAAAATAGGACAGTTTCAGTTGTAAGATGTTTTCGACCACCTGCTGTACGTCTGTTGTCGGAAAGCGAATTCTTACATAATCAAACAGCATTTCAAGGGGAGCGTCGGGATTGAAGCGTTCCAGAGCTTCCCAAAGGGACTGCTGTAAATCCTCTGATGGCTTGACTTTTCCTGTTTCAATATCGCTTAGATACTGCCTTGTAATACCAGTCGCAACAGCTAAACGGTTTTGAGATAGTCCATAAGCCAAGCGTTTTTCTTTTAAATGCTGTAACCAAGTTTGTTCATTCAGTAAAAATCCCTCCAATCAAAAAGGCGTATGTCAACTTTTAAAGCCCATTTGACATACGCTGAAATTTTGTAAATCCCTTGTAACCAAAGGATTTTCTAATGTTTTTTTGACTGTTTCCTGTCGATTTGTACCCCCCTGTTAGATACGGGGGGTTAAGTGCTGGCGTGGCTATTGCCACACCAGCCAGCAAGATCAGTCCACACCTGCGACTTCCGCTTCGCACGTCGCCTGCGTGGACTGTCTGCTGTTGGATAACTTTTTAATTTCCTCCAAGAAATCATATCCTTTTGGTACAAGGGGAGTATAAAACTCTGATATGACACTTGTTCCTACATCAACATAGCCACGACCTTTGATTCGCTTTAAGAAGAAATCCTTTTGTACGTCACTGCCAAACATCATGCCATAGCCCATTTCAGACATACGACCTAAAGCCACTCTGAAATTAAACTGATCACGGATTCCGTCGCCTAAATATTTTGCGTCTGGACGTTGACAAGCCAGTATTAGAAAGAAGCCAGCTTGACGACCTAACATGACAATCTGTTTCAGCTTATTCATAACTGCGGTGTTTTCTTTTGTTCCCAGCATTTCCATGAAAGCGACGTATTCATCAAAGATTAAGAAGTGTGCCGGGAGACCTAAGTAAGCATAATTTTTGCCAGTCTTATAGTTCTTCATCTGCTTCATTTCCTCACTACGTTTCATCATTTCTTCATAGAATGTTTCAATGCAAGAAAGCAAGTCTTCTTTTCTATAGTAGACATTTGCCATCACAGAACCTAAGTCCGCAAGATCAGCATTTTTCGGGTCAAGAATATACAGTTTTGAATCTGTATGAAGCAAGGCTTCAATCAGTGTCAGTATAAAGTAAGTTTTACCGCCACCTGTACCACCAGCAATCAACATATGAGGGAGCTTATCATATTCCCACCATACGTTTTTCATTAAGCGAAGTTTACCATCTTTAGCTTCTACTTCATCAATAGAAATACGACTGGCTATGGTGTCATAGAGCAAAGTATATTCCACATAGGAATCCTTTAACTCTTTATCCGTCAGCTCACAGTACAAGCCACTCTCTAATTTCTTTTCCAAGTGTAAGAGTTGGTCTTGATATTTTCCCAGCGTGATTTCCACCCGTATCTGTATCAAGCCATTTTTAAGTCGATAATACATTTTAGGGAAGTAGGTTATCTTTTCCTTTGTACGACCAGCACTATCTTTAAAGAAACCCTCTGTTTTGACCTGTTCAGATTCATACCACTTGTTTTCAAGTATCATCTTTGCCAGTTTTTGACGGTGGTAAAGTTGTTTAACCGTATCATAGCGAACCCGTTTGAATACAAACGCTACCAGCAAGCAGATAAGAATTGCGACACTGAAACTGATAATTAAATAGGGAATGTCAATCTTATCTGCTTGTGATAGGTTAAAATCCTGCCAGTTGATCTGCTGGATTGTCTTCACATGAAACAGTCCGACAACCAGCAGGAAAACAGGCAGGAGTGACGCTATCGTAAAATGAAAGACTAAATCTTTACCAGATGGGCGAATCCTTTTACCACGCTGTTTCATGCGAAAAAGTCTCCTTTCTACCTAGCGACTATTTGTCTTGTGTCGGTTCTTTCTTTGCTTGTGGTTGAGCTTTGAATGAACTAGAATCCTTTGTCAGCACAATATCGTCTGCCTTGATATACCAGTCAACATCTGCTCCTTGATAGGTGGCAGTAGCAACGGTGTCCGCAATGGGATTGATAAGTTCCACCCGTGCGTTATAATCAAACTCTTTCAAAGGCACGCTGGCAGGAATACTTACTTGAATCATGCGTCCTTGTCCTTTGGATTTTAAGTCATAGGTACGTTCCTTGATTTCATCTGAAACCGACCCGTCTTCATTTTGGATTCTCACTTCACGACGTAGAGCAGAGAATTTCAATTCTCCAAAAGTCGTGTCTTTATCTAATACAATGCCATTTGCTAATCTCATCATTTTTCCTCTCTTTCTTTATTCTTTTATCATGTCGTCAGCATGTAAAAGGTAATTTGTAAAACCACGAGTGCCGATTTTGTAGCCCTCTGCGGTAATACGTGGATTGACTAACTTCACACGTTCCTCAAAGCCGAAATGTTTTTCGCCAGCTTCAGCAGGAAGCACCACCACAATATCATCTGCTCTTTGAACATCAGAATAGAGATTATAGCTTCTTGATAAGACAGTTAGCCGTCCGTTGATTCTTCGCTGAACGACTTTATCCTCGCCAGCAAATTCTAAATTGCCGAATGTTTTTTCCATGTTGGGAATCACAAATTTAAGTTCCATATTTTTACCTATCCTTTCTTTTTTATTGGCTGAATGAATGTTTGATGGTCTTAAAGAGTGGGGAACGACCTTTTGATTCTTGATTTTTTGTTTTCATAAGTTCACTTCCTTTCAAAATCGGGTAAAAAAATAGACACCTCATTTTTTGAAGTGTCTACCTATTAAATATTCAAATTTTATTGGAAGTATCTTTATATCTTCACTTTTCAAGGATAAATCGTCGTATCAAAGCTCATTCATAAGTAGTAAATTAGTAGTAAATTGAGTGGTTTTGACCTTGATAAAGTGTGATAAGTCCAGTTTTTATGCGGATAACTAGATTTTTATGCTATTTTTCTGTCGAAAAAATTGGCGTTAGTTGGCCAGATCGGCCCCATTGTTGGCGATGACTTTCTTGTACCAGTAGAAGGAATCCTTCGGCATCCGGTTCAATGTTCCGTGACCAGCGTCGTCGCGATCGACGTAAACAAAACCATAACGTTTCTTCATTTCACCAGTCCCGGCGGAAACCAAGTCGATACAGCCCCACATGGTGTACCCCATCAGGTCAACGCCATCTAGGTCAACGGCCCGTTTCATTGAGCCAATATTCGCTTGGAGATATTTGATCCGATAGTCGTCGTGGACTTTGCCATCTGCGGCGATCTCATCGGCCCAACCAATCCCGTTTTCCACGATCCATAATGGCTTGTGGTAACGATCCGTCAAGGTATTCAATGCTAAGCGCAGAACTTCTGGGTCAGTCGCCCAACCCCAAGCGTTGGTTTCCAAATAAGGATTCTTGATCCCACCTTGGCCGAGATTACCATCGCTTTTCGCGGTTTCCTCATGCGTGGTGACCACGTTGGACCCGTAGCAAGAGAAGCTTAAGAAGTCAGCTGGGTACTGCGCCAACAGGTCATAATCCTCCGGACGATCATCCAAGGTGATACCTTGGCGCTCATAGCGTTTCCACTGATATTCAGGGTAATGGCCGCCGGTTTGCACGTCAGAATAAAACGAGGATTGTTGCATGCCTTCCATCACTTTGATCTGATCTTCCGGATCACACGTGTAGGCGTACAAAGGTCCGTAAGCCAGCATTTGGCCGATTTGGATCGTCGGATCGATCGCGTGCGCGGCCTTGACCACCTTGGCGCTGGCAACCAACTGATTATGAGCCGCTTGCGCCTTATTTTGCGGTGTGCCGTCGATCACGCCACCAGCAACGAATGGCGCGAATTCCATACAGTTGATTTCATTAAAGGTCAACCAATACTTCACTTTACCTTGATAATGCTTGATTACAGTTGTAGCATAATTTTCGAAAAAGCCAATCAATTTGCGGCTGGCCCAACCATTATAGTTGATTGCCAAAGCTAGCGGCGTTTCATAATGGGATAAGGTCACCAAAGGTTCAATATTGTACTTCTTACACTCGTCAAAAACCCGATCGTAGAAATCAAGACCGGCTTGATTAGGTTGCGTTTCTTCACCGGTTGGGAAAATTCGCGCCCAGTTCATGCTGAGCCGGAAAGTCTTGAAGCCCATCTCACCCATCAGGGCAATATCTTCTTGGTAATGATGGTAGAAATCGGTGCCTTCATGACTAGGATAATAATACCCGGCCACATCCGCAGGTACGGTTCCTTCAGGGACGACACGGGTCGGACCGCCCCAACCTGCTGGGTTACTACCGGTCTCGCCGGTCGTTGGATTACGCCAAGTGATGGAACGCGATTTCGTCGCGGAGCCCACGGTCATCACGTCGGAAGTGTTCAACCCCTTGCCGTCTGTCAAATAGGCGCCCTCGTACTGGTTAGCCGCAGTCGCGCCACCCCAGAGAAAATCTTGCTTAAAAGCCATCAAATCATCGCACCTTTCTCGGATCATTTTATTAGCCGATTTACGGCTGTCTACCTGTTTATTGTACCATGTAACCGCGGCGAAGGAAGCGCTGACTCGTCAACTGCGGCGAAAATCACCCGCTTTCCTGTCAAAATTGGACCAGAGTGCGGAACACAACGGGTTGACTTTGAGCATTAACCTAGCTCTTGTTTTGGAAGCGTCCTTTGCTTCCGGAACAAGTGCGTAGTTAAGCGCAGAAGTCAGTTGTGTGGAGCACGTTTCGAGTGCGAGCCGACCCGGGTAGCTCCTGAGCATTAGCCTAGCAAAAAAAGTAGCTTGGCCGCAGCTTGCGCTGCGAAATTCGGGGTGAGCTCGCTGTGGGCGCTGTTTTGAGCCAATCCGCAAAGTACGCGGCTTGTCTCAAAATCAGGCCTTGTCCTAAGCGGCAAAGCCGCCAAGGACAATTTCACGGCAATCTCACCCCGAATTTCTCCGCTCCAGCCGCTCAACGTTATAACAGCCGTTTGAGCACTCACGCCAGCTGGTAAGCTATGGCCAATTGATGGGGAACCACGCAATTGACAACCGTGGTTAGTGGTCACCAGCTTTAAATTGGTGACACCAGCACAGTCTGTCTGATGAACTAAGGCGAGCTCTCGTTGAATCAACTTGATCGGTCAGTTTCCAACCCAAGACCGCTTAGGTAAGTGAGATAAAGTTGCCGGCATTATCCGAGATTTACTGACCTACAAATCTGCATCCGTTGATATTGCAGTACCCCTCAAAAACGGGCAATTGTTTGACCGCTCGCTTGCAGAAGCACTTCATCAAATCGTTCGCTTCAATTGTTTTAGAGGGCAACACTGGAACATATTTTTCTGGGATTTCGGGGCAGTTATTTTCAACTTTTCAAGCTGCGTTGACGCCTTTCCGGGATGTTTTTATAATTTTATATTTTCATCATTCACTATCTTCATCATTCGCTTATATCAAAAAACGACAGCCTAATTTGCCGGCTGTCGTTCCTTTAGCGCTGAGTTGCGCTGGGATTCTCGATTTTGATTGAGTTGGGATCACGGTGTTCGCTGATGCAAACTCGATTTTTCAATTAAATTTTACCCATTTCCCGTAACTTCGCTTCGATTTGGTCCAGGACGATGACGCGATCCTGTTCGTTCTCCACGAAATCGTACTTGTCACCGTCAATGCGGATCTTAGGTGAGTAGTTATAATTCTCATACCAAGGCTCGTAATAATCCAGCAAGGTGTGATAGTACTTGACCAAGGAAGGATCTGTGGTGACTTGTTCGTAAGACCGGCCCCGCTTGGTGATCCGCTTCAACATGGTCTCGTAAGACACGTCGATATGGATCAATAAATCGGGATTCTTCTTGGGCATTCCTTTGATTTCTTCCATCATGTTCGCCAACAGATCCTTGTAGATCTTGACTTCGGTTTGGTTCGCCCGCCCCATATCCGCGTTCATTTGGAAGAACAACGCATCTTCGTAGATCGAGCGGTCCAGAACATTATTGTCCGCCGCCAAGGCCCGTTTGATACTGTGGAAACGGGTATTCAAGAAGTAGATCTGCAAGAGAAAGGCATATTTATTAGGATCTTCGTAGAATAATGGCAAGACCGGATTGTCATCCACACTCTCATAAAAAGCTTCAGTTCCCAAACGTTTCGCAATCAATCCTGTTAATGATGATTTGCCGGCTCCAATGGCCCCACTAAGTACTAAAACTGTCATCACATTCTTTCCATTCTTTTTAGACTTGACCGTCGCGAGTCAGGCGATCCTTATTTTTGACGGCCAATGAGAATTGATGACCAGCCTGCTGACCATCGCGTCAAAAACACCTTATCTATCATACAAAAGCTACGCCCTTTTTTCAAGCAGAAAAATACACTCTCTTGTGTTTAAAATAACTTCGACCCACTAAATGTAGTACAGCAGGGCTGGCCCCGCGCAACTTAATTATCCTGGGAAGCACCAAACTGCCACTCCGCCTTGAATTCGGCGACGAATTGGCGCATGACCGCCGTGCGTTCTTGGGCGATCCGCTTGGCTTCTGGCGTGTTCATTAAATCGCCTAATCGGAAAAGTTTCTCGTAGAAATGGTTGATCACCGGCGTAACTTGGCGATAAGCCGTGTGATCCAAATTTTCCCGCGGTGGTAGTGCTGGGTCGAACATTGGCGCCCCCGTGCTGGCGCCATAATAGAAGGCCCGGCCGATGCCCACCGCACCGATCGCGTCCAAACGGTCAGCGTCTTGGACCAATTGGCCCGCCAACGTCAAAGTCCAATGATTCCGGAGATTTTTCGCGTAAGACATATGGTCAATGATCGCGTAAACCGCCGTCACTTGATCTGAGCTTAAACCAGCCGCGTGATAACAAGCGGTCAACGCCTGGCGCAATTGCTGCAATTGTGCTGAATCGGACACCAGTTTCTCGTCCAACACATCATGGGTCCAGGCCGCCGCCAACACCACGGTTTGGTCAACATCAGGATAAAAACCGACTAAATAATCGCTTAAGTTCACAACACGATGAATATGGGCCAAATCGTGTCCCGAATGATCGCCAGCTGCTTGGGTCGCTACGAACTGGGCGATGCGTTCAATTGTTACCATCTTGATTCCTCCAACCTGACTTCTTGGCGCAATTGGCAACGGACCATCGCGGACCGCCACCAAAAATGCTAAAATAAACTTTAGCATATCTGCGGCGGCAAAGAAAGCTGTTGCTTGCGTTGAGTGTTAAAAGTAAATTGTTCGCAGCTTGCGCTGCGAAATTCGGGGTGAGCTCGCTGTGGGCACTGTTTTGAGCCAATCCGCAAAGTGCGCGGCTTGTCTCAAAATCAGGCCTTGTCCTAAGCGGCAAAGCCGCCAAACGTGTTCGCCAACCTAGCTTCTTCCGCTTAGCTACCCAGGTCGGCTCGCACTCTCAACCATTTCACGGCGATCTCACCCCGAATTTCTCCGCTCCAGCCGCTCAACGTTTTAACAGTCGTTTGAGCACTCACGCCATCTGGCAAGCTATAGTCAATGGATGGGGAACCACACAATTGACGACCGTGGTTAGTGATTACAAGCTTTACATTGGCGACACCAGTGCAGTCTGTCTGATAAGCTATGGCGATTTCTACCGATCTGCCCGGTCTCACCAAAAAATGTTTCAAAGCGGATAAAGATGTTCCTAGCATGCAAAATGTTTTTTTAACATTTTGCGAATGGCCTTAAAATTTCTCGATAATCGCGATTCTTACTTCCGAAATTTGAAGAATTGCAACACTCAACAATAAATAATTAGGTTGGTTTGATGCGTCCATTTATCTCCTATCTCTCTGATTAATTTTGGTTGGCGTATTTAATCGCCGTCTTGAAGGCCGCTATCTCAGTGGTGATCGCATCTTCGCCAAAGTTTAGAAAGAGCATGCAAAATGTCCCAACCGCTAAAACGGATCAATTTCAAAAAATGTTTCAAGAAAGTGACGATTATGAAAAAAAGTCAACGCGCTCAATTGTTTCTCCAAAATAATGCTCACTATTTTAGATGTCCGCTGTGCCAGGAGGGCTTAACCAGTGCCGCGGCTGGTTTGACCTGTGTCAATGGGCATGCTTTCGACCTTTCCAAGAAGGGCACTTTATATTTCTTACCCCATCAAATCAAAACCGACTATGACACGGACATGCTCAGCGCTCGGGGACGTATGATCCAGCGCGGGATTTTCCAGCCTTTGGTGGCGCTCTTGCAGGGTTGGTTACCGGCAAGCAATCCGTTGACCATTGATGTGGGCTGTGGTGAAGGTGGTTTTCTGGCGCAGCTGGGGCAGGCCCGCCCAGCCAGTGAAGCTAAGATTGGTTTTGATATTAGCAAGGACGGCGTTTATTTGGCGACGGGACAACCGTTGGCGAACGCTTTCTGGTGTGTGGCGGATCTGACCAACTTGCCTTTCGCCGCTCAGCAAACCAGCACGATTCTCAATATTTTCTCGCCATCCCACTATCGGGAATTTCAGCGGGTGTTGCGTCCCGACGGTCACCTGCTGAAAGTCATTCCCGAGGCCCACTATCTGCAAGAATTGCGCCAGCATTTCCTACCCGACGACAAGATCGCCTATTCCAATCAGCGCGTGCTCGACCATTTGGCCCAAGAAATGACCATTGACCAGCAAACCCGCTTGACTTACACCTACCAACTTCCAGACGCGGCGGCTTTTGCTGATTTGATGCAAATGTCGCCATTGGAATGGCAAGCCTCCGCCGACCAAAAAGCCGCTTTGGCCGCGCATCCATTCACGGCGATTACGATCGATCTGCGGGTGATCCAAGCTCACTAAAACTTAAGTATGTCGCTTTTAGTTCGGAAAATTCTGATAACTGGACCACACAAAATCGACCTGTTCCCGCAAATGGGACAGGTCGATTTTTTCAATAACTGGTTGAATGACTGGTGGGATAACTTAGTTGAATAACTGGTGCAATAACTGCTGGAATAACTGCTGGCGGCAAGCCGTCATGATTGGCCCTCAGCGAAAAATCGTTTCACCAAAATCAACGGCGAAGTATTCTTGATAACTGGCGGCCGCGGCGGTCTTGAAACAAACCAAATCGACGCGGCGGATGGAACTAGGCTGGCGGCCAAAAGTCCGCAAAACGCTGGCAACTAGGGGGAGGCTCAGCCCGATGGGAAAGCCATAGACCCCTGTACTGATCGCGGGGAAAGCGATGCTGGTCAGTTCTTGGGCCGCGGCTAAGTCCAGACAGCTCTGATAACATTGTTGCAACTGCTGACTGACACGGGCATGGGCCTCTGGACGATAAATCGGGCCAACTGTATGAATGATGAATTTCGCCGGTAAGTCGAAGCCTGGCGTTAGCACCGCCGCACCAACAGCCAAGGGCCCTAAACTGCGCTGCAAAGGCGCTAGCCGCGGACCCGCCGCCAAATTAATGGCGCCGTCGACCCCACCGCCTGGATTCATCGCCGGATTGGCCGCGTTTACGATCGCGTCCGCATGAACCTGGGTCAGATCGCCTTGATAGACGCGAAGCTCAAGTTGGCCGGTTGTCAAAACCAGCGCCTCAGTCATTCCCACCTGCCTGGGCGTCTGTGTCCGCCGCGGCAGCCGGATCGGCCGCGGCGGGATCAGCGCTAACTGACGCAGCATCGGAAGTCGGTGCCGCTTCATCTTCCAAACGTTTTTGTCCGGTCAATTGTTGGATTTTGGTAATATCTTGGGTCACTTCTAAGCACCCGGCGTATTGCCCTTGCTCATCATGAACGGCAAAATAGCGAATATAGACCCGGCGACCACGGAAATCGATCCAGAAATCGGCATGATCCCGCACACCGTCGTGGAAATCTGAAAGAATTTTCAAAACCCGATCGGCGCTTTTTGGCGGATGGCAATTGACCACTGCCCGGCCCACCACTGCTTTAGTCCGCGGGAAAACCCGATCGCCATCATCGGAGAACCAAGCGACCTGGTCATTTGCGTCCACAAAGGTCAGATCAAGCGGGAGCACTTTGAAAATCCCCGTCAACTGGGCCAGATCCAAGGTGCCATTGTTGAAAGCGACTTGGGCGAAACCTTGGGCGCTCAACAATAAATGCGTCGGTTGATAATCGCCGCTTAGATCACGGGCGCCAGCGGTTGGCCCGGTTGATGCTGATGACGCTGATGGCGCCGGGGCCGGAGCGGCCACAGGTGCCGTGGTTGGTGGTGTCGGTGGCGTGGTCGCGGTTGGCGCTGCTGCTTGTGTCGGGGCGCCGATCTGCGTTTTAAATTCATTGACCTTGTAATTTTTGACCTGCGGATCGATCTTGGGCCGGTTGGGATTCGTTTGCGCAGCCAGCGCTTGCGCCATCTCATTCAATTCATTCGCAATCTTCGAATCCACTTGAGGTGTGGCCGTGGCCAGCTGCGCCGCGGTCGGTCGCCAAGGCAATGGTGGCGCGATCAAGGTGTAGCCGATCGGATCACTTTCGGCCGCGATCAACCCCCAGTCCGCCACGGTGAAGACCTCATTGACCATGGGCACCATGATTTCTTCTTCCTTGAAGATCATCTCTTTGATTTCTTTGTTGGCCGCTTCGATCGCCTGTTCAATAACATATTTATCCGGCAATGGCGCCGCGTTGACCAACTGATTCGCTTGCTTGATCAAGTCCCGGATCTGATCATCCACGCCCCACATGACCTTCGGCGGCGCAGTGATTCCATACTTATCCATCAATGGGAAAATCAAGTTTTCCTTGCGCGTATAATGACGGTCGATCGTCGCTAAATCCGCCAAAGCCCGGCGCATCCGTTCTAAATACAGTTCATCCGTCCCGGATTGTTGCCACTTCTTCAAACAAGGCAACAATTCATCCTTGAGCAATGACCCGATGATCAAGTTCTCCAATTTCAAAACTTGGACCGGATGACCTGGTTGTTCTTGATCCGGTGTTTCTGTCTGGTCGTCCGTGATTTTGCCCTTGAAAACCGCGGCATGAACGTTACACAAATGTTGGATCTCCATCGGGTTCAATCCGCTGGCCACCCATTTACTGATATTAACCAGTAGTCACGAAGCGTTAAAACGCCGTGGTTGCTGGTTTTTTATTTCCCCTCGATATCATTGATTCTCAGAAATCACCACCAGATGACCGTCAATTTGACCGTCACGAAATCAGAAATCAAGATAATGCGCTAACTTATTTGCGACCTCTTTATTTTGATTTTTGGTAACGTGCGTATAAATATTTAACGTCGTTGCCACGTCCGCATGACCAAGTCTCATCTGCACTTCTTTGATCGTCGCGCCTGCAGAAAACAGCGCTGAACAATGCGAATGCCGAAATCCATGAACCGTCACTTTGGTCAAGTTATGTGCGACTCGAATTGACTTCAGCCACTTCGCTGGTGTATTCAAAGACTTATACCCATTTTTATTATTCGCAAAGATTAATTGATTTGGCTGGAGTGTGTTAAACCCTAACATCAAATATTTACGTTTCTGAAGAGCCTTCCATTGCTTAAGATCATTCAGCGTCTTAGGATCTAAATCAATGGTACGCCGTGAATTTCTCGTCTTCGGCGCTTGAATGATCTGCCTACCCTTTTCGCCTTGTGTGAGCGTCTTATTGATCCGCATTGTCCCGTTTTTGAATGAAATATCATTCCATGTCAACGCTAAGGCTTCACCACGACGCACACCACAGAAGGCGTATACTCTAAACAACGTGTACTTTTCCATTTCCAAGGTTGGATCAAGATAGCTAAAGAATTCAGCTAGTTGCGCCTTATCCCAGAAATTTTCAAACTTATCTCCCGCTTCTTCGCGTTTTTTCGGAACCGTAATCAGTTTGGCAACATTCTTTTCCAGATAGCCATGCTTGATGGCGAATTCGAAAACATCGACGACATAGTTATACCAACGTTTGTAGTTGCGAGCCGCGATCTTGAACCACTCATTGACCGCCCTTTGTATTTGGGCAATTGTGATCGTTCTGATTCGATATTTACCTAAGGCCGGTAAAATATGATTATCAAACATACCCGCGGTTCGATTCCAAGTACTTTCACTCACCGTATTTACATATGCCTGATACCACTGCTCATAGACCGTTTGAAAACTAATATTGTTATCTTTCTCGATCGCACCACGTGAAGCTTCAACTTCCAGCCTAGCCGCCGCAAGTGAAGCCTTTTTTTGTGTGCTAAAACCTCTGCGAACCGTATGCTTAGGTTTCCCAGTTTGCGGATCAGTCCCCAAATAAATATCAAATTTCCAAAACTTTTTACCTTGCTTCGTTTCATATTGCTTATATGATGCCATATCTATCAACCTTCCATAGCTAAAGCGCTGTCGAGACGTGCTATGTAGTGATAATAGTTAATACTTATCTATGAGCCTCTGACTTATGATACCTAAAATCCGGCGTTCCCACACTAGCAATCGGATTTGGGATCTCATACTTGGGTTCTAATTCATAAATGCGATCATACACAAAAGATGAGAAGTTCTCCTCAATCAATGATTGAAAAGAAACACTTAACTGATCAAAGAAAATTGACGGATCTGTCGTCGGATTAAAGGAAACCTTACGAGAGAATATCTCTTCACGAGTCTGGTCATAAAAAAAGTCCTTTTCATATTTTACTGTTCCCGTATAGTGTAGCCTGCCTATACCTTCATCATAACGAGTAAACTCAATCGTACCATCTAAATCAAAAAAGAATCTTTGGTTCGGCTGTATCTCCACAGGAAGAATATCTAAATCAAACAACACTTCAATAGGCGTATAGTCGAAAAAATCCGCTGGCGTGATTTTAAGAAATTTGCAAAGTGTATTGATCGTTTCAATTTGAATCATCTTACTATTATTCTGTGTCAAACTTGATAGCGTCGATCGCGCAATTCCGGTCTCTTCCGAAACTTTAATAGCCGTCAATCCACGTTCCGCAAGTAATACAGAAAGATTATTTTTTATCATGTGTTTCACCTCAAATACATTGTAGCATAAGCGCTTCAATAATTTCAATATTCCAGAATCAATTGATTGACATAAGAACAAACGTGCGATATGATATGTTTAAATAAATGAAGCATTAATACTTCATTATAACCGACATTAAATAATATTAGGAGATGATCCAAATGGCTAGCGAGATGAAATTTGCACTTCCAGATGAGGTACAAGCGGAAATTAGTTTGATGTTCGTCAAATCAGCACAACAAGCTTTCCAGGCTTTGATCCAGCAACAAGCTTACCCGCAGTACTTGAACCAGAAACAAGCGGCAGATTACCTAAGCATTTCCGTGACCAGTTTTAAAAAGCTCAATATTCCTAGAGTGTCTCTAGAAAACATTGAGCGGTATGACAAGGCAACATTAGATCAGTATTGTAAAGCACACGAGTTTTAAAATAAGCAAAGCGCTGTCGAGGCGAGCAATGCAAGCAACATCTATCTTAATTATCGTTTGATTCAGCGGTTGAGCGCAGGCGTTCAATTGTTGAGCTGAGACGGTAAGTCCTTAGTCTCAATTGATCTTTGACAACTAAATAAAAAAGGCATTTAAGCCGAATTGACGACTCAAACACCTAGGATAATAACTGACATAATCATTCTAGTCGATACTGAGAATTAGTCAAGGCGAATTCGCCGCGGGTTGCGAGTACCATTAGGAAAAACGTAGAGTTCAGGGTGTTTAGTACACATGCTGACCGTGCTGTAAGAAAAACTGCATGCTAGACCGTTGAAACGGTTGATTGGTTAAGATACCTACATCTATGAATAAGAACCTTCTATCCATAGACGAAGCGCGATGATATGAGCGGATCGATTCATCAATTCAGAACGAGAAAGAAGCGAGGTCATGGATTTTGATACGGTAAAATTTAATGTTGAAAAAACATTAGGAAAACTCACTTTTCGTAACGCCACACCAGCGTTAGATCAATACGATAATCAATCTGAGCGTGGACGATCAGTTAAAATTTTAAAATATCGATGTTACGAACTCGGTTCAGAAGTACAAGCAGGCGCCATTCACGTTTTTATCTCGAATCGTGCGAATAAAATGAGTGATCTCAACTTTGATATGCCCTGTGAACTTGTCAATCCAACAATACAAGTTAGATCATTGATTGATCGTTATCAAAGCGAAGACGGCGATACTTGCTATAAAGCTAAATCGCTATTGATCATCATTGCCAGTGATCTCAAGTTTACGGAGGAAAGCTAATGACAACCACCTTTGGGATTGATCCAAATAAGTTTTATCCAGAGATTGATGAAACGCTTGGAAGAATAGAATTTCAAAAAATTCTGTCTGAGTATCACCCTGAAGATTTGACTGGTGACATCGACCTAGATGAAGTTAAGTCCACACGAATTGAGTTATATAGTAAGAACTTTCATGGTGCCGTGATCGTCACCCTCGTTGGTAGATTAGAAAGCAACTTTGTTTTTGGAGATGAAGTGACCTTGATCGGTGCTGAGTTTAAACCATTTTCTATCCTTCCCGACCCAACGAGAAAAGAAGTGAATAACTTCTTTCAAATCAAGATCACTGGTTTAAGAAAAGTGAACGGTCAAGGAAAAATTAGTGGCGCGTAACACAGACGGGAGCAGGTATCCTGCGGACAGTGCCGGCGGTAGCTTAAGGCACGTGTCGGTGTAGTGAGCGGAAATGTATCATTTTCGGGAACGTTAGCGACTCGGCGGCGGCGAAAGCCGCCGCCTTCAACCCCCAACTGTAACACGGGGGTTGAAATCAAGAAAAGCAAGTAAAATTGACGTATAAATACCGTTATATCAACGTTAATCGCTGTCACAAAAACAATTAAAAAATGTGTCAAGCAAAGCTAAAAAATCAAAGAAAGCGAAGTGCCAACAATGAGAGAACTCGAAAATATCCCCCTGAATCAAGCACTAAAAACCTATCGTAAACGCAACCGCCTTTCACAACAGGCTTTAGCAGATATTCTTAATATTGAACGTTCAACATTATCCCGTTACGAAAAAGGCACTCGCCTACCAACTGGAGAGGTCTTAAAAAAAATCACACAGTTCATGCCCTGGTTGATCAATCATGGTAACCCACTAGACTCAATCTTTGACTACATCAAAGTTCGCTTTAATAATCTACAGCCGGACGAAGTGATCAAGAAGATTTTAAATTTGCGACCGAAATTCTTTGTCGCCGAAGAATATGGAATGCCTTTCTATCCACAGATACTTAGTTATGGGAGTATCAGAGTGTTATCTGATCCAAATAAAGCCTCACAAGGTGTGATTATTGAGCTAACTGGACAAGGTTGTCGCGAATATGAGCAAGTATTCGGTGAAGATGGTTTAGAATGGACGAGTTTCTTCGCGGTCTGCTTGCACAACAACGGTGTTTTCAAACGGATCGATATCGCCATCAATGATTATCTGCCGATCCTTAATATCCCCGATGTGATCAAACGTGTTAAACAAGGAAATTTCAGTAGTCAGTTTAAAAAATATAGTGGCAACTTCTCTGGATTTACGCCAAGTGATGATAATGATGACATTGCCTACACCGCTGGCGAAACTATTTACTTCGGCACACCAAAATCAAACCTTCGTATTGTCTTTTATGAAAAAGATCAGGAGCAGGCGAATAAATATAATCAGTTGCCCGAAGATGAAGCCATCAAGAATCGCTATGAAGTTCGTTTCAAAAATGATTATGCGGAAGATATTGCGGTTAAGTTCTTAGAATGTGCAGATAACATGTGGTTAGTCCTCGGCGTGATCGACCATTACCTCACCCTATTGGATCGGCCGAAACAAACTAATATTCCTAGAAGTGAATGGCAAGCTTCGCAGGACTGGTTGGATCTCCTTAACGACGCAGAAGAAGTTAAACTCGTTCTGAAGCCACGAGAATATAATTATCAAAGATCGTTTAACGCGTTGACGCATCAATTCAGCTCAACAATCGCAACGACACGTGAAGCCGATAAAGCAACAGGCACCGTCTTATTAGATACTTTGGTCAACAAATCAGAGATGAAGCCACGACAAAAGAAGATGCTCGCGGCAATGTTAGCAACACGCGATGAAGTCATTGAAGATAAGGATTGGCACGTAAAAGAAAACTAGTTGTGATTATTACGTCCGTACGACAAAATGAAAAGATATGTTTTCGATAAATAGAAGTTAAGTGTTAAACGGAATCAAAAAATCACATTCATCAATTTGAATGTGATTACATAAATCTCCCTAATCTTATTCAGTTATTCGCAGACCGATTCAAGGACTGGTAGAAACAGTCTAAAAGCAAGCCGCACCAACAGAAAACATTTGAGACTTATCAGGGAAAACACATAGATAATTCCATTGATGTGAATCTCCGATAACGCTTTACATATCCTGCTTAAAAAGGTCACTCACATCAATATCAATTTCTTTCAAATAACGCTCAGCTTTACTCAAAGCGACATCGTCACCATTAAATTTCGCAAATGTGTAAGCCTGCAATAAATGGAGACTGGCTGGTGCAGTCCACTTACTAGCCTGATTTTTGATCTATGCAGCTAGGGCTACAGAGATGGACGGAAATAAGGCGATGTGAATTACACTAACTCGTCTCAAAAAGTAACCAACGTCCAGCCTATGAGGACAACCTTGAGGCACAACAAAGGCTCCTAGCTAAATCATGAAAGTTCATATTAGCCTTAATCCCATGTCGCCGTAAGTTATTTTTACCCAAAATTAAACACAAGCAACTACTTGAAGTATACTTGAGTCGTCTAAACCACAAATACAACAAGGAGTGCTTGTGCTATGGCTAGTATACCTCAAGATCAAACGAAAAAACGCGGGTTTAAAATTATTCGCAAATTGCAATAGTAAGTTAGCCAGTGCCGATAAAGCACACAGACGAAAGGGCTCATGGGAGTTCCAGGTGGATCAGGATTAGGCGGCTCGGCCTTTGCGCGCACGTGCTAATTCCTTTCGAAATACTTCAGCTGGTGTACAGAACTTAAGTAAGCGGCGCGGGAGATGGTTGAGCCGAGATTCAGCTTGACGGACCAGACTGGGTGTAGCTAGATCGAGTGATTGCCCCTTAGGAAAGTAACGTCTGAGTATACGATTGTGGACCTCATTAGTGGCGCGTTCGGCCGAGCTATAAGGGTGGGCATAATAAGTCTCGGCAACACCCTCAAGCGCAGCCGTTAGCGTGGTGAACTCTGTTCCGTTATCCGCCGTAACTGTCCGCATAACGTCACCGAATTCAGCCGTAATATTTTGCATGGCATAAGCCACAGATTCGGCGTCTTTACCCTCGATCAAGCGGACAATCTCATAGCGCGTTTTACGTTCGGTAAACGTTAATAGGACACTCTCGCTACCAGCACGTTTGCCAATGACAGTATCGATCTCAAAATGACCAAACTCGTGGCGCGTTTCTACTCGCTTTGGCCGTTCTTCAATACTACGACCGAGTAGGCGCTGATGTTGGTGCGAGTGGTGTTGGGTCATCCGGCGTTTTGTTTTTTCCAGCAGATCAAGGTTACGGATCTCCAATAGTTGCGCATCGATATAGTTGTACAAAGTCTTCGTACAGACCATTTTGGCCGGCTTAAATAACCGGTGCTTACGGGCATAACCAACAGCAGCGTCCGGCGACCAGCCCTCATGGCAGAACTTATCATCAAAGTAGGCTAAGAAGGCCGTCACTTGGCTAAATTTTAATGGACGTCCACAGTTTTGCCGCTTTATTTCATAGCGATTCTGAGCGGCTTCAGGGCTGTAAATTTCAAAGTAGTGTTTCTGATTATTAACGCGTTTAACTTGCGTGACTCGACCACGCTTGAGCTCATTATTGACGGTCTGGTGGCAGACGCCTAATCGAATCGCTATTTGCCGTGCTGAGCATCCTTCAATGTGCCAAGCGGCGATTTGACCGCGTTCGATTTCCGATAAATGGTGACCTTTTGGGCGTGGTGTGATAGACTGTTCTTGCATCAAGACGAAAACTTCTTTCATTGTTTGTTGTAGGAACTTCAATGATACCTGAATTTTTCGTCTTGGTGTCTTTTTTTTACCATTTTGGCTGGGTGGCTAACTTAATTATAAAACGCGCGGTTTAAAATTATTTCTCAATTTTGTCAGTTAGTTCATTTACCCAACTTGGTGCACCGGCTAAATGATTGTCGGCACTCCGATGTTTCTTTAGGCCCTGTATTGGTTTGGGTGTTGAAAACAATTTTCCAGCGTCAAACACTCTATCGTGCCGAAGCACCGACTTTTTGCACTAAGCGCACGATTTACAACATGCTCGATGACGGTCGAATTAATTGGCAACGCCTAAGCTGTCAGCTAGCACAGCGGGTAATTGCTAGTTTGACTAAACGATTAGATGCACGCCATAGTGGCGCCTTAATCGTCGATGATACACTGATCCCACGCCTAAGCGCAAAGCAAACTGAATTGTTGGCGAACACCTTTGACCACGATAAAAGTCGCCATCTGACTGGCTTTCGTGGACTGACCATTGCTTGGAGTAACGGTCAATTGGTCCTACCAGTGACAACGGCCGTTTTATCATCCAAAAAAGCCTCAAATCGCGTTAGGGCACCAGCGTCAACGCTGGATTGGCGGACGCTATCTGGACAGCGACGGGCTCAAGCTATGCAAGAAATGCCAACTGTTAGCCTGGCCTTAATCAAACAAGCACTGGCCAACTGGATCAAGGCAAAATATGTCCTTTTTGATAGTTGGTTTACGTCATCTAAGCTACTGCTGGCACTTAAACGCCTTGGTCTAGTCGGTGTGGGTATGCTCAAACGGACCAAGAAAAGCTACTTTCGTTATTGGAGCCGAGAATACACGATTCCTGATCTGTATCGCCACTTACGCCGGTCAAACCGGCAAACGCACACACACTATCTGTACAGTTGTATTGTTAAGGCTGAACGGTCAGGTGTTGAGTTACCGATAAAATTAGTTTTCGTGACTAAAGCTCATCGAGGCAATGATTATTTAGTACTAGCGACCACTGATACGACCTTAACACCGACCAAAATCATTGGCCTCTATACACGGCGATGGCAGATCGAGAATTATTTTCGGGCAGCTAAGCAATATCTTCGTCTAGCTACCGTGCGGTTCCAAGATTACGATGGCCTTTGTGCGCATATGGCAATCACGATGATGGCTTACGATCTGTTGGCGTGGCAACAACGACATCAACCAAATGACCAAACATTGGGTGATATTTTCCATAATTTGAATACATTACTGCCAGTATTAGATTTGACGCTGGCGGTAACACAATTGCTCGATGGCTTATCCGATATGGTTCAAGCCGAGCCAAAAATTAGTACGCGCGTTACTACCTTGATTAATAATTTGTTTAACCAGTTAACGCCACAAGTTGGCACAATAATTGGCGCAGAACTGACGGACATTGGTATCTAATTTTATCGGTCTGATACCTAGTGTGACAAGGAATCAAGCTTGATTTGGGCTTTCATGATTTAGCTCCTAGCATCATTCCTATAATCGTGAGTCTTTATCCAAAAAGGCATTTAATACTTGCTTCCAATGGGGTATAGGTTACGCCGGATTTGTGATAGAGATAACAACGCCATTGGCAATTTCCACAACTTCATCATACTGATCAAATAATTCGCGATTAACATGGTGAGAGACCGAAATAATCATGCAGGGGAGTTCCAATAAATGCTTTTCCAATTTTAGGCTAAGATCTGGATCTAGTGCTGAACTAAACTCGTCAAGTAATAATACATCAGGTTTTGCCAATAAGGCGCGTCCTAATGCAATTCTTTGACGCTCGCCTCCAGATAGATCTTCTTCAGATATACTATCATTCATCAGATCAAATCTATCAGTTAAATTGTTTAATTCTAAAAAGTTGATCATTTGTTGCAACCGTTGATTATCAACACGTTCACCTAAGAACAAATTATCAGCGAGACTTGCTTGAAAGATAGCCGGAGACTGTGTTACAAGTTTAATTTGTTTGAATGATTTTCCAGAAAGGCCATTTATCGCTAGCTCACCATATTGTTCCCCTACGGTTACACCTGAAATTGCTCGCAATAAAGTTGATTTCCCAGAACCGCTTTTCCCAACGATTAAATACTTTTTCTTCTTTTCAAAAGTCAAGGAGAGGTCATGTAATACTTCTTTTCCGTCAATTTTTTGACCATAATGATTGAAGTTAACCGTTACAATCGAATCCATTATTACTTTAGCTTCAGTAGTTGGTTCGGTCGTATATGCTTGAACACGTTTTGCAATTGGTTCGACTTCACGCCGTGAGTATAGCAACATTGATAAAACCTCCATGGGTGCACCAAGAGTTGCAGCAATTTGAATCGCCGCTAGTAGTCCACCGATAGAGAGTTGATTCTTCGTAATCAAGTAGGCACCAAGTCCGATAATAACGAATGTTTTTGTGATTTGTAAGAAAGCATTGACTGTGTACGTTACTGTTTTAAAGTTGTTGGCTTTACCTTCAGTGGAAAGAATTGCACTGTTATCTTTTAGTAGTAGCCTCTTAAAATAGCCTCGTGCACCAAAATTATAAAGCGTCTCAATACCTTTTACGAATGAAGTGGTTCTTTTATTTAATATATCTTGAGCGTTTATTTGATCTTCGCGGTTTTTCTGGCTCTTCTTCGAAAAAACTTTCGGAAAAACTACAATTATTATGCTGATGATAATTATCACCACAGAAAGTGTTTTGTTAATTGTGAATAGACCAACCGATGAAAGTATGATCATACTAATGCAGTTGACAATATCGATTTCACCCTTGACGTATTGTTCAGCAATAGTTGAGCTACTAACGTTAATATCAGTAATCGCAGAAGATAATGATTTTTCTTGATACTTTCGATGTGCAAATAAGGAACGGACAACATTGATTCTGAAAAAATTTTTAACACGTTTGACTAAATCAAGGCTGAGAAATGTACTGATTGCTGAGAACGTTGCTTGAAGTACTGAACACACCAGAAACAGCCAAAAATAAATTCCAGAGATATTATGAGGATCAGTTGTAACAGCATTGATAAACCGTCCGCTGATCAGCGGTACTAATACAGAAATTGCACTCCATAAAACCGTAGCAACTAGTGTTAATAAATACCAGAATTTTATTTTAATTGATAAAAGTTTCACTGTTATCCTCCGTAAATAATTATTTTTTTAATTAATATTAAGCATTAGATATGTCAATTAAGTCTAATATACCGCAACAATATATCACATTATTAATTGTTTTTCAATAATCAATTCATAGTTTAATAACATTATTTGATGGTTTTCAAAGGATTATTATAATCTGTGATTTAATATTTTAAAATTTATTTGATTAGCATAATATACAAAACATTTATCGACAGTTAGTTTAATTGTGGTATTATTATCATTAAGATTGCTTTTTATTGAGCAACTGCCCCGAGACCGCATTGAACACTTCACATAAGATTTAGGCTTGTCGTTTTAAAGAATTAAAGCACAGTATTAATTATTACTTCTTTTGCCAGCACCGATTATGGAGGAATTTATATGTTGAGTGAAATAAGAAAATACAGCAAAAAGAAAGGCTCACGTAAACAGATGGGAATGCCTTGCCCCGGTGGAACACCGTACAACATCATTCGGCCAATTATCAAAAACAAAAATTAGCAACAGAATTTAGTGTCCCAATTTGGTCTCAGGGGTACATAATTTTGCAGAGTAGGTGGAGTGTCATGTATTTTGACTTATCTAAATTTGCACTATTTCACTGGTATAAGGAGCAAATCTATGGAACCCTAATTAGTGGTGAGATTGTTAGATTTAATGTGGTAGAGTCCTATTTACTGGAGCTCTATTTTGAATCTGATAGTTGTAGTAATCTTAGAAGTAAACTGATTTCCTTGGGATTAACTGCCAATGAAACCGAAAAGTTTATTGCAAAGTTTTTGAATAATAATGAAAATTTTTTATCATTGCAAGATTGTGCATACTCGCTTCCTATGATTACTGGAGAGAAAGGAAAATCCTATCCACTTGAGTTTCATGTTTCGTTAACCAATAAGTGCTTTTTGAAATGTAAGCATTGTTATAAGGGGGATATTCTGAAACCAAAGGAATTAGACTTCAACAAGTTAGTTGATTTCCTAAATCATTTCATAGGTAAAGTACCGCTGATTACACTGTCTGGTGGTGAGCCGACTCTATACAGGCATTTCAATGAATTGATAGATGAGCTATCAAAGAACTTCTTAATATCATTCAGTACTTCTGGTTTCAAAATTGCCCCTAAAAAAGGGAATGCTCTGATAGAACTCGGCAGAAATGTACAAGTTTCCTTATATTATGACAATCCTCTAGAGCATGATAGTTTTACACAAGTAAAGGGCTCCTTTAAGAGCACCACCAACTTTATTCGATCATGCATAGCTCGTGGGCACCAAGTTAGTGTTACAACACTTTTTCAAAACGACACTAAAAAACTGTACGATACAATTGCATATTGTGCACAATTAGGTGTGAGCAATGTTGCGGTTGGCGAAATAACAAATATCGGGCGAGCATCTAATCAACATTTTTACGCCAAGGATTTTACTCGTGTTGTTAATAATGCTAAAAGAGATTTTGAGAATATTATTCCAATTTATTTTGAGGAACAAGGTGAAAATTTACAATTAAGCTGTTTGGGCTGTATTGCCGGAACGCTTCTTTGGTCAATATTTGAAGATGGGGATATTTATGGATGCGGAATCGGGAAAATAGACTATATGAAAATTGGAACAATAAATGAATTACCCATCGAACAAATTTCTGATAACTCTTCATTCTTGGAACGTATGCAAATAGCCACAGGAACAAGCAATGGAAGTAATCGAGTACAATGTCCGTTTAAAAAATAGGACTTCCATGAAAGAGAATTTATGTTAATCTAACAAAAAACGCTATCCATTTTCACAGACAGCGACACACGCCTCGACAGACTTCAAATTTTATTATCAATAACCTTCAAAATGACCTTCACGAAGGATTATCATCCTGAATATATCCGTGAAATCCCTGGTGTACAAGCATTTGAGAGAAATCCAAGCTCAAACCCCTGGCGATCAACTCCCGTTCCGCGGAAGTAATCTCGGCAACGTCAACTTGGTCAAACGTCTCATCGAAAATCGCCTTGGCCGTTTCGAAGGAACCACCGTTATGCAATAGTTTCAAAATCTCCACGATCTTCTGCTGACGATAAACGGCGTTATGCTTGATCTGATCAGCTCCACTCATACTTCTGCCACCTCGAATCCGGCGTTATGTAACGCCGTTATTAGTTGTACTAAGGGGATTTCTTTCATTTTCGCGCCTTTACGCAAGGTCATAAAGCGCCCCGCGGTTTGTAACATGAGCGGGTTAGTCACGCCATCTAAACCGATCGCGATCATCACCGGCTGGACCTCAGGAACCTGGTTAAGCAAGTCAAAAACCGGCTGATCCAAACTGATTGTCTTCGTTGTCATCCGCAAAACCTCACTTTTCTACACCCCCATTGTACCATGTTGCCAGGAGTTAATTGTGGACAATTCAATTATTGTCCCTGAAAAAAAGGCGCTTCCAAACCCATTAGACAGGAAAAAGCAGAGTGCGCAGCGCAACGGGTTGACTTCGAGCATTAGCCTAGCTAGTGTTTTGGCAGCGAACACGTTCAAAAAAGCCGGCGACCGAAAACCGGCGCCGGCTGTGAAACTTTTTTGATTGATGATATTGGGTTTGATAAAACGGCTGGTTAATCGTGGTCCCCATTATAGATGGTATTGCGGACCAAAACATAGTCCACGGCTTGTAATGCGGCCAGATCCCGCCCGCCCGCGTAAGAAATGGCCGACTGCAAGTCTTCTTCCATGTCCGTCAATTCTTGGTAGAGATCACCTTTCAACGGCAACAGTAAATGTTTACCCTCGATATTATGATGTTCGTGTTTTTGATTTTCGGAAGCGGAACCGAAATATTCCTTATAGACCTTGCCCGCATGCTCGACGATTTGGCCGGGAGATTGTTCAAAGCCGGCCAGCATTGAGCCGACCATCACCATGGTGGCGCCAAAACGGATCGACTTGGCAATATCGCCGTGAGTTCGAATCCCACCGTCAGCGATAATTGGTTTAGTCGCGGCGGCCGCGCACCATTCCAGCGCGGACAACTGCCAGCCACCAGTGCCAAAGCCTGTCTTGATTTTTGTGATACACGCGCGGCCAGGACCAATGCCCACTTTCGTCGCGTCCGCGCCTGCTGTTTCCAAATTGCGCACGCCTTCAGGGGTTCCCACATTGCCGGCGATGACAAAAGTCTCTGGCAACGTTTGCTTAATGAATTTGATCATCGCGATCACCGAATCCGCATGACCGTGGGCAATATCAATGGTCACAAATTCCGGCGTCGCTTGGGCCGCCCGCAATTCCTCAACAAATTTGAATTCATCTGGTTTTACCCCCACCGAAATCGAGGCAAACAAGTTATGTTGATGCATTTTCTGAACGAAGGCGAGGCGCGTTTCCGGTTGAAAACGATGCATCACATAGAAATAGCCATGACTCGCCAGCCATAGCGCTAAAGGTTCATTGATCACCGTTTGCATATTGGCCGGGACCACTGGGATCTTGAACTCATAATCCCCTAGTTTCACTGCGGTCGCCACTTCTTGACGGCTGTTGACCACACAGCGGCGGGGAATCAATTGGACGTCATCATAATCAAATGTATTCATGCACACTCACCTATATCGTTCGTATATTTTTTAAGCCAGAACTATCTTAACAATTTGTCAGCCGATATGCAAGTAAAATACGAACTATATTTGTATTGTTATCCTTATTGTCCTTTTTTCATTTGATGGCTGAGATTCTTGCAGCTGGTGCGGCAGTTATTAAGTATTTCAATTATGGCCGCGGCTTGCGCTGCGAAATTCGGGGTGAGCTCGCTGTGGGCGTCACTTTGAGCTTCGCAAAACCCGCGAATCTCAAAGCTGAGCCTTATTCTAAGCGGCAAAGCCGCTAAGAATAACGACACGGCGATCTCACCCCGAATTTCTCCGCTCCAGCCGCTCAACGTTATAGCAGCCGGTTGAGCACTCACGCCGGCTGACAGGCTATGGTCAATTGATGGGGAGCCCCGCAATTAACGGCCGTGGTTAGTGGTTATGATTCTTAAATTGGTGACACCGGTACAATCCGCCTGATAAACAAAGCTAGTTCTCGGTGAATCAACTGAATCGGTCAATTTCCACCCGTGGACTGTTAAGAAAACAGGTACGGATGTTCGGTCTACGCAAAGTGTCCCGACCTCCTGATCAAAATCCGTTGGTATTGCCGTACCACCACAAAAGTGGACAATTGTTTGACCTCTAGCTTGCAAGAGCACTTCGTCAAATACCCAACTTCGATTGCAGATGAGCTCAATTCCGCCTAGCAACCGGCTGGGACTGCGCGGCTCAGTGGTGAAATTGTCCTTTGCGGCTTTGCCGCTTAGGACAAGGCTCGATTTGAAGCCAAGCCGCTGGGCTTGCGGATTGGCTTCAAACGATGCCCACCACGTTCCAGTCCGCAACAGCAGTCCCAGCCGGTTGCGTCCACATCCAAACCCGCCAAACCTGCAATCAACCCCAACAAAAAAGAGCAATCGCCTGCGACGATTGCCCAACTGTGGTACCAATTCATTCATGATCGTTCAAATTCATTTTTCATGACCAACCAGCGTTGCGGCGCTATTTGACCAACAACGCCTCTTTCGCGTGGATCAATTCGGTCAGCAGTTGACAGATCGGCGTCGCCAAGCCAGCTGCCGCCGCCTTTTTCGCGACGTAACCGTTCAGATAATCGATCTCGGTCAAACGATGATGCTCGATCAGGTCTTGATGCATGGACGGATAGTGCTCGCCCGCCTTCTTCGGATCATACAAAGCCTCAATGTCTCGGGCGATCGGCTCCACAGGCAAGGCCACTTGATCATCATGTTTGGCGACCAGGGCAAACTCGGCGATGATCTGGCGCAACAATTTCGCGGTCTGTGGCAACGCGCCTAACTGGGCGATGTTGCAATCCAACAACGTGCATAAAGTATTCAAGGTCCCATTGACACAGGCTTTTCGCCAGATCGAGAAAATCACATTGGGACTGTATTCCGCCTTTAACCCTGCCGCGCTGAAAACGCGACAGATTTCTTCGGCCGCCGCTTGTTCCGTCGGCACGATATTTTGAACTTCGACGCGACCATCACCAACTAGTTTGACGTGACCTGGTCCGATCAACGCCGCCGTCCATAACGTCACGCCCATAAAAATGTTCTCTCGGTGAACGTATTTCTCCAAGGTTGGCACGTGACCTAAGCCGTTCAATAGGCAAACGATCTTCGTTTCCGGTGTCAAAATCGGTTCGATCGCCGCTAACATTTTCGGGAGACCCATGGATTTGGTAAAGAGGATCACCAATTCTGGTTTCTCCGTCACTTGGGCCGGTAAGTACGCCGGTAAGTGGACCTGAGAACTGCCGGTTTCTGTATCAACGGTCAAACCCTTGGCGTTGATCGCCGCCACATGTTCCGCCCACTGATCGATCAGAATGACTTGATTTCCCGCACGGCTAAGCATGACCCCGAAGCGGGAACCCATTGCGCCCGCACCTGCAATTGCGATTTTCATGATTAAAACTCCTTTTTTTGAAACGTGTTGCACACAACTGACTTCTGCGCTTAACTACGCCAGGTTTCCGGAAGCACAACCAGCTTCCAAAATCCTGCCTAGGTTAATGCTCAAAGTCAACCCGTTGTGTTCCGCACTCTTTTGGAAACGTGCTGCACACAACTAAACTACAGGTCTATTCTAACCGCTTTCGCCGCGCTTGGCCTGGATAACGCCTTGGTTATTTCGTTTTAAAATGGTGGTAAAGCCGCAAGCCTAAGTTGACCAATAGCACGATAAGCCCACCAAACAGCAATAAATAACCGATGGGGATCAGGAAGAAAGGCTCCTGTAAAACGCCGTTACTGTCCAGCGAGGAACCGATCAACGCCGCCGACAAGAAGCAGGCGCCGCCTAATACAAATAAGATCACGGTCGCGATATTGAGCCGGGCCAAGCGCACTTGACTACCATCTTTAACTAATTTCTTTGCCATCGTTTCGTCTCCTAAAATCAATTGATCAAGAGAGATTTGGAAAAGTTGGGCAATGGTGACCACCATGGCCAGATCCGGCAAATTACGATTATTCTCCCAACTAGAAACAGTTTGCCGCGACACATGTAACTGCTGGGCCAACTGTTCCTGCGTTAAGGCGTGTTGTTGCCGAATTTTCTTGACTTGTCCTCCGAAATCCAAATAACTTCCTCCTGTCACTTTTAGGTATAGCAGTCACGCCCGTTTTTGCCTAGCTTGCGCTACAAGCGGTGGCGCTAGCGGCTTGCCAGTTACACCAGCGCCCACGTCAAAATCTCGCCAGTCGCACAAGCATTCCTATTCCTTCAGGCTTTCGCTTGCGTTATATAACGCTGTAACGACCGTTTGGCAATAACTTATCAGCGCGTTATTGCGCCGTTCGCTGTTGCTTCACGGCAGTGGCGTAACCACGTTTAGATTTGTACCCCGCGGCGAAAATCTGCTTCATTTCCGCCAAATGTTTGGTCTGCGTCGCGTCGGCTTTGACGCCAAACAAATAGCGCGCCCACTCCCGCTGATAGCCTGGGGTCAATCCGCGAAAAAACGCTTGAAGTGTTGGATCATCCGCCAATAATTCCGCCACTTGGGGAATCATCGCCTCATAATCCGCTAAATTTCGACTGATCATTTGCCTTGCTCCTGACTCAATGTTATTTTCACTTACGGTTGACGTGAAAAATCCGATCAGTGCCAGAGATTCTTGAAGGAATCCCCTAATTGCACCGCCGCTTGGGCATACTTGTTCTTGATTGCCGGTTGGATCCGCAAGGAACAATCGCGCGCGATAAAATCGGCGATCTCCGCGTAAGTCATTTGCGAAGTATCGATTTTCTGAGCGAATTTAACGTCATCCAAGGGCGCCTGTTCATCCTTCAACCGCGTCACCGCAAATTGGTCGTGCAGATCCCCGCGCAACTTCAACCGCTTCTTGATTGTTTCCGGATCCGCGGTCAAGAAATAATGGCGAACATCAATTTGATCTTGTCGCAAACGCCCGATCACCTCATCGAAATAGCGCGGTTCCAGCAACTCCTCCGGCACGATCACCGTTTGTTTGCCCTGCAACGCGATTTTCCGCAATAACTGATAATTCCATTGCCGCCATTCTGGATAATCCTGGAAATTGTCCAACCGCAATGATTTCGGTAGCTGTTTGCGCAACAGTGTCCCCACATTATCCGGGTCATAGCGCGACGACCCATTCAAGCGCCGATTCAACTCCGCCGCCGTTTGCGATTTCCCGACGCCAAAAGCGCCATTTAACCAAATAATCATTTTGATCACCTATGTTTTACCAGCGCAGAGCTGAAATCTGCGCTTTTTTCTTATCATACCATGGACGCCGGGATTTTAGTCAAATGTAGCCATCGACTGCAATCACGGCCGCAACAGCACCACTAGAAAAGCGGACCAAACAATTCAATGTATTTCGAAATAACGGACCAGAAAAATTTAAATATAATAATAATCGTCATGATCACACCTATAGCGGCTGAGATCATGCCGATTCGCTCACTCTTAGCATTGGGTATGTCCACTTCTGGCTGCTCTGATTCGGGTTGATCCGTTTCTGCCTGCTCTGATTCGGGTTGATCCGTTTCTGCTTGCTCTGATTCGGGCTCCGCTATTCCAGAGCCCGCCGTAATGCTGGACTCGGACTCAACGAACACCCCCTGCTTGGAACCGGTTTGCGTTTGGTGCGGGTGGCTGCTGACCCGCACATCCTCATGCCAAGTATCGCCATCATGATAGTCTTCCTGGCGGTCATGATAAACAATATCCGCCGGTTCGTGATAGGTTTCTTCCCGCCCTAATTGTCGTTGTCGTCGCACTGCCCATTCCCCCTACTTGATCATGGTCTAGCCATTTCTGCCCTTGCTTTAATTCTACCCTTTTTTGCTGAGGCAACCAAGCCAACCTGGATAATAATTTAATAAGGGCTCTGATAAAATCAGCTTCCCGCTTTTGTGGTGGTACGGCAATGCCAACGGATCCGGATTAGCAGGTCGGGACATTTTTTGTAAGCTGAACACCTCTACTTGTTTCCTTAACAACCCACCGGTGGAATCAGACCGATTCAGTTGATTCGCTGAGAACTAGTTCTGTTCATCAGAAGGACTGCGCTGGAGTCACCAATTTAAAAATTGTGGCCACTAACCACGTTCGTCAATTGCGTGGTTCCCCGTCAATTGACCATAGCTTGCCAACTGGCGTGAGTGCTCAAACGACTGTTAAAACGCTGAGCGGCTGGAGCGGAGAAATTCGGGGTGAGATCGCCGTGAAATTGTCCTTGGCGGCTTTGCCGCTTAGGACAAGGCTCAGCTTTGAGATTCGCGGGTTTTGCGAAGCTCAAAGTGATGCCCACAGCGAGCTCACCCCGAATTTCGCAGCGCAAGCCGCGGCCAAGCTACTTTTACTCAGCGAAGTGAAGTACGCCAGCCCCACCAAGCGCCACGCCGCCACAATCGAGATTGAATTTTAGGAATATTCTGGTATAATTTCTAAGTTATTGGCTATTTATCAGCCGAATCTTTATAATGAGAACTAGAATGACTAATTGGAGGTAAGTGGATTGACTACTGCCAAAATCGTTTACGCCAGCATGACTGGCAACAATGAAGAAATCGCAGAAATCGTTGAAGAAGCATTCCAAAATCATGACGTTGATGTTGAAACCACCGAAATTTCCCAAGCCGATGCGTCGGACTTCGAGGACGCGGACATCTGCGTGATCGTGACCTATACTTATGGTGAAGGCGACATGCCTGACGAGGCCCAAGATTTTTACGATGATTTGCTTGAAGAATATCTGACCGGTAAAATCTATGGCACTTGTGGCTCAGGCGACTTATTTTATGAAGGTCATTTCTGCGCGACGGTTGACGATTTCGACCGCGCCTTGGCGCAAACCGGCGCGACAAAAGGCGCGGAAAGCGTCAAAATCGACTTGGCCGCCGAAGCTGATGACATTGAACATCTAGAACAATTCGTGACTGAATTAGTTGCTAAAGCGCAACAGAACGGGTAACTTGCGATGATTAAATTTCGTGAATTTCTCCTAAAGCATCGGGATTTCCTGATTTATACAGTTTTCGGTTTTCTAGCTTCGGTGATCAACATTGTTTCCTTTATGTTGATCAAGAGCGGCCTGCACGTTCATTACATTTTCGCCAACACCTTAGCCTGGCTGATTTCGGTAGTTTTTGGATTTTTCACTAATAAGTCGATCGTTTTCAAATCGGAATACTCAACGGGTTACGCGCTGTTCACCGAATTGATCGCGTTCTTCTTCTTTCGCGGCATGAGCTTGCTGGCGGATTCGGCAATCATGGTGCTGGGGATCAGCGTATTGCATATGTCCAGTTTCTGGGCCAAAACCATCGATCAACTCTTGGTCGGCCTGTTGAACTATGCCACCACCCGCTTTACGTTCAGCAAGGAGCAGAAGGCCATGACCGCGCGACTACGGAAGCTGCGGCAGGAACGGCTGGGCCGCCGCCGCACGCCCTCGTCTTTGCCGGAGCCCTCGGAGACCAGCCCAGATCAGCCCGAGAAGAAACAAGAATCACATTAGCCTGTCCGGAAGTGAACCAAGGACGCGTCAATTCCCGATAAAAAACCACCTGATCAGCGCCGACCGGCAAACATTGCGGTCAAGCTGATGATCAGGTGGTTCTTTTTTTGAATGTGCCGCGCGGGTTTGGAAACGTGCTGCCCGCAACTGACTTCTGTGCTTAGCTACGCAAATGTTCCGGAAGCGCAACCCGCTGCCAAAACCTTGGCTAGGTTAATGCTCAGAAGCTACCCGGGCCGACTGGCACTTTTAGCCTTCAAAATCGGTTGGCGCTGGGGCTTGATCATCGAAATAGGCGTGGATCGCCGTGCAGATCCGTTCGGCGGCATGGCCATCCCCATAAGGATTTTTGGCGTGGGCCATGGCTTGATAGGCGGTCTCATCTTCCAATAATCGCAACATATTGGTCGTGACCACCTCTGGATCCGTGCCCACCAACTTCAAAGTGCCCGCAGCCACTCCTTCTGGCCGCTCGGTGGTATCACGCAAGACCAGCACCGGCTTACCCAGCGAAGGCGCCTCTTCTTGGACACCGCCGGAATCAGTCATAATGAAATAAGACCGCGCCGCCAAATTGTGGAAATCAACCACATCTAAAGGATCAATCAAATGAATGCGGGGATCATTGCCCAGAAGTTCGTGGGCCGCCTCTTGGACCACCGGATTCAAATGGACCGGATAAATGATTTCCACATCAGCATGACTGTCAACAACTTGCCGCATCGCCTTGAACACGCGCCGCATCGGTTCGCCCTGATTTTCCCGCCGGTGCATCGTCACCAAAATCATCTTCTTCGCGGGATCGACTTCATCGAGAACATCATGATGATAATCGGCCTTGACCGTTTGCTTCAAAGCGTCGATCGCCGTATTGCCGGTAACATACAAATGCTCAGAAGAATGGTGCTCCTGCAACAAATTAGCCTTACTCTGGCTGGTTGGCGCAAAATATAAATCACTGAGATCATCGGTGATCTGCCGATTCATTTCTTCGGGGAACGGCGAATACTTATTCCAGGTCCGCAATCCCGCCTCCACATGCCCCAAGGTCGTCTGCTGATAAAAAGCGGCTAAACTCGCGGCCATGGAGGTCGTCGTATCGCCATGGACCAAAACAATATCAGGCTTCTCAGCGGCGATCACCTCTTCGATCCCGGTCAACACTCGGCCAGTGATTTGGCTTAAAGTCTGGCGCTGTTTCATAATGTCCAGATCATAATCGGGCGTGATTTTGAAAATCGCCAAAACTTGATCTAACATTTGCCGGTGTTGCGCGGTCACCACGGTGATCTCCTTGAATTCTGGTCGCCGCTGTAATTCTAGAACCAAGGGCGCCATTTTGATTGCTTCTGGCCGTGTGCCAAAAACGGTCATCACTTTGATCTGCTTTACCATCTACTTACCTCCGCGAGTTCATCGTTCTGTTCTCTAATTATAGCATACTTAGCTTGGTGTTTACTTTGCGTGTGGGGCTTCAGGGCGGGCTGGTGGTGCGGGCAAAAGTAGCGTGGCCGCAGCTTGCGCTGCGAAATTCGGGGTGAGCTCGCTGTGGGCTTCACTTTGAGCTTCGCAAAACCCGCGAATCTCAAAGCTGAGCCTTGTCCTAAGCGGCAGAGCCGCCAAGGACAATTTCACGGCGATCTCACCCCGAATTTCTCCGCTCCAGCCGCTCAACGTTTTAACAGCCGTTTGAGCACTCGCGCCAATTGGCAAGCTATGGTCAATTGATGGAAATCCACGCAGTTGACGGCCGTGGTTAGTGGTTACAATCCTTGAATTGGTGACACCAGGATAGTCTGTCTGATGAACAGACCTGGTTCTCGGTGAATCAACTGAATTGATACGTTTCCACCCAAGGATTGTTTAGGGAACAGGTAAGGATGTCCAATCAATGCAACCTGTACCAACCAACTAATCCAGATCGGTTGACATTGCCGTACCACCAAAAAGTGGGCAATTGTTTGACCACTACACTTGCAAAAGCACTTCGTCTAATCCTTCGCCTTGATTGCAGATGAGCTCAATTCTGTTCAGCAACCGGCTGGGACTGCGCGGCTCAGTGGTGAAATTGTCCTTGGCGGCTTTGCCGCTTAGGACAAGGCTCGATTTGAAGACAATTCCCGCTTTTGGAATTGGCTTCAAACGATGCCCACCACGTTCCAGTCCGCAACAGCAGTCCCAGCCGGTTGCGTCCACCTAAACCCAACCACGCCTGCAATCAAGCAAGGTTCAATAACAGCGCACAGGCATCTGGACTCAGTTTGCGTTGCCGTACCACCACAAAAAGGACAATTGTTTGATCTCTCGCTTGCGAAAGCACTTCGTCTAATCCTTCGCCTTGATGGCAGATAGGCTCAATTCTGCCTAGCAACCGCCTCAGGACGTGTGGCTCAGCGGTGAGATTATTCTTAGCGATTTATCGCTTAGAATAAGGCTCGATTTGAAGACAAGCCGCTGGGCTTGCGGATTGGCTTCAAACGATGCCCACCGCGTTCCAGCCACGATAAACGTCCTGAGGCGGTTGCGTCCCCATCCAAACCCAGCACACCTGCAATTAGGCTCAGGCTACTTTCCCTTCACAAAGCATGGTAAACTAGAGCTAAACAAGCGAAAAGAGGATCTCTGATGACGACAAGAAATTTCACCGAGCAACTACAAACCTATGCCGATTTGGCCATCAAAATCGGTCTAAATATCCAACCAGGCGATTTAATGACGCTTTCCATTGATGTTGAGCAGGCGCCTTTTGCCCACTTATTGGTGGCGGCGGCTTATCGAGCGGGCGCGCGCAATGTGATCATGCAGTGGCAGGACGCGCAGATCCAGCGGCTGGCTGTGCAGGCGCAATCTGATGATGAGCTTAGCAGTGTGCTGCCCCATCAAGAAACTTTGTCAGAATACATCGCCACGCAGCGGATCAAACGACTGGTCGTGATGTCCAGTGATCCCGACACCTTGGCTGGCTTACCCGCGGACAAAATCGCCGCGTTCCAACGGCGGGATAGTCAAGGGATTCAGGCCGTGCGCAGCGCCACTCAAAGCAATCGCTTGAGCTGGCTGATCATTGGCGCCGCAAGTCCGGCCTGGGCCCAAAAGGTTTTCCCTGGGGAGACGGCGGAGGTGGCGACCGATCATCTTTGGCAAGCGATTTTCAAAACGATGCGCTTAGACAGCGCCGATCCAATCAAGGCTTGGGAAGACCATCGCCAAAAACTAAGCGCCAAGGCGGAAATGCTGAACGCGCAACAATTCGATCGACTTCATTACACCGCGCCTGGAACTGACTTGGTCATTGGGCTACCGCAAGATCATCGCTGGGAGGCGGCTGGTGCCACCAACGAAAAGGGCGACTTCTTTATTCCTAATATGCCGACGGAAGAAGTTTTCACCGCGCCGGACGCCAATCGGGTCGACGGGACCGTAAGTTCGACCAAACCCCTTAGTTACGCGGGAACGATTCTGAGCGGCTTGCACTTCACGTTCGCCCACGGCAAGGTGATCGCCGCCACCGCCGCCCAAGGACAGGCCACCCTGGACCATCTCTTGGCGACCGATGATGGCGCCCGCCACTTAGGCGAAGTTGCGCTAGTTCCCGACCAATCGCCGATTTCGCAGTCAGGCATCACCTATTTCAACACCCTTTTCGACGAAAACGCCTCTGACCACCTCGCATTGGGCGCCGCCTATCCGTTTTCAATCAAGAACGGAACCAACATGACCAAACTCGCCTTACAAAAGGCCGGGTTGAACAGCAGCCAGATCCATGTGGACTTTATGGTCGGTTCCGCCGAAATGAACATCGACGGCATTACCAAAAGCGGCGCGGTCGTCCCACTATTCCGCCAAGGCAACTGGGTCGAATGAGTAGCGGCTGGTTGATGCTTAGCGGCGCCATGATCATTTTCACCTGTTTTGCCGCCGGGATCACTTATATGAATTGGACCCGCCCGCGCGACCGAAAACTCTTTCTCAGCATCACCGTGGTATTGTTGCTGGGCACCCTCTTCTGCCTGTGGCAACTTTTCCAAGGCATGGGCACGCTTTGAGCGCCGAGCCACAATTCCGAACCAACAGATGCCAATTCAGATTGCTTAACCAGCCAAAAACCATTATAATTAGTAGGTATTTCGCGGTGATAGCTCATCTGGATAGAGCAACGGCCTCCTAAGCCGTAGGTGGAGAGTTCGAGTCCCTCTCACCGCATAGAGTGCGAGCCAGCCCGGGTAGCTTCTGAGCATTAACCTAGCTAGGATTTTGGAAGCGGGTTTCGCTTCCGGAATCCTAGCGTAGTTAAGCGCAAGAAGCTGGGCTGGCGAGCACGTTTCAAATCAGAGAGTGCGGAGCGAGGATGGGTGGCTGTGAGCATTAGCCTAGCAACAGTTTTGGTGGCGTACTTTGCCACCGGAACTGTTGCGTAGCTAAGCGGAACAGCCAATCCTCGCGCAGCACGTTTCAAAAGAGTGCGGAGCGCAACGGGTTGACTTCGAGCACTAGCCTAGCTCTTGCTTTGGAAGCCGCACTTCGCTTCCGAAACAAGAGCGTAGCTAAGCACAGAAGTCAGTTGCGCTCCGCGCGTTTCAAAAAAGCAATCACAGCCCCGTGATTGCTTTTTTCGTGTCGATTGCCGGCGCCACGCCATTAATCATCTGGCGCCATTCATTCAGGTAGCACTTTATCTGCCGCGGTCAGCGCGCGCAACACGTGACAAGGATTGCCCACCGCGATCACATTCGCGGGGATATCCTTGTTGACCAAACTCTTGGCGCCAATAATGCTACCGTGGCCGATCGTCACGCCAGGCGTGATCGTCACATCGCCGCCGATCCAAACATCATCTTCGATCGTGATTGGCAGCGCCTCTTCCACGCCGGTGCGCCGCTCGATCGGGTCGAAAGTGTGATTAGCGGTGTACATGCCACAATTGGGCCCAATCAAGCAATGTTCGCCAATCGTGATTTTGCCCTCATCCATCAGAAATGCATTTCGATTGAGGAAAGAATTCGCGCCAATCGTTGTATGATTACCATAATCCACCCAAATCGGGTTGATGATCACCACACTGGCCGCCATTTCAGGGAAAAGCTGCGGTAACAGCTCAGCGCGTTCGGGGCTGTAAGTCGGTAATAAATTGATCTGGTGGCAGAGATCCATCGCCTTTTTCCGGTCGGCGACCAACTCAGGATCGCCATTGGGATCATACCACTCGCCAGCAAAACTCTTCTCTTTTTCAGTTCGCACCATAATTTCTCCTTAATAAATTGATTTCTAACATTACCATAAAGAACCAGCGGGTGATTGTCAATCAACTTTTTCCTGAGATGCGGCAACGGACTTCTTTCATTGTCCCTAATAAAAAAGCAAGGACCAATGGGAATCTCCTTGGTCCTTGCCTTTTCGAACTCTTGATTTGAAACGTGCTCGCCAGCCCAGCTTCTTGCGCTTAACTACGCTAGGCTTCCGGAAGCGAAACCCGCTTCCAAAATCCTAGCTAGGTTAATGCTCAGAAGCTAACCGGGCTGGCTCGCACTCTGTTTTGAAACGTGCTGCGCGAGGATTGGCTGTTCCGCTTAGCTACGCACTCTGTTTTTGAAACGTGCTGCGCGCAACTGACTTCTGCGCTTAACTACGCTCTTGTTTTGGAAGCGAAGTGCGGCTTCCAAAGCAAGAGCTAGGTTAATGCTCAAAGTCAACCCGTTGCGCTCCGCACTCTGTTTTTAAAAATAGTCCCAGAGCATTGGTTTGTTGGGGTAGGTCAGGCTGGCTTGTAGGCGGTCCAGGGTTGCTGGATCGGCTTGCAGATCAGTGCCGGCCTGTTGCAATTCGCGCAAGCTGCGGTAGCCTAAAACGACTTTTGTCAGCTGGCGGGTATCGATACGCAGATCGACTTGCTCGGCGGCGCTGGGCTTCAGTTGACCTTGACCAGCGGTGACGGTCAGTTCCCAAACACCCGCGTTTTGCGGATAGAAATCGTCGCTGATCGTCATGGTGATGGGTTGCGCCAAATCGGCGGTAAACTGCCAATTCGCTAGCAGCGCCGGCCAGTTCGCCACCGCGGCCATCATATAAGGCTGGATCGTCGTCTGAACCTGATAAGACTCAGGCAGCCAGTCATTATGCGGCGCTTGGTTGCTGCTGGTATAGCTGAAGGACTGATAACTGCTGACATGTTTCCCAACGAAAGTCCACAAGCGTGTCTGCGCGGCGGAACTGGTCGCCATCAACTCCACAACCCGAAACTCGGTCCCAGGTTCGCGCTCATACAGCAGATAGCCATCAAGCTCACCAGTTTCATCCTTGGATAAAGCCAGTTCCCAGCGCGAATGTTTACTGAAACGATAAGCTTGCCACCAATCCGGGCGGGTCACCCCACCTTGTTGACTCTGGAAATTGGCTTGATAAAGCCGAGCCATTTCCGGTAAATGCGCGGAAAAATCAGCGCGCACCACAGAGCCGGTTTGGTTTTTCGGTAAGCGGGGGAAATTAGCGGCGGTCAGTTGATACTTGACCTGATCGAAAACCTGTTCAAAGCCGAAGCGGCGATAAAACCTGAAGGAGAACGGCGCTAGATAGGATAAGTAAACCCCATCTTGAGCCATTTGGGCATAAGCCGCCTGCATCAACTGACTGATCGCGCCTTGACCACCGAATTCCGGATAAGTCGCCACGTAACCGATCCCAGCCATGAGCAAGCTGCGTCCATGCCAGTTCACAGGTAAATTGGTGACCATCAAGCCACTTTTGACCTGGCCGGCATCGTCGAGCAACACAAAGACATGGCTGTGCTTAGCCAAAACCATAAACTTCTCACGGCGACCAGCATTGCTGGGGCGATCGAACGCGTAATAACAAAGCTCTAAATACTGATCGAGGAGCGCTTGGTCAGCTTCTTGGAGCAAAACGACCTTGGTCATTTCTGTTCTCCTAAGTCCTCACCATTGCTGGCAATGACCTGTTTGTACCAATAGAAACTGTCCTTCGGATAACGCGCCAGATCTTTCTCGCTTTCTTCATCGCGATTGACATAAACAAAGCCGTAACGCTTGCGGTAACCATTGAGCCAGCTGAGTAAGTCCGTGAAGCTCCAAGTGGTGTAACCGATAACGTCAACGCCATCGCTAATGGCTTCGTGGATCGCCTTCACGTGTTCGCGCAAGAAGTGGATCCGATAATCATCATGGATCTCGTGATCAGCTTCTAAGGTGTCGAACGCGCCCAACCCGTTTTCCGTAATCAAAACTGGCAATTGATAACGACTATTGATCCGCCGTAACGCGATCCGCAAGCCGATCGGATCGATATTCCAATCCCAATCAGTTTTTTGCAAATAATCGTTCTTAGCCATCTTGAATAAGCCGGGAACACCGGATTCTTTCGAGGTCCCCTTCTTACCAGAAGTATTCTCCGCCGCCATGCCCACACCATCTAACGGATTGGCCGCCACGGTGTTGGTCTGGTAGTAGTTCAAGCCCATGAAATCAGGATGAGACAATGGGTCTTTTAACAACGCGTCGTCCGCTTCGGTGATTTCAGGCGCTAGACCTTGTTCTGTCTGCCATTTCCGGATCAAATCAGGATAATGACCGAAAACATACATATCCATCCAATAGTAAGAATTGAATTGTTCCGCATTATCCGCCGCCAGTTGATTGATTGGCGCCGCATCAGCTGGATAAGCTGGACTATAAGCGAAACTTGGTCCAATTTGACCTTGATAACCATGTTCGTGGAAATATTTGATCACCGTCGCGTTGACCAAATTACCGATATGATTCGCCGCATACATCCGTTTAGGATCCTTAACTGCTGGTGGATGACTGGCCATCAAATAGCCATGTTGCATAAAGATATTCTGTTCATTCAAGGTGACCCAATAACGAACCCGATCGCCATAGCGGTCAAACAGGGTTTTCGCGTAATTCAAGAAATCAGGAATAATTTCCCGAGATTCCCAACCACCATACTCATCCTGCAACGCTTGAGGCAAGTCCCAGTGATAAATCGTTACCACAGGTTCGATCTTATGCGCAATCAGATCATTGATCAAATCGTCATAGAACTTCAAACCAGCTTCATTCGGTTCGCCTTTGCCATTAGGGAAGATCCGCGTCCAAGCAATGGAGAAACGATACGCCTTCAAGCCAGCTTCAGCCATCAGGTCAACATCTTCTTGATAACGATGATAGTGATCAACGGCCACATCACCATTGGTTCCTTCGTAAGTCTTGCCAGGGATCCGGACGAACTTATCCCAAACTGATAGACCCTTACCGCCTTCGCGGTAGGCCCCTTCGATTTGGTAAGCAGCCGAAGCAGAGCCCCACAAGAAACTCTTAGGAAAAGCGGTCAATTCTTTGTGTTCCATTCTTTCGCCTCCGATATTTAGAAACCTGTTCAAATTCACCGACAGATCTAACAATCTAGCGGATCAGGAAGATTCCGCAAATCAATCAAATCAAACATCCATCAGATTGACCGCAGAAACCAGATCAACCAGATCTAGTATGATTCTTCGATCTGCGTCAACATTTTGCGGAAATCACGACGCCGCATCCAACCCATGAGCCAACCAACGACCATGTTGTTGACTTGCCGCATCCAGCTCTTCGCTTCAACGTGTTCTTCATAAGTCAATTCCGTCTCATGATCACCGATCGCCTTGATATCATAGCTGACCAAGAACTTGGTTTGCGTCGATTGTGTTTCATAATGATACGCTTCATTGGGCACTAATTTGGTGATCAACAATTTAGCCGACGTCGTGTTATTGAACTTCTTAACATAACTAAAGCCATCCAATTGATCCTCAGTTACATCAGTACCAGTTTGCTTGCGAATGTCATAGAGAACTGAATCGATGATCTTGTGGTAAAAATAGTTACTAGGAATATTTAATTTCTGCACGAGTTTCATTTCTTAGTCCCCTTCTTCTCTGTGGTAGTGACATCAGCATCATCGGGGCGCGCCGTTTTAGGATCATGTTCGCGAACATACTCGGCGTCAGCCTTTTTGTTCTCTTCAGCGACCTTGGCGCTATACACCTTTGAATCATGACGAAACAACCAGAAACCAAGAGCGGCAATGATCAAACCAGTAAACATGATTCCTGAGCGAATATCAGTCGCGCCAGGACCAGCCGGGCTGATCATGATGGTCAGAAAGCCCAAGGTCATTATCAATAAACCGCGGCGAGGCATTATTTTTCTACCCCAGCCTGGAAGTAAAGCACCATGCCCCAAGATTGCGCCTTGATCAAGGATTTCGCTAATTTTGCGGCCGCTTCCAAGTCGTCAGCAGTGGTCTCAAAGACTAATTTCATGCCATTCTTGCTCTTGAGCTTGAAGGAAACACCATTTTCATTGTAGCTGTTTAACAGGTCGATAATCTTGTCTTGAGAAATCGGTGCGTTTAAAAAAATCATAATTTTGATCTCCTTTGATTTGTCATAAATATTTTTATTACCATTATAGGATAAGCCATTTCACCGCTCGAATGCAACAATTCTGGATAATTTATCGGTTAAATTTACCCCAAATTTCGGCGTTGATTTGCGCGAGGATCCGGCAAGATAAGCGCGATGATTTAGGAAAGCGCTCTTTTTAAGTTAGAAAGGGCCAGCAGATCAATGACCTGCCAGCCCCTTTCTAGATAACTTAATCAAACTTATTCAGTTTTGTAATTAAGCTGCTTGTTCTTCGTCAGCAGCCATCCGACTTGAAGCAAGAACGAATGGTAACCAGATGAAGAAGGCAATAACGATGTTAACCAAAGCTAACACGGCAGCACGCCAATCAAAGTTCGTGGCCAACCATGCCAGTAATACTGGTGGAGTGATCCAAGGAACAGAGATTGTGACTGGGCTAACCCAATGAGCTGCAGTTACAAAGTAAGCAATGATTGTGTTAACAACTGGAGCCAAGATGAATGGAATGAAGTAAATTGCATTCAAGACAATTGGCAAACCAAACATAACAGGTTCGTTGATGTTGAACAGACCAGGCGCTAACGCTAATTTAGCGACAGCCTTTTCATCAGCACGTTTTGAGAAAATCAAAATTGCTGCCAACAGAACGATCGTACCACCAGAACCACCAAACCATACGTAAGCATCAAATGAGCTACGAGTCCAGTAGTATTGTGCTTGTTTGCCATCAATCAAAGCTTGGATGTTCAAGTTCTGTGTTGGTGTCCAAACACCTTCCAAGATAGGGCCCAAAACGTTTGGTCCGTGAATACCGAAGAACCAAAGAATTTGAACTAACAAGGAAACTAAGATAACTAAGCCAGGGCCTTGGCCTAACTTCATCAATGGCGCTTGGATCGTTGCATTGATCCAGTCACCGAAGACTTGGCCAGTTAACTTGTTGAACAAGTAGTTAAGGATCGCAACCCCAAAGATCGCAGCCATAGAAGGAATCATAGCTGTAAATGCTTTAGAAACTGCAGGTGGCACTGTATCAGGCATCTTGATTGTGATGTCTTTATGCAGTAACCAGATATAGATAACAACTGCTAACCCACCAAGAATCATGGCAGTGAACAAAGCAGCTGAGTTCAATTGACCAAAAGCGAATAAATTGCTGATAGTTACTGTTTTGCCATCAACTGCTGCATTAGCATCAGTAAACATTTTAGCAACACTAGATGACAATGGTTTAGCCAAAGTCAAACTTGTTGAGCTGTTGATTGACAGGAAGAACGCGGATAATGAAACCAGAGAACCGCCTAAGCCATCAGCATGATAGTTCTCAGCCAAGTGGTAGCCCCACATTGCTGCGAAGAAGACTGCGAAGATTCCTAAGGAACCGTTTGAAACCAAGCCATCAATCGCAACGATTGGTTGAATCGCATTAACAAAACCAGTCCAGCCCCATTGAGTTGGGTATGTTTGCAACAATGCGTTCAACAAAGTTGCTAACGAACCAGCCATGGTGATTGGCATCGTAGAAATGAAGCCATCACGTAAAGCGACTAACCAAGGAATAGAACCAATTTTTGTTGCAACTGGCACAACATATTTCTCAAGCCAATTTACAATCCCTTGCATAAATATAACCTCCAAAATAAAAGCTAACCCATATTTTCGGTCTTTCGACCAACCCAAAAAATAAAAAATAGCTAAAAACTAGTTAGAACTAAGTGCTAAACATAGTTGTCTATGCTTCTTTGCCAGCTAATTTCTTGTACAAATCAACGATTTCGCCAGCTAAATCACGGAAAGTGATCGCGTTCATCAAGTGGTCCTGTGAATGAACCATCAACAAGGTAACTGTGACATGCTCACCACTCGCCTCTTTGGTCAGCATCCCGGTCTGGGAATTATGAGCTTCCGCTAATGATGCGTCTGCTTCTTTCAGCTTCGCGTCAGCGCCCTCAAAATCACCCGTCTTAGCAGCTTGAATTGCCTCCATCGAGCTACTCTTTGCATTACCGCCATTGACAATCAAGCCCATGACCGCTTGTAGATTTTGATCTTCGTCCAATCTTCTTAGCCTCCTTCCGCTCTCAAAGTTTAAACAAAAATAATTGCAAAAACTGCTCCAACAGCAGCCAACAATGAAAACATTTTCATTGCTACAACCAAGTTTAGCACAATCAAAACTTCACAACAAGTCTGTTTTTGATAAAAGTTTATGATTGGTCCAGACCATAATTAGATTATAAGGATTCACTACTAGATTTGTCAACCTCTTTTTAGTGGTATAGCGCAAATGAAAGCGGCGCCACCTGATCTCGCATAAGACCGGGTAACGCCGCACCAAATGGGCGATTCTTTAAGAAAATCCTAAATTAAAATAAGGATTCACTAGTGTTTACCAATATTTTTCTGATCACGGAAGCGTTTCTTTTTATGTGTCTTTTTTCGCAATTCTGGTGCTTTCTGGACCGAATGACCTGCTTTTTCATTTGGCATAGACCAATTTTTCTCGCGAATTGGTTTTGTTTTGAGTGGTTTGTCCGTTTGTAGCTGTTTATCGATCAAATAAACCGTCCGAATTTGGTAATTTGGGCTCACCAACTTTTGCAAATCACGGCGATCGTGGTCGTTACCTAAGCTGATCACCGTACCTTGGTGGCTCATCCGCCCGGTCCGACCAGCCCGATGAATATAGCTGGTCAGATCGCTGGGCATATCATAATTGATCACGAAACTCAGGCCGGCGAAATCCAAGCCGCGCGCCGCTAACTCCGTGGTCACTAAATAAGTCAACTTGCCTTGACGAAATTGTTGCATGATCCGCTGCCGCTCCTGACTGGATTCGCGCCCTGTCAACATGCCAACTTTTAAATTGATGTATTTCAAGGTCTTGAAGAGGGTCTGGGCCTGGCCTTGGTGGCGGACGAAGACCAAGGCGTGATCGCCGGCGATCGGTCCCCGCGCCAACTGCTTCATCAGTTCGGCCTTATGATGGTTGCCGACGATCAGGAAATCATGGGCGGTTTGCTGCTGTTCTTGATCTTGACGCCGGGTATCGCAGCGCACGAAGTCATAGCCAAACCATTGAGCCAACTCCTGGAAAATCGGCTGTTCTGTGGCGGACATCAGAACCATTTGGGTATCGGCGGGGAATTTGCTGATCAGCTCCCGGGTCGCGGTCAAATGTTCCGGATCCAATTGCAGATCGGCCTCGTCGATCACCAAGGTGGTCAGGCGGTCCGCTTTGAGCTGGCGCTGATTCAACAATTCCGTCAACCGGCCCACTGTGGCGACCAGGACTTCTGGATGGGTCTTCAATTGTGTCAATTGGCGCTTCAAATTGGCCTTGCCCACCACGCCCTGCACCTTCAAGTCGATGGCCGCCGCAAATGGTCGGACCACTTCGCGGACTTGCATCGCCAATTCAGCGCTAGGCTCCAGGATCAGTAATTGACTGCCCTGCCGCGGTTGCAACGTTTCTAATAATGGCAGCGCAAAGGCTAAGGTCTTGCCTTTACCGGTGGCCGCTAACCCTAAGACAGGCTCGCCGCGTTTGATCGGCCAATAAACGGCCTTTTGGATCGGGGTGGGTACCGTATAGCCCGCCGCTTGCCATAAAGGTTGGAAGGGCGGGATCGGCGTTACATATTCAGGTTGTGTTGTCATTTTGTCTGGTCACTTTCGAAAACGATCCCAGCGCTGGCCCGTAATTCAACCAAAAGTCGATTGACTTGTCCCGCCAGTTGCCAGTAATGTTTGAATTTGTCTTCTTCACGGTTGGTGAACATCAGGCTGATCGCGTTGACTTCTTCCACCAAGCTATTCTCCGCGGTATGTTGGCTGAGATCCTGATAAACCGCAGGACTATCGTAAAGCCGCACTTGTGTCGGTTCGCCCAGATTGTCCAGCCACAGCGTCTTGCGGTGCGAGTAAATTTCGCTGGCCAAGAAGGATTGCTGGTCCTTCCCGAAAATCAAAGCCACATCGAATTTAGGATAGTGGAGCCGCGCCAGCCCGTGCAAATCAATGCCGTTGTCTGCCTTCGTGGCGTAATACGCGCTGGATTCAGGCACGCCGAACCAATCCACAGCAGCGTACAATAGATAAACGCCTAAATCGTAAAGCGCGCCCCCAGCGAATTTCGGCGAGAAGATGTTGGGATTTTGCCCGGCCTGGAAGGCGTCGAAACGGCTGGAATATTTCATATATGTCAAAGTCGCCCCAGTGATTTCCGTCAATTGACGAACTTTCTCCTGGGCCGTCAAGTAATTGCTGTCGAATAAATGACGCGCCGCTTCAATCACGTGCAAGTCTGGGTGCGCCTGCAAATAAGCGTCGATTTCGTCATACTCGGCGATCGTGGCGAACGCGGGTTTCTCCACGATCACGCTCTTGCCGTGTTCCAAGGCGGCCTTAACGTGGGCGAAATGTAAACTATTTGGTGACGCCACATAAACGACTTCTAAGTCTGGCGCGGTGAAGAAGGCCTCTAAGTCGTCATGCGCCGTTGCTTCTGGTAAAAACAAGTCATCGATCAAGGCTTGCGCTTTCGCTTTATCCCGCGAGTACAAGTGGCTGACTGTAAAGGCGCGACTGGCGATACACGCCTCAACGAAAGTTTTTGTGATTTGACTGGTACCGATCGTTCCTACATTTGTCATGTGCATGGACCCCTTTGTTTTCTTTTGTCCCGTTACCCTATTGTAACAAAAATGCCACGGAGAAATCATTGTTTTTCGTACCAATTTAGAATAACTGATGATATGATTGGAGTATGAAGCAAAGGAGATAAAAATGCGAATTTCGGATATCTACGCTGCCGGGATCCATGGCATCAACCAAGTCAGTCGTTTTCTGACGCAGACACGGCATCGCAAACAGCAGCAAAAGCGCGAGCCTGATCTCTCACTGCGCTATGGTGGTGACTGGTCGTTCATTGATCCCAAAACAAATCAAAAACACGATATGTCGATCGGACGTGACTTCACGATCAAGATCGATCATAAGGCGTTGCCCGGTCGAATCATTGGCCTGGATGGGGAACAGCTGGTCTTTCTCGATCATTACGGCTTCCAACTGAAGGTCTTCGCCAATCACTTAGGCCCAGTGGAAATCTATGATGAGTCCAGCAACCAGACCTATCCCGTGATCAATAATCGCGACGTCCCCCGCCGCCACCCCACTGAATCAACTGACCAGCCCGATTCTGAGCAAGCAATGGCTCAAGAAGACGACTTGATTTTGGATGTGACCGACCTGGTCGAACCGGAAGAATTTGACGCCGCCCCCGCAACCACGGTGCCACATTCCACCAGCGCGGAGGAAACTCCCGTCGTGGCGCCCACCGCTGACGACCACCTTGCTGACGACGATAACCTTGACTCCGACGACCCTGCTGACGTTAACCTTGACGACAACAACCCTGCCGACAACAACCAACCGCGTCAGCCCGAATAAGCATCGCCAAGGGTGTGCCACAGTTCAAGACCATTCACGATAAACAAAAAAGCTAGCGCAGATCGAGAAAATCGATCGCGGGCTAGCTTTTTTTCTTGGGTCGGAAACGGCGAAAAGCGGCCGCGGTGGTAACGCGGCAGGTCGGCAAGTCAGTTAACGCTGACCACAACCGAACTGGTCGCTTAATCCTGGCGGCGCGCTCGCTGACGGCGCTGTTGCCAATAAAAAACCGGCACGCCTAGCAAGGTCATACCCAAACCGATCCCCGCCAACCGCGGTTGCGTGATCAAGGTGGACAGGACAATGAAGCTGCCGCCAATGATGGCTACGATCGGCACCCAAGGATAACCGTTGACTTGGTAAGGCCGCTCCAAATCCGGGGCCTTCCGGCGCAAAATGAAAACCGCCGCGAAAATCAGCGTATTGAAGATCCACATGACAAAGACCAACATATCGGTCAGGAAAGTGAAGTTGCCCAATAGCAACATGACCAGCGCCACCGACACCTGAAACAGCGCGCCCCACAGCGGTACTTTGGTTCCCGTCAAGCGGCGGAATTGACGGGCGAACGGAATCGTATCATTGACCCCCATGGCGTAAGCGACCCGCATGCCCGTCATGGTATAACCATTGATCGCGCCGTAAACGGACACCAAGATGCCGATGGTCACCAACCGCCCGCCTAACTGGCCGAAGATCAGTTTGGCGCTACTGGCCGCCGCCATCGGGTCATGGGCCAATTGACCGATGGGAAGACTCTTCAAAAAAGCCCAGTTGATCAACGCGTAGATCACTGTCGTCAGACCCAAGCCCAAGACGATGGCAATCGGTAAATGTCGCTTGGGATCCTTCATTTCTTCGGCCATATTGCCCACGCTGATCCAACCGTCATAAGCGAACATTGTGGCCAGCATCCCGCCATTGAGCGCCGTGAACCAGCCAATATTCTTCCCTGGCGCCACCGGCCACAAGGGCACCGATTGTCCCTGAGGTTGTAACAAGCCGAAAACAATGATCAGAATGATCGGAATCATTTTGATGAACAGGGTCAAATTCTGAACGGCGCTGCCCAGCCGCGCGCCCAGTAGATTGAGCCCGGTGATCGACAGCGCAATGAACGCCGCTATGGGCACGATCAAACTTAGACTCAATCCCAACAAGCTCACCAATTGCGTCGCGAAAATAATACTCAAAGCCGCGATATTGGCCGGGTAGTAGATCAAGATCTGCGCCCAGCCCAGCAGAAACGAGGGCAACTTGCCATACGCCGCTTCAATATAGTTAACGGCGCCCCCAGCTTTCGGGATCGATGTGGCGATCTCCGCCACACAAAGCCCTCCGGCGATCGTCAACAGGCCGGCCAGAACCCACGTCAACAATAACAAGCTGCCGGAACCAGTATCCCGCGCCAAGATCGACACTTTAAAGAAGACCCCACCGCCGATCACCGTGCCCATAACGGTGGTCAAAGCGGAGGTCAACCCCATTTCCCGTTTCAATGTTGCTTTCTTCTGTACCATCCTGCCGCGCCTTTCCTAAAATCCATTTTTCCATTTTACAGGATTTTTCGCGGCGAAACCATCCTCAAGGCATGATCTTGACTATTTTTTTTACGAATCACGCCGAGGAGCCGGCGGTAAACGGCCCGCATTGGCAGGAAATAGTCACGACGAACGCCTCAGAACGAATCCCGACCAGTGTTCGGCGTTCATTCGTTCCCGCTGGAACAGACCTTGAGCGGTGTATCCTCGCCAAGCGCTCGTTTGAAGCTGGCATAGCGCCGTTATAACGGCGCTACCATAACGCTGAACGGTGGCGGTCACCATGGTCAAAGTTATCCGACCTAGTTTTCTTGTGGATTCCGTTCAATTTTGACAGCGCATTATTCTTTTCCCCAGCAAACAATGGTAGAATAAGAACTATCATAACCAGAGAAAGGGATGACCGAAATGCTCGATGATCGTTTACTTGGCTTGACCTTTATCAATCCGGCCAGTATCACGACGGGTGTCATTGAAATTTTCGGCGTCTTTTATCACTATCAGATCGAAGGCAAAGCAACAGCGGGTGACTTACTGGAAATCATTCGAATCACGCCACTGGCGCTGATCGTTCGGGTAGCGGATCGCCGGTTAGATTATTAGCGTCACCAAACTATCGTAAGGGGGATTTAAGAATGCCAAGTCATATCATTACCATTATTATTGTCGTGTTGGCCATCGCGTTATTGCTGTGGATCTTCTTCTCTTCGATCGCCATTATCCATACCGGTGAAGTGGGCATCGTCGAACGGTTGGGTGTTTACGTCCGCACACTGCAACCTGGCTTCCACATGGTCATGCCGATCATTTATCGCATCACCGAAGTCGTTAACATGAAGCAGATTCCAATGCGCGTCGCTGAACAAGAAGTCATCACCAAAGATAACGTCGTGGTCAAGATTTCTGAAACGCTGAAATACCACATCACCGACGTTAACGCTTATGTCTACAAGAACAAAGATTCCGTCACCAGTATGGTCCAAGACACCCGGGCCGCGTTGCGGGGCATCATTGGTAACATGGATCTGAACGATGTTTTGAACGGCACCGAGGCGATCAACCGCTCACTGTTTGAACAGTTGAGTGAAGTCACCGCCGGCTATGGTTTGAACGTTGACCGGGCCAATATCGATTCCGTCGAAGTTGACCAAGAAATCCAAGAATCCATGAACAAATTACTCCGCGCCTCCCGGGAAAAGGAAGCCAACATCATGCAAGCCGATGGTTTGAAACAAGCTGCCATCGCTAAAGCAGAAGGTGGCAAGCAATCCGCGATCCTAGAAGCCGAAGGTAACAAAAAAACCCAGATCTTGGAAGCTGAAGGTCGCGCGCAAAGTCAGCGGCTGTTGTATGAATCGATCCGTGATCAGATCAACTCAGTCAACGAAGCTCTGGCCAAGGATTCCAACGCTTATCTGCAATATAAGAACTTGGAAGCCATGGAGAAATTGGCTGAAGGCCAGAACAACACGATTGTCATGCCATCTGCTAGTCTAGATCGCTTAGGCGATATTCCCGCGGCTAAGAAATTGTGGGACAGCACTGGCAACGCCCCGAAAAAAATCTAATTTGAATTTGATGTGGTCATAACTCCGGCTGGGGTTATGGCCTTTTTTTGCTGGGATGGTTCGGTTTTTTGATTTGATTGGGGAAATGTCGTTTCTGTTTCAGATCTCTCACCTGATTGCTGGTTTGGTGGGTGTTGCGCGTGAGCGCAACCGGCTGGGACTGCTGTTGCGGACTGGAACGTGGTGGGCGTCGTTTGAAGCCAACCCGCAAAGTGCGCGGCTTGTCTTCAAATCGAGCCTTGTCCTAAGCGGCAGAGCCGCCAAGGACAATTTCACCACTGAGCCGCGCAGTCCCAGCCGGTTGCTAGGCAGAATTGAGCCTATCTGCAATCGAAGTTGGATATCTGACGAAGTGGTTTTGCGAGCTAGAGGTCAAAACAATCGTCCACTTTTGGGGGTGGTACGGCAATGCCAACGGATTCGGATTAGGAGGTCGGGACATTTTGCGTAGGCTGAACGTCTCTACTTGTTTTCTTAACAATCCACGGGTGGAACCCGACCAATTCAGTTGATTCGCCAAGATTCTGTCCGAGTTCATCAGACAGACTGTCCTGGTATCACCAATATAAAGCTTGTAACCACTAGCCACGGTCGTCAATTGCGTGGATCCCCATCAATTGACGATAGCTTGCCAGTCGGCGTGAGTGCTCAAACGGCTGTTAAAACGGTGAGCGGCTGGAGCGGAGAAATTCGGGGTGAGATCGCCGTGAAATTGGTCTTAGTGGCTATGCCACTTAGACCAAGGCTCAGCTTTGAGATTCGCGGGCTTTGCGAAGCTCAAAGTGACGCCCACAGCGAGCTCACCCCGATTCTCGCAGCGCAAGCCGCGGACAACCTACTTTTGCCAACCAAATCAGCGCAAAATTGGAGAAAAAGATGCCGAATGATTCGGAATGAGTTATACTAGCGGCAGATTAACAAGGAGTTGGAAAAATGGGATATAAAATCAGCGACGTCTCCAGAATTACCGGCCTAAGTGCCTACACACTACGCTATTACGACAAAAAGGGACTGCTTCCTTTTGTCGACCGCGACAGCAATGGCCGTCGCCACTTTAAAGAACACGATTTCGAGTTCCTGGCTGTGATCACCTGCTTGAAGGAAACCGGTATGCAGTTGGACGAGATCCGCCAATTCGTTGACTGGTGTCTGATTGGTGATACCACTTTAACGGCGCGGTTGGACTTCTTCATTGCCCACCGCGAAAAGGTCGAGGCCCAGCTGGCGCAAGTTCAGGGCTATTTACAGAAAGTAGATCAAAAGATCGATTACTACCAAAGAGCCTGCGCCGCGGGAACTGAGGATGCGGTACGGGAACCAGCAATCTTGCCGCAACCACGCTAACTCGGAGCAACACTGGGGTTTGATGATTCCGCGTCAATCATGGCTCCAGCAGCGCTCGGAACAAAGACTGGCGTTCCCCATACAATATTTCAACAAGCAAAAAGGCCTTGACCAATTTCTAAATCAGAAAATTGGTCAAGGCCTTTTAAATTAGCGGCTGATCATCATGCCGTAGATTTTTCCGCGATTCTTTTCACGGATTTGTTGCGAGGCTGTTATAGCGTTGAGCGGCTGGAGTAGAGAAAGTCGGGGTGAGATCGCCGTGAAATTGTCCTTAGTGGCTGTGCCACTTAGGACAAGGCCTGATTTTGAGACAAGCCGCGCACTTTGCGGATTGGCTCAAAACAGTGCCCACAGCGATCTCACCCCGATTCTCGCAGCGCAAGCCGCGACCAACCTACTTTTGCCAAGCTAATAAGCCTGATCACTGGAATGCTGACGAAGACTAAGGCAAATCATTGCCCGCCGCGAAGTAAATATCGTACCATTCTTGTTTGGTCAACGTTAAATCGCCGCCGACCGCGCTGTCTTTGATATGCGCCGGATTCATCGTCCCTAAAACTACTTGCATTTCCGCCGGATGGCGTAGGATCCAAGCGGTGGCGATCGCGTTTTTGCCGACATGATACTTCGCCGCCAATTGCGCTAACAGCTCATTGAGCTCAGGGAACTTGACGTTGTCGATGAAGGTGCCCTCGAACATGCCGTATTGGAATGGCGACCAAGCTTGAACCGTAATGCCCTGACGCCGGGAAAACTCAAGCAAACCGCCATCGTGGTTGATCGAGCGCGCATCGGCCATGTTGGTGTGTAGCCCATAATCGATCATTCCCGAATGCATGATGCTGAATTGCAGCTGATTGATCAACAGGGGCTGTGAGACCGCCGCTTGCACCATTTGAAATTGCTCCGGATTGAAGTTGGATACGCCAAAGTGACGCACCTTGCCTGAGGCTGTCAATTCGTCAAACGCCCCCGCGATACCGTCCAAGTCCATCAGTGGATCGGGACGGTGCAATAGAAAGGCATCCAAATAATCGATCTGCATCCGTTGCAAAATCCCATCGACTGCCGCTAATAAATGTGTTTTGGAGAAATCGTAGCGCTTGCCGAAAACAAAACTGCCGTGACTTTTGGCAGGATCAAAAACAATGCCGCCCTTCGATTGGATTGCGAAATCTTCTCGATGTAGGCCGGATTCCCGCAACGCCTGACCGAAAATCTCCTCAGATTTACCCATGCCATAAATATCCGCGGAATCAATATAATTGATCCCGGCTTCTTTGGCGGCTATCAAAGTTTGTGCCGCTTGAGCGGGCGTTAGGGCTTCCATCCGCATAATTCCCAAAGCCAGCGCGGAAGTTTGCCATTGTGTTTGCCCAATATTAACTTGTTTCAAATTAGTCATCCTTTCTTGAACTGAACTGCTCAATCCCAATGTCCTTAACATTGACTAGCATATTGCTTCGACCATAGTCTAAGTCAAGGCCTTTTTTCAAATTGGCCGGTATTTATAACGATTACTGTGCCCTAACCGCCAATCCCCGTGGACAGATGGACACCCGACGACCACCCACCCATTCAGCGCAAATCTTTCAATTTGTTTAAAAATTTCGCTAAAGCGGTTACCTTCCTGTTGTTTTTGCCGAAAAGTGCTAAAGTTTGGTTGATTAAACAACCACTGATTTTAGCAACGATCAGCTGATTTCGTGGCGTTACACCACCGAAGGAGTTCCTGCCCATGCTTGCGTCAATTATGCCAGATCTGAACCAACTCTTGCCCCAACTGATCGGTCAATATGGGAACCTGATCTATCTTGGCCTCTTCATCGTGATTTTTATTGAAACCGGAGTGGTCGTGCTGCCCTTCCTACCTGGTGATTCCTTGCTGTTTCTCTGCGGCTCACTGGCAGCGCTGGACGGCCAACCGCTTAACATCGAGATTTTGCTGATTCTGCTAAGTATCGCCGCGGTCATCGGCGACTCGCTAAACTTCGAAATCGGCAAACACTTAGGCCAACACCTAACCCATTCGGAGAAGATGCAACGCTGGATCAAGCCAGAATATCTGGCCCGCTCCCAAGGTTTCTTCGAGAAGCACGGAAAAGCGGCGATTTTCCTCGGACGTTTCATGCCCATCATTCGCACCTTCATCCCCTTCACCGCCGGCATCAGCCAAATGCCTTATCGCTCGTTTATCACCTACAACATTCTCGGCGGCATCAGCTGGGTCCTGCTGGCCGTCGGTTCTGGCTATCTTTTCGGCAATATCGCCTTTGTCAAAAACCACTTCGAACTGATCATGGTGGCGATCATCCTGATTTCGTTGTTACCCGCGCTGATTATGGCCTTAAAGAAGAAGGCCACGCCTGAAGAAAATTAACTAGTCAAACCCCAAAAGGTCAAACCAAAAAGGACGTCCTGACAATTTGTCAGGATGCCCTTTTTGGGTGTGGTGCATGCTAGTTTGAAACGTGCTGCGCCAGCCCAGCTTCTTCCGCTTAACTACGCCAGGCTTCTGGAAGCAAAACCCGCTTCCAAAAGCCTGGCTAGGTTAATGCTCAGAAGCTAACCGGGCTGGCTCCGCACTCTGTTTTTTGAAACGTGCTGCGCGAGGATTGGCTGTTCCGCTTAGCTACGCATCAGTTCCGGTGGCAAAAAACGCCACCAAAACTGATGCTAGGCTAATGCTCACAGCCACCCATCCTCGCTCCGCACTCTGTTTTTTATCCGGTAATCAATAATGCTAGGGTGAAGGCGGTCAGCATGACCAGGCTGCCGGCGATCAGGTCGCGGGGGCGGTGGCGTTTGAGCTTCAATGACGCCCAGAAACTGAGACCACCTGCCACCAAGAAGGCCGCCGCTGGCTTCAAGAGGCTGAAATAACTCAAGAAAACGATCGGGGAAATCACGCTACAAGCATGACCGGAGGCACGAATCTTGGTCACGCGATTGACCATGGTCAACAATACCGCGGACAAGGCGTAAGTCCAATAGATCAGCAGCAACGGTCGCGGCACTTGGGCCAGCCAGCCATTGAGCAGGGCGCCTAAATAGCCTACCAACGAGCAGATGAACGCCAATTTGCGTTGCGCCGCTCGGCCGCCTTGGCGCCAATGGGGCAGGATCCGTTGTAACGGATACGCCAGCACCGGGAATATTCCCAGCCACAGCAAGGCCAACCAAAAGTTGCCCTGACCACCAAAAATCGTTGGGCGCGTCAACCAAAGTAAGGTCAACAGCGCCATCACCAATAGTGGTGGCACCGTGATCACTCGAATGATTTTCGCTAACTTCTCAGTTCTAGTCATTTCGCCGATCGCCCCAGAAGAACAGCGCGACCGTGCCAGGACCTGTGTGACTCCCGATCGTGGTGCCGACGTAATTGATTTCCACGTGTCCCTTCAAATTAGGGAAGCGACCTTCGATCAATTCCGCGACTTTTTGCGCGTCTTCAAGACAATCTGATTGCGAGATGAAGCATTTGTCCGCGTAAGCCAAGCCATCATCCGCATGTTCTTCCATGCGCTTCACGATTTCTTGGATCACCCGCTTCTTACCGCGGATCTTACTGCGGGGAATCAAATGCCCCGCCTTGTCCATATTCAACAGCGGGCAGATACCCAGCAAGCCGCCCACAAAGCCACTGGTTTTAGAGATCCGGCCACCTTTAACGTAGAAGGACAAATCAGTCGAAAAGAACCAATGGTGCAGATTCAATTTATGCGCTTCGACCCATTCATGCAACTCATCGATGCCCATACCGCCAGCCCGTAATTCGGACAATTTGTCCATGATCAAGCCATAGCCTGAAGACGCGCCCAATGAATCCACAATGTAGATTTTACGTTCGGGGTACTTCTCGGCCAGGATGTTCTTCGCCAAGTTGGCGGAATTGATCACCCCGGATAAGCCTGAGGACAAGGTCACGTGCAGAATGTCCTGCCCCGCCTGCAAGAATTTCTCAAAATAAGCGGTGAATTCTTCCACATTGACCTGAGATGTTTTCGTCTCAGCGCCATTGGCCATCGCCTGATAGAATTGATGAAACGGCATCGATTTGCCCAAATCATCTGGATAAGATTTGCCGTCCAGCTCAAAGTGGAATGGAATATATTGAATATCCGCCTGGCGGAAATGTTCCTCGGTCAAATCAGCTGTTGAACAACAACTGATCACATAGTCGTTTGTCATTTTAGAACCTCCAAAGAAAGATTAAGTCCATGCACACTAGATCTAGCAAAATCAAAGATGGGCCGCCAACGCCAGAAGAACCGCCTTGACTGGCAGTCATCTTCGCCAACTGTTGCCCTGAAATCTACCCCAATTGTTACCATAAGGTTAGCCCTGCCGCCAAGATCTTGGCGCCGCGCCGCAGTTTGCTGATTGCTCGCCACAACGATCACAGAGTTGGCGATTCCCATGGCGGCCAATGATTAAATGCCCATAAACGCCGCAAACACACCACCATCCAGCCCATCAATTTACTTTTTTCCAACCATTTCCCATAGAAAAAATCACTTAATCTAATGTCTCAAATTGTAGCATGCAAAACCAATACATTCAATCATCAACAGCTAATCTGGCGTTCTTATTGGCAAAGAAAACGCAGTGGCTAGATAACCGAAAAAGTTGCCTAAACAGCAAAAACACGGCCCTTTCAGCGAATTGCCTCGCCTAAGTTAAGCCGTGTTTGCGAATCACGTGATCTCGATATTAGTCAGTCAGTTGCTGATCAAGCTGCGTTTTTACGTTTCCAAACGTAACCACCGCAGCTAACCAGCGCCAAACTCATTAGCCCATAAACCGCCACATTGCTAGTGGCTTCATCGGCTTGAGGCAATTTGCCTTGAGTTGTTTTATCGGTTGCGTTTGGTTTCGTCGTTGGTTTGGTCTGATCCCCAGTAGCACCATTGATTGCTTGCAAGTTGCCTAATGCCTTCTCTAACTTGAGCTGAGCTGGTTCGGCATTGGCACCATTTTTCGTGTTGACCATTTGTTGCGCGTGGTTCAGCGCTGCGGTGAAGGCCGCCCAGCTTTGCGGTGTATAATTCTTGGCCTGTTTGCTAGTGATATCTTTGGCCGCTAACCGTTGTTCCAAAGCAACTAATGAGATCTCATGGACCGTCTGGCGCGAAACGATCCGCGTCATTGGCAATTCGGTGCGGTACTGATCCAAGGTTTCCGGCGTTGCTTTGCGCATGTAGTCGAGAAAAACCGTATCCATTGACGGACCCTGTTGGACTGGTTTGCCACTTAACATGGTATAACCATCGCCACCAGCGGCCATGAAATCATTGGTTGCCATTTGATACTTCGTTTGATTATCATTACGAGGTAGGATCTTGCCATTGAGCCGAATCGTCAGCACCCGGATCCCGGTTGTTTTCTTGTCTGGTTCACTGGCTTGTCGAGTGGGATCGTACACCACCTGCAAGGTGTGCGAGGTTTGTAAGAAGCCACCATTGGCACCTAATTTTGGCAAGCCGTTCTCATCCATGACCGGTTTGCCTTGTGCGTCAGTCGCCGCGGGTGAGCGCAGAGAGTGCTCAAACATTTGGTACATTTCAGCTGGCGTTACGGCAATTTGCGAAATGGTATTCCCAAATGGCATCACCGCCACGATCTGTCCTTTTGTCACCGGACCGACTTCCAAGTTCTCACGGATCCCCCCGCCATTAACAACGGCGAAGTCAGTTTTTTGAGCAAATCCAGTCTGGCCATAGGACCAGAGCACATCACCGATCAGATCCCCTAAATTCGTTTCCCGGGTCCGAACATTATCCCGCAAACCATTGAATTTGACCTGATTCTTAGGCAAAATCACTTGCGAGTTATCCCGATCATATTCAGCCTGCGCGTTGTCAACGATTGCTTTAACGGCAGGATCTTCTGCTAAACCTTGCAATTCCTTCGCAGTGTGCAATTCAGCTTTCAAAGTCACCTGATCACCGGCATAAGTGCCAGTCATCAAGCCAACAGTATTTAAATAATTCCCAGTTTGACCCACCAAGACATTGCCGAATTTAAGTCCTTCTGGCAATTGCGTATGAGAATGCCCATCGGCAATGAAAATCCGCTTGTCTGGATATTGCTTGGCCAGACCGGCAGCGACATAAGTCGACTGTTCATCTGCCAAAGTGGTTTTATCCACGCCTAAGTGCGTCATGAAAACGAAATAATCCGCACCATCTTTGATTGCCGCGTCCATCGCTTTGATCGCAGCAGGTAATGGTTTTTCAAACTTGATTTTTTCCACATTCTTTGGATGCGTTTTATAGGCAGTTTCTGGTGTAGTCAGGCCGATCAACGCAAATTTACGCGCTTGACCATTAACCGTCTTGGTGGTCAGCGCATATGGCTGGAACGGCCGCGTCCCATCACGATAGAAAACATTGGCGGAAACAATCGGGAAGTTTAACGCCTTTTGATATTTCAACGCAGTCTCAAGGCCAAAGTCAAACTCATGATTACCCAAGGTCATGCCATCATAACCGACCGCATTCATCGCCTTGACCATGTCCATCCCTTTGGAATAATTGGACAAGGGTAGCCCCTGCATCGCGTCACCTGCATCCACCAACAAGGTTGGTTGGATTTGATCACGATAGGTTTTGAGCCGCGACATCCCTAAAGATTGATCTTTGACGTTGGCCAGTCGTCCGTGCATATCATTGGTATGCATGACCGTGACAACTTCGCTGTTCGCCGCTGCTGCCGGCTCTGTGGCCGCCAGTAGTGCCCGGCTGGGGCCAAATACCAGCCCGATAATAAAGTTAAGTACGACCAACCAAACAAGGGTTTGCCGTCTTGATCCACGCTTCTTTGCCAAACTAAACTCCTCCTCATGATGACCTTGATCATCGCGCTTGGGGCAAGCAAGCCCCTCATCAGAATGGGCACTCCCATTCAAGTTGATTTTAGCAGGAAACTCGCAACAATAGCGGCGCGCTACCGTCTCTTCCTGATCGAATCTCCTCACAAAAAGTAACAAGTTAGATTTTGCTTGCCCGTTATCAGTTAAATACGCCAACGATTTCGTTTTCCCCGAAGAAAAAACATTTTTTCGAAAATATTTTTTTGTAGTTAACCAGGCGGCGATTGCTCCTGGTAGCGACCGATAACTTGTTTCAATTTCGCGATGGGATAGGCCAGTTGCTCCGGCGAACGGCTTTCCAATTTGGTAATGACCGCAACTTTCGGATGATTCAAGACACCAGCGGGGACGAGCACCAAATCAGTGGCCACCAAGGAAACATCCGTGGCCTGATACATGTACTGACGACCACCAGCATTGAAAATAACCCAGCAGATCAGCAACTCACCTGGCAATGGCCAAGCCCGACAAACGTTATGAAAATCAAATAATTCCGTCCGCGGTAAAGTCAGGTGCTGGTCGTCCAACCAGGCAGCGAACCGATCCCAACCAGCCGGTAATTGGGCGCCAACTAGTGGGCCCTGGCGTCGCTGTTCGGTCTGATCTGACCAAGCGATCGTCAGCTCAAAGTCGCCGAAATCAGCTGGGATCATTGCGGTGACAGGTGGCGCCGCAATCTTGAGATCAGCGCTGGTCAATTCTTTCAAGAAAGTCTGAACCGCGGTTGCCTCCGTGAAGGTGATCCGTTGTTGCACCTGATCCAGCTGCAACAACCAAGTGAACGTTCCCGCTGTGCCATCGAACTCGAAAGTCTCCCAACAATCTGTGTATCGCGGCAACTCTTGTAAAAAAACCGGCCGCGCCCGTGTTGGTTTGAAGTGACGCTGGTAGACGCAACTGATTTTGGTGGGGATGGGCACGGTCGGTGTCGCCAGTGACCGCCTTTGGACCGCCGCGCCAGATAATAACGTTGCGAGATCGAGCACGTGCCCGGCAGAATCGAGCTGGAGCCAACCGCTAAACTGCCAACCATCGCCGGTGGCCGTCCGGACGGCTAAATGCCACATGCCCACAAGATCCCCAGACGTCGGTCCCGGCGTCCACGAAACCGCTTGGTCAAAGAACGCCGTCAAAACCGTCGCCAATTGTGGTGATCTTAACCGCCAAATTTTGCTGGGGCCGACTTGGCGGGTCAAATAATCGTAATAACGTAACTGCACTTGACCTTCAGACGTGAAATCTAACCGTTGCTCCACCACCGTGCCTGGGTTGGCCAAGGGGCGATAACCGAAATCGTTGACCACCAACGTCAAAGCGCTGGCCTGGCCAAAGCGCACCACCCCATACGCCCCAAACAGCCAATCTTGCAGCGCCGCTTGTTGTAAAGGTTGGTCGGCCGCTCGCCTGATCGCCGGCGCAGTCAGCAGGGCAAGCTGATTTAACGCCAGGAGTAACCACTGCTGCTGTTCAACCGGCAACCCGGTGACCGTGACCAAACGCGGCAGTTCAGTCGTGAAACGGACCAATCCATCCAGTAATAGTGGCGCCGTCAGCTGATCCAACCGTGCAATCAACCGCTCCCCAGTCCACGGCGATTGGTCTGGCGCAAATAGGGCCAAGTAAGTGCCCGGCTTCGGCAAAACAGCGGTCGCCGCCAAGTCTTGCACCGCTTGGGTAAAGGGCCGGACCCAGGTCAAGCCGGCACCAGCCGTTAACAATTGTTCATACCAGCGCACCGCAAACTCGTGCACCGCACCGCTTTCCGCTAGCATTGTCTTCCCCCCTTTCCCGTGATTTCAGCCGCGGTGACCAGTCGCCCAAAAAGCGATCATCACTACGCTGTCAGCCTCATGTGAATAAGGCTTAACGAGCACCGTGATAATCGCCAAACAACTATGATCATCGCTTAAAAAAAACAACTCCAAAAATATCGAAAATGATCTGACCCGCCAGTTAGCGCGCACCTGCAAAAAGACCGGATCTCTAACAATTTTGCCAGTACGCAACTGATCCGCCCTGAACCGCTTCAGTGCTAACTACCAACCGAAGTCCTGCACGGCGACATAATACCCATTCTTGGTGCGCACCACGCCGACGCCGATCCGCGAAAAACTAGAATCGAGCATATTCTCATTGTGACCAGGAGAATTCTTCCATTGGGTCATCAACTTGCTGGCAACCTGGGCGGAATTGTCGGTACCGCCGGAACGGACCGCCAGATTCTCGCCGCCAACTTGCGTCCCGATCAAGCCTGGGGATAGATCAAAGGAAGTCCCATTCGCGTTCGTGTGGTCAGCAACCATAATGTCGCCACCGTGATCATTGATTGCCTGAGCTTCGTCTTGGGCGCGTTCCAAAGCACCAGCCATCAAAGCACTGTCCCGGGTCAGGATTGCTTTACCCTGGCTCTGCCGATATTGGTTCAGTAGGTAAACGATCTGATCAGCGACTTGAGCGGGAACGATGCGAGTACTGTCGAGGTCTGGCTGAGGATTGCTTGCCGGTGCGATCGTCGGCTCATTGGCCAAATAAGCCTTCCTGTCCCGAGAACGCTCACTGATCAAATCCAAATACTGCCCGTCGACCCACTGCTCGCTTCCGAGTTCATACCAAACCTTCCCGTTAACAACGGCCCGCTGATAAACGCGCCAAGTGGTGCCATGGGCCAAACGACGGCCACGACCAATGTTGACCGGCTTACCATTCAGCGGCGTGCCCCAGATCACGATCCCGTAGCCCGGCACATAATTGACCCGACCTGTGGCGTTGATCTGCTGGACCGAGGTTTCCTGCCGTTGATCGGCGTAGCGCGAGGAGAGCCACTTATTGTTGCCAACCAGGAAATAATAATCCAGTTGATTCTTCGCCTTGACCGCGCGAAAAGTTTTCCAAGTTGAATCAGGGTTAACTTTCTGCTTGGTCATCGTTGCCAGCGGTGGATCTGCCCAGAGCGCCACTTGATAGCCCTTCACATAATTGACTTTGACCACACCCATTGCCGCCTCCGCTGGATCACTGGATCTAAACGCCGTCGCGGCCGCCAAACTAACAGCCGCCAATCCTAGCGCTACCCAGCGCCGCCATTTCCCGGCCTGCCTTTGGTCATGACCGCCTGGAATTCCGGCTTGGTGCCCGTACTTTTCTAGCTGTCCCATCTAGATTCCTCCTTAATGAATACAAGTTTATCATAGCACAATAGTTTTTTATTGAAAGCCCTTTCTTGACTTTGCTGTGCCCATCCTTTGGCCGCTCTTCAAGTGTAATCACAGTGATCGCCGGACCGGTAAAATCACCTCTGATTTTTCTCTAATTATTGTCAACGCGATCGAACCGACGCTTGATTTTCCAGGGACTGGTGTAAAAAAAATCACCCATTCTTTTGCGTGATGACTTAAAATCAGTCAGACTTAACGTACGCTCAACTTCGGTCTGCCCGTGTCCTAGTCCTGGTGCCTCGCAAGGACAACGTCGGGAAGCAAGCAGCGCGGTTCACACCAACACTCAGTAAACAACCAAGGGAGGTGCCCTGATGACCACAACGATCGGTCAAATTTTGCGGCAACGACGGCAGGAACGGCAAGCGACCCAAAGCCAGATCTGCGCCGGGATCTGTTCCCAGTCCATGCTTTCGGCAATCGAACACGACCAATATATTCCCAACGCGCAACTTTTGATCGCCTTGAGTCAACGCCTGGCGCTGACGCTGGACACTTTCAGTTTGGCGACCAACTACGCGGTCAGCGCCGAGCCCAGCTTCAACGCTCAAACGATTGCGCTGTGCAACCAACATCGCTATCAAGAATTGCTGGCGCTGCTTTCGCGGCCTGACGTGATCGCGTCGATCAACACGGCCGCTCAGACCCAGTCCTATTACTATTATTTGGCGGTGGCCCAACAGCAAGCGGTGCCACACCCCGACTTGGCCCAGGTTCAGCGCTCACTGCAGCTCTCTTTAGCCAGCGCGACCACGGCGCAACCGGCGTTAACGCGGCTGGCCACGGTAACATCCGCCTGTCTCACGGCCAAATCAGGTCAGACTGAGGGCGTCGTTGACCAGGTCGAAACCGCGCTGGCAGGGATCGCCAACGCCCCATTTGATGAAAACCTCAATATCGTTTTCTATTTGGCCGCCCTGACCGACTATTATCGCGGCAACCTAGCCGCCAGCCGCAACCGCTTAACTCAGGGGCTCGATTTCATCACCGCCCATGATTCTCATTATCTATTGGCCAACTGCTATTATTTACAGGCCTGGCTGGCAGAATCCGCCGGCATTGCCACAGAAGAACAGCAGGCGCAGGCGCACGCCACTTTCCTGGCCGATCTTTTCCACGAGCAAGTATACAAACTCTAGGCAATATCAGTATTCTGATTAGGCCCTACTTGGAAACTCAAGTATGCTGAAGTCATTCTTAGAAGGAGCGTGACTCATCATGCAAAACTTTTTCGACAACACCCTGACTATTCATGCTGAGGCGGCAACGATCAGTGCAATCTTATTAGACCCCAGTCGCTTGATCCAATGGAATCCGGCGATCCAAGCGATTCGAGCAGAGCGGCCGAACCAAGCGGCGCAACCGCGTCAAGCGGATCGATCCGAGCAACCCGACCAATCAGAGCAACTGCAAAAAGTGAACCAAGCGGATCGAGCAGATCGAGCGGCGCAACCCACTGGTAGCGAACGGCGCTATCAAATCGGGCGCGACCGTGAGGCGATCAACCAGACCGAGGAACTGACGATCGGTCAAAGCGCAGATCTGATCACCTATTCGGTCAACGGTAATCGGCTATCTTACTGCGTTCAATTCCAGCTGACCGACAATGGCGGCACGACCGCTGTGGCTGAAACGGTGCTGGTTGACGCCAAGGCGCTCCCCGGGATCCCGCTGACCTTGTTACGACCGGTCACCAAACATGCCTTCCTGACCAATCTCCGCGCGCTAGCCGCGTTGGCAGAACGCGGAACGCAACGGGGTGACTTCGAGCATTAGCCTAGTTTTGGTTTCGGAAGCGGGCTTTGCTTTGGAAAGTAGCTTGACCACAGCTTGCGCTACGAGATTCGGGGTGAGCTCGCAGTGCAAGTCGCGGGCATGGTCGAAACGTGCTCTCCGACCCAGCTTCTTCCGCTTAACTACGCTAGGCTTCCGGAGGCAAAGACCGGCCTCCAAAATCCTAGCTAGGTTAATGCTCTGAAGCTACCCGGGTCGGTTCGCACTCTGGTTTTGAAACGTGCTGCGAGGTGCAGACCGCTGCGCCTTAAAGTATCTGCTTGCCCAATCCGCTGCGCGGCTTAGTCAATCAGATAAATTAATGCTCACGGTCTAACCGCACCTCTCCGCACTCTGGTCTACAACTGTTTTTGGTAGATTCGGGACTGTTCGCCCCACGGATGATAACCGATGGCCAAGTAGTGGAAGTCATAATGTTCATAATAGCCATGATGGTCCGTACACAAATATAACTGCTCGAAACCAGCGCGCCGGCAATCCTGTTCGGCGCGCTGGATCAATTTGGCGCCATACCCGTGACCGCGATGATCCGCTTCAATGAACAGCGCGCACAGCCAGGGATACAGATCCATCCGACTGATGAAATCATTGGGAATCAAGCCGGCGCCACCAATAATTTGCCCTTGATCCAGCAACAAATACCACTGGGGCAAGGCCGCCGTCGTGGTCAGACAATTGGTGATGCAATCCTGATAGACCATGCGACTGTCCGCATCGCCCCACTTACTTTGAAAATACGCGATGGCGGCCGGCGCGAACGCCGGCTGTTCTCGAACTGAGATCACTTCCATAACGATGCTCCTTGACTGAATTTGAACCGGTTGATTTTGAAATGGCGATTTTAAAATGCTTGACCATTAAATGATAAGTAAAAATTAGAACCAGTTTTGTGATGACGGCGGAAACAAATCGCCTTGGGCTTGTTTGATGGCGAGAGCTTGAATGAAATCCGTGGAAATTGTTTGGACGCGTCCCTCAACTAGCAATAACAGATCACCATTACCGATCGGGCGATGATTCGAAAACAGGCTAAAGGTATCCACGTCAATGATGGTCCCGCCAGCACACTCACGGGTCAGTTGCGGTACCGGGGTGTGGCCGACGATCTGCCGCGGATAATCTGGATTGAAATAACCACTCAGCTCAGTATCAAAATCAGCCCACAATAAGCTGCCCCAGCGCGCCAAACCACCACGACTAAAGCCAACGTTATGTTCTAGACGGTTCAAGTCGGATAAATGCTCTCGACTAAGCGGTGCGAAATACCAAGGCTCTGGTGCTTCGGTGTCAACGAAACCGGCGTGGCTGAGTAGATAGCCATCACTTTTCAGCGCCAGTTGGCAACCCAATTGAAATAAACCCGCGCTGATTTTCCGACCAACCACAGGATCAGCGCTGGAATAGTGGCTCAGACTCCCCGTCAGGTAAGGAACATCATGATTACCTAGCAAGCAAACCACCGGCGTTCCTTGCGCGCGCAAAGCCGTGACCCAATCCGTCAAAAAGACCAGCTCACGCTGATACAGTTCACTATTCCCAGTTTCCGACCACTGATCGAAATAATCGCCTACCAGAACCACCTGATCCACCGCCAAGTCCGATAATTTCGCCGTCACCAGTGGCAAAACCGTCGAGCCCAACAAATGCAAATCGCCAACGACAAGTGTGCGCATGCCATTCTCCCCTCTCGTCAACGCTAGTTTCCCAGCATTCCCATTGTGCCGGACAATGATGACAGGAAAAATAAGTCATCATTTTACCATTGAATTACCTCGCGAATTATCAAACAACCGCGTTAGGTCGACTTCAGCGCCCGCAACTGCCGCTTGATTTTCTGGGCGGCCCAGGCGTAGTGACTGCTGGTGGCCGAGATGCAATAACTGCCCAGACTGGTGCTGCCAGTCCACTTGAAATACGCCTTCGTGAACAGCGCTTCATCAGAAAAAGTGTCGATCAAGGCCAACACTGCCTGATGACTTTGCCGCAAAGCCGTCTGCGCCGCGGTCAAACTAGTCACCTGATGTTGCCGCCAAAATTCGTCGTTGAGCCCAGCGTAATTCCGCCACGTATACGGCGCGGGCAGAAACGGCACTGCTTGAACACGCCCGCGATTAGCCGCGACCCAGTTCAACAACAACTGATGCCACTCCAGCAAATGCGCCAAAACATCGCGCAAATTACGATCGCGTCGCCAATGGGCAGCTTGATCCTTTGCCGTCAGTGGAAAAGTAAACTCCGCCGTCTGCGCGGTCGCCGGTAACTGGGCAATCAGCTTTTCCAATTGAGAAAATTGGATCGTCGCGGCAGTTAGTAGTTCGGCCTTTGAAGTCGGTCTCGCCATGGTCAACATCCTCCTGAAAATTCAAATCCATCAGTGCTATTGTGGAACAATGTCCGGTAATCCTTTAGCAACACACCTTTTCAGTAGCGCGGATAGCAAATATTTTCTGAACAAATCCTCGGTGCAGCATCGCCGGCGGTTACCCCCACCACCCCGGAAAAATCCCCATTATCGGAAACCAACCTACCAGCGGTGATCAGTCAGTCGACAACAATGGGTTGCCAGGCGAAGGGCAAGAGATCGCGAGCCGCCACCTTGACCAAGTGACCTTGCTCATCATTGACGATCACCTTGATGTCGGGACAATAGCTGAACAGCATTTGCCGGCAATTGCCACAGGGCGCGACCACCCCGTGCAGACTATGATCGTGCGCCGCGACGATCGTATCGAAAGTCCGGGCGCCGGCAGAGATGGCCATGCCCATGGTCACGTATTCAGCGCAGGATCCATGAATGCCATCGCAATTCACCCCTTGATAGGTTTGGCCGGTGCTAGTACGCAAGGCACAACCGACCGTGTGATGATAAGTACCGTCATCGAAATTGTTTTTGAGAACGGCTAACGCTTGTTCGATCAACGCGTGATCGGCGGGGGTCAGGGATAGTTTTTCCATAAGGTTCTCCTTTGAGATAACATCTGGTGCCAGCGGCGTATTTTCAAGGCAAAGTGGGCGACAACGGCCTCGTTTGCGTTGCGGTTATTCCGTGGCCGGCGCTTTGCCAATGATCCACTTGGTCTGTTCAACGGGGCGCGGCGCTTCCTCCACGCTAAAATAATCCACCGCCACCACCTTGACCGTTGTCTCATGTTGCTTGGCGCCGGTGGGCACGATCACAAGATCCCCTTCCGCGATCTGCTCATCATCGGTCAGATAGTAATAACTTTCAGCGCCATCCTTAAAAACAACGCTGCAAAAAATCAATTCATCCGGGCGTCGTTTAGCCTGGCGATAAGTCCGCGGATCAAGGATCGCGCCTTGATCATAATTGCCTAGCAACTCGGCGAGCTCGGCCGCGAAGTCAGCGAAGTCCTCTGGTAGACCTTGGCGATCGAAACTACCGCTCAACACGCGCTGGGGGTTCTTTTCGTAATCCACCGTGATTTGATAAGTCTTCACATCATCCGCCATAACGTCGGGCGCTGGCGGATGACCCACAGTATAGGCGAAAGTGCCATTTTCCTCAAGATCTCCCAGCAGTCCTGCGACGACTTCAGGTAACTGGTAGGCCCGGGTGATTTTATTATCCGCGCCGAAATCCTGGATCTGGGTGATCGTCGCTGTGTGCCGATCGATCTGCCATTGCTCCGAATAATCCTGCAACCGCTCAAGCTGCTCATCAAAACCTAGCAGGTAGATAAACCGCGGAAACGAATCAACGGGCGGACGCCGATCTTGGTAAGTCACGGTCAGGCGTGAAATCGTAGCCTCCGGTCTAGGTTCGCCAAAAGCGATCACTTTGGCGATTTTGACCGTGGCGCGAATCAATTCCGACAAATTGGACTGACTCGTTGCGCTGCAACGTCCCAGGGCGCCAGTAAGGGGCAGCACCACCCCAGCCTCGTTCATCAAAGTCAATTGCCAGACGCCGGTCGTGCTCGGCTTGGGAATCGGTGGATCTTGCCGGAAAGCCGCACTGATCGCCGCGAATAATTGTTGAATCTCCCCGGGATCGATCCGAAAGGTCTGCCGCCGCGTCAACGTTTCCGAATCAGCGAGCGCGCCAATAAAGGTCCCTTCACCATTGGCCGTGAGGGTGAGCCACTGGACCAATTCTTCATCCTGTTCTGGATAACGATGTAAATCCGCGCCATAAGCCTTCGAGGTCAACACTAACTTGGCCAAGGGCGCCTGCTCAAAGAAATCATCAAACATTAGCCAACCACCTTTCTTGCTACCTAGCAAATGCTAGAAACACAAACTCAATAGAATTCCAACTAAAAAGAATCCTGACCACGCAAACTGGCGCCTCAATATAAATTAAGCAAACAATCTGTTGCGGTTCTACTTTAGCCTGCAACAAAAGATGAGCGACCCGCCTGGAAAGAATCTGGGTCTTCCCGGTTCCCGGGCCCATCACCATGACAGGCTCTTCAATGCACTAATTATAGCATTGATTAACTTAATCACAATGCATTAATCATGGGCGCCCATCACTAATTGGCGCCGCGTTGGCCCCAAGCGCATACCACGGCCGATCGAGGATTGACAAGAAATAAGTTGAGACTTATATTGGTCATATGGATGGTGGCGCTTTCTCCAATCAGTGCGCAAGCAAGCATGTTGGCAGCGCTAGCGTGCTGGAACGCGGCGCTGAAGTGAGGCGTCAACCGTCAACCACCAATTATCAAATTGTCATCGTGAAAGGACCGATCAGTGATGAATCGAATCGAGATCCGCCGGCGCGTTGTTGAACACCTTAAGACGCACCACATTCAGTACATGGATGATTTCAATTCCCCATGCGGCCATGAGCGCCTCCTCTTAAACTTCGTCAATCGGGATAACGCGCCAGGGGAAACGATTGAAGCGACCTTTATTTTGCACAACGAATGGATTGAATCTCAAGCTTATTACAACCAGGTTGGATCCATCCTTTGCAAGCGAAGTGACCATATTCCCGAACTTTATCGCGTGCTGAACTATATTAACGCCAGGGTACTGCTCACTTATGGCGATACTTCCGGCAACGGACTTTACTCACCGACAATTCTTTACACACCGCGGATCAACTTAAGCGAAGGCCAGGGCTTTAACATCCAAATCACGACCATCGTCAATAACGATTTCTTCACGCTTACTCCCGTTGAGACGTTGGACTATCTAACAGAGTTCCAGCCGGAGTTTTTGAACATATTAGCGCCACCGATTTTCGGTCTACTTGACGGTATTCTAACACCGGAAATGGCGATCCGCCAAATCAAGCACGACTGTATTGACTAGCATGGCGGTTGAACGTTCTTTGACTCATTCCCACTAGTTCTTACCGAATCCGATCCGCGCCAAAACAAATAACAGTTCAACTTAACCTTGCGGAAATTATCGCTAAGATCAAGTTAAACTGTTATTTTTTCTAATGGATCAAATTGGATCGTCGCGGCAGTCAGTCGTTCGGCCCTTGAAGGCGGTCTAGCATGGTCAACGCGATCCTAGTCTGGCGGAATTGTTTTACGAATGATCCGTTTGATTGTTTCAACAGGCACCGGCGCATCCGCCAAGCTAAAATATTCCACCTCGATCACTTTAGCAGTAGCCTCGTGATTATCGGGGCCAGCTGGAACGATAACAAAATCCCCAGCGGCGATTTGTTCATCATCAGTTAGGTAGTAATAACTTTTGCCGCCACCTTTAAACGTGACCAGGCAAAAAATCAAATCCGATGGGCGCCGTTCTGTCTTGTCATAAATTTCCGAGTCTAGCAAGTCACTTTGATCATAAAACTGAAAAACCTGATTGAGTTCTTCCGCGAAGGTGGGAAAGTCCTCAGGAAGCCCATTTTTATCAAAGCTACCGCGAAGCACTCGTTGCGGCTTCTTTTCATAATCGATCGTGATCCGATAATCCTTGAACTCGTCGGGAGTTGCGTTCCCATTAGCTGCCTGACCTTCCGTATAAGCAAATAAGCCGATCACCGCAAAATCGTCAAGTAATTTAGCGACTTGATTGGTGAATTCATATTTTCGTGTAATTTTACTGCCTGAGCCTTGATCGTGAATCCGGGTGATCGTCGCGGTTGGTCGGTCGATGATCAGTTGTTCTGTCTGGTCGTCCGTGGACTTGATTACAGGAAAATCCGGATCGTGAAGCCAGTCCGCAAAACGGTCAAAGTTAAGTTGCCGCACCTTATGATAATCGATCGTGATCCGTTGAATCAGGTCAATTGGCTGCGGTTCGCCAAAAGCGATGACATTCGGGAGCTTGATCGTTGTTCGGATCAATTCCGACAAGTTCAGCGTTGGCTCAGCAAAACACTGCCCCAAAGAACCGCGAAAAGGCTGGGTCATACCGGCAGCATTCTCCAAGCTCAGTTCCCAAGTTCCCCGATCTGTTGGCAACACGTCCGGCAACCTCTGCAGAAAAGCTGTTCCGATGGTCACCAATAGTAGTTGTGCAACGAGTGGTTCGATTTGATTTTTTTTGCGGCGCAGATTCAAACCCGAATGGCTCAGCGCTTCAATGAATTCAATGTGTCCCTGAACATCAATCGTGACTTGCTGGATAAGACTCTCATCCATCTCCGCTGGGAAAAATTGCAAATAATTGGAAGTCAGCGTCAACTTGGTCAAGGGCGCCTGGCTAAAAAAATCCTCGAAGATAATCATGACCTCCTTTCGTTGTCTGGTCGCCAAACAAGGCTTATCGCCTATTCTTAATATATAATATCGATATTATCCACATCAGGTCAACACGCTACTTAGCCATTGACCAACCAGTGTTCGTCGCAGTTTTCGCGACGGCACCAAATCTCGGCGACCAACTGCCCTTGAGCCTCTTAACAGTCAGCGCCCAAGCACCCAGCGCGATTTTTCCGTGCCATTTCAAACGGCCGGCGCGCGCATCAGTTTAACCCTAGCATAGCAGATTTAGCGCCATTTCTATACGCTAAACTAGCAAAATTTTGGCAGGTGGCGTCCCATCGATTCTCGACCTACTTGACGGCTGGATTGATGTTGAAACGGCGATCCAGTATATTAAACGAAAACTGGCGGATTGACCGATCAAAACCCAGATTTCAGACATTTCTGAAGGTAAGCTTCGGTAACAAAATAGTGAGAGCCAACTCGGGTAGTTCCCAAGCAGTTAGTCTAGCAATTGTTTTGGAAGCCCCGCGTTGCTTTTGAACAATTGCGTCGCGAAGCCGCAAGGAGCTAGGCCGGTGAGCCCGTTTCAAATAACGGTTCAGCTCGATTACCGGGGTAATTCTCGTCGGGTCAAGCTGAACCGTTACTGGTTGATTCTCATATTTTGGTAATGGACGAAGTGATCGCGCCAATGATTACCGGCAGAAGTGATCGCGAGTTCCAGTACCGTTAACTTCAGATACTGAAATAGCGGAGTTTGATGAGAAATTGGTATGCGGCTTGTGGAGAAGATTGTAGTTTCTCCAGATGAGTTTTCAGTGACGTTTAAGTCCGGGGTGCGGGTGGACGTTAAGGATAATGAAAAAACGTGTTTCTCCACCACTATGTGCAGAAACACGTTTTGCTCTCTTATTAGCTTTTTGGATTTATTTTTCCTTTTGTAACGACGACTACTGCAAGACTTGCAACGCTCCCCGCTAGAGCAAGCAACCCTTTCCCGGTTTTCTTGAGATTTTCTGCCTGCTGATTTCTGCAAGATTCACAATAGCGATGTTTGTAGCCTTCTGGAAGTGGCCTTTGACACTTTTTACAGAATTGACTTTTCATCGTACTTTTCCTCCAATTTTTCCCAATTCTCCTCACAAGGCAATGCTAGTATTTTTTTCGCTATGTCAGGAATTGTTTTTGTCCAATAGTTTTCTGGCGAAGAATCAATCAAGTCAAGTCGTTCCACAAAGCCGGTTCGGTTCAAATAAGAATTTCGAATATATTCAGCATAGTATTGTAAGCTTTTCCTTGCCGCAGCATTTTCCCCCAACTCTTGATACGCTATAGCTTCAGATAAAGACACCATATTTACAGCATTCAAACTTTCTCGGATTTCGCTCATTCGTTGATTGACCTGATCGGGTTTGGCACCACTGAGTATTTTTCCAAAAAACGACTCGGGTTGTTTCTTTATAAACATCAAGTTATCACTTTGGCTTTGCATTAATAAATTTCGGCTATCCTCCGCATTGGACACTATTTGTAGCAAAGCCATTGCTTTTAGCTCAGGATTTTTAATTGCCATTGCCTGCAACAGTTTCTGTTGACAGCTATATGCAGTGGCAAGTCTATCGTTCTCTTGTCCTTGACGAACTTCCTCTACCGCAAGCTGTACGAATTGAATTTGCTCTGCAATTTGCGCCATCTGCATTTGTGTTGCATAGCTAGTTACTGCTTGTGTTAAATCGGGCGATAGGTCTACATCTTTAAGAGATAACGTTGACACGATTTTATTCGTCTTTGGATTAATAAGATTTGCCATCAAAGAACCATCTTTTTTGGTCATAAGTTTCAATGTACCGCTGGCGAGTGCAGCTTTTTGCTCATCAGTAAGAATTACTTGAAATGTCAATTCTGGAACACTTGCTTTTACCATATTAATAAAAGCAGGTGCTGAGTATAACATTTTTTCAATTTTTGTAAATGCCTCTTTAGCCCCTTTAACCAATGGGTTAGCAACCTCTGTCAAGTTGGAAAAATACTCGTTTATATCATATTTATATTCTGACTTATCTAAAACCTCTATATCATCTGGCGATATATAAATAGTTTTATCCATATCCGTATCTCCTTAGTTCTAAACCTCGCGATAAAAGTCATCATCAATATATGGTTGGAACTTTTTCCAGTTTTTCCAACATGATTATTCTACACTGAGGCACGATTATCCTTCCAGCATAAAACCAGATCTCAAACCACAAAAAGCCTTTATTTACTATCTTTTTTCACACTCACTTCTCAACCCTCGTCAACGCGACCACGCTCTCCACATGGTTAGTCAGCGGAAACATATCGACTGGCTGGACGGTTTTGGCCTCGTAGCCGCCATCGACCAGCAGGCGCAGATCGCGGACCAAAGTGGCGGGGTTGCAGGAAATATAGACGATCTTGGCCGGCTTGACTTGGAGCACCGCCGCGACAAATTCCGGGGAAAGGCCTTTGCGCGGTGGATCGACGAACAGGACGTCCATTTTGACTTGCTGTTCGGCCCAGGTTGGCATCACTTCTTCGGCTTTGCCCACGGTGAATTCCAAATTAGTCAAGCCATTGAGTTGGGCGTTGGCTTTGGCGTCCGCCACCGCCTCGGGAACGACTTCGATTTCTTTGACGGTTTTGACCTTTTCCGCCACGGAGATGCCAATGGTGCCAATGCCCGAATAGGCGTCAACGACCACATCGTCAGGCTGCAGGTCGGCGGCGTCGATCGCGGTTTGGTAAAGTTTCTCAGTCTGATCGTGATTGACTTGGTAGAAGGATTGCGCCGAAATGTGGAACTTATGGCCTAAAAGTTCGTCCTCGATATAAGGTTGGCCGTGGACCAAACGTTCTTGCGCGCCCAAAATAACATTGGTGGTTTTCGGATTGTAATTGATGATGATGCTGACGACTTCTGGCAAGGCCGCGATGGCTTCGATCAATTCGATTTCATGGGGCAAATGGCGTTGCTTGCTGACCAACACCACCATTTGTTGTCCCGTCGCCTGCCCCCGCCGAACCATAATGTGGCGGATCACGCCGCTGTGGTACTGCTCGTTATAGGCGGGCACGCCAAACTCTCGTAACAAATCACGAACTGCTTTGATGGTGGCATCGATTTGCGGCGCCTGGATCAAGAAGTTGCTCAAGGGCAACAAATCATGGGATTTCTGGCGGTAGATCCCCGTTTCCAAAACACCCTTGATCGTTCGCACCGGCACTTGCGCCTTATTGCGATAACCTGTTTGTTGATCCGCGCCGATCGTTGGCGCCACGGTCAACGGCAATTTCACTTTGGCCAACAAGTTGATGACTTGCTGTTGTTTGAATTTCAATTGGGCTGGGTAGGACAGCTGCGCCAAGGGAGCAATGCCTGCCTGCAAATAAACGCGTTCAACCCCTTCGACCCGGTCTGGACTTGCTTTCTTGACCGCTAACACGCGAGCGAAGCCATAATGAGCGTTGACTTTGGTGACCAGATAATCAATTTCTTCGCCAGGGAGAACGTTGGCGATGAACAGGGGATAATCGTCGACCTTGATTACGCCCATTGCTTCGTAGGTCAAATCAGTTACGGTGCCGGAACCTTTTTCGTTCTTGCGAACTGGTGCTTGAATTTTTGCCATGTTTTACCTCATTTTTCTTGAAAAAGTGATGTCTGATCACTTCTAGGGATTTTCTGAATGATTGCTGGTTCGGTTAAAAGTAGGTTGGCCGCGGCTTGCGCTGCGCGTGGCGTTGGTGGTGGGCAGATGTGGAAGGGCTCCAGGTCGGGCTGGGGGTGGTGGAACGCTGCGGGCACGATTTTGAGCTTTTCGGAAGCCCACCGAAAATCTCAAAACTCGGCCTTATTGTAGGCGATAAATCGCCAACAATAATATCGCGGCTGACTCACCCCCAGCCCGACCTTCCGCCAAGCGAGCAAACGAACCACCAACGCCAGAGTGTGAACCGAACCGGTCAGCTCCTGAGCATTAGCCTAGCAATTGTTTTGGAAGCCGTACTTTGCTTCCGGAACAATTGCGTAGCTAAGCGCAGGGAGCTGGGTCGGTGAGCACGTTTCCAGCCACGACAACCGTCCTGAGGCGGTTGCGTCACCATCCAAACCCAGCAAACCTGCAATCAAGCGAGGATTCAAGAACTGAATCCAGACTTCCAAAATCCGTTGGCATTGCCGTACCACCCCAAAAATGGACGATTGTTTTGACCACCGCACTTGCAAAAGCACTTCGTCCAATCCTTCGCCTTGATTGCAGGTAACCGCAATTCTGCCTAGCAACCGGCTGGGACTGCGCGGCTCAGTGGTGAAATTGTCCTTGGCGGCTTTGCCGCTTAGGACAAGGCTCGATTTGAAGACAAGCCGCGCACTTTGCGGATTGGCTTCAAACGATGCCCACCACGTTCCAGTCCGCAACAGCAGTCCCAGCCGGTTGCGCTCACGCGCAACACCCACCAAAACCCGCAATCAAGCACGGCGCAAGGCAACAAAAAGCTTATCGGTGCGCCGAATCCTAACTGACGACCAATAAGCTTGCCTGTTTACTTCGTTGTTGCGGTATCATCACCGTCAGCCGCATTCTTTTGCTGATCAGCAAATTGTTCCACTGTTGCTGGCGACAGCGCCGTCTTGGGGATTTCATCCACATTGGCGAACATTTCGATATGCTGGCGCAGGTTAATAAAGGTCATCGGCGCCAAGCCGCCGAATTCGCCATCCAGATTGATTTTCATTTCATCGCCGTGGACGGTTTTAGCGACGACTTTGCGAGTCTTGGTGTAAATGATATTGGGGTTGTTGATGTGACGCCCGCCGTTGAGGACCATGGTCATCAACTTAATGATTTCCGCGGGATTGCCGGTTTTGACCAAGATCATCGCAAAATTCCCGTCATCCAAGGAAGCGTCTGGGGCGATCGATTCCATGCCGCCGACGGAATTGGTCAGTCCCAGCAAGAACATCGAGGCTGGTCCTTCGTAAATGCCATCGTCGTACTCAATGTGCATGTCGATCGGCCGGATCCGCGGCAACATTTCCGCGCCCTTCAGCACGTAGGCCAAATAGCCGAGGACCGATTTGAATTCGGAAGGCACATCATAGGTCAATTCCGTCATGAAACCACCACCGGCAATATTCATGAAATAATTGTCGTTGGCTTTGCCGATGTCCATTTTGATGGTTTGTTTCTTCAAAATGACTTTCGCGGCTTCCACCGGGTCTTCCCTCGGGATCCGCAAAGCCCGCGCGTAGTCATTGGTGGTACCAGCGGGAATGATGCCCATCTTGGGGCGATGTTTCAACGGCGCGATGCCGTTGACCACTTCGTTGATCGTGCCATCGCCACCTGCCGCTAACACCAGATCAAAGCCATCGCGAGCGCAACGCCGCGCTTCTTTAGCCGCGGACATTGGTTCTGGCGTGGTTTGAAATGCGCTAGCTTCGTACCCAGCGCGTTCGAGAACATTAAGGATTTCCCCAACATTGCGGGGCATGGTTTCATGCCCCGACGTGGGGTTATAAATCAAGCGCGCACGCATTCGCATTACGCAACCCTACTTTCTACTATCTTTTGTTCAACTCAGCCATGAGGATCGTGTTGACGACCTTAGGATTGGCCTTGCCATGGGTCTGCTTCATGATCTGACCGACCAAGAAGCCGACTGCCCGATCTTTCCCGTTGTGGAAGTCAACGATCGATTGTTCGTTGTCGTCGAGAATCGCGGTGATGAGCGGGGTCAGAACAGTTGGATCAGACTCTTGAACGAGACCTTTTTCTTTGACCCAGGCTTCTGGTTCGGTACCCTTTTGGATCGTCTCTTGGAAAACTTTCTTGGCGATTTTCGAGGAGATCGTGCCATCTTGGATCAACTTGATCATGGTCGCTAAATTAGCCGGTGTCAACTTGGTCTGTTGCAACTCCAATTTATGCGCGTTCATGAAGGCATTGACTTCACCCATCAACCAGTTCGACGCCAGTTTAGGATCGGCGCCAGCGGCTAAGGTCGCTTCAAAGAAGTCTGACATTTCCTTGGTGTCCGTCAACAAGTTAGCGTCATATTCGGGGATCCCCAATTCGCCGACGTAACGGGCCCGCCGCTTGTCTGGCATTTCCGGGATCTTGGCGCCGATTTCTTCGATCCATTCCGGACTGATATCGAATGGCGGAATATCTGGTTCGGGGAAGTAGCGATAATCATCGGAGCCTTCCTTGACCCGCATCAAAATCGTTTCACCGGAAGTTTCATCAAAGCGCCGTGTCTCTTGGCGAATTTGACCGCCAGACAGCAGCACTTCCGCTTGCCGTTTTTCTTCGTAGTCCAAACCTTGGCGAACGTAATTGAAGGAGTTCAAGTTCTTCAATTCGGTCTTGGTGCCTAGCTTGTCAGCGCCGATCGGTCGAATCGAAATGTTGGTGTCGACCCGCATCGAGCCTTCTTCCATCTTAACATCAGACGCGCCGGTGAATTGGATCGTTTGCCGTAACTTCTCCAGATACGCGTAGGCTTCTTCCGGCGAAGCGATATCTGGTTTGGAGACGATCTCGATCAACGGTGTGCCCTGTCGATTCAGATCGACGTAGGAATAACCCGCGTCGCCGTGGGTGTTCTTGCCGGCATCTTCTTCCACGTGCATTTCTTCGATCCCGATCTTTTTCTTCTTGCCGCCGACTTCGATCTCGATCCAGCCATTGCGAGCCAGCGGTTGTTCGAACTGAGTGATCTGATAAGCTTTCGGATTATCTGGATAGAAATAGTTCTTCCGGTCAAAGTGCGTCTCGGTCGCCACTTCCGCGTTCAAAGCCAAGGCTACCATGATGCCTAAGCGATAAGCTTCACGGTTGACTGTTGGCAAAACCCCAGGAAAACCGAAGTCGATCACATTGGTGTTCATGTTCGGTTCCGCACCATAAGCCACCGGCGAGGGACTAAACATTTTAGTCTTGGTTTTCAACTCCACATGGACTTCCAGCCCAATCGTTGTTTCGAAATTCATTAGGCGTTACCTCCATTTTTAAAAGTCGGCGTTTCCAAATTGTAATGATTGAGTTCTTCAAACGCGGCGGCCGCCCGGAAAATCGTGCTTTCGTCGAAGCGTTTGGCGATCATCTGCATGCCCACTGGCAAGCCCTCAGCATTGAAGCCGGCAGGGACCGACGCGGCAGGGACCCCAGCCATGTTGGCGGAAATGGTCAAAATATCTTTCATATACAGCGTGATCGGATCATCATCATTAACCCCGATCTTAAAGGCGGTATCTGGCGCGGTCGGCCCAATGATCAGGTCGTGGGTCGCCAGGATCTTTTCAAAGTCTTGTTTGATCAAGGTCCGGACCGCCGCAGCTTTGTTGAAGTAGGCATCGTAATAGCCGGAAGACAAGGCAAAGGTGCCCAGCATGATCCGTCGTTTAACTTCAGGCCCAAAGCCTTCCGAACGACTGCGAACGTAAACATCATCCAAGTTCTTCACGTCAGCGGCGCGGAAGCCATAACGGATCCCGTCGAAACGCTGCAAGTTAGAGGACGCTTCACTGGAAGCCAACACATAATAAGCCGGCACCGCGTATTTCGTGTGCGGTAATTGGACGTGATCAATGATCGCGCCTTGGTCGGCTAATTGTTGTAACCCTTTTTCAACTTGGGCCTTAACATCTTCGGCGATCCCTTCGCCAAAGAATTCATCGGGAACAGCGATTTTCAAGCCCTTGATACCTTGGCCGATCGCCGCGGTGAAATCAGGCACCGCTTGTTCGGAACTGGTGCTGTCTTTCGCGTCGTGACCACTGATCGCGCCTAACAGCACCGCAGCGTCTTGCGCCCGGCGGGTAAAGACGCCGATCTGGTCGAAGCTGGAACCAAAGGCGATCAAGCCCCAACGGGAAACGCGCCCGTAAGTTGGTTTGATCCCGAAAATACCATTGTAAGCAGCTGGCTGGCGAATCGAGCCCCCAGTATCACTACCTAAGGCCGCGAAAACCTCACCGGCGGCGACAGCAGCGGCGGAACCACCCGAAGAGCCTCCAGGAACCCGTTCGAGATCCCAAGGGTTATGGGTCACGCCGAAATGAGACGTTTCGGTGGAAGAACCCATGGCGAATTCATCCATGTTGGTTTTCCCCAGATTGATTGTGCCCGCGGCGTCTAGTTTCTCAACCACGGTGGCGTCATAAACCGGATTGAAGTTATCCAAAATATGGCTCGCCGCCGTTGTGCGGATGCCGTTGGTGACGATATTGTCTTTGTAAGCGATCGGGATCCCCGCCAACAAGTCGTCAGGATCGATCCCTTCAGCGTCCAGCTCGGCTGCCCGCGCCAAAGCCTTCTTCTGGTTAATGGTAATGAAGGCGTTCAACGCTGGTTGCTCCGCGTTGATTTTCGCCAGCGCCGCTTCGGTCAACGCGACGGCGGTAACTTTCTTGTCGACCAAAAGCTGATGCAACGTTTGCAGGTCGTAGTTCAAATAATCGGAATTACTCATGCGTCAGCTTCCCCCTTATCAATGATCGTTGGCACTTTGATCAGCCCATCTTTACTTTCTGGTACGTTTTGTAACAATTGGTCTCGCGTCGGTCCGCCAGTCACCGGCACGTCTGCCCGAAAGACATTGCGCTCGTCGCTGACCTGAGTTGTTGGCGTTACCCCATCTGTTGGCACTTCTGCCAATTCATTTTCCATCGCGATGATCTGATCCAGCTGGTGCGTAAATTGTTCCAATTCCGCCTCGCTGAAAGATAACCGTGCAAGTTTTGCCACGTGAGCAACTTGATCTTTTGATATCATTGCTAAACGTCCTCCATTCGTTTATCAGTCAAAACTAATTCTATCATTTAACGCCCAACTTACAAACTAATAGCTGCTAAAAACATGGGTGTAGAAATCTTTATCGCCACTTTCTCGGCTGAGGAAGGACTGCATGCCCTCCACCGAAGAGATCGTGATCTCGATCGGGATATTGGCCGGCAAGTAACGCTTGGCCGCGGTATCCACGTATTGGGTGAAACTCTGGATCTCGTTGACCCCGAAGAATTGGGTGCTGATCTTGATCTTCATCCCCTGTAAGGTCCCATTCTCATAGTGCGTTTGGGCGGTGACGCCGCTCAAATTCGGGAAGAAGGCTTGGATCTTCGTTTTGAAATTACCAAAGGAATCAGCATCGCCGTCATTGACCGCTTTCTGATTATTGACCACGGGCAAAACCCCATTCTCTTGATTCAGGGTCTTCCATTCGGAAATCGTCGTGCCTGACTTACTGACTGCGGTGGCGAAATAAGTACCACCAACTAAACTATCATTCGCCGCTTGTTTATACAAGCCGAAAACAATCGTCACATCGGCCAACTCTTTCTTCTTCCGCAAACGCGCCAAAATCTTGACCGCCATAGCCTTGCCTTGCTTCTCCCGCTCGGCCTGGCTGATCGTCGTTTTGAACGTGGCGCCGTATTGGACCTTCTGGTAATAATCGATCTCGTTAAGTCCCAACCCAATGGCCACGCCCGCCGTCTGATAGGAATTGTTAGTTCGTTGCAAATAGTCTTGCTCCAGGATCTCTTGCAGATAGATCGGCGCCCGCTTGTCCGGGTCGGTGGACCCATTGTCTTTCGGGTTGAGCCCAGCCTCATTATTAGCGGACTCCCGCTTCAGCCAACTATTGGCCGTCGTGCGCGAAATATGTTGACCTTCTTGAAAGGCATACTTCTCCGGCGAAAAATTGCTTTTACTGATGGTGGTCAAACCGGCCTCAAAACTGGATGTGTTGAACGTGTTGGAATTCTGATCAACGGTCAAGCCGCGGGATGTGCTGACCTTATACTTGCCATTGGCCAACAGCGCGCTATATTGCGTCCCATCCGTACTCCCTGTAATTTGATAGGAGGCCGATTTATTGCTACTGGCCGTGGTTTCCGTCCCACTCAGATCTGCGTTTTGTAAATTTCCGCAGGCCGCCAGCGCCAGCAAACTTGCCAGACCAACGGCGCCTTGGAACCATCGTTTTACCGAAAACTTCATTCTTTCACCTCGTCCAAATGTTGCTGCGCTTCCGCTTCCGTCAAAATCGCGACGGCCAATTGCTGCGCCTTCGCCAATTTACTGCCCGCGTCGGCCCCAGCAATCAAGTAGTCCGTTTTCTTCGAAACCGAACCGGTCACTTCCGCGCCAAGCGCCGTCAGTTTCGCGGTCAGTTCACTACGAGTATAGTGAACTAATTTGCCGGTCAAGACAACCTTTTTATCTTTGAAAAAGTTCGCTGTCGCCGCCGTTGTTGGGCCTAAGAAAGTCAAATTAACGTTGGCCGCAGTCAATTCTTCGATCAATTCCTGAACCTGGGCGTTGGCGAAATAGGCAGTCAAACTGTCGGCGATCGTTTGGCCGATCGACTTGATCGCCACGATTTGATCAGCGTCGGCGGCCATTAAGCGCGGAATCGAGCCGAAATGAGCCAGCAACAAGGTCGCCGCCTTGGCGCCTACATTGCGGATGCCCAGCCCGAACAAAAGTTTATCCGCCGAATTTTGTTTCGAGCGTTGGATCGCCGCCAACAAATTGTTGATCGATTTTTCCTTGAATTTATCTAGCTGGGCCAATTCCGTCGCGGTCAATTTGTACAGATCCGCCACATCTTTGATCAAGTGACGATCGTACAATTGGGCGATCACTTTCGGACCCAAGCCAGAAATATCCATGGCATTGCGCGAGGCGAAATGAGTCAGGCCTTCCTTGACCTGGGCGGGACACATTGGATTGACGCAACGCAGAGCCACTTCGTCTGCCAAATGAATCAATTTGGACCCGCAAGAAGGACACGTGGTCGGTACTTGATATGGCGCCGCGTCGGCAGGTCGCTTACTCAAGACCACTTGGGAAACCTCTGGGATAATGTCACCCGCCTTGTGGATCAGCACCGTATCGCCGATGCGCACGTCCTTTTCGCGGAGCATATCGACGTTATGTAACGTCGCCCGCGCCACCGTCGTTCCCGCCAAGGTCACCGGATCCATGACCGCGGTCGGCGTAACCACGCCCGTTCGGCCCACGGTCCATTCGATCGCGCGCAAAATTGTTTGTGCTTCTTCCGGCGGAAACTTATAAGCGATTTCCCAACGAGGAACCTTCACCGTATTGCCTAATTCCGTTTGGAGTGCCAATTGATTTATCTTCAAAACGACGCCGTCAATGCCATAGGGCAAATCATCCCGCTGCCCCTGGTAACGGTCAATATAATCATGGATCTGCGGTAATTCCCGGGCGACCAGCGACTCGGGATTAACGTGAAAGCCCCACTGCCGCAGTTGTTTCAAAGCGTCTGCCTGGGTGCTGATCCCGTATCGCTGGGCGTCAACGATCGTATAGATGAACGTATCCAATTGCCGCTTGGCGGTGGTTTTGGTATCCAATTGGCGTAAACTGCCAGCCGCCGCATTCCGTGGATTGGCGAAAACCGCCTCACCATTCCGATCACGTTCGGCGTTCAAGGCTTCAAAAGACGTCTTCGGCATATAGCACTCACCTCTGACTTCCAAGTCCAACGGTTGACTCAATTGTTGGGGGATCGACTTGATCGTCCGCAAATTAGCGGTCACGTCCTCACCGATGGTCCCATCGCCGCGAGTCGAGCCGAGCACCAAGCGGCCGGCTTCGTAACGCAAAGAAATCGCCAACCCATCGATTTTCAATTCCACATTGTATTCGGTGGCCTGAGCGATCGCCTTGGTCATGCGACTATCAAACTGGGCCAACTCTTCGAATGAAAAGACATCGCCCATGGACAGCATCGGCGCTTGATGAGTCACCTTGTTGAAGCCAGCCAGCACCGCGCCACCAACCTGTTGTGTCGGCGAATCAGCCGTGACCAAGGTAGGAAAAGCGGACTCTAACTGTTGCAATTGACGATAAAGATCGTCATAGACCGCATCTTCAACCAGAGGCGCGTCTTGGGTGTAATAAGCTTGGGCATACTGCCGCAACTGCTGCCGCAATTGGGTACTGGTCGCGGTCGCCTCTGCTAATGAATAGGCCGAAATTGCTTTTGGTAAGGGCATGATTGCATCCTCCTTAACACCTTTAGAAATATCATAACCGATGGAACCACCCACCGTAAAACCTGATGATCACGAAAACGTAAGTTAACTCGAAAATCTGACCGTTCAACTATCGGCGTCCAGCGGCCAGCGTTACAGCACCGTTATGAACGGTGCTCAATCTACCTTGGTGATCGGCGCGAACACCGCCATCAAATTCTTGATGCCGATCTCTGGAAAGGCAATCGCCAGTTCAACGTCATCACCGGTGCCACTGACTTGGACCACTGTACCGACGCCCCATTTTCGGTGTTCCGCTTTATCACCGACTTGCCAGCCCACTTGTTCGGCGCCAACCGAACCAGAAGCTGTCTTGGCCTGCTTCGTCGCTTGATAACTCGGCGCTAGGGCTCGAGCCTGACGATTTTGCTCGCGGCGCTGGCTGGCGTTACCGCCACCTGTAGCGCCGTTATAACGACCACCCCGACCTTGGTCAAAGGGAAAAGGACTGCCCACATTGGCGGTGGCGTGATTCTCTTCCACTAAAACCTCCGAATCGATCTCGTTCAAAAAGCGAGACGGCGGATTGCTTTGCGTGCGTCCATAAAGCATCCGCGCGTAGGCGTTGGTCAAGAATAACTGTTGTTGCGCCCGAGTAATCCCCACATAGGCCAAGCGGCGCTCCTCTTCCAACGCATCATCATCCAATAAGGCCCGGGACAGGGGGAAAATCCCTTCTTCCAGGCCGACCAGGAAGACCACCGGGAACTCCAACCCTTTAGCCGCATGCAAGGTCATCAACGTGACTTGCTTAATGTCCTCTTCCAGATCATCTTGATCCGAAGTCAGCGCCAAGCCCGCGATAAAATCGGTCAAAGGCTCGCTGTCGTCCGTTTCTGGCTCATAACTATCATCAAATTGTTGCGTCACCGTGAGAAACTCAGCCAAGTTTTCCAAGCGCGTCTCGGCTTCGACGGTTTTTTGCGCCTCAAGATTGGTTTGATAGCCGCTTTTCTCCAATAATTGTTTGGTCAAGTCGGTCATTGATAGATTCAAGCGTTGGTCGCGCAGATCATAGATCAATTGGGCAAAGTCCAGCAGACTCGTCCGCGCCCGCGCTGGCAAATTCGCCAAATCAACATTATGCGCCGCCTCTAAGAGCGACCAGTCATGTTCGTCGGCGAATTCCTGTAACTTACCAACGGTCCCCGCGCCTAACCCACGCTTCGGTTCGTTGACCACCCGATTGAAGCTCAACGAATCGGCCGGATTGGCCACCAGCCGTAAATACGCCAAGATATCCTTGATTTCCTTACGATCGTAAAACTTATGCGCACCCACTAATTTATACGGCATATTGGCCCGCAGTAGGACTTCTTCCAGCACCCGGGATTGGGCGTTGGTCCGATAAAGAATCGCAAAATCACCGTAGTTCCGGTGGTCCGTAGCGATGCCGGTCCGAATTTGACTAACGACAAAGTTAGCCTCATCGGTTTCACTTTGCGCGCGGTAATACACCAGCTTATCGCCCGTTGGATTATCCGTCCATAATTCTTTCGGCTTACGATAATTGTTGTGTTGGATCACCGCATTGGCCGCTTCCAGAATATTCTTGGTTGAGCGGTAGTTTTGCTCCAAGAGAATGCTCTGGGCGTCCGGATAATCCTTCTCGAAATTCATGATATTATCCATATTCGCGCCCCGCCAGCCGTAAATACTCTGATCAGCGTCACCGACCACGCAAACATTGTGGTAGCCAGCTCCTAGCAACCGCACCAGCTGATATTGAGCCTCATTGGTATCCTGATATTCATCCACATGGATATAGCGATAGCGCCGTTGGTAATACCCTAAAGTTTCAGCATCCCGTTGGAACAACAAAATCGTTTCCATGATCAAATCGTCGAAGTCAAAGGACTGATTTCGCTTCATTTCTCGCTGATAGATTGTGTAAACCTGGCTGACGATCTGATCAAAACCCTGACCAGCCGTAGCCGCAAATATTGCCGGCGTCGCCAATTCGTTCTTGGCCTGACTGATCGCGCCTAAAATCGCTTTTGGATCATACCGCTTGGGATCCAGATTCAATTGCTTCAAAATACGCTTGACCAAGGTTAATTGTTCCGCCGGATCAGCGATCGAAAATGAACTGCTGTAATCAATTTTCTTCGCTTCCCGCCGCAAGATCCGCAAACACAAAGCGTGGAAAGTCGCCACCATGACTTCATTGGCGTCAGCGCCCAGCAAACGTTCCACCCGTTCCCGCATTTCCCGCGCGGCCTTATTAGTAAAGGTAATGGCCAAAATCTGCCAAGGCAACACGCCTTTTTCTTGAATCAAGTAGGCGATTCGATGGGTCAACACGCGAGTTTTGCCCGAGCCCGCGCCTGCCATGATCAGCAGAGGGCCCTCAGTTGCTTTGACCGCCTCTGCTTGTTTATCGTTCAAACCTGCCAATAATTTACTTACGACCATGTTGCCGTCCTTCCCGAAACCTGTTTTGTATATAGCATCCAGACTACCATTATAACAAAAAAACGGGGCGAAAATATTAAAATTCCATGAGGCTTTGCTTTCGGCGCCTTTTTATTCGCGCTGGCGAGGAAAATAGAAAACTCGCAACCAAGAGCTTGTGGTTACGAGTTTTTCTGTTTTTGAATGGGTGAACTAGCTGAAAAACTAAAGTAGGTTGGCCGCAGCTTGCGCTGCGAAATTCGGGGTTAGCTCGCTGTGGGCGCTGTTTTGAGCCAATCCGCAAAGTGCGCGGCTTGTCTCAAAATCAGGCCTTGTCCTAAGCGGCAGAGCCGCCAAGGACAATTTCACGGCGATCTCACCCCGAATTTCTCCGCTCCAGCCGCTCAACGTTATAGCAGCCGTTTGAGCACTCACGCCCGTTTGAGCACTCACGCCATTTGGCAAGCTATCGCCAATTGATGGGGATCCCCGCAATTGATGGCCGTGGTTAGTGGGTACCAGCTTTAAATTGGTGACACCAGTGCAGTCTGTCTGATGAACAGACCAGATTCTTGATGAATCTGCCAAATCGGTCGGTTTTCAACCAGAATCCGTTCAAGTGCGATAATGATGTTCAGCTCACACAATGTGTCCCGATCTCCTAATCCAAATCCGTTGGCATTGCTGTACCACTCCAAAATTGGTAATTGTTTTGACCTCTCGCTTGCAAAACCTCTTCGTCAAATCCTTCGCTTCATTTGCAGATAGGCTCAATGCTGCCTAGCAACCGCCTCAGGACGTGTGGCTCAGCGGTGAGATTATTCTTAGCGATTTATCGCTTAGAATAAGGCCTGATTTTGAGACAAGCCGCCGGGCTTGCGGATTGGCTCAAAACAGTGCCCACCGCGTTCGGAACAGAGTGTGAACCGACCCGGTCAGCTCCTGAGCATTAGCCTAGCAATTGTTTTGGAAGCCGCACTTTGCTTCCGGAAAAATTGCGTAGCTAAGCGCAGGGAGCTGGGTCGGTGAACACGTTTCCAGCCACGACAAACGTCCTGAGGCGGTTGCGTTCCCATCCCAACCCAGCACACCTGCAATCAAGCACGGACTTCCGGAATCAGTTGGCATTGCCGTACCACCCTAAAAAGAGTGATTGTTTTAACCTCAACCTTGCAAAACCACTTCGTCAGATATCTATCTTCGATTGCAGATAGGCTCAATTCTGCCTAGCAACCGGCTGGGACTGCGCGGCTCAGTGGTGAAATTGTCCTTAGCGGCTTTGCCGCTTAGGACAAGGCTCGATTTGAAGACAAGCCGCGCACTTTGCGGATTGGCTTCAAACGACGCCCACCACGTTCCAGTCCGCATCAGCAGTCCCAGCCGGTTGCGCTCACGCGCAACACCCCGCACACCTGCAATCAAGCGAACAATCAGGAATAGAACCCCGCCGTTATCACAAGAAAGGCTACTTCAACCCCAGTCGCCGGAAAATCAAATCGACCCGGCGCAAATGCCAGCGATAATCAAAGGCGTCATCCAACTGTTCCGGCGTCAACTGCGCCATCACCTGGGGATCATCCGCCAACAAAGTCTTAAAGTCCAACCCCTCATTCCAAACCAAGGCGGTTTTGCCCTGAACCAAATCGTAGGCTTGCTCGCGGCTCAAACCGCTCTCAACGAGTTTCAACAAAACTCGTTGGCTGAAGATCAAGCCGTGGGTCAGGTTAAGATTCTGGAGCATTTTATCCGGGAAGACGCCAAGGTTGGTCAAGATCTGGTTGAAGCGCGTTAACTGATAGTCCAGCAGGCTGGTCGCGTCAGGTAAGACGATCCGTTCAACTGAGCTGTGGGAAATATCCCGTTCGTGCCACAGACCAACATCCTCCAACGCAGGCGTTTGATAGCCGCGAAGAACGCGGGCTAGACCGGTCAAATTCTCAGAACCGATCGGATTGCGCTTATGCGGCATCGCCGAAGAACCCTTTTGACCAGCGGCGAAGCTTTCTTCGACTTCGTGGACTTCAGTTCGTTGGAGGTGGCGGATTTCTAAGGCGAAGCGCTCGATGGAAGTGGCAATCAAGGCAATCGTCGAGAGATATTCGGCATGAAGGTCACGGGGCAGGACCTGCGTGGAAATGTCTTGCGCGCGCAGCCCCAACTTTTCGGTCACAAAAGCTTCGATTTCTGGTGGAATATTGGCGAAGGTGCCGACTGCGCCGCTGATTTTACCGGCTTCGACTCCTTGGGCCGCGTGTTCAAACCGTTCAATGTCCCGCTTGAGTTCGGCGTACCAAGTTGCCAAAACCAGGCCGAAAGTGGTTGGCTCAGCATGAACGCCATGGGTGCGCCCGATCATGACCGTGTCCTCAAATTCCACGGCCCGCCGCTTGATTGTGGCCAACAACTCATTCAAATCGGCGCGGATCAGGTCGTTGGCTTGTTTTAAGCGGTAGCCTTGAGCGGTATCCACCACATCCGTTGACGTCAAGCCAAAGTGGATCCATTTGCGCTCGGCGCCTAAAGACTCGGAAACGGCGCGGGTAAAAGCGACCACATCATGCTTGGTCACTTTCTCCAATTCTTGGACACGCTCGGCGTCAAAGCTGGCGTTGGCTTTGATTTTAGCCGCGTCAACCGCCGGGATCTCACCTAGGGTTGACCAAGCTTCACAGGCCAAAACCTCGACTTCTAGCCAAGATTGATATTGGTTCTGTAAGCTCCAAATTCGCGCCATTTCTGGGCGGGTATAACGTTCGATCATGTGCTCTCTCCTCCGCTACTGTCCATTGTTGAAACGTGCTACACACAACTGACTTTTCCGCTTAACTACGCTAGGATTCTGGAAGCAAACCCGCTTCCAAACTCCTAGCTAGGTTAATGCTCAAAGTCAACCCGTTGTGTTCCGCACTCTAAACGTGCTCACCACCCCAGCTCCCTGCGCTTAGCTACGCAATTGTTCCGAAAGCAAAGCCCAGCTTTCAAAACAATTGCTAGGCTAATGCTCAGAAGCTGCCCAGGTCGGCTCGCACTCTGGTTTTACCATAATTCCGTGTGTTCGACCAATTCTATTAAACTGGCGTGGTCATTGGCGATGATCATGGCCTCGCCAATGGTGGCGCCGTCAGCGACGCCGGTGATCACTGGCCAAAACAGGAACTGCCAGTTGGCTCGCTTCTGGATCTGCGCGAAAACTTGCGGCTCTGATTTCGCGGGCAAACTTAATAGCGCCCCTGCTTGCCGCAAATAGAGTTCCGGCAAGGGCCACTCGCAAAGGCTGCGCAACTGTAAGTCATACTGCGAAAAATTAGTCACACTGTCATACAGATCGGCGCCTTGATACGGTCCGGGATAAATGCGATCAACGAAGAGAATCCCCGCCTCAGTAGCGAAGAAAGTCACCCCCAAGAGACCTTGATAATCAAGGTTCTCAGCGATTTGAGTGGCCACGCGCTGGATCTCGTGAACCAGGGGCGCCGGCATTTCTTGATGGGCCAAGGCGCTATGGAAACGGCCTTCGCGGGCAACGGTTTCCAACACCGGCAACGTTTGGATTCGTTGTTGCGCGTCCTTCGTGACCATGATCGCGTATTCCTTGCTGACTGGCACCCACGATTCCAAAATATAACTACCATCACTGAGCTGCCCGGCCAGGCGGTTCACATCTTCCGCGGACTTCAAAATATAATGCGCCTGACCGATGCCCTTTTGGATCGGCTTCAAGACGCTGGGAAAGCCAATGGAGTCAACCGCCGCGCGAATATCGGCCAGCGAAACCGCCATCGCGTAAGGGGGAATATTAATGTTATGGTCTTCTAGGAATGTCTTCTCCAAGTACCGATCTTGCGTCATCGCCAACAACTCGGTGCCCTGAGGTAATTTGGCGCTGATCTGGGCTTCATTTAAACTGTTGATACTGATTTTCTCGTCTTGGAAAATCACCACCGAACTTGCCGCGGCTAACTGCCGCAACCGCTGAACATCAGTGGGCGCGCCAACGATCACCTGGTCGGCTTCTTTGGTGGCCAGGTCACTGGCGTCGGGCACCAGTAGATTCACCAAGAAACCCATCCGATGGGCCGCTTGCGCCAATTGCCAATTACTTTGGCCACCACCAATAATGCCAATATAAGAACGTGGATAAATGAAACTCATCTGCACAAACCCTCTAACTTCATGATTTGACGGCAACACGTGCTTGCCGTAACGCGACTACTATTGTCATTCTAGCAAATTTGACCGGGAAAAACACTTCTTATGCCGTCAGGACGCCGATTGTCGCGTCCGCGAACTGACATTGACACCGTCTGTTCAGGCTAGGCGAAAACAACCTGACCATCGGCGAAGGCTTTGATCCGTGCCAAAGATTCGGTCTGGATCCCTTTTTCATCCAATAATTGCCGACCTTTTTGGAAGGATTTCTCGATGACAATACCCACGCCTTCAAGGGTCGCGTCCGCGGCGGCGATGATTGCCATCAAACCTTCGACCGCCTGACCGTTGGCGAGAAAATCATCAATGATCAGCACATGATCATTGGCGTCCAGGAATTTCCGCGAGATCGAAATCTGATTACTGGTTTTCTTGGTGTAGGAATAAACGGTGGCCGTGTAAAGATCGTCTTTCAAAGTCAACGACTTGTGCTTGCGCGCGAACACCACCGGCACCTTCATCGCTAACCCGGCCATGACCGCCGGCGCGATCCCCGAGGACTCCACCGTCAGAATCTTCGTGATCGGTTTGTCCGCGAAGAGCCGCTGGAATTCTTGACCAATGGCGAACATCAATTGGGGATCGATTTGGTGGTTCAAGAAATTATCGACCTTCAACACGTTTCCCGGTAAAACTTGACCATCTTGGCGAATCTTTTCTTCTAAGGCGCGCATAATTCATCCTCCTAGTATTGTTGCGTGATTTTAAAAGTCTGTAGTTGATGTGTTTCTGCGATCATTGGTGTTGGCGGCGCTTGGTTGACGCTTGGGCAACGAAGCCTTGGGCGCCAATCATTGAGCAGCTATGCATTGAGTAGCTATGCATTGGACAACAAAGCCAAGCGCGACTGAGCTCTCCGGCGACGCTTTAATTGGCGCTGGTTTGATCATACTGATCCAGCTTGTAGGTTTCCACTAAAGAGACGATTTTGGCGGCATATTCTGGATCGGTGGCATAGCCATCTGTTTCCAAGGCCTGAGCCGCCGCATGGTAGTCTTTGGCCGCCAAGAAATGCTGGTACTGCTGGGGATTCCAGGTTGTGCCGCGCACAAATAATTGGGCATGGTCCAAAATCGAAGCGGCGTACGAGTCATAGACGCGAAAACGGGCGGTCACCGTTTGCCACTCGCCGTTAACATATTCTTGCGTGGTCATTTCCTGGGTATTCGCGGGATCCGAGCCCTTCACCCCAAATAAATTGTTATATTTGGCGCTGAGGGCACTCTTGCCCCAATTACTTTCCAGGATCGCCTGGGCAATGGTCACACTGGGCAGCACCGCATAAGTTTGGTGTAACTTAACGGCTTCCGGTGCCACTTTCTTGATGAAGTCCCGCTTTTCCTGCCGCTCGCGGGCAGCCGCTTGCGACGAGGCCGCCTGTTGCGCCGCAAGGTTTTCTTCCTGTTGATGGGAGTGGAGAAACAACACCACCACGATTCCCAAGACAAAGAAGATCAAGATCCCCAAGAAGAAATTATTCGTATCGACCATTTTGCCGCGCGACCGCTTCGGCTTGCGCGGTGGACGCGCCGGCGTGGCTCTTTTCTTTTTAGGCTGATAAGGCAACAACGCCCACTCCTTTGTTTCGCTAAATTTACCCCATTTTTCAAAAAAACAGTTGCAATTAGTTGACCGGTCGAACGAAGCAGCGGCTTGGCGCTCAGCCTCTTGGACCCACCTTGAGGAAATCGACCAACACTTGTTGCTTTTGCCGCCTAGGTAATTCTTGGGCTAGCACGACCATATCACGTAATTGGATCCCGTCTTCGAAAATCGGTTGATCATATTGCTTAAAGAAATCGCGGCGCACATGATCGAAGCGAAAACCTTGACGCAAATAAAAACGCAGATTCGCCAGCGAAGCATCACCCGTTCCCACCAGCAAAGTTTCTTGATGGGTAAGGACCGCTTTGTGCCAGATCCAAGCCACCAACCAGCCGCCCAATCCCTGATTTTGCCTGGTGGGGGCCACCGCCAGATTCATGATCTCCCAAGTCGGCGCCATCGCTTCATCCGCCGGTACCGGCCGCACCGCAATGCTGGCGATAAACCGATCATCCTGACGCAAGGCCCAGTAGTCACAGTCCAGTAAATAGCGAGCGATCATCCCCTGATCCTCATCGGCCAAGCAGAGTAACGCCGCCAATTGCGCCCACGCTTCGTCCGCCGCCAATTGCCACAAGCTGATTCCTGACGACCACTTCAGTAGCTCACCCATCTGATCATTTCCTTCCATCTTTCAGCGCGCGATGGCTCCAACCCACCTACCCCGCTAAAAAGTGACTTTGAATTCTATTATAACGATTTTTCTCCCACTTTACCGCCTGATTAGCAAATTATCGCGGTAAACTTGCCTACTAGGACCTCATCTGGTCTTTAAACGAACATTTCGATCTCCTATTCAGGTTGGCGTTTCATCCAGTCATTTCATCCAGGCGTTTCACCCAGGCTGGCAAGGCTGTTCGGCTAAGGATATTGAATTAATTGTACAAAAAAAGGACCGGCACTTTGCCGATCCAAAAAACTTTTTAATCAAAAATTAATTAGTCTTTGTTAACGTTAACGGCTTGAGGTCCGCGATCGCTTTCTTCGATGTCGAAAGTAACGCCTTGGCCTTCTTCAAGAGTCTTGTAGCCGTCGCCTTGGATAGCTGAGAAATGTACGAATACATCGCTGCCATCTTCGCGAGTGATAAAGCCGTAACCTTTTTCTGCGTTAAACCATTTTACTGTTCCGTGTTCCATTAGAACGTTTCCTCCTTGATAAAGCTAAAAATTTGTATGTGTGTATTTCTGTGTGGTACTTGTTGGAAGAAAGTCTATGCGAACAATCGAACCAATACCATTCAAAAAGTACAACTCTTATACTATCATGCAGGGCGAAAGAATACAAGCGTTTTTGCGGAAATTGTGCGGACTTTCTTTATTACAGCAACAATTAAAACGCATTCATGGATCGCCTTTTTTTATCATCTTCCTGCCATTTGTTGGCACTTAATGACCGCCTAGGCTAATCACCGACCAACCTGTCGGCTCATTTTTCAAATTCTTCTTTAATGCGCGTGGTGAATATGGTAACTTATTAACTATAAGGGGAGTCAAACTCATGAAAAAAACACCAGTTTACTTAATTTTATTAGCGCTACCACTGCTGATCCTGCTGACCGCTTGCCAGAAAGCGACCGATCACACCGCCGATCTCAGGAATGACGTGCAAACGATCCAAGCCGAGATCGCCACCCAACGCAAGGAACTCAAGACGATCTACCAAAAATACGCACAATTACAAAAGGCTTTCGCCAAAGAGCAAAAAAATAACCCGGAAACCAATCTATTGACCGACCATTCGACCCGGACCTACCGCCTGAATGAACAGGCGCGAAAAAGTTTGGATCGTCTAGGTCGTAGCCAAAAACAAGTCTTAAAGATCAATGAACGGGTGAAAAAAGTCGATATCACCCGCATCAACGGGCTGACCTCGGCGGAGGTGACAGAACTGACTCAAAGTATCCACATTATTTCTTTGGATCATGAAAACTTTACCAATTTTATTTCGGCTTTCCAGAAAGATCAGACCGAGTTTTATCGCGACGCCCCAGAATTGTTCGCGGCGGACAAGGATGGGCTGGATGAACGCCAATCGCGATCACGGCGCTATCTGGGCGCGGTGGATCAACAACTTGAAATTTTGCAAGTCAATTTAAATAGTACCGAAGCTGCCGCTAAAAAAATTCTCAAGAGCATCAGTTGAGAGTTTTTTTATTTCCGCCAATGTGCTGACCATGAGGGGAGATTGTCCGCAGCTTGCGCTGCGCGTGGCGTTGGTGGTTGGCAGATGTGGTGGGACTCCAGGTCGGGCTGGGGGTGGTGGAACGCGGCGGGCACGATTTTGAGCTTTTCGGAAACCCACCGAAAATCTCAAAACTCGGCCTTATTGTAGGCGATAAATCGCCAACAATAATATCGCGGCTGACTCACCCCCAGCCCGACCTTCCGTCAACAAACGAACGGACCACCAACGCCAGAGTGCGGAACACAACGGGTTGACTTCGAGCATTAACCTAGTCAGGATTTTGGAGGCCGGTCTTGGCCTCCAGAAGACTGACGTAGTTAAGCGCAGAAGTCAGTTGTGTAGAGCACGTTTCAACGCCACGCTCCGCTCCAGCCGCTCAACGTTTTAACAGCCGTTTGAGCACTCACGCCAACCAGTAGGCTATGGTCAAGTGATGGGGAACCACGCAAATGACGACCGTGGTTAGTGGTCACCAGTTTTAAATTGGTGACCCCAGTGCAATTTGCCTGATGAACTGGGTCAGGTTCTTGATGAATCAACTGAATCGTTCGGTTTCACCAAAAGATTGTTACGGAAACGAGTAAAAATGCTCAGCCTACGCAAAAAGCCCCGACTCCTAATCCAAATCCGTTGGTGTTGCCGTACCATCAAAAAAGTGTGATGGTTTTGACCACCACACTTGCAAAAGCACTTCGTCAAATCCTTCGCCTTCGATTGCAGATCGGCTCAATTCTGTTCAGCAACCGGCTGGGACTGCGCGGCTCAGTGGTGAAATTGTCCTTGGCGGCTTTGCCGCTTAGGACAAGGCCTGATTTTGAGACAAGCCGCGGGTTTTGCGGATTGGCTCAAAACAGTGCCCACCACGTTCCAGTCCGCAACAGCAGTCCCAGCCGGTTGCGTTCCCGCCCAAACCCACCAAAAACCTGCAATCAAGCGTAACCCAATGAACAGAAAACATTTTTTCCAGCAGAGAAAACCATTAAGACTGCCGCCGCTGCCAAACATGAATCAGCGGAATCCCCAACAGTGGCACGATAAACAGCGCGCTGATCGCCTCGGCCAAGCCGTTGACCCCCAGCACCGTCAACAAAATGACAAACAAATTCCGCGAATCCCCTTGGTAGCCCAGTTGGCTCAACAAGGTACTGGACTGATTCAAGTAAAATAAGCTGGACAAGGCGATCACGGTAAATGTGTTCAACGCCGCGCCGAAGAACCCGATCAGCCCATAACTCACGGCCTGAGGAATTTTGAGTTTACGCAACCAGCTGGCGCCAAGACCGGTCAACCAGCCAACTAGAAAGCGGGGCACAATGGCGATGACAGGATTAGCGAACAATAGAAACGTGACCGTTCCTGGCATGGTATAAGCGCGGATCAAGGAAGTGACGCCCCAGATCAAGCCCAGTAGCGCGCCGTCTTTTGGCCCCAGCATCACGGCGCCAACCATAACCGTCATGACCATTAATGTAATCACCGGCATCCCTGGTAAAAGTGGAATATAGCCGAGAAACGGAACAAACGATTGTAAAATCAGAATAGCTGTAAAAATACCAAGGATCGCGATTTCTCGTGCCTTACCACGACTTCGATTCATTTCAGTCACCTCATTGAATAAATATGCCGGACAAGATTACGCAACCTCCGCTGACCGCGACAAATCAATCAGCACCATTGTTCTAAACTGGTCTAATTCTACCTGAACCCCTGAGAAAAAGAAAGTCCCGAGCCGTTGAAGTTTGGCAGACTGGTCGAAAATAAAACAGCGGCTCAAAATCAACCCGTTGTGTTCCGCACTCAAAACGTGTTCGCCGACCTAGCTTCTTGCGCTTAGCTACGCAATTGTTCCGGAAGCTGACCATGTCGGCTCACACTCTTTTTTGAAACGTGCTCCACACAACTGACTTTTCCGCTTAACTACGCCAGGCTTCTGGAGGCAAAGCCCAGCCTCCAAAAGCCTGGCTAGGTTAATGCTCAAAGTCAACCCGTTGTGTTCCGCACTCTGGCGTTGGTGGGCTGTTCGTTCGCTCGGCGGAAGGTCGGGCTGGGGGTGAGTCAGCCGCGATATTATTCTTGGCGGCTCTGCCGCCTAGAATAAGGCTCAGCTTTGAGATTTTCGGTGCATTTCCGAAAAGCTCAAAGTGACGCCCGCCGCGTTCGAAACAGAGTGTGGAACGCAATGGGTTGCTTTTGAGCACGACTAGCGATTTTGCTGGATTGATGCAATCAATCAAGTGAAATTGCGTATCGGCGCAGAAAGCAATTGCGTGGAACACGTTTCCACCACCCCCAGCCCGACCTGGAGCCCCACCACATCTGCAATCCACCAACGTCACGCGCAGCGCAAGCGACTGCCGATATTTTTCCACTTGACGGCTTGGAAACATTGCCGTAAACTAAACCTAATCAATCAACGGAAGGACGAAAAGTTATGATGACAAACGTAATGACATTAAATGGACGTTGGCAAAGCCGGTAAGCAAGTCGTCATCGAGGTAGATGCGACTTGTGCTCTTCAGAGTGCTCATCGCATCTGCGCCGGCCAACTTTTCGTATGAAGGGGTCCGCACGGATGTTAATCCGCCAGCGGGCCTTTTATTTTTGGGTATCCAGGTGGACTGGGTACCCTTTTTTTCGAATCATGTTTACCGAACCGGCTTCTTCCGCTTAACTACGCAACGATTCCGGTGGCAAAAATCGCCACCATAATCCTGGCTAGGTTAATGCTCAGAAGCTGACCAGGTCGGCTCACACTCTGCTTTGACCAACAATGATGAAATGAGGTAGGAAAAAATGAAACGGTTATATGGGTTAATTGGGCTGATCCTGGTTTTTCTGGGCTTTGCTTTCGTTAAGGAACGGCAACAAGATCAGCAACAAGCGGCAGTGCCAACTGTCGGGATCTTACAACTGGTCTCGCACCCGGCCTTGGACGCGATCCACCGGGGCATCATCGCCGGACTGGCGGATGAAGGCTACCAGGTCGGCAAAAATATCAAAATCGATTTTCAAAACGCGCAAAATGATCAGAGTAATTTGAAAACAATGAGCGCGCGCTTCGTCAACGAACAGGCCAGCGCCATGATCGGGATCGCCACTCCGGCAGCGCAAGCGTTGGCCAATGCGTCGACGACGATTCCTGTTGTTTTAGGCGCGATCACCGATCCGGAGGGGGCCCATTTGGTCAAGAATAACCAGCGACCAGGCGGTAACGTGACCGGGGTATCTGATCAAGCCCCCTTGAAAGCTCAGCTGAAATTGATTCAGCGGATCATGCCGCAGATGAAAACATTGGGAATCATTTACACCTCGTCTGACGACTCCGCCACCGCGCAATATCACCAATTCGTCAAAATTTGCCAGGCGGCCGGAGTGCCTCTCAAGGCCTATTCGATCGCCAGCACCAACGATTTGAATCAAGTCGCCCAACAAATGATCAGTCAAGTTGACGCGATCTATGTCCCCACAGATAACACCGTGGCCAGCGCGATGCAGACGCTGGTGGCCACGGCCAATACCGCCAAAATCCCGGTTTTCCCAGCGGTGGACACGATGGTCAAGGCGGGTGGTCTGGCGACCTTAAGCATCAATCAATATCAATTAGGCGTCGCCACCGGCAAAATGACGGCCAAAATTCTTAAAGGCGCCGTGCCGGCCACGACCCCGATCCACTTCGAGCGGAAAGGTGAATTGACGTTAAACCTTAGTGCCGCCAAGAAACTGGGCATCACTTTCCCAGCGGATCTAATCAAACAAGCGCAACAAGATGGGGAGGTTTTCAAATGAGTTTAATGGTTTCAGCAATCGGTCAAGGTTTGTTGTGGGCGGTTCTAGGCGTGGGCCTATTCCTGACCTTCCGGATCCTTGATTTCGCCGATATGACGGTTGAAGGCACCTTCCCCTTAGGCGCGGCGGTTTGCGTCGCCGGGATCAGTCACGGGCTCTCCCCGCTGGCCGCCACGTTATTGGCTTTCGTGATCGGGAGTTTAGCCGGTTTGATGACCGGATTATTATATACCAAGGGGCACATTCCGATCCTGTTGGCGGGAATCCTGGTGATGACCGCCTGCTATTCGATCAATCTACGTATTTTAGGCCGGGCCAACTTGTCATTATTAGGGCAAAAAACGCTGTTCAAGCTTCCTTTTCTGAAAAGTTTGCCGCCTTACTTTGACGGGGTTTTCTTAGGGGCGGTGATCATGATCCTCGTCACGAGTTTGGTGATCTATTTCCTGCAAACCGACCTTGGTCAGGCCTTTATCGCGACCGGCGACAATCAAACCATGGCCCGTTCTCTGAGCATCAACACCGACCGCATGAAAATCCTCGGCTTAATGGTTTCCAACGGCCTGATCGCTTTTGGCGGCGCGCTTGTCGCCCAAAATAACGGCTACGCGGACGTGAACATGGGGATCGGTATTATTGTGATCGCCCTGGCCTCGATCATTATTGGTGAGGTGGCCTTTGGCGAATTGACCTTGAATCAACGTTTGGTGGCGGTGACTTTAGGTAGTATTTTGTACCGCTTCGTCTTACTGCTAGTCTTGAAACTTGGCTTCAACGCCAACGACTTAAACTTACTGTCCGCCATTGTCTTGGCGCTATGCATGATGTTGCCGGTCTTCGAGCAACACTTACACCTCAAACACTTATTGAAACGGGGGTTAGATCGCAATGTCTAAACCATTATTGGAATTACAAGATCTGGTTGTAAAAGTCAATCGCCAGACAAACGAAGAATTACGAATCCTGGACGATCTTAATTTGACCATCAATCAAGGCGACTTCATCACCGTATTAGGTTCCAATGGCGCGGGCAAATCCACCCTATTCAACGCCATCGCCGGCGATCTCGCGTTAAGCAGCGGCCAAATCAAGCTCCACGGCAACGATGTGACCCACGATTCGGTGGAAAAACGGACCCGCTTTCTCGGTCGTGTTTTCCAAGATCCAAAACTGGGCACGGCGCCGCGAATGACCGTGGCGGAAAACCTATTATTGGCTGAGCGGCGCGGACAACGGCGCGGCTTGCGACCACGACATTTGAAACAACAACACCAACGTTACCAAGAATTAACGGCAGCCATGGGGAATGGTTTGGAGCAACGTTTGGATACCCCCACCGGGAACTTGTCCGGCGGGCAACGGCAAGCGTTAAGTTTCCTAATGGCCACGATCCGCCGCCCAGAACTATTGCTACTGGACGAACATACCGCCGCGTTGGATCCCCAAACCAGCCAAAGTTTGATGACCTTGACCGAACAGCGGGTCAGCCAGGCCCAACTTACTTGTTTAATGATCACCCACCATTTGGAAGACGCCCTCACCTATGGCAATCGCCTGATCGTCTTACACCAAGGCCGGATCACATTTGACGTCACCGGGGCGGCGAAACAAGCGTTGACCAAAGAGCAGTTGTACCAATTCTTCGCCACGATCGACTGACACTGAGTTGGTCATCGTTTACTCGCAATTTTAAAGGTTGCAAAAAGCCAGTCCGCGGCGATTCACACCACGGACTGGCTTTTCTTAGCTGAAGCTTGTATCGAATTATTTAGACAATTTGCTGGCAGCAGCTTCGTCCAAAATCAAGATCACATTGTCATGATTTTGCAAAGCGCTAGCGGGAACATGAGTTGTCACTGGGCCTTCAACCGTTTCTTTGATGGCATCAGCTTTATCAGCGCCATACGCGATCAAAATAATTTCCTTGCCCTTCATGATCGAACCGATCCCCATGGAGATCGCGAAACGAGGCACATCTTTTTCATCGGCGAAGAACCGTGAGTTCGCGTCGATCGTGGATTGCGTCAAGGCCACTTTTTGGGTTTTGCCGTCCAAGTCAGAACCAGGCTCGTTGAATCCGATATGACCATTGCGGCCGATCCCCAAAATCTGGATATCGATTGGGTGTTCCGCCAATAATTTCTCATAAGCGGCCGCCGCGGCGTCTGTATCTGGATTAGCCCCATCAGGCACATAGCTCGCCTTGAATGGCTTCTTGCTGAAAAGATGTTCATTCATGAAATAGTGATAGCTTTGATCGTTGTCAGGCGTCAACCCAACATATTCATCCAAGTTCATTGAAACCATTTGGGAGAAGTCCAGGTCACTTTGGCACATTGCCTCATAAAGTGAGATCGGTGTGCTCCCAGTCGCCAGGCCTAAGACCTGCGCGCCATGCGCCATTCCTGCTTTGATCAGTTCGAAAGCGGCTTGTCCGCCGGCAAGTTTATCTTTAACAATTTTGATATCCATCCATACATCCTCCTTGTTTGGTCTAGTCCAATTTACCGCGAAATGAGCGTTTTGTCAAGACTGGCATGCATTTTTTCTCGCGCGGTTTTGCGAAAAAGTGTGCGGCTTGGTTCTTGGTCTGCACTTGATTGCTGGTGTGGTGGGTATCGTTTGAATTGATTTAGATGTTTCGATTTCTATTCTGGAATCCGTGCCTGATTGCGGGTGTGGTGGGTGTTGCGCGTGAGCGCAACCGGCTGGGACTGCTGTTGCGGACTGGAACGTGGTGGGCGTCGTTTGAAGCCAATCCGCAAAGGCGCGGCTTGTCTTCAAATCGAGCCTTGTCCTAAGCGGCAAAGCCGCCAAGGACAATTTCACCACTGAGCCGCGCAGTCCCAGCCGGTTGCTAGGCAGAATTGAGCTTATCTGCAATCGAAGCTGGATATCTGACGAAGTGGTTTTGCGAGATTGAGGTCAAAACAATCGCCCTTTGTGGAGTGGTATGGCAATGCCAACTGATTTCAGAAGTCCTGTGATTGATTGCAAGTGTGATGAGTTTGGATGGTGACGCAACCGCCTCAGGACGTTTGTCGTGGCTGGAACGTGGTGGGCATCGTTTGAAGCCACACGTCCTGAGGCGGTTGCTAGGCAGAATTGAGCTTATCTGCAATCGAAGTTGAATATCTGACGAAGTGCTTTTGCAAGCTAGAGGTCAAGCAATTGCCCACTTTTGGGGTGGTACGGAAACCCCAACTGATTCGGATTAGGCGGTCGAGACATTTTGCGTAGGTTGAACAGTCTCTACTCGTTTCCTTAACAATCTTTTGATGAAACCGACCGACTCAGATGATTTATCAAGAACCTGCCATAGTTCATCAGGCAAATTGCACTGGTGTCACCAATTTAATGTTGATAACCACTAACCACGGTCGTCAATTGCGTGGTGCTCCATTCATTGGTTATAGCTTGACAGTTGGCGTGAGTGCTCCAATGAGTAAGATATCGTTGAGCAGCTGGAGCGGAGCGTGGCGTTGGTGGTCCGTTTGCTTGCTTGGCGGAAGGTCGGGCTGGGGGGTGAGTCAGCCGCGATATTATTGTTGGCGATTTATCGCCTACAATAAGGCCGAGCTTGAAGATTTTCGGTGCACTTCCGAAAAGCTTCAAGTCGTGCCCGCAGCGTTCCACCACCCCCAGCCCGACCTGGAGCCCCACTACACCTGCCAACCACCAATGCCACGCGCAGCGCAAGCTGCGGCCAAGCTACTTTCAGCAGCAACATCAGCCAAAACTACCGGGTAACCTGCGCGCAAACCCGGCACAGATCGCTTCATGGATTAGAAATATTCATAAAAAACAGTATTAAGCCAAAAGGAGGAAATGAGATCGCTTTTATTTTACAGAAAATTCATTTTTTATTGACAAAAGACGGAATTTATACTAGTATAAATTTAAAAGAGTGGCCTTACCATCATAAGCTACACGTCGGGCACCCATGCCCGTAGGCAAATGTGGGTTAGGATACTTGGGAATGAAAAACAAAATATAGTTGATGAATGACAGGTTTTCAACACTTTATTGAGGAGGATTATCAATGATTGGCGATAAAATGGTGATTTTGACAGCACTTGTAATCGTGATTGTGCTGCTTTTGATTTTGACGATTGCTGTTCTCCATTTAGTGAAGGAAGTTAAGCGTTAGCAAGAAAGCAGCGCCACTGTTCCTGACGAATTGATCTGGGCCACTTCACACGATTAGGAAATGAGCTGGTCCGTGTCAAAGCGAGCAACCAATTCATTAAAGATTTAAGGCAATTTCTTTGACGGCATGATTCTGATATTCCATCGGGATCATGTCGTTGCGCATCTCTAGGCCAACGCTTGATTTCCAGATTCCGCCGCTCAATCCAGTGAAGCGCACAGCGTCTTCCTTGGGTCTTGACCCCGGCGGTCCAAGTAGACACGGGCATTAAGCGGTGGGCGCAACCTGCGCGCAAACCTGTCGCAAAATTTTGTTGACCTGGCTTGTAAAATAACTTATAATTAATGTTGCATTGTTTCGCGGGCATGGCGGAACTGGTAGACGCGCAAGACTAAGGATCTTGTGGCCACTTATGGCCGTGGAAGTTCGAGTCTTCTTGCCCGCATCGTGCAACCTGTGAGTGCTGTGATCATTTGATCCAGCGCTTTTTTTGTGGGCAAAATCGCGCGCCAGCCAAGCCTTGATGGTCGGGCTTTTTTTGGCTACGGACAACAGCGATTAGATCGCAAACTAAAAAACCAGCGTTACCACGAGGGCAACGCTGGTTTGATGGTGACTCAGTCTTGAGCCGGCGCGCCAACAACCGTGGCGATGGCGCTGATCAACTCGTCGGCGGCGTCGAAATCTTCATCGCATTCCATAAAGGCCGCGTGGGCGATTTCGCGCCAAGGATCGGTCACATCCTTATATTGGTGCTCGAACTTCTTGATCTGATAATGCCCATCAGTGGTAACCAGTACGATCAGGCAACCTTGCGCCGATTTATACGCGTGGGTAAATTCTATTGGAAAAGTGGTTTCTGCCCGCGCCGGTCGCTGCTGGCGTCCTTTGATCGTATCCCCAATGTTTTGGGCTAATAAAGCCAGTTGCATGTTATCTTTCACCTCAATATCTTCAAATCAATGGCCGTAGCTTCAATGGGCCCGCACACCAAGCCGAGTCTGCTGATGCGGCGGGAGCTAGCAGCCTGCTATCTCTGCGTTGCGGTGGTGCTAAGCCGAAGCCTGCAGGCGTAACTGGCCCTGACAGCGACCGCAAACAAAACGTTGCAGATTGATCCGTCGTTGTCGCCAATAAACCTGACCACACTTTTGGCAGCGGTACTGATAGCGGGCTGGGTGTTGCGGCTGGCGACTCGACGCCGCTGTCGCGGGAACATAGCGGGAACCGCCCACTTGCGCCAACAGCGTTTTAAACGCCGGGCTGCGATGCTGATAAGGCTGACCACTTAAATGCAAGTGGTAGTGGCACAACTCATGTTTCACGATCCCGACAAAATCCGCAGGGCTCAGGGTGGCCGCATATTTCGGATTGAAATCCAAATGATGATCACCAATGAAATAACGACCGCCGGTGGTTTTCAGCCGCGGATTGAAGCGCGCTTGGTGCCGAAAAGGCCGATGAAAAGCGGTCAAAGAAACCTGTTCTACCAAGCGCTGCAGCTCCTGATCAGTCACGAGGAAGCCCCCGCATCGTTAAACTGATGCGGTCCCGGTCCAAGTCGACCTCAAGGATCTTAACCTTGACGATGTCCCCCACCGCGACTTCACTGCTAGGATTTTGGACAAAATAATCGGCCAGTTGGGAGATGTGGACGAAGCCATCATGCTTAACGCCAATATCCACGAAGGCGCCAAAGTCGACCACGTTGCGGATGGTCCCTTGCAAAATCATTCCCGGACGCAGATCCTCGATGGCCATGACATCTTGGCGCAACAAAGGCGCCGGGACGTCATCACGCAGGTCACGTCCCGGCGTGATCAGTCCCTTAACGATATCCTGCAGGGTGCTCCGCCCAACTTGATATTCCTTGCTTAATTGTAAAAAGTTCAGAGATTTGGTGGCTTTACGCATTTTATCCGAGCCCAGATCAGCCTTGGTCAAGTGGACGCGGGCCAGTAATTGCTCCGCCACCGCATAACTTTCCGGGTGAATATCGGTATTATCCAAAGGCTCGGTGCCCCCGATGATTCGTAAGAAACCAACCGCCTGTTGGTAGACTTTCGGCCCAAGGCGCGGCACTTTCTGCAATTCCGCCCGGCTGGTAAAACGCCCGTGCTCATTGCGATAAGCGACAATATACGTCGATAACATTGTGGACAAGCCGGACACGCGCCGCAACAGATCAACGCTGGCCGTGTTCAAATTAACGCCCACACTATTGACCACATCTTCGACCACGGTATCCAGGCGTTCACCCAGCGCTTTTTGGCTCACGTCATGCTGATACTGACCGACGCCGACTGCGCTCGGGTCGATTTTCAACAATTCAGCCAGTGGATCTTGCAGGCGCCGGGCGATGCTGACCGCCGAGCGTTCCTCCACGTGCAATTCGGGGAACTCAGCGCGCGCCGTGTCACTGGCGGAATAAACCGAGGCGCCAGCTTCATTGACAATGACATAATAGATCTCCCGCGGACTGTGCTTGATCGTTTCCGCCACGAATTGTTCCGACTCGCGACTGGCGGTCCCGTTGCCAATGGCGATCATCGTCACTTGATATTTTTCTAAAAAGTCGAGAAAAGCTGGTCCAGCGGCGGCTCGCTGTTGTTGGCTAGCGGGCTTATGCGGATAAATGACCAGCTTGTCCAGAAACTTCCCAGTACCATCGACGACGGCCAACTTGCAGCCTGTCCGATACGCCGGATCGAAGCCTAAAACGACCTTTCCTTTTAGCGGTGGCTGTAACAACAGGTGACGCAGATTCTCACCGAAAACATTGATTGCTTGGGCGCCAGCGCTTTCCTTCTGATTGGTGCGGAATTCCCGCGCGATCGCCGGCCGAATGAAGCGGCGATACGCGCCAACCGTGGCGTCTTTCATCTGCTCGGAGGCGAAATAATTTCGCCGCGAATCCGCTTCTTGGCTAAAGCGCGCCAAAATCGGCTCGCTATCAACATTGATCGCCACCCGCAAAACGCCTTCATTTTCGGCCCGATTGATCGCCAAGATCTGATGGGCCGCCAATTTCGTTAAAGGTTGCGTGAAATCGTAATACAGGCGATAAACACCCTTCTCATCCGCCGCCTCATCCTTAACTTCAGCCGTCAACGTCCCGTGGCGCAAAGTGTAATCCCGCGCCCACTGCCGCCAAGTCGCCAAATCACCCAGTTCGTCAGCGAGAATTTCATGAACCCCGGACCAAACTGCCGTCACATCTGGCAAACCTTTTTGCGAATCACAATAAGGCAGGGCCTTGCTTTGCCACTGCTCCGGAGACAGATCCAATTGCTGTTTGATCTCCTCAGCTAATGGCACCAGCCCTTGAGCGCGCGCCACGGTCGCCTTACTCTTCCGCTTTTGTTTAAACGGCAAGTACAGGTCTTCCACCTGTTGTAACTTGTCCGCTTTTTCCAAGGCCCGCTTCAACGCCGGCGTCAGTTTACCCTGTTCCGTGATCACCCGCAGGACATCATCCTTGCGTGCGAGCAACGCCTCCGCCCGATTGAAAGTCGCCTCAATCTCGCGAATCTGGACCTCATCAAGACTGCCCGTCCACTCTTTACGATAACGGGCAATAAATGGCACCGTATTGCCTTCGTTGAGCATAGTCAAGACCGTGGCCACGGCCGCCGGTTTATAGGACAATGCCGCCTGTGTTTGCATTAACGCTCTTGATTCTAAAATCATAACCGTTGTAATCCCTTTTCCTCGGCCAAAAAATGGCCGTTTCTCCTAATTTATCCCAAATGACGCGCTGATTTAAACCAAAGCGGTGATGCGTTGTAAGTACTTGCTCATCCGCTCCGTCGCGTCATCTTGTTGCGCTTCCGCCGCCGCAAAAGCCGCTTGATCGACCGTCTGATCTTCATGCAGACTGGCCGCCATCGCCTGACAACCATCAGCAAAGTCCTGATAAGCCGCGACCAACAATTTGTGATTGCCCATTAATCGCGCTGGAGCAGTTCCCTTCGCCAAACGGGCGCAAAGTTGCTGATACTCTGCTGACCGCTCCGTGAAAACGTCCCGGGTTTCTGTGTACTTAACAGGGGCCATCGTCGCAACTTGATCCGCGGCCAACGCGTCCTTCAACGCTCGAAACATTGGATCCAATTCTTCTTGGATCTGTTCAGTGCGCTCCACGACCTGATTGATTGTCACGCCATAGTGCATCGCTTTTTGCTGCATTTTATTAGCCATTTCGTCTACCTCTTCAAAATTGATATTTCTATTATAACAGAGTGCGGAGCGCAACGGGTTGACTTTGAGCATTAACCTGGCTAGGATTTTGGAAGCGGGTTTCGCTTCCGGAAGCCTAGCGTAGTTAAGCGGAAAAGTCAGTTGCGCTCCGCACGTTTAGAGTGCGAGCCGACCTGGGCAGCTTCTGAGCATTAGCCTAGCAATTGTTTTGAAAGCTGGGATATAGATTGGCCGCAGCTTGCGCTGCGAAATTCGGGGTGAGCTCGCTGTGGGCGTCACTTTGAGCTTTTCGGAAGGACGCCGAAAATCTCAAAGCTGAGCCTTGGTCTAAGTGGCATAGCCACTAAGACCAATTTCACGGCGATCTCACCCCGAATTTCTCCGCTCCAGCCGCTCAACGTTCTAACAGCCGTTTGAGCACTCACGCCAACGGGCAAGCTATGGTCAATTGATGAGGATTCGCGCAATTGACGACCATAGCTAGTGGTTACAAGCTTTAAATTGGTGACACCAGTGCAAACTGCCTGATGAACAAATCGAATTTTCAGTGAATCAACTGAATCGATCGGTCCCAAATCAAATTTTGATTAAGTATGCGCAACAAAGTTGTTGGCACAACCCAAGATATATCACCCTATTCATCAAATCCGTTGGCCTTGCTGTACCACCTCAAAATGGGCGATTGTTTGACCTCTAGCTTGCAAAATCGCTTCGTCAAATTCTTCGCCCATATTGCAGATAGGCGCAATTCTGCCTAGCAACCGGGTCGGGCCATGCGGCTCAGCGGCGAGATTATTCTTTGCGGCTTTGCCGCTTAGAATAAGGCTCGATTTTGAGACAAGCCGTGGGTTTCGGATTGGCTCAAAACGACGCCCACTGCGTTCCAGCCGCACAAATGGCCCGACCCGGTTGCGTCCCCACCAAACCCGCTAGACCTACAGGTTCAAGAATAGCGCCCATTCCTCTGGAATCAGTTGGCATTGCCGTACCATCCCAAAAAGGGCAATTGTTTGACCTCTAGCTTGCAAAACCACTTGGTCAGATACCCAACTTCGATCGCAGATGGGCTCAATTCTGCCTAGCAACCGGCTGGGACTGCGCGGCTCAGTGGTGAAATTGTCCTTTGCGGCTTTGCCGCTTAGGACAAGGCTCGATTTGAAGACAAGCCGCGCACTTTGCGGATTGGCTTCAAACGACGCCCACCACGTTCCAGTCCGCAACAGCAGTCCCAGCCGGTTGCGCTCACGCGCAACACCCGCCACACCTGCAATCAAATGACTGAACAAAAAAAAGTCAAAAAAACTACCGACAAAAATACTGTCGGTAGTTTTTGATGACGCATTAACTGTGGCTGCCACAAGGAGCATCCTCAGCACCTGACAAGCTGATCAACGTTTTCTCAGGAAGCAGTCGTTATTCCTTGCCTGCGCGGCGTTGGAAGAATTTGACCAATTCGACGATCAACACCATCAAGACGCCGGCGCCAAGCACCATGCTCCATTGCAATAGATTCAATTCAGTGACGTGGAAGAGGCTGTTGAAACCCGGCACCACAATGGTCAAAGCAACCATGATGAAGGAAGTTCCCACACCGATATTGAACATCCGGTTGGCAAATGGATGCACGCTGAAGATCGATTGATGGATCGACTTCACGTTGAACGCGTGGAACAATTGGATCAGCGCTAAGGTCGCGTATGCCATGGTCAGCGCGTCCGCGTGCATCGCGTCATTTGAAGCGTGCACAGGGAAGAGAATCGCTAAGCCGTAAACACCCAAGGTCAGCGCGCCTTCCAGGATCCCTTGATAAATGATCGAGGAGCCCACGCCGCCACTAAGGAAATTAGATTTCCGTCCGCGCGGTTTCCGGTCCATGATCCCAGGTTCCGTTGGTTCTACCCCTAAGGCGATCGCCGGGAAGGTATCTGTCGCTAAGTTGATCCACAACAATTGGACTGGCTGCAAAATATCCCAACCCATCAAGGTCATCATGAACAGGGTCAAGACTTCACCTAAGTTGGCTGATAACAAATACTGGATCGATTTTTGAATATTGGCGAAGACCTTACGACCCTCTTCGACGGCCACAATGATCGTCGCGAAGTTGTCGTCGGCCAGAACCATGTCAGAGGCACCTTTGGAAACTTCTGTCCCCGTGATCCCCATCCCGATCCCGATATCCGCTGACTTCAGCGCTGGCGCGTCGTTAACCCCGTCACCAGTCATCGCCACGACCTTGCCTTGATCCTGCCAAGCCTTGACGATCCGCACCTTATGTTCAGGTGAGACCCGGGCATAAACGGAATATTGTTTCACTTTCTTTTCGAAATCGGCGTCACTTAATTGATCCAATTCCGCCCCGGTAATGACCGCTTTGTCGTCACCAGGCTTGATGATGCCCAAGCGTCCCGCAATTGCTTCCGCGGTGTCTTGGTGGTCACCAGTGATCATGATTGGCCGGATTCCGGCTTTCTTCGCGTCAGCGACAGCCTTAGCCGCTTCTGGCCGCTCAGGATCGATCATGCCAACCAAGCCGGCGAAAATCAAATCTTGTTCCACATTATTAGTATCAGGCTTTTCGGGAACGGTGGTAATGACCTTGTAAGCCATCGCCAAAACCCGCAACGCCTTGGTGGCCATCCCTTTGTTTTGCGCCAAGATCTCTTGCTTGTCCGCATCAGTCAAAGCGCGAACTTCCGTTGGTGACGTTTGGATCTGGGTCACCCGTTTCAATAACATATCAGGTGCGCCCTTGACCGCAACGAAAAACTTACCGTCGGCCAATTGATGGATGGTGGACATTAATTTCCGTTCAGAATCGAATGGCACTTCTGCCACTCGGGGTTCTTTTTGCAGTTCGCTGGTGACGTCATAGTGATGATCCAAGCCAAATTGAACCAAAGCGGTTTCCGTTGGATCACCAACTAATTTGCCATCACCTTGCGCTTTCGTATCGTTGCTGAAAGTCATGACTTTCAATGCCATGTCAGCGCCGGTGATTGGATCCGCGGCATTTTGTAAATGACCGTATTCGTAGACTTTCTCCACGGTCATCTTATTTTGCGTCAAGGTCCCGGTTTTGTCAGAAGCGACGATTTCCGTGCTACCCAACGTTTCCACGGCCGGTAAATTCCGCACCAAGGATTGGCGTTTGGCCATCCGCGTGGTTCCCAAGGCCAAGATGATCGTCACGATCGCCGGCAACCCTTCTGGAATCGCGGCCACGGCCAGTGAAATTGCCACCAGCAGCATATTGATCACCAATTCGTTCATTGGTAAGCCATCATGATTGTTCAAGATCCCGACGACGAAAATAATCGCGGCAATCACTAAAATCAACCAAGTCAAGGTCTTACCTAATGAGTTCAAATTGTCTTGTAACGGGGTGTTGGTTTCTTCCGCTTGGTTGATCATACCGGCGATGTGGCCCACTTGAGTCCCCATCCCGACGCCAACAACGATCCCAACCCCGCGACCATAAGTCACGTTACTGTTCATGTAAGCCATGTTTTTGCGGTCACCAATGGCGATTTCTTCATCGGGTAACACGCCCGCTTCTTTCTCCACTGGCACCGATTCACCGGTCAACGCCGCTTCTTCGATTTTCATCGAGGCCGAATCGATCAAGCGCACATCAGCAGGGACAATATCGCCGGCTTCCAGCAAGACCACATCACCAACGACTAATTTCTCGCTGCTGATCGTCTCAACTTGACCGCCGCGCCGCACATGCGCTTCCGGCGTGGACATTTCCCGCAAAGCATCAATGGCTTCTTCCGCCTTCGATTCTTGGAAGACCCCGAAGATCGCGTTCACGATCACCACGGCCAAAATCAAACCAGCGTCAGCCCATTCTTGCGCGACCACCCCGGAAATCAAAGCTGCGACTAATAAAACCAAAATCATGAAATCTTTGAACTGATCAAAGAAACGTTGGAACAAGGTCCGTTTCTTCCCCTGCGCCAAAGCGTTTGGCCCATTCTCCGCTAACCGTTGTTGGGCTTGGTCAGCGCTGAGACCCTGTTCACTGGTTTTGAGCGCGGCCAGCAAGTCGGATTTCTTCAGGGCATAAAACCGTTTGGACGATGCCTTGCTTGTCTCTGTCAACAATAATTCCTCCTCTTTCACTCAGGAATAAAAAGAGACCTGTACGCTAAATACACGCACAAGTCTCACTAATTAAGACAAAACCAGAACTTATGTCTTGTTGATGGTTTTGTCGCAGCGAAGTCGCTGCCAGTTACTCCCTTGTTTTCAAAGTCATTATACCAGAAATAGCCGCGTAAAGCAAAGTAAAACCACGAAAAACTAATATTTCTTAATTGCACCTAATTTTTTCAGATCGTATTACTGAGGAACACGCCGAATTCGCCCGCCGGCCACAGTACCTAGCCTTAATGTTTCTTTAACCAAACTGCGCCTAAAACCATCAGCGACAACCCAGCCAAGACCGTGCCCAGCATACTCAACCCGGACTTGGCCTCATTGGTTTGCGGCAAAACCGGCGTCAGTTGATTTTGATTGGTGGGGTCAGCAGTTTCCTGACCTGTGATTGGCAACGTCGGCCGGGTCGGGTCAGGGTCTGGCGTTGGGTCAGGGTCAGGTGTCGGATCCGGATCTGGCGTTGGATCTGGATTCGGCGTTGGATCTGGGTCAGGTGTCGGATCCGGATCTGGTGTTGGATCTGGATTCGGTGTTGGATCCGGATCTGGCGTTGGGTCGGGATTCGGTTTTGGATCTGGCGTTGGGTCGGAATCTGCCTGATAGACTAATGTCAAAGTTTGCGGATCTTGCTGGAAGGTCCCCATTAACGCGCCGGCGCTAACCTTCTTAAAGGTATAGCCTTCGATCTGAGTCGCCTGCAGAGGCGTCGCATCATATTCCGCTCCAATTGCCGTATCCGTGTTCCCTAATGTCATTTGGCCGTGGATCACTTTGCCGGCCTCATCGACGAAATTGACGGTAACTTGCGGGTGCTCTTGCCAATTGACATTGCTATAGTAAACGGCCGCGTCATATTCGATTTCGATTTTGTTGTTGTAATAACCAGGATAAACAATGCTATTAAACCAAGCCCCATAAATTCCCTTCTGATAGTACATAAACATTTTCGAGTTAGGAAGTAGGTTTGCAGCAGAAATCCGATAGCGTAAGGATGAGGCTGGTCCAAGATGCTCTAACGCGGTCGATTCGCCATTTGTGGTATTGTAACTAAAAATGTCAACCGATTCATTCCCAACTGCGCCGGGAACAACTGGATTACCACTTGAATCTGCTTTCAAATTCATTGGCTTACCGTCAATTCCGATAAGGTCATCCATATCAAATTCTCCGGGTTGACCAATGACAAAATTCAGCTTTTTTTCTCGATTCAGATAGCACTGCGCTAGGCCCTTGATCCAGAAATGATTTCCCTCGGCAATTTGACTGGGGTCAATGATGCCCAACGAACTAAAATCACTCAGGCAATTATTCTGTAAATCGAGTGATTTGTACGATGTCGAATACACGTGATTCTCAGCAAAGTCTTTGATCCAAGTTGCTAGGAGTCCTAATTGTCGATTGGTTAAGCCGTGTGTATTTGCTTGATATAACTCCCCTGAACGATCGAGTTGAAAGCCACTCAACGCGAGATAATTAAGACGCTCCACGCTGATATTCTTCAATTCTGACAAGGACTCATCGTTCACCTTTCCCCACATTGGTGTATTCAGTGCAAGCTCCGCTGGCCGCAAAGTCTTCAACGGGTCAAAACTGAACTCGCCAGACGTAGGAATAGATAAATCAAGATTGAGTTCCAGTTTAACTTGCTCCGGTAAATACTGGAACGCCTCCAGTCCCTGCAAGCTTGTCAGCGCGAACCTCTTACCAGTATCGTCTTGAGGCTTAATCGTCAATTTCCCGCCCAAATACTGCTTGATCGTCGCCAGGGTGATCGGGTCCGCTTGCGGGATTCCGAAAACCTTGGTCTTCAAATAATTGCTCAGATTCTCATCGCCAAACTGAACCACCTCCGCGTCTTGGGCAGGCGTTTCAGTCGTGGTCGGCCCTGCATCAGTCGAGTCAGTTGAGTCAGGATCTGCTGAATCAGATTTGTTTGTTTGATCTGAATTGGTCGTTTGGTCCGAATTGGCCGACTGCTCAGAGTTAGTCGGCCCAGCAGCGATTGTAGGTTCGGGTTCAGTTGTCGATCCAGAATCCTTAGCCACATCACTTGAATTTCCGGTTTCACCAGGCTCTGTGTTGCCGTTTTCCGTGGCAGTGGTGGTGCTGGTTTTGCGTACCGTTGTTCCTAACTGGCTCGAAGCCGCTGTTGATTTAGTGTTAAGGCTACTTGCCTCGGTCGTTTCCACATTCGCTGCCGCTTTCACCAACACATTCGGCGCGTACAAAAATAGACCCACTGTCATCACTAATCCAGCCTGAACTAAATGTGCTGTCACTGATGGTGTGTCCTGTTGCTCTTTTAATCTTTTCATGATGATTCCCCCATTGGCGCAAAATTCCCAATAATTTTGCCAATCATCAACTACTGGATAAATCTCAGACGTCACTTTAAGCGCAAATACACAAGTTGTTTCCCCCGAAACCGCCTGTTGTCGCTTATTGGACAGTATGTATTCAGTGAATGGCCGTCGCTTTTTTAATCAACATTATTATACCTAGATTAGCTTTAAAAATCCAGTAAGCGCACCCAAAAGGAAGTAGCCTGCCTGCGGCTTGCGCTGCGAAATTCGGGGTGAGCTCGCTGGGGGCGTCACTTTGATCTTCGCAAAACCCGCGAATCTCAAAGCTGAGCCTTGGTCTAAGCGGTAAACCGCTAAACGTGTTCGCCAATCTAGCTTCTTCCGCTTAGCTACGCAACTATTCCGGAGGCAAAGCCCAGCCTCCAAAATAGTTGCTAGGCTAATGCTCAGAAGCTGGGTCGGTGAGCACGTTTCCAGCCACGACAAACGTCCTGAGGCGGTTGCGTCACCACCCAAACCCCACCAAACCTGCAATCAAGCACGAAAAAAAGGCCATTATTTTCCCGTCAGAAAATAATGACCCGCAAAAACTTCAAGCTTCAGAATGACGCCAAAAATCATCAAAAACGGTGACCGGTAAATGCCGCTTGTGCTGGGTTTTCAAGAACCACTGCTCGATTTTCTCGGCGGCGGCCACTGGCACTTCCCGACCTTCAAGATAATCATCGATCTGATCATAGGTCACGCCCAAGGCCACCTCATCAGGTAAAGCCGGCCGGTTCTCTTCCAAATCGGCGGTGGGGATTTTCTCATACAGATGGCGCGGCGCATCCAAATACGCCAACATTTGCTTGCCCTGCCGCTTATTTAACCGATATAACGGCGTAACATCGGCGCCACCATCACCAAATTTGGTATAGAAGCCGGTAATGTTTTCCGCGGCGTGATCGGTGCCAACAACAACACCAGCATGGGCGCCGGCGATGGCGTATTGCGCCAACATCCGTTGCCGCGCCTTGATATTACCCTTGTTGAAATCAGAAATCGTTTGGCCCGCCGTGGTTAATTCAACCAGCATCGCCTCGGTCGCCGGTTGAATATCGATCCGCATGACCTGATCCGCCTGCATCCACTCGATCGCCGCCATCGCGTCACTTTCGTCGGCCTGCACGCCAAACGGTAAACGCACCGCGTAGAATTGATAAGCCGCATCCCCAGTTTCTTCACGCAATTCAGTGATCGCGATTTGAGCCAACTTACCGGCCAAGGTGGAATCTTGGCCACCCGAAATACCTAAAACATAACTCTTTAAGAAAGGCTGTTCGCGCAAGTAATCTTTCAAAAACTCAACGGAACGGCGAATTTCAACCGCTGGATCGATTTCAGGTTGCGTCCGCTCGATCGCGATAATTTTCTTTTGTAGGGGCCGCATACGCCCACTCCCTTTCTAACTTAAGCTGCTTGTGCTCCTTTACCTAGTCGAACGAAATCAAATCGGCGAACGAAATCTCCGGATCTGACTCGGCCAAACGACTGGCTTACAGATGCTTCTGGTCACCTTGCGGATTCAAATTCTTGACCATTTGCCGCATCCGTTCGATGTGGTTCATTTTATGATCGTAAAGCTTCTGGGATAAGTCGACTGGATATTCCTGCGGGTTCAGATCCCGCTTATATTCTTCCCACAAGGAATCCAGGTTCTTGCCCGTCCGCGCCTTGATTGTCTCCAAGCTAGGCAGATCGTAAACCAAATGACCGTCCACGAAAATATCTTTCAAAATCGGCACCGCGTCAAAATCGGCGATCGTTTTGTTGATGTAGGTATATTTCGGATGGAACATGAATAATTCTTCATGAGCCAATGGACTTTCATCCCACAACGTAATGTAGTCACCCTCGGACTTGTCGTGCTTTTGCCGGTTCGTGATCCGCCAAACCTGCTTCTTGCCTGGAGTGCTGACCTTCTCGGCGTTGCTGGACAACTTGATCGTATCGACCATTTTGCCTTGCGTATCCTCGATGGAAACCAACTTGTAAACCGCGCCTAACGCTGGCTGATCAAAAGCGGTGATCACTTTGGTCCCCACGCCCCAAACGTCGATCTTGGCCCCTTGCATTTTCAAGTTCTGAATGGTTTTCTCATCTAAGTCGTTGGAGGCGTAAATCTTCGCCGCGGTGAAACCGGCCGCGTCCAATTGTTGGCGCACCCGCTTGGAAATATAAGCCATATCCCCCGAATCGATCCGTACGCCTAAAAAGTTGATTTGATCGCCCATTTCTTTCGCGACCCGAATCGCGCTGGGGACACCGGATTTCAAGGTGTCGTAAGTATCCACCAGAAAGACGCAATCATGATGCGTTTCAGCGTAAGTTTTGAAAGCTTGATAATCGTTTTGATAGACCTGAACCAATGAATGCGCGTGCGTTCCGCTGATCGGGATCCCGAAAATTTTCCCGGCGCGAACATTGCTGGTCGCGTCAAAACCACCGATATAGGCCGCCCGCGTGCCCCACAAGGCCGCATCCAATTCTTGCGCCCGCCGCGTCCCAAATTCCATCACCGGATCGCCATTGGCCGCCGACTTGACTCGGGCCGCTTTAGTCGCGACCAAAATCTGGAAGTTGATGATGTTCAACAACGCGGTTTCCACCAATTGGCACTGATCCAAAGGTCCTTCCACCTGAATCACCGGTTCTTCATTGAAAACCAAATCGCCTTCCTGAGCGGAGCGAATCGTGCATTCAAACTTCATGTCTTTCAAATATGCCAAGTATTCTTCAGGAAAATTCGTTTGCTCACGCAAATAGTCCAAGTCCGTTTCTGAAAAACGGAAGCCTTGTAAGTAGCGAACCATGCGCTCTAGTCCAGCGAAAATCGCGTAACCATTTTCAAACGGAATTTTGCGGAAATAGCCTTCGAAGACGGCGTGGCGCTTGTGGATGCCCTTCTTCCAATATGAATACATCATGTTGATTTCGTAGAAATCGGTATGGAGCATTAAGCTATCATCAGGATATGTTTTTTGCATTTCTGCACCTCGAAAATTGTTTATGGGTCTAATGATACCACATTTAAGTACAAATGGACTTTTAATCACTTTCCGCAGTTGCTTGGCCCGGCGTTTTAATCCTGACCGCGGCTTGCGCTACACGGCACTGGCCAGATGAAAGTATGTTGGCCGCAGCTTGCGCTGCGAAATTCGGGGTGAGCTCGCTGTGGGCGTCACTTTGAGCTTCGCAAAGTGCGCGAATCTCAAAGCTGAGCCTTATTCTAAGCGGCAAAGCCGCTAAGAATAACGACACGGCGATCTCACCCCGAATTTCTCCGCTCCAGCCGCTTAACGTTTTAACAGCCGTTTGAGCACTCACGCCATCTGGCAAGCTATCGCCAGTTGATGTGGAACCACGCAATTGACGACCGTGGTTAGTGGTTGCCAGTTTTGAATTGGTGACACCAGGACAGTCTACCTGATGAACAGCGGCAAGGTCTTGATGAATCAGCCGAATCGGTCGGTTTTCAACCAAGGATTGTCTAGTAAGTAGATAAAGACGTCCAACCAAAGCAAAATATCCCAACCTCCTAATCCAAATCCGTTGGCATTGCTGTACCACCTCAAAAACGGCGATTGGTTGACCTCTGGCTCGCAAAAGTACTTCGTCGAATCCTTAGCTTCAATTGCAGATAAGCTCGATTCTGTTCAGCAACCGGCTGGGACTGCGCGGCTCAGTGGTGAAATTGTCCTTGGCGGCTTTGCCGCTTAGGACAAGGCTCGATTTGAAGACAATTCCCGCTTTTGGAATTGGCTTCAAACGATGCCCACCACGTTCCAGTCCGCAACAGCAGTCCCAGCCGGTTGCGCTTACGCGCAACACCCACCCACACCTGCAATCAAATACAGGTTCAAAAATAGGAACCAATCATTTCCAAGCAATTCAAACCGATGCCCAGCAACCAACAAAATCAGCGCTGCTCACGGGCAACCCGTTTGACGACGCGCAAGAACTTCGGCAAGACCAGCATCCGGCGCCAGCGCGAAGGTTCTTTCAATAAACGGTAGAACCATTCCAAATGTAAATTTTGCATCCACTGAGGCGCTCGCTTGCTCTTGCCGGAGAAGACATCAAAGCTCCCTCCAATGCCCATCAAATAGGCAGCTGGTAAACTTTGCTTCAATTCAACGAGAAATCGTTCTTGTTTTTTGGCACCGAGGCCGGCGAAGACCATTTGTGGTGCGGCGGCGATAATGTCGGCTTGAACGGCGGCAGTGTCGGTGAAGTAACCATTGCGGCACCCAACCAGCTCAATGTTGGGGAAATCAGCTCGCAAACGCTTTTGGGCTTGTTGGATCACGTCTGCCTGCGCGCCAATCAAATAGACACGGTAATGTTGCTGGTTAGCTAACGTTAGCAGGGCCATAAATAAATCAAACCCCGTGACCCGTTCTTTCAACGGTGTTCCCAGGATCTGGGCGCCTTTGACCACACCGATCCCGTCGGCGGTAATGAAGTCAGCCTGCGCTAAATAGCCTTGAAACTCAGCATCGTCGCGCGCGGCCATGACAATTTCCGGGTTGGCTGTCACCACGAAAGTTCCTTGTTGCTGGGCCAGACGTTGGGCAAAGAGCGCCATAAATTCAGTTTGGGTATAGTTATCAAATCCAACCCCTAAGACATCGACTTTTGTCACTTTTTCATCCTCCATTTACACTGAATCAACGCGCGCGCCGCTTCGCCACGAACTGTTGGACGCGGCCAGTCAGGTCTTTGATCATCTGATCTTTCAAAACGATCAACAGAATCAGATAAATAAGACTGCCCATGATCGTTTGTAACACCAAGTTAACAAATAGCGAGCCCCAATTGATCGGCACGAGCAGACCCAGCGCCAGCGTCACCCCGGCCGCCAACAAGGGGCGCCATTGGTTTTGGAAAACTTGACGCAAAGGGAGCTCCCGCCGAATCAGCCAGATGCGCAAGAAACAGACCAAGCCCTCGGTGGCCACGATTGTCAGCGCCCCACCGATTGCTTTTAGATTGGGGACCAACAGGAGATTCAGCGTCACGGAGAAAATCGCGCCGGCATAATAAGGAATCGAGAACTCGCGATAAAGTCCGCGGGACAAGGTGTACTGGTTGGCGTAAACACCGCCGTAACTGACGAGGACAATGATCAGGCTGGTGATCAACATCACGGGGCCCATAGGTTCGTACTTACTTCCCCAATACCAAACAACGAATTTATTGGCATTGATCATAAACATGATGGTGAAATACAAGCTGATGACCAGGGTATAATCCAGTACCGTTTTCAGCAGCTTGACGACCTGTTGTTGACCGTTCTTCTGGAGTAACATTTGCGCCATCTTGGGCATCAGAATCGTGCTGATCGAGCCGACCATGGTGATGATCGCCCGGGAAAGCTGTTGCGACTGGGAATAGAAGGCCAGCTGAGTGCTGCTAGTCAACCACTTCATAATCGTTTGATCGAAACTAACGTAAAATTGGACCGCGATCGACGGCAAGACAATCTTCAGCGCATCGAAAAAGTACTGGCGTTGGAAGCCGAAATCGACTTTGGTCAACTTGCGGCCCAATTGCTTGCGCATGCCAAACCAGAAGACGATATTGGCCAAATAAGTGATGGAATTGATCAACAAGTATTTCCATAGATCATCTGTGCTATGAACAAAAATAAAAATGCTGGCGAAAATCGCTAATTTAATGATCGAATTTCGGGTGACCACGGTTTTGATTTGACCTAAACCGATGTAAAACCAAGAAATATCCAGCACATAGCCAATCAGAAAGGGGATTTCCAGCAAAAAGAAGAACTTATAATCTAAGAAAAAGAACACGGCAACCAAGTAAACCAGGATAGTGGCTAACCCCACCATCAATTGGATTTGCCACAACCGGGCAAACCGTTGCGGTAAGTCCTTCTCTTCGGTCTGGGCGATCACTTTGGCGCCATATTGGTTCATCCCAAACAGAATGATCACACTGAGGAATACCGGAATCGAATTGACGTATGCGTTGATCCCCAAGGATTTCTGACTCAGGGTCCGCGCCAAATACGGCACGGAGAACAGCGGTAGCACTAAGATCAGCAGCTGGTACAACCCGTTATAAACAATGTTAACAAAAGTTTTGCGCACGTTTGATTCCTCCTGTGCCTATGATTGAATGTGCTTAGGTTGGCGCGCGGAGGCTGGCGGTGGCGTCATGTAATCCCCGTACATCCGCGTGAGGATCGCGTCGTAGCCTTGGGCAATCGGAAAGTCTTCCTGTTCAAAAACAGCCGGCACCGCCGCCGCAACCTCATCGCGGCGATACATCTCCCGATCCCACGCGTAGGGACTGCCAAAGTTATAAAATAAATAACCGTGACGCAACCCGGCAAACTTCGCGATATCGTGGCAATAACGCGCCGCTAATTGTGTTGGCGTGTGCCGGGCAGCCTGGCGCACAGACCAGCGGCGGAACGGTCCCAAGTGATTGCCAGTCGCCGAATCACCGCGAGCAATGTCTAACGCAACTTGATCCAAGCGGACTTGCAACTGATGGACCCGCCGCAGCGGTTTCCAAGCAAACGTCTTATCCAGCGGGAAAATGTCGATAAAAGCGCCGCGCAAGCCGGTCCCAGCGTCCACGAGATCTGCTAAGGGGCCGCGCTGATCCAACATCTTATAGGTAGGAAAGTAATAGTTAGGTTCTTGACCTGGAATGACCAAATGATAGGGCTGTGCCAAGGGCGACGCCGCGAACGCTGCGACAAAGGCGGGGATCTGTTCCCGTTTGATGCCCACATCGATATCATCATCCCACGGGATCATCCCTTGATGCCGCACCGCCCCAATCGCCGAACCTCCGATCAAGAAAAACGGGATTTTCGCCGCCTCGAGTATTTCCTTTAAATCATGACACATGGCGATCAACGCTTGGTGATTATCTGGTTCCATCTGTTTCCCCTTGCCTTCGATTTAACGAATCATTATATTGCGGATGTTATTTTGATATACTATACTTAGAACTGATTGTTGGTTGCCGGTACTATTATGGGCAACCATGTACCTACTATTTTAGCATAACTTGAACGTAACTAAATAGGGCAAGATACAATCAAAATAACGGGCAAGACCGCTTGGGTCCTTTCCTTAATTAGCGTTGGAGGTTCCACGTTTGGATTCGAAATTTAAAACATATTTAAAGAAAAGTATCTTACTCTTTGTCATCTTACAGCCATTTCTAGATATTTTCTGGCTCTATCAACCACCGATCGCCGATTTCTTAGGGATGTCCCCGGCGACGATCATTCGTTTGTTGTTCATCGCCGCGATCGGGATCTTATATTTGATTGCCAGTTCGAACAAGAAGACCAATCTCTTTTTGGCTGGTTACGGCGTTTTACTGATTGTTTACTTCGTCTTTCATCAAATGAACGCTAGTAAATTCACGTCCTACTCGCCCACCAATTTCTCTTATTCCACGATGGGCGAGCTCTTCTATCTTGTCCGGATGGTCATTCCTATTTTCTTGATCATCGTGACCGAACAAACCACTTTCTCCAACCCCCAAATCGAACGGGTTGTCGACTGGCTGGTCGGTTTGGTGGCCGGCTCGATCGTGGTGACCAACTTGCTGGTCATCAGTTTGGGTTCTTACCTGCATCAATGGGGCAAAGGAAATCTGATCCAACAATACGCCCACCAACGGATCACCGGGAATATTTTCATGTGGTTTGTGCCCAATCAAAGCGCGGGCACTTACTATGGCCTAGCTTCGAAAGGCTTCTTTAATCATGCCAATACAACTGGGGTAGTTCTGGCCATGTTGACGCCGCTGATCTGCTACTACTTGGTCAAGAAACTGAACGCCAAGAACATTATTTTGGTGACCATCCAGATCTTGGCCTGTTTCGAGATTGGCACAAAAGTCGCAGCTTATGGCGCTTTAGCCACGGTTTTCATCTATCTGGGCTTGTATTTATTCTTCGCGCTGGCCAAACACGAATTGAGCTTCAATTGGAAAGTCCTCATGGTCTTGGGCATCTTCTTAGTGGGCAGCCTAGGCCTGCGCCAATTTGCGCCAGGAGTCAACCGCCAATTCTCCGAAGAAGAAGTGGTCGAGCAACGCAAGGAACAGAAGAAAGAGAAGAAAATCAACTGGAAGAAAGAACTGAAGCGCTTAGAAACCGCCTCGAAGAAAGAAAAAGTTGCCTTTATCACCAAGCACAAAGATAGTTTGGCGGTCACTTCAGACTTTGTTTTCAAATACTATCCGGTCAAAAATGATCCGGATTTCTGGTTGGATGTTTTCAGTTGGCCGATCAGTCAACAGATGAACTATCGGCTGTTGCACAAGTCGATCTGGGCGCATGTCAGTGCCATCAACAATAATCCTAAGGACAAGTGGCTGGGCTTTGGTTATACCCGTTTGAGCAACCTGGGGCTGATCGAGACCGATTTCGTCTCCCATTTCTATTCATTGGGTATCTTGGGAATGTTGCTTCTGGTTGTCCCATACGTTGGCTGTCTCCTTTACGCGATCATTTACATGCTGTTCCACTTCAAGCGCACCGTCACCTTGTTCAATACCAGTCTGGTCTTGAGCATCGCCCTGTGCCTTGGTGCCTCGCTTGTTTCAGGGTATGTGATGGATTATTTGACCGCCACGATTATTCTATCCTTCTTGGTGGGGTTACTCTTCAATCGCATCAAGCGCCCCAAGCCAAAGGTGATCAACTATGCCACAAATTAGCGTTGTCATGGCTGTTTACAATGAACAGCCCCGCGAATTACAAGCGGCTCTTGATTCGATTCGCCAACAAACTTTCGCAGATTTCGAACTGATCGTGATTCTGGATAATCCGACCAACACGACCTTGAAACAGCTGCTGGTGACCACGCAACAAGCAGAACCGCGGCTTCGTTTATTGATCAACCCTCATAATTTAGGGCTGGCGCCGAGCCTGCAAAGAGGCTGCGCACAGGCACAAGGGACTTGGATCGCGCGCATGGACGCCGATGACATTGCCCTGCCCGACCGTTTGGCGACCCAGCTTCAGGCGATCCAAGCCCAGGACTTGGATGTGCTCTCGGGAAACGCCGCGTTGATCGATGAAACAGATCAAGTAATCGGTCAACACGCCCCGATCCCCGCAACTGCGGCGCAACAAGCGCAACTTCTGCCCTTGGCCTCAACCTTGATCCACCCAGCGGTCCTGATGAAACGAGCCAGTTATCTTGCGGTGGGGGGCTACCAGAATATTCCCACTTCGGAAGATTACGAATTGTGGTTGCGTTTCTTAAGCCACGGCTATCGCCTGGGGGCTTTGAATCAGAACGTGCTCCACTATCGGATTCGTCCCAATAGCATGACTCAAGGAGATTTCTACAAAATTTTCCTAACCAGTCAGTTTCTCCGGCAACGCTATCGCCGGGATCCCCGGCAGTTCCAACAACCGTTCGATCGGGCTGCCTTAGATGCCTATTATCAAGCGCACCATTTGGACGACCAGCAGCTCAAGGACCGCTTCCGCCAACGGACGCAACGATTGAGCCAGACACTGCAACGTTTACCTCGCGCCAATCCGGTGCACTTGAGTCAAGTGGCTTGGTATTATCTAACCGACTCGGAGATCCGCCAATATGCGCAACACTCCTTGCGCGTCAAGAAAATGGTCAAATCCTTTGGCCCCCTGACCTGATTTTAATGAGAATCAAGAATTGTTGAGACCGATCAAGCTTGATCGGTCTTATTTTTTAGAAAAGAGGTTGTTTTGTCATGACAACGAAACCAAAGATTCTGTTTGTCAACGCCGGTCTAGAAGATGGCGGTGGTTTGACCCATATCATTCTCCTGCTGACCAAACTACGGTCGCTGGGCTACCAAGCAGACCTGCTGGTTTTCAGTGACGGTCCGGTGGCGGCAGCAGCCCGCCAAGCCAACATTCCCGTTCAGTCCTTGGCCAGCACCGGGCGTGTCGATCTACACTTGAAAAATCGCCTGTACCAGGCAATCCAGCAGGGTGGCTACACCATCGTTCATACCCATGGCCCGCGAGCGAATTTGTACGCCTCACTACTGGCCAAGCGACTTAAGCGTGCGCAGATCACTTGGACGATCACGGTTCACAGCGACCCTTATCTGGATTTCATGAATCGCGGTCTTGCCGGCAAATTGTTCACCACGCTGAACCTACACGCCTTGAAAAAGGCCCCAGGCATCTTCGCCGTTTCTGATCGGTTCACTCAGATCATTCATGATCGCGTCGGCGTTCCCACCACGCGGATCCAAACCATTTACAATGGTCTGGATTTCCGGCCGACCACTGCTTTCGCGCCCCAACCCCATCAAACCTTCAATTTGATCGACGTGGCCCGACTAACCCCGGTCAAGGACCATGCCCTCTTGTTGAACGCGTTTAAGGCGGCCCAGTTGGAGAACGCCCATCTCTATGTGGTTGGTGATGGTGAATTGCGCGCCACGATCACGCAACAAGTCCAGGACCTGGGATTGAGCCAGCAAGTGACCTTGACCGGTTTTTACGACCATCAAGAACTGGATCACCTATACCAGCGCATGGATCTTGCTGTGCTCTCCTCTCAATCAGAAAGTTTTCCCTTGGTCATTTTGGAGGCAGCCGAGCATTGTTTGCCCGTGCTAACCACCGCCGTTGGTGATGTTACCAAAATGGTCACCCCCGAACAAACTGGTTGGATCGTGCCGGTGGGTGATGTGGCGGCGTTCAGCGCCAAATTGCAACTAGCGGCGCAGAAATTTGCTGACGGTGAGCTGGCGGCGATGGGGGCGGCAATGCGGCGAGATGCCAGTGCGCATTTTTCCCTCGATCGGCAAGCTCAGCAGGTTCTTCAGGGTTATCATAATTTCCAGCAACACGTCTGAGCGGCACTCGCCAGATAACAGTAGATTGGCCGCGGCTTGCGCTGCGAAATTCGGGGTGAGCTCGCTGTGGGCGCTGTTTTGAGCCAATCCGCAAAGTGCGCGGCTTGTCTCAAAATCAGGCCTTGGTCTAAGTGGCAGAGCCACTAAGACCAATTTCACGGCGATCTCACCCCGAATTTCTCCGCTCCAGCCGCTCTGATAAGCTATCGTCAATTGATGGGGAACCACGCAGTTGACGGCTGTGGTTAGTGGTCACAATCCTTGAATTGGCGACACCAGCGCAGTCTGTCTGATGAACTGGGTCAAGTTCTGGATGGATCAGCCGAATCAGTTGGTTTCCATCCATGAATTATGACGAAAACACGCAGAGATGTTCGACCTACACAAAATGGTCCCGACCTTCTAATCCAAATCCGTTGGTATTGCCGTACCACCCAACAAAAGTAGGATGGCCGCGGCTTGCGCTGCAAAATTCGGGGTGAGCTCGCTGTGGGCGCTGTTTTGAGCCAATCCGCAAAGTGCGCGGCTTGTCTCAAAATCAGGCCTTGGTCTAAGTGGCAGAGCCACTAAGACCAATTTCACGGCGATCTCACCCCGAATTTCTCCGCTCCAGCCGCTATTGTCAATTGATTGGGAACCACGCAATTGACGGCCGTGGTTAGTGGTTACCAGCTTTAAGTTGGTGACACCAGTACAGCCGGTCTGATGAACTGGGGCAAGTTCTCAGTGAAGCAACTGAATCGGTCGGTTTTCAACCAAAGATTGTTGAGTGAGCAGGTAAAGATGTTCAACCAAAGCAAACTGTACCAACCTACTGATCCGCATCCGTTGACATTGTCGTACCACCACAAAAGGGCGATTGGTTGACCGCTCGCTTGCAAAAGCACTTCGTCAGATTCATCGACTCGATTGCAGATAGGCTCAATTCTGCCTAGCAACCGGCTGGGACTGCGCGGCTCTATCCAGAGTGAGAGCCGACCTGGTCAGCTTCTGAGCATTAGCCTAGCAACTATTTTGGAGGCCGGTTTGTGCCTCCGGAATAGTTGCGTAGCTAAGCGGAAGAAGCTAGGTCGGCGAACACGTTTCAGTGGTGAAATTGTCCTTGGCGGCTTTGCCGCTTAGGACAAGGCTCGATTTTGAGACAAGCCGCCGGTCTTGCGGATTGGCTCAAAACGATGCCCACCACGTTCCAGTCCGCAACAGCAGTCCCAGCCGGTTGCGCTTACGCGCCACACCCAACCACACCTGCAATCAAGCAAAAAACAAAAAACAGGAACTACTCGTTCTTGGTCGATACAAAAAAGCAGCTAGCCTGAATGGTAATCCACGTTAGCTGCTTTTTGCATGACCCGAACTAGAATTTGTCCAGTACGGTTAAATCGTAAGTTCTGATTGTATCTTGAACACTGGTAACATACTTGGAAGCAGTTGCCCACTTGGTCAACCCTTCGGCTGCCGCAATCCCATCAGCGGCATTGATCCGGAAAGTGCCAGTATAGTATGAACTGTTGGCGATTTTCTCACCATAGTCTGCAACTGATTCGCTTAAGCTGTTGTACTTGCGGAAGTTCGCGGTGGTATCAGTCATCTCACCATCGACTTCTTCTTGCGTCTTCGCGTTGAAAATCGCGCCGGTCCAATTCTTGTCAGCCTTGATGCCAAAGTAGTTATTGGCCTTTTGTGCCAAGACGCTGGTGCCCCAGCCTGTTTCGATGGCGGCTTGGGCCACGATCACAGATGGATACAACCCACGTTTAGCGGCGACGGTAATGGCTTCATTACTGACCTGCGCCAGGAATGAACGTTGTGCCGCGGAAAGTTTGCTGACGTCCATCCCCGCGTAATTGTTCTCTGCGGAAACATGGGCAGCGATAAAGTTCCGGGCATTGGCGTAGAACCAGTACTTGCCATCAAGTGAGTAATGGTACCATGTTTCCCCATTAGCCAAGGTCAACTGTTGGTTCACAGTGGCCATCTTGTTGTTGTATGAGGATAAGGCGGAATTCTTATGGTTACCAGCAACGCCGGCCGGTTTGTAGTCATAAGCGTAATCGCCACTGACTGCGGTGATCTGCATGGTCAACCGGACGTTCTTCGAATCAGAGATCGAAGTGCCCGTGAAACCAGTTGCTAAGGCATAGAACCAGTACTTGTTATTGACCGAATAGTGATACCAAACCTCACCATTGGATAATTCGACGACTTGGTTGATTTTAGCAGTTTTACCATTGAATGCCTTTAAGTTAGAATTCTTCCGCGCTTTAGCGGTACCGCCTGGTGCATTGTCATAAATGACCTCGCCATTATCGGCTTGAATCGACTTCGATAAGTTCGCTGAGGTAGTCGATTTGATCGTTGGCAACGTCTTAAAGTTCTCGGCCTTAGCAAAGAAGTAATACTTCTTATCTAGGGAATAGCGGACCCAAGCTTCACCATTGGATAGTGTGATTTCTTGGTCAACGTATGCAGTCTTCCCATTGAAGTGGCTCAACGCAGCATTGCGACGATACTTGGCTGTCCCAGCAGGGCCGAAATCGTAAGCGTAAGCCGAGTTGATTGCCTGAATCGTGAGGGCAACTGGTGTGCCAAGCTTCTTCGTGGTGCTTGTTAGAACAACATCGCTGAAACTACGAGAATTCCCATAGAACCAGTATTTGCCATTCACAGAGTAATGGTACCAAACTTCACCATTGGATAACGTCAGTTTCTGGTCGATGGTCGCACTCTTGCCTTCAAAAGCAGTCAGGGCCGCGTTCTTATGCGCTTTGGCAACACCCGCTGGCGCATAATCGTAGGCATTATCACCGGAAACAGCTTTGATCCGCATCGTCGCGCTGAATTTATCGGTCTTTTTGATGGTGACATTGGCCGTTGCAGGCTTGTCATCGCTGTCAGCATCCTTGACCCCGGCAAAATCGGTGCTCTTCGCATAGAACCAATACTTGCCATTGGTTGAATAATGGTACCAAACATCGCCATTATCCAAGGTCAACGCCTGGTCGATTTGAACAGACTTGCCATCATAGCCTTGCAGCTTACTATTGTAGCGGCTGCCAGTCGTGTTGGCCGGTCCAATATCATAAATACCGGAGGCAGCACTAGTTGTGGCAACTGTCCCGGTTTGGCTAACGCTCTTCGTCGAAACAATATTTCGAACAAGGGTATCATCATTCTTGAACCCGCTAGCCAGCGCGTAGAAGAAATTCGTGCCATCGGTCGAATAACGATACCAGATCCTACCATCTTTGGCAATCAGCCGTTGATCGATCGTAACGGTTTTGCCATTGTAGCTGGACAGTCGGGAATTGTAGCGCGACTTGTAGGTACCATTAGGACCGTAATCATAGACATACTCATTGTTCTGGGCATTGATCGTCCCCGTGGTTTCATACTTCTCTTGTTGTGCAAAATCGTAGCCATAGTAATATTCAACTAACGCCAAAAAGTCAGGCATGCTGTAGCCCCAACGCGATAAATATTCGTCAGGGTCACTATGGTTCGTCCCGCCAAGCATATTGGTTACATCACCATGTCCCCAAATTGTCCCACTATTACCACTGACCCGGGCTAATGATGGTTTCAAGCCATATTGATGTAGTAAATATGCGGTGTACCAAGCAGAATAGCTGGTGGTCTTGATGAAGTCAGCTTCATTGTTGGCTGTCACCATTTCAAATTGGGCAAAGCGCGCATTGCCGACCCCACCAGCACCCCAGCAAAGATAATCTGTCGGCGCAATGTTCAAAATCATGCTGGAGTCAATAAAGGTGTGCACGAACACATAGTTGGTATCGATCATGCTCACCATATAGTCAGCTTCGCGCCGAGCACTAAAGTTATTTTCATTGGCGGTCCAATGAACCACGACCCCGTTAGGTTTCCCTGTTGACGTTGAATAATCATTCTTAGGGAAAACTGAATGCGACTCGATCGTGATCTTCGGCATGGTGTAATTGCCGTTGATGATCACATTATTCATCGCCCGCCCCGTTGACGTTTGCGTTGTTGGCAAGTCTTTGGCGGTTTTCGTCAACACGCCGGAACTCAACGCGTTGCTATTTAATGCAACGACACCACTACCCGAATTAGTGCTTGTTGCGGCCGTGGATTGTCCCGTCGGTAACATTTGGACTGCCAAAAGCGCAGCAAATCCAGTCAGATAAATCGTCCAATTCTTCTTCAAAAGCGAATTCCTCCACATAGTAATCATTACATTCATTCAGTATAACATGGATCTGTCACTGATTAAATTTCTTTTTGATAACATCTTTGCTAGTTTATTCACTAGCCATATCACGACTAGAGCCCGGATTGGTGTAGGTGAAAGCCGCCCCGCTGACAGGGCAAATGAACCGTCAAGACGTTGGCGAAACAGCTCTCATTTTATGCAACAAATTGATGATGGGGGCAAACCTGACAACTGACCGCAAAAAAAAGCTTGACGCGCAGTCGAAACTGGCAATCAAGCTTGATTTATTTAAGCACACTTGTGACGGGACACCAGTGGCGGAACCGGCGCTGATTTATATCTGTCAACCCTTAGACCAACATGGCGCCGGTCAAGGTCAGCGTTCCAAGAAGAATTCGAAGCGCTGACCAGCATATTGAGTACGTACATATTCGAAGGGCCGCCCATCGCTTAAATAAGTGATCTGACGCAGGCGCAAGATTGCGTCGCCCCGCTTCAGGTTCAGATAATCGGCGATGCTTTCCGAAGCCAAGGTCGCCGTAATCGTTTGTTTTGCTTGGCCAATCACGTAGCCGCCCTTTTGTTCCATGGTCGCGTAGAAGGACTCAGTGACCTCTGCCCGACTAAAATTCTTCACCATGTCGGCGGGGATCGTCGCAACCTCGAAACAGATCGGCAAACTGTCAGCTAACCGGATCCGCTCCATCCGGACGACCTTGTCATTCTCACCCAAGCTAAGCCGTTCCTGTTCACTCAAAGATGGGCTGACCGTGCGGTAGGAAATCGTTTGGCTGGAGGGAAACTTGCCTTGGGACCGCATCAGCTCCGTGAAACTGGTGGTCCCGGACATTTTCTCTTGGACCTTTTGCCGGGCGACAAAAGTACCCGCGCCCACGCGACGTTCCAAGATGCCCTCTTCAACCAGCGTTTGTAAAGCTTGGCGCAAAGTCATCCGACTAACTTGAAATTGAACGGATAACGCCCGCTCTGAAGGGATCCGGTCGCCAACTTTCCAAATCCCCGACTCGATATCTCTTTTTAATTGGTTGTGAATCTTAATATAGACTGGAGAATCCACTGAGGCCACCTCGATCTTCTATTCAGGATGATATTCAGTGCCGTAACTGTAAGTTGCTTGCAAGTCTAGATTTTGATCGAGGAGGTTCAAGTCAGCGTCGCGACCTGCTGCCAACAAGCCTTTAGAATCCAAGTGGAATTCCTCGGCTTGATTGACACTACTCATCAAAACAGCTTCATACATGGAGCAACCGGTAAAGCGTTGAATATTCTTGAATGCGTCAATAAACTGCAAAACAGAACCAGCCAAGGTGCCGTCAGCCAAACGTGCTTGCTTGTCTTTAACGAAAACCTTCTGGCCACCTAATTCGCTTTCACCTTCTGGCATGCCTTTGGAACGCATGGAGTCGGTGACTAGTTCGATCCGTTCAGGACCTTTTTGATCGAAAGCTAAGCGAATCATGTCCGGAACAATGTGGAACCCATCGCAAATCAATTCTGCGCGCATGTTATCTTCCAGCATCGCGTGTCCAGTCACCCCTGGTTGGCGATGTTTGAATTCCCGTTGCGCGTTGTACAAATGCGTCACGTGGGTCGCTTTGCTATTCAGCAATTGTTCCCGGGTCGCGTTACTATGACCAACTGATGGCACGATGCCATTAGCCAAGCAGTAATCTTCAAAGGCCGCCGCGCCCTCATCTTCTGGCGCGTAAGTGATCAATTTGACCAACCCGCCAGACAGTTCGTTCCATTCGCCTAACAATTCAGTGTTTGGATCTTTGATATATTGTTCTGGTTGCGCGCCTTTGTAAATCGCGGAAATAAACGGACCTTCCAAATGCACACCCTGAATGATCGGGTTCTTCGCCGCCGCCGCTTTGACACCGCGCATAGCGTGAGCGATATTATCATTGGATTGGGTCATGGTGGTCGCGAACAAAGTGGTGACCCCTTCATTGCGCATCATTTTCGTAGCCATGGTGTCGATTTGTTCAGGATCACCATCCATCGCGTCGTATCCGTAGCCGCCATGGGCATGAACGTCAATGAATCCCGGCACGATCGTCAAACCTTGAACATTCTTGACCTCATCGCCGGCTTGCGCCACATATTCGTAAACGGGACCGACTGCTAAGATCTGTTGATCGAAGCGAATGTAGCCATCATCGATGACTTGATCCCCTGTATAGATTTTTGCATGCTTTAAGACTTTTGCACCCATAAAGACATCTCCTTATTATTCTATCCATCCTTCAGTATAGGTGGTATAGACCAAAAAAGCAACCGTCTTCACCCTTTTTCTTACCTAACTTCTTGGGAAAAACAATCGCCCAACAATGAAAAGTCAAGAGAGAATCTCAGGGAAAACAGTTGCTCGCTGATGCCGATTTAAGGATGGAATCTTGGTACTGATCAAGCGATGCGGGTCAGTTGCGGCTTATTTCGCTACTTGATAAAATTGCTTCTTGTGTTTCAGCGTGTATTGCTTGCCAGCAGTAATATCGTATTGGATCAGTTGGTAATCATGGAGGAGCGCCTTTTGCTGCTTGGATAATTCGGCCTAGGTCAATTCCTTCTTCGTCGTCATAAACTTGCCCCGTTCGCCAGCTGGCAGCTCTTGCCAAACCTGCGTTAACATCGCGTTATACGGCGAAACTTTACTCTTCGTTTGCGCCAAGACCATCGGCGTGAAATTGACCGGACTGACCACGGCACTGGGGCTGACCTGCTTGCGCGTGAAATTACTGTAGATGAAATAATCGGAATTGTACATCGTCCGCTTATAACTACTAGGCAGCTGGTAACTGCTTTGGTAATCGTAAACGCTGGGGTTATGATCCCCATAAAAGACCACGGTGATTTTCCGGTCCATTTTGGAAATGGTCTTGATGAAATCTGCGGTGGCGTCATCCGTGAAGGAAAGGCCCTGAACATAGGTTTCCAGCGCTTTGTTGGCGGATTTCTTCAGCTTGCTCGTCGTGGTGTACGTGTTCTTATACTTGCTATCATAAGGCATATGATTTTGCATTGTGGATAACTGGATGAAGGTGGATTCCGGCGCCGTCTTCAAGTGCTTGAGCGTCTCCGCGTAGGCCGAAGCGTCAGAAATGTATTCGGAATCCTGGATCTTCTTCCGATAGGTCAGCCGATCGGTGGTACTTTCAGTGTTATAAAATTGGTCAAACCCTAGATCAGCAAAGGCCCGGGTCCGACTGTAAATATAAGGGGTGTAAGGGTGGATCGCGATCTTCTTCTCGAAGTCATTGAGCACCGAAGGGATGTAGGTCATCTTGGGCACGAGATAAACGTAAGGCACCGTCAAACTAGGGGCGAAATTATTCATGGACAAGCTGGTCAAGGCCTCAAACTCAATGTCAGCCGTGCCGCCGCCATAACCAAAGCTGTTGATCACCCCGCTGGCATTCTTCGCCATCAACCGCTGGATCTTCGGGATCGGATCGCGGTCGATCTCCACCGTCGGCATCCGTTCGGGATCGGCGAAGGTCTCACTGAGCACATAGATCACGGTTTGATCCTTCAGCTCATTTTTGCGCTGCTGATTCAATTGGTCTGCCTGCTTCTGATACTTGGTCAACAACTGATCGATGGCTTTCTCGGAGTAGCCTTCAGGTTCATCCATGACCTTGATCCGCGACATGCCTAAGAAGCTGAACGCCTCACCGTTGAAAAGGAAATAGGATAACGGCCGTTGCGGTGAGTTATGGTAGCCCAACGTGTCCAAGATTGTCTTGGCGGGACTGTCCTGGGCATGATAACTAAAGAAGTTGCCGTACTCTTGCGGTAAATAAACCGTGGCCGCACTCAAACCTAGGACTAAAACGCTGCTAACGATCCGCGCCGGTAATTTGAAGAGCCGTTGCTTCTTAAAGTACCGAATCAAAAAGACCAACAGCACCACAGACAGCGCGATCGCGACCACCGCCAGAACCAGGATCCGACGGTCGACCATTTTCATCAGGGCCGGTAGATTGGTCAAGTTGACCATTTCAATCGGCAGGATCGGTTCCTTGCGATCGAGGATCTTCAAGAAGTTAGCCAGTGTGAATGTCCCAAAGACTAAGGCGTACACCGCCAAGGGCACCAATGGTCGGTTGATCAGCATCTGCAAGATCAAGAAGAAACCGAACAGTAGCACCCAATTCAACAGGATGATCAATGGTCGCTCACCGGCGCTGTACATCAGGTTGAAGGAACTCTTATCGATCCCCACATAATTCGAGAGGGTCATCAGCCCATTCAAGAGCCCGGCCATGAAGGCCCCCGCGGCCAGATTGACCCGCCGCGACTGCCACCCGCGAGCATGCCAACCTTGACTGACCTGCTCCACAAGAAATTGCACCAAGCCCCCGGCCAACAGGATAACGACCGCATAACCAGCCAGATTGCCCAGCAAATTGGCCCCCCCTGCTTTGCCCGAGATCGGCCAATGGAAGGTGATGATATTTTGCAATAAGCCCAAATAATTGGTGGCAATGATCAACCCGCTTAGCCGCAATAAGCCCCGCAAGTCACAGGTCAGCTCGCCCCGTTCCATGATCAAGACCAGCCAAGCCAGCAAAACCATAATCAACGGTTGTGCGACAACATCGAGACTGCCATAAGCCAATTGGAACCGATTGACCCCGGTCAACAACAGCACCGCCGTGAACAGTCCGGTCCCCAACGTCAAATAGGCCAGTAGCCGATCGGGATGTGCTTGGCGCTTGAGCCAATCATAGAAGATTGCTGCATAAATAACCACAACCAACCAGCTTTGCCCCCAAGGCTGGTTGGCCCAACCGATAAAATAATTGCCGTAAGTGGCCAGCATCACGAAGATTCCGCCACCAATGACCAACCCTGTTTCGTTGGCCAAGCTCAAACGGTGCAAACCACGGAAGAGCGTTGGTCCTAAGGCAAATAGCACCAGTAAAGCGAAGATGATCGGCAAACTATTATGAATAAATGGCAGATAATTAGCAAACAGCTTTTTCGACGGTACCGGTAAGAAGTTCATCCCAAAGGTCGCGGCGGTGATCAAGCCGAAATAGAGATAACTTGAACTTAGAAAGGCCGCACCATGTTGCCCCCGTTTTTCCGCCGATCGCCGCAAGAAACTCAAGGTCAGAAAAACCAACCCATAGAGAAATAGCGGCTGAAAACTGTGTAGCACCAGCATAATCAGATTGCGCAATGAGAAGGTCCCTAAATATTCCCAACTGCGAAAGCGCTGCGCTTGTCCCAGCGCATAAAAGAAAGCGGCCACCAACCAGACTGATTTATTCTTAAGAAACGACTTGATTGCACTCATCATCCCGACTCCATCTATCCAAAATCAATTTTAATTAGAATCTCATTTAACTAAAGAGCAAGTATATCATAAAATTAGGCCTTTTTGCGGGGAAAGTGTCTTTTTCCACAAGTTCATCTGCGATTGATATCTAGTCCTTCGCATAAAATCACACGCAAATGCCCGAAAAATGACGGCATGAAAAAACAGGAGCCCAAGTCAATGACTTGAGATCCTGTACTCTGATTTGAAGGCGCACCCTTAACGGGGTCCGCACAATTGGGTGGACATTGGCCTGATCAGCATTAATAAGTTGATGCTTGAGCCTTGATCAACCGCAGGCCAGTGGCGGTCACGCGGAACAAACCAACGTTCACCTTTTGGCCATAGACCTCAGCCACTAATTTACTGAAGTCTGCGTGTGCTTTCGGCACGGCGATGTAATCATACTGTTGGATCATCGCCTTGAAGCCGGCGGGATCCATGGGGAATTTCTGTTTATTGACAACTTGATCAGTAAAATAATAATACCGCCCGACATAACCGGCATAATAATTGACCACCACCCAAGGATCTGGATAAATGAGCAGGAAATTATCCTTGGTCAGTTTAGTCCGAGGTCGTGAGATCTTCGTTAACTGCACGGGGATCGTGTTCTGACCGGTTGTCTTGATGTGATCAAGCTCATTGACCTCAGCCAGCATCATCATGACCGACAAAGCCAACAAACTAAAGCTCAGCGGTTTATAAGCCCGCGCAGCGATTCCCGAATTGATCGGCCGGGACCGTCGCCGCAGCGGCGAAGACGGTTCCCGGTCGTTGTCCCGGTTTTCCCGGTCGTGGATCACATCATCGATGACCGCGGCGAGGCCCATTGCGGCCACGAAGAGACTCAACACCACGGCACTGGCCAAATAACGGGCCAGGCCAGCCAGGTTAAGCGCCTCGATCGGTGGCATGGAAACGAGATACATACCCAACACACTCAGCGCGTACAAGAAGTAGCCGAGATCGATCACGATCAATAATTTGAGTAAGGGATTCCGATGTTTCCCCAGGTAGCGAACCAAGATCCAAGCCAGCAAGAGACTGACACTGACCAGGATCATCCCCCTGGCGGCCAAAGTAGTCGGATCGGCCAAGACATGGAAAAACTTCGCGGCGATCTTGTTCAAAGTCCCATCATTTTCACGATGCAGCCGCTGGAGATAGGCTTGAAAATCAATTTGATGTTTGGTGGAACTGGTGAAAGTCAGCTTCACATGACGCTGCCACCACAGAAATGGCAACACCCCGGAAACAACCGCCGCGCTAAACGCCAACAAATCTAGCAGATGCCGCTGACCACCTTGGCCATGCAAACGTTTAAGATTGAGATACAGCCCATAACCAACTAAGACGACCACGAAAAAAGTACCTGAGTTTTTGATCAGCAACAAGTTGGCGCTAAACAAGGCCAAGATCACCCATTGCCAGCGCGGTTGATCCCGATGGGCATATAAATCGGCCAGTCCAGCTGCCGTCACGATCGGCAAAACATAATCCACCAGCAAATTGTTGAACCGGATCGTGGTATTGAACACATTGGCCAACGAAATCGCAAAACAGAGAACCATGGTCGTCAACGCCCGCGAGCGGTCACGCAAGACCGCAAATAAGGCGTATGACGCACTCCAGATCATGCTGAACTGCGCCACTAAAATCACGCCATCGTGATAGCCGATCAGCGTGGCCCATTCCGTCATCCATAAAGCGGTCGCCGGCGGATATGAGGTGAACGCAATGATTTTATCAGTCGCGCCAGGTAAATGCCCCGTGTAAGTCAGGAACTTGGCGATCAAGGCCCAGTGCGAATAATTATCATAATGAAGCACAGGACTGTGCAACAAAATAACCGCAATCACGACGCCGAAGACGACCATCCACAAGTCAAACAAATGAACATCTTTCGAAAAGAGCTTAATCTTGTGTAGCAAGGCCAACGGAAGTAAGACTACCGTCGCCAAAACCCCCAAGCCCACCACCAGATAAATGCCCAAACGCAAATGATCCAGCATGGCAAAGATGTAAATCGTCACCACTTGCGCCAACAGCGCCACGATCCATGATGCATAGAAATCAACGCCGCCCAAGCGGAACAGCCATTGATAACCGACCCAAGCCCCTAGGATCGCCACCAGTCCTAACCAATTCAACACGCTCACCTCATCTTCTTCTTGATGCCTATCAGTGCCCCAAATCTTTGCTCAGCGCGCTTGGCTGTATCCACACCCAGTTGGTGCGTGCCCGAAAGAGCCAACCGTCCGACCAAAGAATGCCCCCGATCAGATCATGGGAAACGAACCGCCAACAGACTGACCCAGCTCAATCACGTTGCCGCTCTTTAAAAATATAGTTCTTCTGCAAATAGTAACTTAAGAGAAACAACCCCAGATCGACGATCATTTTGGCTAAGACAGAGGTAAACTCGCCATGACCTGGGAGCAGGGTGGTAAAACCACTGGTCAGGATCCCTGAGAGCAACATCTGCCCCAGAAACAGCGCCCCATATTTGAGCAGGGTCTGCTGGCCCGCGTTATCGAAGACGATCCGATGATTCAGCGCGTAATTGACCACCGCCGACAATAAGCGGGCGCCGATCGTGGCAACCATGATGCCCCTGAAGCTCCGATTGCCCAGCCACGCGGAGATCAGCGCAAAAAGACTAATATCCACCACGAAGGAAATCAACCCACTGGCGGAGAATTTCAGAAAACGAGAATAAATCGAGATCGAGTCCCGGATCACCCGGAAATGGGAAGAAGCGTTGCCGTCCAAATAAATCGTAGGAATGGGTTGTTCCCGCAGCACGATCCCAAATTCACGCGCCCGTAACAACATATCGAATTCAAACTCAAAGCGTTGTCCCGGAAAATCAACCAGCTCCCGAACATAATCGATGGGAATGACCCGTAACCCCGTTTGCGTATCGGAGACCGGGATCCGAGTCAGTAGCCGCACGATCCCATTGGTCAAGACATTGCCAAAGCGGCTGCGGAACGGGATCTCTTGCGTGAATTGGCGGGTACCCAAGATCAAATCATGGGGAAACTGCCCAAACATTTTCAAGCAATCCAGTAAGGCTGTCACGGTATGTTGACCATCCGCGTCCAAAGTCGCAATGCCCTGTGGTTGCGGTTTTTGGGCCAGAAAATATTGAAAGGCCGTTTTTAAAGCCGCACCCTTGCCATGATTCTGTTCGTGATGTAACACAACGACCTGACGTTCAGCCATTGCCTCGATTTGATCGAAAATCGCTGAACTGGCACTGCCATCATCGACGACAACGATTCTTTTCGTTAATTGATCTAACTGTAATAATTGCTGAAGTAACGTCAACAAACGCTGATCCGGATCCAGTGCCGGGATCACGATGCCCACAAAAGGTAATGTGCGTAGCTCGGTTTGCTCAACATCAAATTGTGTGGTGGTCTTCTCCATGTTATGAACTCCTCCAATATGCTTAACGCAGGCTAATCTTAGCCGACTTTGCCAAACGTGCACATTGTCCTATTATACGCATAAACCAGCTAAAAAGGAACAGGAATAAAAGGCGCCTTCTCCCCGATCCAATGTTAAAAAAATCAAATAAACTTAGCAACCGCTGCCCCAGCTCGCCCTATTTTGCCGCCTGATCCTTGGCAATGACCGCATCAACCGCCTGGGTCAGGGCCGTTTCGAACCCACCAGCTTGTAACGCCAACACCCCCGCGATCGTTGTGCCGCCAGGTGAAGCGACCGCATCGATCAACGACCAAGGTGCCTGGTCCGCTTGCTGGATCATCTGGGCGCTACCAACGGTCATTTGACTAACGATCGCCAGTGCCTGCGCCTTCGTCAAGCCATATTTGACCCCAGCGTGGGCCAAAGCGTCCATGAACAAATACGCAAAAGCCGGTGCACTTCCTGCCAGCGCCACAAACGTACTGAAATCGGCCTCGGGTAGAGCCAGCGTTGTCCCGATCCCCGCAAAGAGTTGCGTGACCGCAGGCAAAACCGTCGCCTGCGCAGCCTGGTTTGCGGCCAATGCGGTCAGTCCAGCGCCGATCTGCACGTTCAAATTGGGCATCACCCGGACCAATGGGATCTGGTCGCCCACTATAGCCGCCAGATCCGCCAAACTAACGCCGGATAACAGGGACAAGACGGGCCGTTGTTGCTGCTGCAATCGTGGTACTAGCGGCGCCAGCACCGCCGAGGCCTGACTCGGCTTGACTGCCAAGATCACCAAGTCGGCCGCCGCAACCACCGCCTGATTATCTGCTTTGTCCTGCAGCCCGTGTGCTTGCGCGAAAGGCTGATAATGTTCCGGATGAGCGCTGTGGATCAGAATTTCGTCTGGCGTCAAGATGCCTTGACCGAGCAAACCTAAAATAATCGCTTGAGCCATGTGTCCAGCCCCAATAAATCCAAGTTTCAAAAACGAGCCCGCCTTTCTGGGTCGACCTGAACGATCGCCGGTTAGTTCTTCGCCGACTTGACCAATTTCAGGCTATACTGTTTTCCTGCCGTAATGTCATATTGCAATAGCTGGTAATCATGGAAAATCTCGCGTTGTTTCTTCGTTAATTCGGGATAACCTAAGAGGTTGCCCATTTGGTCGACAAATTGGGTGCCGTAAACCGCGCTGGTATCCGAATTGGCCGTCTTCTCCCATTGGGCAGGTAACTGCTGCTGCACATCCGTCAATAAAGCGATGATCGGATCGACTTTCGCATTGGCCTGTTCAAAAGCCAGGGCGATGAAGTCGTTGGTGCCGACATAATTGGTGCGCTTGGTCAATTTGCTGACCGCGCCATGCTCGCGAGCGTACTTATTAGCATAAACGAAATAATCAGTCGCGTGCATCTGAACTTGATTGGAACTGTTATACAATCCGGCCAAATGATCGCCATAGAACACCCAGATCACGGGCTTGGCCAACTGATCCAGTTGCTTTTGGAATTTTTTCACGGCGGCGTCGGTATAGGCCAGCCCTTGCGTATAATGCTCGATCGCCGTCTTGTTCGCTTTGGTGAAGCCGGTGCCTGAGACCACGTAATCGTGATCGGGGTAATAATCCGGGGTAAAAGGCATGTGATTCTGGATACTGATCAAATTGATGAACTGCCCGTTTTGCTGCGCTTTGATTTGCCGCAGGGCATTATCATAGGCAGTCTCGTCAGATAAGTATGGTGAGGTGCCGATCTTCTTCTGGTCGTAGATCTGATATTGACTGCCGAGAAAAGCGAACTTGTTGAAGCCGAATTTCTGATAGACAGCCTTGCGATTGTAGAATCCACCTTGGTAAGGATGCAGGGCCGAGGCATAACCGAAATAGTCGCCGATCGAAGGCGCACTAGGCAACCCAGTCACCAGTTGGGTGAAGGGCGTGCGCATGGTCGCGTCGAAATTACCCATGGAGATCCCGGTCAAGGACATGTACTCCATATCAGCCGTGCCGCCGCCATAACCAAAGCTCATCATTTGACCACCTGTAGCGGTCTGCTTCAAGCGCTCAATCGTTGGGATCGGGTCGCGATTCAACTTCAGGCCAGTGATCCGCCGCGGATCGGAGAAACTTTCCGAGAGATTGAAGAGGAAGGTTTGATCGCTGACATTGTTGGTCCGGGTCTGATTGAGTTCCGCCGCGCGCTGCTGGTACTTCTTGATCAGGGCCTTGATCGTCGCCTGTGAGTAATCTTTCGGCGTGGTCATCACCTTGATATCCATTTGATTCAAATAGGTCAAAAGGGGGCCATTGTTTTGGGCGTGCATCAGAAGATTCATCGACTGCGTATCCCCACCCATGGTTTGGACCAAGGCCAGCCCCAACGAATCGGGATGATGCAATTGCGTCAGCGAGAACAAGAAACTGCCGGCCAAAACCAATTTCACCACGCGCACGCGCCAGTTCTGGTGGGCGCTACTGGACCGATGTTCGATCAGGATCATCAACCCGATCAAACCCACGATCACCACAATAATGGCGATAAATGTCCCCTGTCCGATCATTTCGATCAAAGACGAGAACGACTTCAACTCCGCCAAGTCCGCCGGAATGATCGGTTCATTGCGACTTTTGATTTTCAAAACATTGGCGATCGTGAACAAGATGTCACAACTGGCCACCGTTAAAAGGGACAACCAATAACGGTTGGTCAGGCTTAAGAGCACCCAATAAACCGCCAGCAGCAAAACCGTGCCCATGACCATTTGGGGAAAATTGCTGATCAACGTTTTGGCTAGGACACTGTCATTGGGACGGACAATGTTCTCGACGGTACGCCAAGAACGGTTCATCGCCAAAGTCGAGCCCGTTTGGACCACGTACAAAATCACCCCAGCCAGCACCGGCCGCTGGAGTTTCCGCCAAAGTTGGGGCAACCACTGCCGGTAATGATGGGTCAACGCGGTCAACCCTGAAGTGAGATCGACCAAGCCATGCGTTTCGCTCCACTGCCACAGCTGATGCCGCTGCAGTAACCAAGCCAACACGAAACAACACAGCAAGAGGGCCAATGTAATGATCAGCGCCGCCACCGGGACCCAAAGCGCGTGAAACAACGGACTGAGCCAGTCCCGCATGCCCGTGAATAACTGCCAGGAAAATTTCGCATAGGCAGAACTTCCCAGGCCCAACATGGCGATCAAGACCGCCAGTTTGCCAGTGCGGTGCCATAGACGTGCCCCGAACCCGGCCGCGCCAAGCGCACCAACCTGCGGCGCGCTCGTTGTTGGAACAGGCGTTTCACTAGTTGTGACCGTTGTCGCTGACGTTTTGCTAGCAATCGTTTTTGCGGCCACTGCCGGGCGCAACCGGAACCATTGTTGCAGCACTTGCGCCAGAACTAAAGCCGTGATCAGCGTCAGCGGCGACAAGGGGGCCAGCCAACGTTTGGTCACCAAGTTAGGGTCAAAGCCCCGTGTTGGATTGATCCAAGCAGCGACTAACACCAACAAGTAAGCCACTCCGACGCCGCCTAGCCACCACCATAGTTTGGTGAACAGCCGCGGCCGTTGTCGCAACACCTCGCTTAAAAGGCCCAGCACCAGAATGGCCGTCCACGACGTCAAAATCGTGCCGAACCCCCAAAGATCGCGCCCAGCGACAACCGGCAAACAAAGTACTGCGCCTAGGATCCAAGCGACCTGCAGTGAGCCCGCGATTTTCCGGAAATAGGGTTGGACTAGACTATACAGCAACAACCCCGTGATAAACGGAAATTGGTTGCGACTGATCAGAAATAGCTGGTCGTACAAGTTAGTCCACGTGAAGCTGACCTGACTGGCGACCGCGCCAAACAGCAGAAGCAAGCCCCCTGCCCAAAGGAGCCACCAACCGCGCAGACTATCGCGCAAGTAAAGTGCCGGCCCCGTGGTCAAGACCCACAGCAGTGCCCAGATCCAGCCGATCGTCAAGGCGTATTTCAAGGTCGTGCCCGCCAACCAACCCAAGGTGATCGTGGTTTGATTCAAATGATAAACATAAACACCAGACGGACCAAAGCCGATAAAATAAAACACCGTCAGTCCGACCAAGATCAAACTGGTCCAAATCGCTCGTGAAATTTTTTTGCTTTGCAAAGTGATCCCTACCTATATTTTCTTCATAATAAATTGCAGCAACTAGTGGCCTAGTAGATTACGGTGAGCGGTTTGACGACTACGCCAGTACCGCCAACCCCACCAAGCTAAGACCAGCAACAGACTGAGTAGTGATACCCAAAGTCCCCGCCGTAATCCTGGCACCTGATAAGTCAAGGTGATTTGATGTCGGCCGGGCTTGAGCTTCAAGGCGATGAAGGTCCCCAAGCCTGTTTGTAACGGCACCGTTTGACCATCCACTTGCGCCTGCCAGCCTTTGACAGTGGGAATCGTAGTCAAGAAGTTCGGCTGGGCCGCCGTGGTCGTGATCGTTCCTACTACCTTGGTATCCGAGAACTCACTGAGTTGCCACTGCCGTTGTTGCAGCCGTTGCCAACCCTGGGCGAAAACGTTCGCTTCAAAGCGCGCCAAGTCCAGCGCCCGATAATTCAACTGATCGGTTTTCAGCTTGATTTTGATCGTGATCCGCCCGTTGACCGGTTTGACGCCTAAAATCAGTGGCTGCACCGTAACCGGGAAGAAATCAATTTTCTTCCCATTAACATAAAAATCACTGACACTCGGCCGGAAATGCTGATCGACGGACAAATAATAACTCGTTTCGGCGTCCAGCCCCTGATAACTGGTGGTCAAACTAGCCGCCGCCCCTGCCCGCTCCTTGGTCAAGGTGGTCACCCCAGATTCAGTGGTCGCGGTCAGATTCCGCAGCCGCAACGAACGACGCTTGAGCAGACTTAAAGGCTGCTCCCGACTTCCCGTCAATTCTTGGAACAAGCGATTCTGATTGGCCAAAGGGTCACTGGCTGCCGTTGTGGGTAAGGCGGCGATGCCCGCCGCCGCAAAACCTAAGCCCAAGGCCTGGTCGTTGCGATAAGTGACCCGGGTACCGTTTTTGGCGATGATCGGCTCACTGGTCAAATCAGCCCGCACCCCATAATAATCCACACCTGTTTGTGACTGTGACTGGGTTTGCGGATCATCAATGAAATAACGGATTCCCAAGAGCGCGTCTGTCAGCTTGGACCCATTGGTGTAGGCCACAGTATAGCCGAAGCCAGGTAGTCCCAATTTTTGATAAAATTCCGGGACGACAGCCGCAATATTCGAGGTGTACAACGACGCGCCATGATAGCTATGTTGATAGGCATCGCCGCGGTCGTGGGCCCGCATGAAATTCTTGTCGATCCGATAAAACTGGGTCTGATTGCCAGCGTCGGCCTTGATCTGGTCGATCTCATCGCCCAACTCGGTCGCGTACTGGCGATAAACCGTGCCACTATCCGTGTGCACCGTCCGTTGGATCAGCACCATATTCAGGCCCAGATCCAGACAGGTCAACACCAGTATCCCCGCGTAGGCCCAAGTTGGTTGGCGTTTTTGGAGCCAGAACAACAACGCGACCCCGGCCAAGAGCACGCATAAGCCCCAGGCCAAGCGTGTGGCCGAAATGGCGCTAAAGTTGTGCCGCCGCCAGAAGAAATACCCAGTGTAAACGACCCCAAGCCCCACCAACGTGAATCCTTGCCAGCGTGTCAGTGGCTCTAGACCCGCCTGCCAAGCCCGAGCCGCGACGAAAAGGAGCCAAAATGATAAGAGATAAGCAAACCGATACGGGAAACTGATCGGCGGTTGGAACCCATGCCAAAGCAAATAGATCGGTTCAAACATCAAGCCGCTGCCTAGCAGCAAGGTCAGCCCCAAGGTGATCAGCTTCTCCCGCCACCCGATCCGCTGATTCAAGAAGAATAGAATAAACAGCAACAACGCAAAAGTCCCGATAAATAAGTTGGGATAATGATTGGAATTATTTCCCACCACAAACTTCGAGAAGAATTGCCATGAGCCCAATCGCTCCGTGGACAAATGCGTCTCGGTCAGCTTAAACTTACCACCGGTCAAATTCTGCCACGTGGGAATCAGCACAAAGGCGGCCAATCCGCCAGCTAGGATCGAGGCGCCCACGAAATTAACGATCACCCGCAATTTTCGCTGGATTTTAGCCCAATCCAACAAGCCGAAATACAGGAACATCAACACCGAGAAAATACACAGCATGAAGCCCATGTAATAGTTGGTGATCAGTGCGGCTGCCAGCCAGAACAGGTAAGTCAGCGGCGAACCGTCCCACGTCAGCCGCCGCAACCCCCAAACGATCAGCGGCAAGCAGATCAACGCATCCAACCAGAGCAAATGCAGATAGTAGACCACCACAAAGCCCATCAAGCTGTATGCCACCGCTAAGGACCACAATTGCAGCGCCTGCAATTGCGGGTAACAACGCCGTGCCATGTAAGTGAAGGCCAGACTAGCACTCCCCAATTTCAGCATGATCACCACGTATAACCCCAAGGGCAACTGCGCCTGGGGGAACAGCAATAAGATCAAATTAAAGGGACTCAGCAAATAGTAAGCCCAATCGCCGGCCATGCTGCCACCTAACCCGCTGGAAAACGAATAGCCGATCGTCGCCTGCCCTTGCCAAACCTTCCGATAATAGGCAAACAGCGATAAATATTGCTGACTCAGATCATTTGATAGAATCGAACCACCGAGAAAGGCATTTTGCCCACTGAGTGCCGTCGCAATGAAGTAAAGCAACATCGTCAAGCCAAAAGCGCCGAACATCAGCCGAGTCGTTTGCCGCCGCTCGCCTGCTGACTGCCGTTGTTGAAACTGATTTGTTCGTAACATCCGATCTACTCCCAACTTCTCTTCTTTCTCAAGATTAGCACAACTTCCGCCAACAACCAACGCTTTTTGCTACTGAGAGACTGGCAAAAGGGAAAAATACCAACGAAATTCAGATCACCGGCTCAACGCCACCAAAAAAACGCCGACTTGCGCAGTCGGCGTTTTGACTAGTTCTGGGTTTCCACTCATTTCTGATCGAGCGTGGGCTTGGTTGGTGTTTCTTTAGTCGCGGCTGGCTCGTCTTGTGGGACTTGGGTCGCCGCGTGCTGCCGCGCGTAAAGACGTTCATCTTCACGGACGATATACTGTGGGCGCTTCTTGGTTTCGAGGAAAATTTTGCCAATATACTTGCCAATAATGCCCAGACACAGCAGTTGCGTGCCCCCGACCAGCAGCAGGATCGAAACCATTGACGGCCAACCAGTGGTAGGGTCGCCGTAAGCCAGCGTGCGGATCACGATCACGATCAAGGCGATCAACGCCCCCAAACAACTAGCAGCGCCAACAAACGAAGCAATATTCAGCGGCGCATCGGAGAAATTCACGATGCCATCGATCGAATAGGAAAACAACTTCCAAAAGTTCCAGCTCGTTTGCCCAGCGACGCGTTGCACATTCTCATACTCCAAATATTCCGTGCGAAAGCCGACCCAAGAGAACAACCCTTTAGAGAAGCGATTATACTCGGTCAACTCCAAGATCGCGTCAACCATTTGCCGGGTCATCAAGCGATAATCCCGCGCACCATCAACGATCGGCGTTTGCCCGATCCGATTCATTAACCGATAGAACGCCCGGGCAAAGAAACTACGGATCGGCGGCTCACCTGCCCGCGTCACCCGACGCGTTCCCACACAGTCGATCTCCGGATCCTGAATTTTGCGGTACATTTCCAGTAATAATTCCGGTGGATCCTGCAGATCCGCATCCATGATCGTCACATAATCCCCTGTGGCGCGCTGTAACCCCGCGTACAAGCCCGCCTCTTTCCCGAAATTACGCGAGAAAGACACGTAATGGACCGTTTCCGGATTTTGGACCGCCAACTGGCGCAAATACAGCAAGGTGCCGTCACGCGAACCATCATTGACGAAAATATATTCGAAACTCAAGGGCAATTGGGGCCGCAACTTTTCCATTGCCGCGAAGTAATAAGGCAAGGCCTCTTCCTCATTATAACAAGGCACAATGATCGATAATTTCATCTCTGACGAAAACTCCCTGGGAGCCTCCGCGCTTCACATCCTTAAGTTATTCAGATTATTTTACTAAGTTCACTGCTCCCATTATCCCATGAACCGCCGCAAAATCAAACCGAATTTACCCTGACCACCACTCAGCCCCCGCGCCGACAGCACCGCCTAAAGCACCGCCCGAAGCGTAGCCCAAAGCATAACCCGAAGCACCGCCTGAAGCATAGCCCGAAGCATAACCCGAAAATCCCCCACCCCATTTGACCAAGAGAAATCAAAAAAGCGATTCCCCAGAGGAATCGCCTTGATCAAATCATGATAGATTGGGTTAGCTGGATTCGAACCAGCGCATAACGGAGTCAAAGTCCGTTGCCTTACCGCTTGGCTATAACCCAATAAAAATATGGAGGAGAGTGGATTCGAACCACCGAACCCGAAGGAGCGGATTTACAGTCCGCCGCGTTTAGCCACTTCGCTACTCCTCCATCGTGACTATCGTTCAACAGCCAACTTTAATATCTTACCTAAAAACCAATCATTTTTCAAGACTTTCGCCATATCTTTTTTTCAGGACTTTCCGGATCGCTGGGACAAGCCGGCGTCATTGCCATCGCACAAGTTTGATACCCGCCATTTCCGGCCCCTCCAGCGGTTGCTTCGCTGGTTCTTCCGGCTGATTTCTCATAAAGAGACTTTGCGATGATTCTTTGAGATGATTCTTTAGGATGATTTCTCAAAATGATTCTTCAAGATGATCCTTTAAGATGATTCTTCAAAATGATTCTTCAAAATGATTCTTCAAAGTGAGCCTCCAAAATGATTCTTCAAACCGATTCTTCAAGGTGAGACTCCAAGTCGATCCGTCAAACCGACCCTTCAAATCGAGCCTCCAAGTCGATTTTTTAAACGACAAGGCCCGAATAACCGCGACTCGAACACAATTTGGCCGCAGCACCTCGCTTGCTAACGCGTTTTTGCTCATCCTTGAAATTCGCGCCATTTTTCGTCGGACCAGGGGGCTTCGGCAATAAGCACCGATATCATGACCAGTCACCCAGGCGATTTGCTGGTAACGCTTAATTTTTGCTTAATGGATCACTTCTGCAATTGTTGCCCGGTCCGAAAGCATGGTATAATCAAGCTAATCAAAGTATAAAATAATCGTGGTGGAGGGAGTACTATGATGAAGAAAAGAAATTGGCGGGTCCTGTTAGTCTTACCGATCGCGTTGCTAACATTGGCGGCCTGCAACAAGCAACAAGATGCAGTTAGCGACCAAGAACAGGCCCAGAGCTTGACGAAAAAGGGCAAGCAAGCACTGAGCGATGAGGAATACGAGCAAGCTGTTGCTTACTTTAACTCCGCGGCCACCGTCAAAAGTACCGCAACCAGCCAGAAGTACCAGCAACAGGCGCAGGATTTGGCCAAGGCCGACCGCAAGATCAAAGCTTTCAAATTCTCCGCAGCTAAAACGGCCTTAGACAAAATCAAGACTGAGAAAACCTTGGACGAGATCAAAACAGCTAAAAGCGATCTGCAAGCTGAGTTGAAGAGCGTCAAGAGCACCTACAATGACCTTGACAAAGCCAAGGTCGAGATTGCCAAAGAAATTAACGACAAGGATTACGACAAGGCTTTGGCCGCGATCGATAAACTGCTCGGTCAAAGTGCTCTAAGCCAGAGCCCCTTTGAACAAGAGACCATTGGCCTGTTGAAATCCAAGGTTTCGATCCTGACCAGCGCCGACGATGATAGCGACGACGATCAAGACAGCGACGGCTCATCCAGTTCCAGTAGCTCCAGCCAACCCGACGGCAAAGGAGCCATCGCTGACGGCAAGGTCACCAGCGCCGACATCGCCGCTGCCCGGAAGCAATTAGAAAGCCAAGGCGTCAATGCCGGCAGCTGGAGCAACGTTGACATCGCCAACGCCATCCTTAACGCCCGCGCTGATGGCCGGAGCACCATCAAAGAATCTGACATGGAAAACTACAAAGATCCCAGCACCAACAGCTAAATAATCCACTTGATTTGCTGAAAAACGCCAATCGGCCCACCGTTATAAAACGGTGTAGCGCCGGTTGGCGTTTTCTCGTTGACTGGCTGGTTTTGAAGCAACTGCCTAGCCGTGCATGACCCTTTTTCGCTGCTGGCCGCCGATCGCTCTCACGACCAATCCTGCCAAGCCAACCGTAGCACGGGACCCAGAACACCGTGTTAGCAGATTGATGGATGACCAGCTCACCGCGATCATAACGTTATAACGGCCAAATCTCGACACCATTCTTGCCAAAAGTTAGCTTCACGCCATTCATTCAAGCGGCGCAATCCGTAACCAACTGGCGCATGATAATAGGTCGTTCCTGCTAAGGTCACCGGTAAATGACGCGTATGTAAATGACCAAACGCGACCCGCTCCACCTGTTCATCCGCCAAAAGCTGACCTAATTTCTGACTACCCAACATCCCATTGACATTTTGCCAACGCGGATGGTCCAACTGATCGAAAATAAAATCCCGCCGGGGCACGAAATGAGTCAGAAAAAGCAGCTGATCCCCGCCAACCCGCGCTCGCGCTAGATCGGCTTGCGTCTGCGTCAACACGGTGGCCATGCGCTCCTGATCTGACAGGGGCATTTTGATCCGGCGATCGATCCAATAAGCCGACTTCCAACGTGCGAACTCCGCTGGCGTCCGCGCCGTGGCCAACGAATCCGCCAATGAATAGTCATACCAGCCGTTATTCCCCACCAAACTGACGCGCGTCCCGGGCAAATGGATCACCCGGCGATGCAAATAATTCGGCCCGATCAATTCCGGCTGCTCCAACTCCTCATAAGTGACCCCCGCCAGCATATCATGATTCCCCGCCACAAAATAAACCTGCGTCCGTGGCGCCAATTCACGCTGCAACCGCTCCACATAGGCCAAGCTATGAGTAAAATCATTAAACAAATCGCCCGTCATCAAATAGTAGTCGACCCCCGCCGCCTGCAAAAACTCGGCCTGCCGCGGAACCAGCTCCGTGACATCCTGCCGATTGATATCCAAGTGTTCATCACTAGAGATGGCGATTTTCATGGGTGAACCTCCTTTTTAATGGCATTTGAGAAGTTGAGCGAGCCCTCCAATCGACATTCATCAGGATCTCGAGCATGAATCCTCAATTTTTAAAGAATTACAATCTATGGTCCATGCACCCGGCTCACTTCGGTCACAAAATCTGAAGAGCGCTACCCTAGCTCCGACAGGCACAGGGGCTTCGTGACAAATCTCGACGCTAACTGCTCTAAGGAAGCGCGACCGGATTTCGATTAGCACCATGCCAACACTAAGGGGGTTCAGCATAGACGAAGCGCAGACGAGACGGAGAGGTGTAGCAAGTAACTTTATTAATAGTATCATTTCGTTTCAATCCACGCACCTCAAACGAGGTGCAGGTAATACCAAGTCGTATCGTTGCAAAATTTGGCTGCTTCAGGATCAACCCCCGCATACGCGGGGAATACTGAGTTTATAAAATAAATTTGCAAATAAAAAACCGACATTTCTGTCGGCTGTAAGGTAGTCCAAGAGTTGAAAAGGACTTCCCTTAGTATACACCACGATCGGGTTGCCTACAACCTATCCTGGTTTGTAGGAGGTGCGACCACTGGCCGAGATTGGCTCCTTTAGTGCATCCGATTTCAATCCACGCACCTCAAACGAGGTGCGACTTCGCTTGCGGCTAACGACAGTGCGGCTCGAGTATTTCAATCCACGCACCTCAAACGAGGTGCGACGTAATCAGTGGGCGGATGATGAGCGGTGGTAGATTTCAATCCACGCACCTCAAACGAGGTGCGACTGCCGAGCAGCAGACGATTCTGGCACGCAACGGTATTTCAATCCACGCACCTCAAACGAGGTGCGACAAAGGCGATGATGAGACGGCATCAGATAAAACTATTTCAATCCACGCACCTCAAACGAGGTGCGACATCGTGGGCAAAAAGGTGGGAAAGAATTGAGCAATTTCAATCCACGCACCTCAAACGAGGTGCGACTCAGGGTGCCGATCACTGCCGACGGTCGTGCGATTTCAATCCACGCACCTCAAACGAGGTGCGACTTTGATTTTGTAATTTAGTTAACACACCGGCGATTTCAATCCACGCACCTCAAACGAGGTGCGACATTATACAAGAATAATGCATTCAATGACCAGCAAATTTCAATCCACGCACCTCAAACGAGGTGCGACTGGCTACAAAGGTTATATTCAGCTAGCTCAACATTTCAATCCACGCACCTCAAACGAGGTGCGACCAAATTGCGAGTAAATTGGTGGGATATAGCAGTATTTCAATCCACGCACCTCAAACGAGGTGCGACACGTGAAATTTTTAACACGTGGGACGATTTACAGATTTCAATCCACGCACCTCAAACGAGGTGCGACTTTGACCGGCTACGACTACGAAATCGACTACTCATTTCAATCCACGCACCTCAAACGAGGTGCGACTAAATCAAACATAAGCCCAATATATCCGGCGCTTATTTCAATCCACGCACCTCAAACGAGGTGCGACTACCTGATTTTTTGCTTCTTTTTGGGCCTAACTATTTCAATCCACGCACCTCAAACGAGGTGCGACAGTGGAGAACGCAATTAAAAAACCAAACCATCAATTTCAATCCACGCACCTCAAACGAGGTGCGACAAAAAAGCCGCAGCCAATGAAGCAAATCGAGTGATTTCAATCCACGCACCTCAAACGAGGTGCGACAAGAGTCCTTTATGCGAGGAGTGTTTGAGATGTATTTCAATCCACGCACCTCAAACGAGGTGCGATCAAATTGGCATTAGTTAAAATTTCCGGGTCATGATTTCAATCCACGCACCTCAAACGAGGTGCGACCGTTTGCCGCCGCGGGTCAACTTCCACATCGACATTTCAATCCACGCACCTCAAACGAGGTGCGACTCCCTGTAAAATCAGCCTGTCGCAAATTGCTATTGATTTCAATCCACGCACCTCAAACGAGGTGCGACTTCAAAATTTGCGATGGCGGCATCGGCGTCGCTATTTCAATCCACGCACCTCAAACGAGGTGCGACTGTGCGGCTCGACAAGGTCGCGAAGCATCGCCGATTTCAATCCACGCACCTCAAACGAGGTGCGACAATCGTTCCAGCCCGTTTTCAGTTTCAACAAGAATATTTCAATCCACGCACCTCAAACGAGGTGCGACGCTTCGTGGTCAATTCCATTTCTAACAATTTCCAATTTCAATCCACGCACCTCAAACGAGGTGCGACGCAATTCGTAGCCGTTTTCCGTTAGCGGCTTAAATTTCAATCCACGCACCTCAAACGAGGTGCGACGGTGTTTATGAGTGGTATGGTGATTTAGACGTTATTTCAATCCACGCACCTCAAACGAGGTGCGACACCCAAACTGATGTTCCAGAAACCAACTTGCCTATTTCAATCCACGCACCTCAAACGAGGTGCGACGATCAACTTTGGACGGTCATCGCGGTGTGCACGATTTCAATCCACGCACCTCAAACGAGGTGCGACTCCCTGTAAAATCAGCCTGTCGCAAATTGCTATTGATTTCAATCCACGCACCTCAAACGAGGTGCGACGCTTCGTGGTCAATTCCATTTCTAACAATTTCCAATTTCAATCCACGCACCTCAAACGAGGTGCGACGCAATTCGTAGCCGTTTTCCGTTAGCGGCTTAAATTTCAATCCACGCAC
>NZ_RHOV01000020.1 GCF_003946655.1 Lapidilactobacillus achengensis
CGGAGAAATTCGGGGTGAGATCGCCGTGAAATTGTCCTTGGCGGCTCTGCCGCTTAGGACAAGGCCTGATTTTGAGACAAGCCGCGTCCTTTGCGGATTGGCTCAAAACAGCGCCCACAGCGAGCTCACCCCGAATTTCGCAGCGCAAGTCGTGGACATCATTGAAACGTGTTCGCCGACCTAGCTTCTTCCGCTTAGCCACGCAACTATTCTGGAGAAATAGACCGACCTCCAAAATCCTGACTAGGTTAATGCTCGAAGTCAACCTGTTGTGTTCCGCACTCAAAACGTGTTCGCCGACCCAGCTCCCTGCGCTTAGCTACGCAATTGTTCCGGAAGCAAAGTGCAGCTTCCAAAACAATTGCTAGGCTAATGCTCAGGAGCTACCCGGGTCGGTTCACACTCTGGCGTTGGTGGGCTGTTCACTCGTCAGGCGGAAGGTCGGGCTGGGGGTGAGTCAGCCGCGATATTATTGTTGGCGATTTATCGCCTACAATAAGGCCGAGCTTGAAGATTTTCGGTGGGTTCCCGAAAAGCTTCAAGTCGTGCCCGCAGCGTTCCACCACCCCCAGCCCGACCTGGAGCCCCACTACACCTGCCATCCACCAACGCCACGCTCAGCGCAAGCTGCGGGCATGCTACTTTTTTACAGGAAAAGCCGGGCTTTCACTTGTTAAAGAATAGTAAGTGTCAGATAATAAAGAAAAGGGGGTTCTGCTTATGGAAGCGACTGCGGCAAAAGCATTGATTGATCAAGGTATCGACGAAATCGAACGGGTAATCGTGGGCAAACGCGACATCATTCGCCTGACGATCACCACTTTCCTAGCTAACGGTCACGTGCTCTTCGAAGACGTACCCGGTGTTGGGAAAACGACTTTGGCTCAGACATTGGCCAAGGTCTTTGCAGGAAGTTATCATCGAATCCAGTTCACGCCTGATTTACTTCCCGGTGACATTACCGGTGTTTCGATCTACAACCGTCACGCGAACAGTTTTGAATTTCAACAGGGTCCGATTTTTGCCACCTTTGTGCTGGCCGATGAGATCAATCGGGCGACGCCGCGAACCCAATCCGCGTTGTTAGAGGCCATGGGTGAGCGGAAAGTGACCTTGGATGGGACGACCTACCCACTCGATGGGAACTTCTTCGTGCTGGCCACGCAGAATCCCAGTGATTATGAGGGGACCTACCCCCTCCCCGAGGCCCAAATGGATCGTTTTCTGATGCGGTTAAGTATTGGATATCCTGATAAACCTGCTGAATTGGCGATGTTGAATTTAGCCGATCAGTCGGCCACGCCACCGACAGCGCACGAGGTGATCACGGCGGAGCAAGTGCGAGAATTGAAGGAACAAGTTCAAAAGGTTCGCTTTGCGGACTCGCTTTTGGATTACTTGCTAAGCATTACAACGGCGACACGGCAAGATCAGCGAATTCGCTTAGGCGTCAGTCCCCGAGGCAGCTTGGCTTTGGCTGCGGCCGCTCGTGCCTATGCATTGACTCAAGGACGCGGCTTCGTACTGGCCGAGGACATTCAACGGCTGACCCCATTAGTTTTGGGACATCGCCTAATTCTGCAACCGGGGATCCAACTGACCAGCGACCAAGTTTTGGCCGATCTGCTCCAACAAATCCCTGTCCCCCTGACGAGGTGAGCCATGACTTTGCGTGGACATTGGCGTCATTGGCGCCGTAATTTAGGTTTAACCTTGATTTTGTTATTTTTCTGTCTGCTCGGCCCGATTTTCAATACGCCCACCAGTTGGTTGATCACTGATTTTGCGGGGGTAGCTTTGATTTTCAGCGGGTTGAGTTTGTTATGGCCGCTAGCCCGGTTGAAAATCACCACAGATCGACAACCGTTAAGAGCGCATTCCCATGTGCCGATCAGTCTGCTGCTTGAAGGTCCCGGCTTCTTCGCCAGCTTGGCGGTGCGCCAGGGCCAGCAGATTTACTGGCGGGGAGCTTATTACGGGCGAACCCGGCAGTTGATTTGGCCGAACCACTTAGACCGGGGGATCCATCAGGAATTGCCCTTGACGATACAGGCTTGGGATCTCCTGGGCATCGCCACCAAACAACGCCAGGTCCAACTAAGCCGGCCATTGATCGTTGGTCCCGCCACAGAAGCAGGATTGAGTCAGGCCTTACTTGATGGCTTAGCTGATTTCGTCCGTCGCGCCAATGCGGATGATACGACGCCTTCCTTTGATTTGGAATCCTTGCGTGACTACCGACCGGGAAATCCGCTGCATTCGATTGATTGGAAAGTTTCGGCCAGACGCGATAAGACCACCGTGCGCAAGAATCGTCCCGAGCAAAAGCCACAATGGGCAGGCGTACTGTTGGGCACACCTGGTCCCGCTTTCGAGGCACTCCTCGGCGCCTTTACAACCATCGATCAGGAAACCCATCTCTGGCAACGAGGGTTCTATCTAGGCACGAAGCCACTGATCCAGCCCAGTTGGACTCAGTTAGCGGCCTGGACGACCAGCACAGAATTGCCCACGCGGTTGCCCGACACCTTGGAACAAACCCCGGCGGTGATCGTTTTCAGCGCAACGCCGATGACCTTTGCTGCCGCCAGCGCTCACTTTCCCAAACAGAAATTGATCTTGGTTTGTGTGGCGCCAACCACCTTGACGATCAGCACCAATAAACAGCAAGTTCAATTGCAGTGGGAGGTGGCCTGATGACCCGCGTGCTTGAAAAAACCGGCCAGGCCGCTTGTGGTTTCTGGTTGGCTTATCTTTTCCTCAAAAGCTTTCTCGATGTTAACGAGATCGGCAATCAACAGATGCTCTGGTTCGCGTTGGGAATCATGGGTGCCTTGGTGTTGATCCTGTCCTTATTGCAAGTCCACTGGGCACCAACTTTACTGCTGGTGGTCATCATTCAACTGTTGACGACCTGGTGGCTGCTTCCCTATGACCAGGCCTTGTCCTGGGCCTGGGTCCAAACTTACGTCGGTCGGCTAAAAACAGCGATCACCACCTCATTGACCAGTGGCTCGGCCGAGTTGACGGCTACGCTAAGTGTGACCTTGGCACTGCTAGCACTGGCGTTGATTTTCATGTTAAGTTGCTATTGGTCAAGTCCCGAGCTCAGCGTTCTGATTGTATTCAGCTATTTATTGGCAGTTCATATTTTTAATGGGAATGAGCTGACCAGTGCAACACTCCAACTGGCCCTGATTTTCTGTCTCAGTCGCGCTTGGCGGCAATGGTGGGCCCCTAACCAAGGTAAGCGTTCTCTCACGCCGCTACTGCCAATCCTGCTGGTTTTAGCAGTTTGGGGCGCGACAATCCAATTGCCCGCGATCAACACGCAATTCGCCGCTTGGTCAGCCGATTTACGGAGCCAACTCAATCAAGTCGGTTTCTATGAAAGTATTGAACGGTACGCCCGTGGCGCCAGTCGGACGGGCTTTTCCGAGGATGATAATCAACTGGGCGGACCGCTTTACGATGATCCGACGGCCGTGGTCAAAGTTCGGGCAACACAACCGCACTATTTACGCATTCAGGTCAAAACCGACTACTCCGGTCAAGGTTGGCGTAGCCCCACGAATTCCCGCTGGGTCAGCGAAGATACCCGCGCAGTTCAACGTTATTTGGATGCGCCGCGAGTGATCAGTGACAGCGCCGCCACAGTTGACTACGAAAACAAGGCGGAAGCGGTGCGGCTAACCGCGCTGAACAACCAAGATTATATTGGCCTCCCCTATGGTCAGATCGAAATCGAAGCGATTGAACCAGGTTCGTTGGATAGTACGTTTTACGACAATTCTTCCCAGCGACTTTACGGCAATGCTAATGATGTTAAACAATTACAACTGGGTGTTCATGCGAAGAAAATCATCCCAACCGAACTAGCCGACATGGCCACCCCGACCGCTGGCGACTATACCAATGAACTGGCTTTACCTAGCTCGTTACCGGTTCGGGTCCGCCAATTAGCGGTCAAACTGACCGAGAAAATCCCCACCTATTATGGTAAAGTCATGGCGATCGAAGACTACTTGGCAGATTCCGCTGAATTGGTCTATTCTAAAATTGACACGCCGGCGCTCCCCAAGGGTCGTGACTATGTTGATTATTTCCTATTTGACTCTCAAGTGGGTTATTGTGACAACTTCTCCACCGCGATGGTCGTGCTACTACGCAGTATTGGCATCCCCGCGCGTTGGGCCAAAGGCTTCGCGCCGGGCACGGTTACCAAAACGCTTAGCGGTGATCAACGCGAATACACCGTGACCAACTCAGATGCTCACGCCTGGCCGGAAGTTTATTTCGGCGAATACGGCTGGCTTCCTTTTGAACCAACGCCTGGTTTTACCAATAGTGCCGAAGTGACCACGACTACCTCGACAGCAACGAACACGGCGAATTCAAGTAGTGTTAACAGCAATACCAGTAGTCGCGCCAGCAGCCGCAGTAAGTCCAGCTCCCAAAAGCAAACCGTTAGCAGCTCTGAGGACTCGGCCGCCAGCACCCGCCGCACTAAAATCACGTTTAACCTACCCGGTTGGCTGCAGTTAGTCATTTGGCCGGCAATCATCGCCTTGATCCTATTACTTTTGCCAAAAATGCGGCCATTGATTCTGTGGATCTGGGCCCGCCAATTCGCGCAAACAAATTTCAGTAAGTTCTATCGTTATAGTTTGCGCGGCCTCCAACCTTGCTGGCGGCGACCGGCGAGCCAGTCACTCAGCGCCTACGCCCAAGAAATCGATCAGCACCTTGGTCTCGCGGAAACTTTCAGCCAAATCACCGAAGTTTACCAAGCGCAAACGTTCGGCCAAGAGATCCGCGCCTTACCACCACAAGCGCTGCGCCAGTTCACCAGTGCCCTGTTACGGCGGAGCAATTGGCGCCAATTGATGCAGCAACACCATCATTGAACCTAAACCCGAAAACAAGACCAAAGCCGCTGGGGCTCACCACTCAACAAGATCTAACGATCCCATTGAGTACAGAGCCGCCAGCGGCTTTTTTTGATCATTACAAGGTACTGCCTGAACGCTCGTTGAGGTAATTCAGATTTGCGGAACCCGTAATGCTGTCTGGACTGAGTGGCTGAGGTTGGTCCAATCGCGGTCAGCATTTCAACCAGGCCGATTTTGATTCAGGCCTTTTGTTGGGACTGACGATCAACGCGCTGTTGGTAGTGGACCAGTAACTTGTCCAACAACCAGGCGTAAACGAAGCTGAAAATCACGCCGATCACTACCGCTTGCCAGCCATAAGTGACCAAACCCAGTAAGAGCACCACAAAATTTAAATCACGAATAATGTGGGCCACTGCCCAACGGGGTTGATGTTGATGGATGATCAAAGCCAGCACATCCATTCCCACCGTTGATGACCCGGCACTGAGACAACAGTAGTAACCCAGGGCGATCAACCCACAGGCCAAGGCCAGATCCACCGGAAGCACCGTCGTCAATTTCAGCGGTAACCACGAAAAGAAGGAAAAGCTACCTAAATAGCAGGCACTGCTGAACAATGATTTCAATAAAGTGGCCCGACCCAAGCCCAGCCAACAAATCAGTAGCAACAAAACGGTCAAGCCGTTGGTCAAGACCACAATATCCAATTTCGTCACCTTGGCTAGGACCAAGGCCAAGCTGGTAACTCCACCATTAATAATTTTGTCCGGCACCATCAATTTGGCATATGCAATGCCCAAAATGAGATTTCCGCCAAAAATTTTCGCCAACTTCGGCGCCTCTTGTTTCCACTTTTGCATGAATTGACCCCACACTGTTTTTAATGAAACTTGTTCGCCAGCCCAGCTAGGCTAATGCTCAGATGCTGCCCAGACCGGCTCGCACTCTCTTTTAAACGTGTTCACCGGCCTAGCTTCTTCCGCTTAGCTACGCAACTATTCCGGAGGCGTAGATCAGCCTCCAAAATAGTTGCTAGGCTAATGCTCAGATGCTGCCCAGGCCGGCTCGCACTCTCTTTTGGCGGGTGATTGCAGAAAGCGCTCACCGGCACAACATCCAACAGTATAGTCGATTCAAGCGCAGAAAGCTAGCACTGATCCAACGATCAGTGCTAGCTAAGTGGTGCTGTTCAGCGATGGCCCCGCACGCACCTGCTACGGTGCACGCGGTACGCAACGCTACTGGGCTTTCTTGGCCTCGGCCTTGATTTTAGCCAGTTTCGGTTGATAATCCTGCAACACGGTCTTGACGTCTTTACCTTGAACGCAAGTCTCTTGGAAGATATCGTTGATCAATTTATTCACGTCAGGCATGTAGGTCACATTCGGCAACGGCTGGGCAATCTTCAACGCCGCGTCGGTCGCTTGGTAATAAGGCGCCTGCCAGCCAGTCACGGTCCCGGTCACATCGGCGCGGAAGGATGGCCAGCCGTTCTTCTTGAGCAAAAGTTGTTGAACTTGTTTGGTTTCCAAATACTTGATAAATTTCAAGGCCGCCGCTTTATTCTTGGTACCTTTAACGACGCCTAATACCTCACCGCCTAAAGTTTTGACTTGCTCCTTTGGTCCCGCAAAGCCGGAAGTCGCTAGAATATCCTTCCGTCCGCCATCGCCAACAATGATGTTGGTGGCAAAGGGCCAGTTAGGCATGTAATAAACCTCATCCTTGGCCAAAAAAGTATTCGTGGTCGAGAATGTTCCCTTCAAAGTATCAGCGGACAGATAAGGCATCAATTTCTGTAAATAGGTCAAGGCTGTGACTGTGCCGGCATCGTTGAGATTCAACGGATCCCCACCGGCGCTCCGAATAAATTCGACTAGCTCGATCACATCGCCACTCATTTTGAAAGCGACGCGCCCAATGCCTTCCTTTGCTTTCAATGTTTTAGCGACGGTCAATAACTCGTCCCAATTCGTCGGTGGTTGAAGTCCGTATTTGTCGAATTTGGTTTTGTTGTAATAATTGATCTCCACGTTGGGCCGATAGGGCAAGAAGTAGGTCTTCCCGTTGAAAACGCCCACCTGCTTCTGAATTGGATAGGTGCTACTAGGAATTATTTTCGTCTGGTCACTGAGATCTTCCATATAACCGTCCGCGACCAGCTGGGCCGTTGTGTTCACATCTTGAGAGATAACATCAATATCATTCCGCTTCGCCGCCACCGAGGCCTGGAGCTTCTTCTCCACGTCCGCCGCTTCCATTTGGATCGCATTGACCTTGATGCCTGACTCTTTCTCAAAGGCCGGCAAAACATCTTGATTCATGACTTTCCATTCTTCATCGCTCAGGCCCATGGTTACATTCAAGGTGGACGTCGCCGTCTTCTTCGTCGGACCGCCACAAGCGACCAACAAGCTTAGGCTGGCCAACACGCCCACCCCAACTAACCCGCGCAACCAAATTTTTTTCTTCATTTTGTTTCCCCCCAAACAAAAAGTTTGTTACTTCACCGCACCGCTTAAATATTCTGATTTGAGATAACGCTGGAGCACGAAGGTGATCAAGATCACCGGCACCGCCAGCAAGGTTGAGTACGCCGCGGTTTCAAAGAAGCCGCCCCGCTGCACGTAATAGTAAACTTCCAAAGGTAACGTTTTCGTCGTCAGAGACAAATACAAGGCAAAAGTGAATTCATTCCAGGAGTTTAACCAAACATACATCGCCGCCACCGCGATTCCTTGCGCCGCCACGGGGAAGACCACGTAGCGCAGCGCCTGCATCCGATTGGCGCCATCGACCAAGGCCGCCTCCTCCAACGCTTTCGGAATCGCGCTGAACGTCGACAATAGGATCCAAGCCATGAAAGGAATCTCTTCGATCAAATGCGCCATGACCAAGCCGAAATCAGAATCCACTAGGCCCCATCTGGTGAAGGTAATGGCAATGGGCAACGCGATCCCCACCGTCGGAAACATTTTCGTGAAAAACAAAGCCGCGATATAACCGAAACGCACCTTGCGACTCAAGCGCGAAATCGCGTAGGAAGCCGGCGCGACGATCACGGTGGCCAACGCCATCGTCCCCGTCGCCACGATCAGGCTTTTCTCCAGCGGCGCCCAAATATTACCGGATTGAAAGACATCACGCCAATGAGAAAAGTCGAAATGATGGATCAAGAAAGTTGGATGTTGCGTCAATACTTCGCTAGGACTACTGATGGAAATCTTAAAGAGCAGATAAACGGGCATCACCATTAAGGTACTGATGACCGTGATCAGGATGATCCGCCCAAAATGTAACTTTCGTGTCGTCATCATGATCCCCCCTCAATTCTGATCCGCGAAACCCGCGCCCCTGTCCACAAATTTCAACCACAGCAAAGCAAAGGTCAAAATCATGGCTAACAGAATCGTCGAGGCCGCGCCGGAACCATTGGGATTATTCAAATTGTATTCCTGATAGGCGAAGGTAGCCACAAAGGGTACCGATTGGCCCACCAAAACCTGTGGCAACTCAAAAATCCGAAAAACATCTACGGCCCGAAATAAAACAGCCATGGTAATCGTCGGTTTTAACAATGGCAATGTAATTCGTCCCAGGGTTTGCCAGCGTGACGCCCCATCAATCGCCGCCGCTTCATAAATCTCGTTACTGATCCCCTCAAGTCCTGCTAATAGCAGTAAGACCAAAGTCGGCAGCACTTTCCAAGTATCCGCTAAGGAAATCACCAATAACCCTTGAAAGCCCTCGGTCAGCCATTGGACCGGCCGCGTGATCAAATGCAGCTTCAGCAATAGTTCATTGAAATAGCCTGACGTCCCAAAAATATAGAGGGCAATGATGCCTGACACAATCGTCGGAATCCCCATGGGCATCAGAACCAGCGAGCGCACAACCGCTCGACCATGAAATTTCTGTTTCAAGACATTAGCAATCACAAAGGCCAAAAACATTTGGATCGTTAAACTGATCAACGAGATGCCCGCAGTATTACCAATCGATTGAATGAAATCAGGTCGCTCGAACAGGGCCTGATACGTCGACCAAGAGAACTTGCCCGTATAGCGATCCTGGAACCCCAAGATCACAGTTTTGATCAGTGGCACTAAGGTGAAGCCCAGAATATAGACTGTCATCGGCAGGACCAACAATAATTCAAGATAATATTTCTTTAACCAGCGCATGGTACTTCCCCCTAATAAAACCGCGTGCCGGAAGCGCCTATCCCCCTCTCACGGCGTAATCGTGACGTTTTATCACCGTAATCGTAAAAGAAAACGCTTTATTTTTCAAAGATTATGTGCCAATTTTGCCAGTCTAACGACGAAAAGATGTCTAGACAGAGCGCAGCACAACGGGTTGACTTTGAGTATTCGCCTGGCAAAAGTAGGTTGGCCGCAGCTTGCGCTGCGCGTGGCGTTGGTGGTGGGCAGATGTGGTGGGGCTCCAGGTCGGGCTGGGGGTGGTGGAACGCGGCGGGCACGATTTTGAGCTTTTCGGAAACCCGCCGAAAAGCTCAAAACTCGGCCTTATTGTAGGCGATAAATCGCCAACAATAATATCGCGGCTGACTCACCCCCAGCCCGACCTTCCGCCAGACGAGTAAACGAACCACCAACGCCACGCTCCGCTCCAGCCGCTCTACGTTACAACAGCCGTTTGAGCACTCACGCCGGCTGGCAAGCTATGGTCAATTGATGGTGATCCACGCAACTGACGACCGTGGTTAGTGGTTACCAGCTTTGAATTGGTGACGCCAGAATAGTTTTCCTGATGAACTAAGGCAAGTTCTGGATGAATTAGCTGAATCGGTCGGTATCCTGCCAAGAATTGTTGAGGGAACTGGTAAAGATTTCCCGCCAACGCAAACTGTACCAACCGGCTATAATCCGCATCAGTTGATGTTGCCGCACCACCAAAAAAGGGCGATTGTTTTGACCACCACACTTACCAAACCACTTCGTCCGATGCGTCGCTCCGATTGCAGATAAGCTCAATTCTGCCTAGCAACCGCCTCAGGACGTGTGGCTCAGCGGTGAGATTATTCTTAGCGATTTATCGCTTAGAATAAGGCCTGATTTTGAGACAAGCCGCTGGGCTTGCGGCTTGTCTCAAAACAGTGCCCACCGCGTTCCAGCCACGACAAACGTCCTGAGGCGGTTGCGTCCCCACCAAACCCACCCACACCTGCAATCAGGCAATGCACTAACTCCAGAAGCGCTGCTTTACAAAAAAACAAGACAAAAAAACCGCCTACCCAACGGATAGACGGTCATTAGCTTCACAGGAAGCTAATTATTTTTTCAAGTTGTAGAAGCTGTTGATACCTTTGTAGTTAGAAGCATCGCCTAATTGTTCTTCGATTCTCATCAATTGGTTGTACTTCGCGATCCGATCAGTCCGGCTCATTGAACCAGTCTTGATTTGGCCAGCGTTAGTCGCAACAACCAAGTCAGCAATCGTTGTATCTTCAGTTTCACCAGAACGGTGAGAAACAACTGCAGTGTAGCCAGCTTCTTTAGCCATTTCGATGGCTTCAAAAGTTTCAGTCAAAGTACCGATTTGGTTAACTTTGATCAAGATTGAGTTAGCAACGCCCATGCTGATCCCCTTCTTGAGGTAATCAGTGTTAGTTACGAACAAGTCATCACCAACGATTTGGACTTTCTTGCCCAATTGTTTGGTAATTTCTTGCCAGTCTTCCCATTCGTTTTCGTCGATTGGATCTTCAACAGAAACGATTGGGTATTTGTTGACCAAGCCTTCGATGTAAGCGATGAATGCAGGTGTATCCATCTCTTCACCAGTTGACCAGCGTAATTTGTATTTCTTAGTTTCAGCATCCCATAATTCGGAAGCAGCAACGTCGATCGCGATTGAAATATCTTCGCCAGGCTTGTAGCCAGCTTTTTGGATTGCATTAACCAAGTATTCCAAAGGTTCTTCGTTGTTAGCGAAGTCAGGAGCGAAGCCACCTTCATCACCAACAGAAGTTGCTTTGCCGTCAGCAGCCAGCAAGCTCTTCAAAGCGTGGAATGTTTCTGCGCCCATCCGAACAGCTTCGTGAACTGACTTAGCGCCAACAGGCATGATCATGAATTCTTGGAAGTCGACCTTGTTGTCTGAGTGTGCGCCACCGTTGATTACGTTCATCATTGGTGTTGGCAACAAATGAGCGTTAGGGCCGCCAAGATATTCGTACAATGGTAAGCCAATTTCGTCAGCAGCAGCACGAGCAGCAGCTAAGGAAACGCCTAAGATCGCGTTAGCACCCAATTTACCTTTGTTAGGTGTGCCATCAAGCTCGATCATCGCTTGGTCTAAAGCACGTTGGTCTGTTGCGTCCATCCCGATAACTTCTTTAGAGATAACATCGTTAACGTTAGCAACAGCTTTCAAAACGCCCTTGCCACCAAAACGTGATTTGTCGCCATCACGCAATTCAACAGCTTCGTGTTCGCCAGTTGAAGCGCCTGAAGGGACGATCGCGCGGCCGAAGCCACCTAATTCAGTATAAACTTCAACTTCAACAGTAGGATTGCCACGTGAATCTAAAACTTCGCGGCCTAAAACATCAGTAATTACAGACATTTGTTTCGCTCCTTTTCTTTTTCCCGATTTATCGGCTTACATTCATTATAGTACCAAATTTTAGTGTTGTTTAACACTCCAAAGCGGCATTATTTTTGGTAGTTGACCAAGGCTAAAAATGATTCAGGAATCATGCTAGCACCACCGACTAAACCACCATCGATGTCAGGTTTAGCCATTAATTCCTGCACATTAGCTGGCTTAACAGAACCACCATATTGGATCCGAACGTTCTCAGCAGTTTGTTCATTATACAATGACTTCACGGCTTCACGGATCTCATGGCACATTTCTTGAGCTTGGTCAGAGCTGGCGGTTTTGCCAGTCCCAATGGCCCAGATTGGTTCGTAAGCGATCACTAATTTAGAAACTTCTTCAGCGGACAAGCCAGCCAAAGCAGCCTTGATTTGACCAACGACCCAGTCAACTTCATGGCCAGCTTCACGTGTTTCCAACGTTTCGCCACAGCAAATGATCGGCAACATTTTGTTACGGAAAATCGCTTTCGCCTTTTTGTTGATGTCTTCGTCAGTTTCGTGGAAATATTGGCGACGTTCTGAGTGACCGATGACCACATAGTCAACGCCCATTTCAGCTAACGCTTTCGGTGAAGTTTCACCGGTATAAGCGCCTTCGTCTTCAAAATAACAGTTTTCAGCGGCAACCTTTAAAGCAGAATCCTTGGAGAACCATACTAATGCGTTTAAGTCGATCGCAGGCGCAGCAATAACTGATTCAACTTGCGCTGGATCTGGTAATTGGCCTTTGATTGCTTCCAAGAAAGCCTGTGTTTCTTGAGGATTCTTGTTCATTTTCCAGTTACCGGCAATGATTGGTGTACGCAATATCTTTCACCTCAAAAATTATTTTTGGAAATTATTTCTCGGAAATAGCAGCGATACCTGGCAAGGTCTTGCCTTCCAAGTATTCAAGTGAAGCGCCGCCACCTGTTGAGATATGAGTGATCTGGTCAGCGATGCCTAATTGGATCGCGGCCGCAGCGGAATCACCACCACCGATGATTGTCGTGGCGCCAGTCAAAGCACCTAAAGCCCGACCAACTTCCAAAGTACCTTCGGCGTAATTGCTCATTTCAAACGCACCCATTGGGCCGTTCCAAACAACCGTCTTCGCGTCTTTCAAGATATCCTTGAACAACGTGATCGTCTTAGGACCGATGTCTAAGCCCATTTCGTTGTCAGGAATATCATCGCCAACGATTTCATGAGCGGCATCATTTGAAAAGTCAGTTGCGGCAACGTTATCAACTGGTAAAACCAGTTTGTCGCCAGCCTTAGCTAACAGTTCTTTCGCCAATTCAAGCTTGTCAGCTTCAAACAATGACTTGCCGATCTGGTAGCCTTTTGCCGCCAAGAAAGTATAAGCCATGCCTCCGCCGATCAAGATATGATCTGACTTAGGAATCAAGTTTTCGATCACGCCGATCTTATCAGAAACCTTAGCGCCACCTAAGATGGTCACGAAAGGATGAACTGGTTTATCAACGGCGGTGCCTAAGAACTTGATTTCTTTTTCCATCAAGAAGCCAGCAGCAGCAGGCTTGTTAGCAGCCTTCATCGCTGTGGCGATCCCCACGTTAGAAGCGTGAGCGCGATGTGCGGTACCGAAAGCGTCGTTAACATAAACGTCGCCTAAGGATGCCCAATATTCGCCTAACTTAGGATCATTCTTGGATTCGCGTTTGCCGAAATCATTGTCGATATCTTGGAAACGGGTATTTTCCATTAAGATCACATCGCCATCAGCCATTGCGTTGATCGCGTCTTCTAATTCAGCACCTTCATTGACCGGCACGAATTTAACATCCTTGCCTAACAATTCAGCCAAACGAGCCGCAACGGGACGTAAGCTTAATTTCTTCTTATCGTCGTCGCTCTTGATCCGGCCTAAGTGAGAAAGTAAGATGGCTTTGCCACCATTGTCGATTACATATTTGATCGTAGGTAAAGCGGCAACGATCCGGTTATCATTACCAATCACGCCGTCTTTGATCGGCACATTAAAGTCGACCCGGATCAAAACTTTTTTGTCTTTAACGTTAACGTCAGAAACGATTAATTTTGCCATTTGTGGACAACCTCCGTAAAGAATTCATGATAAAAGGCGAAAGGAGTCAACCTCCCTCCGCCTCAAAAAAATCGAAACTCTAAAATGTTAGCAAACTATTAAAGAGATGCGAATTTCAATAAAGTACGAACCATTTGGCAAGTAAAGCCGTATTCGTTGTCATACCAAGCAACAGTCTTAACCAATTGGTGATCACCTGAAGTTGTTACTTCAGTTTGAGTTGGGTCAAAGATTGAGCCGTAAGTTGTGCCAACAATGTCAGAAGAAACAACTTCGTCTTCGTTGTAACCGAATGAAGGGTTGTCGATCGTATACTTCTTAACAGCTTCGTTGATTTCGTCAGCGTCTTTAACTTTCTTGCCTAAGATTGCAACTAATTCTGTTTCAGAACCATCAGGCACACCAACACGTTGTGCATGACCTTGTAACTTGCCGTTCAATTCAGGTAATACCAAACCGATAGCTTTAGCAGCACCAGTTGAGTGAGGAATTGTGTTAACAGCAGCAGCACGGGCATTGCGACGATTGCCTTTACGGTCTGGGCCGTCAAGAATCAATTGAGTTGCAGTGTAAGCATGGATTGTTGTCATGGTACCAACTTCGATACCAAATTCATTGTTCAATGCTTGTGCGAATGGTGCCAATGAGTTTGTTGTACATGAGCCTGCAGATACAATTGTATCGTCAGAAGTCAAAGTATCATCGTTTACGCTATAAACGATAGTCTTAAGATCGCTACCAGCAGGAGCTGAGATCAAGACACGCTTAGCGCCGGCCTTCAAGTGAGCTGAAGCCTTTTCTTTAGAAGTGTAGAAACCAGTACATTCAAGTACGAAGTCTACGCCATCGTTTGCAACCCAAGGAATTTTGTCTGCTTGTGGTTCTGAGTAAACACGATATGACTTACCGTTAACAACGATTGAGTCTTCAGTCGCACTAACTTCAGCATCCAAAGTGCCATGAGTTGAATCATATTTCAATAAGTGAGCCAACATAGCTGGTGAAGTCAAGTCGTTGATTGCAACTACTTCGATTTCATTTGATTCAGCACCCAAGTCCAAAATACGGCGGAATGCCAAACGTCCGATACGTCCGAAACCGTTAATACCAATCTTTACAGTCATACAAAATTTCCTCCTTCAGGAAATAAAAAATTTCTTTAAAAGGTTGCCCCTTTTAAAAGCGAGTTAGCAGCGCCCTCATCCGTGATCAACCACGTTTGTTGCGGCGCGTTGTGCATGTAAGCGCGAATCGCTTTGGCCTTATTCTGGCCCGCCGCGATGGCGAATACATAAGGAACTTCAGTAAGATCCGGGATCTGTAAGCCGATCCGCGGTATCTTGTAAACAACTTGACCACTTTCATCGAAGAAATCGCCGAAAGCCTCGGCAACTGCCTGCTTTTCCTGCAATTCTCCAATGATCTCCGCCGACATATTACGGCGCTGAGCCATGGTCATCGCCTCACCGATGCTGTGGATCACCACATTGGCTTGGCCGATCAAATCAAGAACCGACTTGATCGATGGTTCTTGGAGCAGCGGCTGATAGGTCCGCTCGCTGATGTCCTCGGGAACATACAAGCTCCGGTGCCGACCACCAGTTTGCTTGGCCATTTCCGAGCAGATCGCATTGGCCTGAATATCGACCAGTTCGCCAACACCGCCACGGGCAGGTACGAACAACAAATCACGTTGTTTCGCCAAGGCCGGTGTTAATTCTTTGGCCATCACCGCCATGGTGGTGCCACCCATTGCGGCGATGATATTCTCGCCATCAGGTAACAGCACCGCCAAGGTCTTATTCAACAGCTGACCCATGGATTCCAGCACCCGCGGTTGCGAATCACAATCGCCGGAAACGATCAAGACATGGTCAATTCCCAAGACGTCGGCTAAGCGCCGCTCCTTCTTCGGAAATCCCAGTAAATCAGACATGAGATCATCGAGTTTGCCGAGAATCTCCCGGCCACTCTCCGTTAATACCATACCTAATTTCGAGGAATTTATCAATCCTGAAGCTTTCAAAATGTTAGTTTCTGTTCGTAGTCCACGCTCGCTGAGCCCAAGCTCTTGAGCCAGCGTGCGCCGGCCAACAGGTTCTAGCCATTGGATCCGCTGCAAGATCAAATACCGCTGTCTGATCGTATTCAAGAAACCCGGGGCGATCGTATCCAACCACGTTAAGTCATTCTGCATCACAGCCAGACCTTTCAGTGGGACAAGAATCGTCCAACGGTGTCATATTGCGACCCATCAGTGCCAAAAAATATAGCGTTGATCAAAAGTCTTACCCTATCTCAAGCACCGAAATCATTATAACAATTGTGATTTTCATTTGCAAGATTTGCAACCGCTTTATCAGGAATTTCCTGAAAATTTCACGATTTAAACTTATCAAGAGCATGATCGATTGCTGTGATCACGGGTTTTTCGCCCTTCCTTCATTAAAACGTCAAGATCTACTGTGCGACTCAACTGGCTAAAGTGGAAGAAACTAGGCTAGCGCGCATGACGTTTCTACAATGTCCCCAGCTTGCGCTGCGCGTGGCGTTGGTTGTTGACAGGTGTGGTGGGGCTCCAGGTCGGGCTGGGGGTGGTGGAACGCTGCGGGCACGATTTTGAGCTTTTCGGAAGTGCGCCGAAAATCTCAAAACTCGGCCTTATTGTAGGCGATAAATCGCCAACAATAATATCGCGGCTGACTCACCCCCAGCGAGCGCGAAACACAATGAGTTGACTTCGAGCATTAACCTAGTCAGGATTTTAGAGGCCGGTCTTAGCCTCCAGAAGCCTGACGTAGTTAAGCGCAGAAGTCAGTTGTGTGGAGCACGTTTCAACGCCAGAGTGTGAGCCGACCCGGGTAGCTCCTGAGCATTAGCCTAGCAATTGTTTTGGAAGCCGCACTTTGCTTCCGGAACAATCGCGTAGCTAAGCGCAGGGAGCTAGGTCGGCGAACACGTTTCAACGCCAGAGTGTGAACCCAACCTGGTCAGCTTCTGAGCATTAGCCTAGCAACTATTTTGGAGGCTGGTCTATGCTTCCAGAATAATTGCGTAGCTAAGCGGAAGAAGCTAGGTCGGTGAACACGTTTCAACGCCAGAGTGTGAGCCGACCTGGTCAGCTTCTGAGCATTAGCCTAGCAACTATTTTGGAGGCTGGTCTATGCTTCCAGAATAATTGCGTAGCTAAGCGGAAGAAGCTAGGTCGGTGAACACGTTTCATTGATGTCCGCGGCTTGCGCTGCGAAATTCGGGGTGAGCTCGCTGTGGGCGTCACTTTGAGCTTCGCGAAACCCGCGCGAATCTCAAAGCTGAGCCTTGTCCTAAGCGGCCAAGCCGCCAAGGACAATTTCACGGCGATCTCACCCCGAATTTCTCCGCTTCAGCCGCTCAACGTTTTAACAGTCGTTTGAGCACTCACGCCAATTGACAAGCTATGGCTACTTGACAAGCTATGGCTACTTGATGAGGTGCAACGCAATTAACGACCGTGGCCGGTATGTTTCAAAAGAAGAGCGAGAGCCAGCCTCGGTAGCTTCAGAACATTAGCCTAGCAACCATTTTGAAGGCTGGTCTATACCCCCCGGAATAGTTGCGTAGCTGCGCAGAAGATACTGGGCTGGTTAGCACGTTTCAAAAAAAGAGCGCGACCCAGCCCAGCACAGATGTCGGGGATAGCGAGCGCGTCCAGCTAGTCGCCAATGATCGTAAAACCGTAGTTACGAATATGCTGTTTCAATAGGACCAAGTATTCTGTCGCCAGGGCACTTAATTCGATTTTCTTATGCGTCAAGTACCCTAAGGTCATCGAATCCGGCACATCCAAGGGAATCGCCACGATTTTCTCGTCATTGAGTTCACTGCTGATGATGCCACTGCTGATGGTATAGCCATTCAGTCCGACCATTAAGTTGAAAATCGTCGCTCGGTCACTGATCTGGATCTGCTTTTTGTGGGGCATGGTGCTCAAGATTTCCTCGGCAAAATAAAACGAATTATTCTCCCCTTGTTCATAAGAAAGATAGGGATAGTCAGTCAGATCGGCCAAAGTCAGGCGAGCTTTACTGGTCAGTGGATTATCCCGTCCGACGAAAACATGCGGCTGAGCCACGAAAAGTGGTGTGAAGCTCAAATCCTTCTCGGCAATCAACCGCGTCAGCACCGCTCGATTAAACTGATTCAAGTAGATCACCCCGATCTCACTACGAAAAGTTTGAATATCATCTAGAACGTTTTGCGTTTGCGTCTCCCGCAAGGTGAATTGATATTCATCTTGACCGATCCGCTTGACCAGCTCGACAAAAGCGTGGACCACAAAGGCGTAATGCTGCCCAGAAACACTGAAGACATGCTTGCGGACCACCTCCACATTGAAATGGTCATTCAATAAATTGACCTGATCCAAGATCCCACGAGCATAGTTCAGAAATTCGCGCCCCTCAGCTGTCAATGTGATTCCTAATTTACTACGATAAAATAATTGCAATTGATATTCCTTTTCCAACTCCTTCATCGCCTGAGACAACGAGGGTTGGCTAATAAAGAGTTGTTTGGCGGCTTCATTGATCGAACCGGTCGCCGCGATTTTTTCTAAATAGGTTAATTGTTGGATGCGCATGATTTGCCCCTCGGTTATAGTTTTTACCTATCATAGCACAAAGTTAACCGGTATTATCTATTATCTGAAAAACTTGCTATGATATCCTCAAGACTTAATTTCTGGAGGCTTTCCCATGACAACAACACATTTTCAAACAGTCGGTTCATTATTACGACCGACTTCACTCTTGACTTATAAAAATCAAATCGAACAACGCGATGATATCACCTATCCGTTTTATCAGGACTTTCCTGGCTACCAGGCTGCAGAGAGCGCCGCGATCAAAACGGTCGTCGCCCAACAAAAGGCCCACGGACTCAGTGTCCTCACTGACGGCGAATATTCCAAATCAATGTGGCACTTGGACTTTATTTGGGGCTTCGGCGGGATTGAACGCTATATCGCCAAGCAAGGTTACACCTTCCAAGATCACGACGGTGGCGCTTTTGAGACCCGCAAGGACATTGGCTTGCGGATCACCGCCCCCTTATCTGGCCGCCATCATCATTTCATTGATATCTTCAAAACGATCAAGGCTCAAGCCGGCACGACCACTGTTAAAACCACCGTTTGGGGCGCGGCCCACGCTTTCACGGAATTGGCGATTTTTGATCATTTATATGGACCTGGTCAAGTTTATGCGAACCAGGCGGAACTCCGCGCTGGCCTGATCAATGCCTACAAAGAATTTCTACGTGATTATCGTGACGCTGGTGGAACGATCATTCAATTTGACGATTGTCTCTGGGAACTGTTCGCGTCGGATAATCAACAAAGTTTCTTCGCCGCCGGCAATGGTGAAGTTGTCGATTTGGCGGATACGTTCATCGCGATCAATAATGAAGTCGCCGATTATGGCCACGCCTTGGGGCTGAAAGTCTGGACCCACAATTGTCGCGGCAACTACGCGAGCCGACACGCCGCCGGTGGCAGTTACGCCACGATCGCGCAGAAATTCCTCGGCGAGCAACACTACGACCGGTTCTTTTTGGAATGGGATGACGAACGGGCCGGCGACCTTTCCGCACTGGCCGTTTTAGCGAATAAGCCAGCAGTCACCCTTGTTTTGGGTCTACTTTCTAGCAAGACCGATCATTTGGATGATGAAGCCCGGGTTTATCGCCTATTGGACCAGGCCAGCCAGATCATTCCCAAGGAGCGCCTTTACTTGTCCCATCAATGTGGTTTTGCCTCCTGTGACGGCGGCAACGAACTGACCACCGACCAACAATGGGCCAAGATCGACCAAGGTCAACGGATCGCCGCTGATTATTGGCGGCAGTGATCGAGCCGCGCCGTCAAAGTCAAAAATGTCCTGTCTGGCTACTGATCGCTGAAACTGAGCTCGCTCAACTTGATCTAAATACCGAAAAAACGCTACGGCCGGTTGCCGTAGCGTTTTTCTGACTCAATTGATCTGAGTCGATTTCAATACTTTATTTATCGTTCATGTTGACCATGATCTTGTCGATCAAACCATAATCCAAGGCTTCCTGCGCGGTCATATAATTATCCCGTTCAGTATCCTTTTGAATGGTTTCCAAGGTTTGGCCAGTGGCGTCAGCTAAGATCTGGTTCATCTTCTTGCGGGTCTTGATGATTTCTTCCGCGGCGATCTCGATCTCTGTGGCTTGGCCTTGAGCGCCACCCAAAGGTTGATGGATCAAGACAGTTGAGTTAGGTAAGGCGAAGCGCTTGCCTTTGGTCCCAGCCGTCAACAGAACGCTGGCCATGGAAGCAGCCATCCCGATCGCGATCGTTTGAACGTCAGACTTGATGAAATTCATCGTATCCATGATCGCCAAACCAGAAGTGATCACCCCACCTGGTGAGTTGATGTAAAGGGAAATGTCTTTGGTTGAATCTTGGGCGTCCAAGAAGAGTAATTGGGCGATGATCGAGTTGGCCATCTGGTCATTGACTTCACCAGACAGCATGATGATCCGATCCTTCAGCAAGCGTGAGTAAATGTCATAGGCGCGTTCGCCCCGGGAAGTTTGTTCAATAACTGTAGGTACTAACATCGTGTAGCCTCCTTGAGTTTAGTTCTTTTTAAATTAGCACTGTTCGAACTACTCTGCTAATTTAGCATATTAGTCAAAATAGGTCAAACAATTTTACTTACTTTTTTTGCTTTTTGACACGCCTTTAGTTTACACCAAAAACTCACCGGCTGTCACTGGTCGCGGTCGATTCTGCCGGAGGTTCCTCCGACGCTGGCGCCAACGCCTGCAAGCGCCGGGCCGTTAACTGCTGGTAATTGAGGTATAGCGCGGTGAAACGGTTGTCGTGATGGGCCTCCCAAGGTTTAGGATGACCACAAAAATGCAAAACGGCGGTATTGACCAAGGTCCACTGCAAATCATGTTTGCCCAGACTGCGGGTAAAATACAACGGATATTTACGGGCGTCGTAATTCCAGTTTTCTTCGGGGATCTCCTTGATTTCTTCGCCGTATAAGAAATTTAAAATATCCTGGTCAGGCAACAGCAACAAATCACTGTGTTCGTTAATAATTCGCTCAATGTCAGCATACTTGATGATCTTCCGCGCCTGCGCCAAGTCGATCAGCATCACCCCGGAATTATAGTAACCATGGTCGGTGCCTAACCGAATATTATTGATTCCCGTAACCAGGTGCGTCATCCCGGAATGAGTCGCCGCCGCCAACATTTTGCCGTCCAGTTCCGTTTGCCAAAGTTGCTGCACCGGATTGACCACCAGAATATCCGGATCCAAATACAGGACCCGTTTGACTGTTTTCGGTAAAATATCGGCGCACAACAATCTAAAATACATTTCAATGGGATAGCGTGCTTCTGTTGGCGCGCCTGTCCAATGTTGACCATCAACCTGGATCGGCTTCAATTGACCGCCCAAACTATGGACCAACTGCGCTAGCGCGGTCAATTTCTCCGCGGGGATCTGGCGATGGATCAGCCAGATGCGAAAGGACTGATGGGGATTATTTTCAAATAATGAAACCAACATGACTTGGAGCGGCGGCAAATAGGCTTCATTCAGGGTAACCAGAATCTCGATTCGTTGTGCCATCGCTTGAGTACTCAACCTTCTTTGTCCTTGCGCGGCGCCGGTCTTACTGGAACAGTCAACCGCGCTAGGAACCTATATTTACTTGATGTTTGACGTTAGGGCTGTAAGTGCCTGTGGCTGAGTCTGCGCTGCCAACTGCATTCTCAGCGGCGTAGGGTGTGGCTGATGGGCCACGAGTAAATGTCCTAAGTGACTTATTCATTATAAAAAGGTTCGCCTGCTTTTGCAATCGGAAAAGTGCGAGAATAGCTTGGCCGCAGCTTGCGCTGCGCGTGGCTTTGGTGGATGGCTGGTGTAGTGGGGCTCCAGGTCGGGCTGGGGGTGGTGGAACGCGGCGGGCACGATTTTGAGCTTTTCGGAAGTGCGCCGAAAATCTCAAAACTCGGCCTTATTGTAGGCGATAAATCGCCAACAATAATATCGCGGCTGACTCACCCCCAGCCCGACCTTCCGCCAGACGAGCAAACGAACCACCAACGCCAGAGTGTGAACCGACCCAGTCAGCTCCTGAGCATTAGCCTAGCAACTATTTTGGACGCGGGTTTGTGCCACCGAAATAGTCGCGTAGCTAAGCGCAAGAAGCTAGGTCGGCGAACACGTTTCAATAGATATTCACGGCTTGCGCTGCGAAATTCGGGGTGAGCTCGCTGTGGGCGTCACTTTGAGCTTCGCAAAAACCGCGAATCTCAAAGCTGAGCCTTGGTCTAAGTGGCATAGCCACTAAGACCAATTTCACGGCGATCTCACCCCGAATTTCTCCGCTCCAGCCGCTCAACGTTATAACAGCCGTTTGAGCACTCACGCCAGCCGGCAAGCTATGGTCAATTGATGAGGAGCCACGCAATTAACGGCCATGGTTAGTGGTTACAAACTTCAAATTGGTGACACCAGTGAAGCCTATCTGATGAACTGAGGCAAGTTCTTGATGAATCAGCTGAATTGGTCGGTTTTGACCCGTGGATTGTTAAGAAAACGGGTAGAGATGTTCAGTCTACGCAAAGTATCCGGGTCTCCCAGTCCGAATCCGTTAGCCTTGCCGTACCACTCAAAATTGGCAATTGTTTTAACCTCTAGCTTGCAAAAGCACTTCGTCAGATACCCAACTTCGATTGCAGATAAGCCCAATTCTGCCTAGCAACCGGGTCGGGCCATGCGGCTCAGCAGTGAGATTATTCTTTGCGGCTTTGTCGCTTAGAATAAGGCTCGATTTTGAGACAAGCCGTGGGTTTCGGATTGGCTCAAAACGACGCCCACTGCGTTCCAGCCGCACAAATGGCCCGACCCGGTTGCGTCCCCACTCAAACCCACCACACCCGCAATAAAGTACAGACTGCTGTAATCTGTTGGTGTTACCGTACCACCCCAAAATCGGGTAATTGTTTGACCGCTCGCTTGCAAAAGCACTTCGTCGGATACGTCGCTTCGATGGCAGATCGGCTCAATTCTGCCTAGCAACCGCCTCAGGACGTGTGGCTCAGCGGTGAGATTATTCTTAGCGATTTATCGCTTAGAATAAGGCTCGATTTGAAGACAAGCCGCCGGGCTTGCGGATTGGCTTCAAACGATGCCCACTGCGTTCCAGCCACGACAAACGTCCTGAGGCGGTTGCGTCACCACCCAAACCCCACCACACCTGCCCCAAAGCAAGAAATTCGAAATAGAAAGTGGCGCATTTTGCGGATAAACTTCAAACAATTGCCGACGAAAAAAGCGGCGCTCTTCAGCACCGCTCCATCACAAACGAATCTATTTTTCAAAAGGCAATTATCTTAGTCCCAAGCCTTATGCAGCACCTGTTGACTTAGCCACTCGGTCATGACCAACAGGATCAGGGCGAAAATCAACAGATAAACAGGATAGAGGCCAATGGAGAACGTGCTAGCCAACACGCCAAACAATGGCGGCATAAATGTTGAGCCCACATAAGCGCTAGCCATTTGGACCCCGATAATGGCCTGAGAATTTTCGGCGCCAAAGTTCATCGGGGTGGCATGAATGATCGCCGGATAGATCGGCGCGCAGCCCAATCCGATCACGACGAGACCGATCAGCGACAATTGGGTTGCTTGCACCGGCAAGATCAACAAGAAAACACCCAGCAATAGAATACTGATCCCCACGCGCACCAGCTGGTGATCACCCCAACGATCGGCGACCAGGCCACTGAAGAAGCGACCGACTGTGATTCCGATGAAGAATAAGGAAGCGAACCGCGCCGCGACATCTGGCGCAACGCCCTTCGCTTGGACTAGGTAACTGCTGGCCCATAAGCCGGTCGTACCTTCCAGGGAGCAATAAGCGAAGAAGGCTACCAAAGCCGTGACCACCCCAGGCATCCGCAAAATCTGCGGTAAACTTAGCCGCGGCTCAGCGGCGGTGGTCATTTTGGTTGGTGCATCCGCGTTGGTGGGCGCAACTTTTGGCCGCGGACGATTGAGCTGCCACAAAGGTAAGCTCAAGAACAAAACAATGGTCAACCCAATTTGCAAATAACCGACCGCGCGATAACCGCCTTGCCAATTGTTGTTTCGTACTAAGAAGCCGCCCATGATCGCCGGGCTGATCGCCGCGCCCACGCCCCAGAAGCAGTGGAGCCAATTCATTTGCCGCGATTTATAATGCAAAGCCACATAATTGTTCAAAGCCGCGTCAACGGCGCCGGCGCCCAAGCCGTAGGGCACTGCCCATAAGCAAAGGACCACGAAATTCGGACTAAATGAGAAGCCAAATAAGGCGATGGCTGTGGTCAGCACACTGGCCGCAGTCACCAAGCCCGCGCCAAAACGGCGAATCAACCGATCAGAAAACAGACTAGAAACAATCGTCCCGCCGGCAATGATCATCGTCGCCACACCCGCGTAAGACACGGGAACGTGCAACTGCCCATGCATCACGGGCCAGGCGGAGCCAATCAATGAATCCGGCAACCCCAAACTAATAAACGCCGCGTAAATCACCACAAGTAATAAAGAAAACATTCGAAAACCCCTTAAACTGCCAGCGCGCTGACCTTAAAAAGGCCACGCAAACCAGCGGAAATCAAAAACACATAAAGGCATCGTATCATTGATTGGCGCGACTGGCAATTGGAACAAGCACTTTTTTGCCTAAGAAACATCGAAAAAAAGCCAACTTTCCGGGATTACTGGTCGGAAAGTTGACAAAAAGTTAGTTTAGCGTTGAATCTTCGCTGCGGTTTGCTGGTAATCCTTGGTACTTGCTGGTATTGGTTCATACTGGCCGACGGGTTTGATCACCCGATCAAACGGCTCAGACGAAGCCGGCGCGGTCTACTGCAATTCCAAGCGGAAAACAACGGGTTGCGTGCCAGAATTGCCAGCCGTTTGTAAATGTAAGCCCGTTGGATCGCGGGTATAATCAACGGCGGCGTCAGAACCTAGCTGGGTCAAGGACTTGATCAATCCGTGGAATTCGGCGCCCTTTTCCGCGTTTTGTTCCCCTAAGGCTGGGAAATCGTAGTGACCATCAGGCGCGCCTTTCAAGGCGATCGCATAAAGATTATGACCACGAACGGTGTAGCGCACATCCGCGGACGTATAAGGCTCCTGCTCATCATCAGAGAACTGCCCTTCAACCACCGGAGTTGGTCCTTCCGCCGACTTGCGCCAAACTTGGGAATCATAGATGGCCTCGCCGTTGACCTTCAACCAAGCGCCCATCTCCAATAAAATCTGCCGATCCTCATCTGGGATCGTGCCATCAGCCTTGGGGCCCACATTAAGCAACAAATTCCCATTTTTGCTGACAACATCCACAAGGTCACAGAGTAATTCGGAAGCGGTGCGATATTGATTATTCTCGGTATATCCCCAAGAATTCAAGGCCACTGAGGTATCAGTTTGCCAATAATATGGCTTGGCCGCCGCGAATTGACCCCGCTCAATATCAACGACCGCGGTGCCAAACATAAAGGAATCGTTCTTATAATTGATCAGCACCTCCTGACCCCATTCTTCGGCGCGGTTATAATAATAGGCCGCCATTTTCTTCAAATAGGGATTAAAGGACGCGTGGAGGATCCACCAATCGAAATACAACAACCGCGGCCGATAACGATCGATCAACTCGCAGGTCCGGGCCAGCCAATCGTCCAAGAATTCGGTTGACGGCGCCGGTTCGCTATGTTGATCATAGTGGTCGGGCTCAGGCATCGCCGGCCAGTAAAAATCGCCAGGCTGCAACGGCTCATGAATATCACTTTTGAATTCCTTGCCATGGCCCATAAAGAACCAGTGCTCCGCGCGGTGTGAGGACGCGCCGGTAACCAGTCCAACTTCCGCGAAAGCCTGTTCTAGTTCGCCCAAAACATCACGCTTCGGTCCCATTTCCGCCACATTCCACGGGGATAAGTCACTGCGGTACATTTGAAAGCCATCATGGTGTTCGGCCACGGGAACGACATATTTAGCCCCCGCTGCTTGAAAGAGCGCCGCCCAAGCTTGAGGATCAAAGTGCTCCGCCTTAAACTGGGGAATGAAATCCTGATAGCCGAACTCGTCTTGGGGACCATAAGTTGCCCGATGGTGCTCATATTCCGGCGACCCCTGAACGTACATGGAGCGGGAGTACCACTCACTCCCAAAAGCCGGGACACTGAAAACGCCCCAATGAATGAAAATACCGAACTTATCTTGACGGAACCACCGCGGTAACGGATGCTGCGCCAGCGAATCCCAATTATCCTGATAGGTCCCCGCTTGATTGACCTGATCGATCCGCGCCAAATAGCCATTGATCTTGTTCATGTTTGCCCTCCTTGATCATTTCCAAAACTGCCAAACATCATGCAACTTCATTATAACCAAGGACAAACTTAAACATTAGCGCCAATCACGTCAACTTATCACTTTTTTTGTCGGATTAGCGCAAGTTGTCAACATCTGGTAAACTGAAGCTGACCGCAAACAGCTTGAGGCTTAAGTCACGCTCAGCGAGTTGCGGGATTGCAGTCAAATAACTCAAGCAACGAGGTCGTTCAAATGGCGTGTTCATTTCAAGAATTAACGGTGCGGTTCGAACTAGCGGGACATCAGTTTCAAATCATCAATTTGCTCGATGGCGTTATTCAGCAGGTCATCCCCAGTCATCATCACGGTCGGACCAGCTATGAGATCCACTATATCGCCAGTGGTTACGGCGCGGTTCTGATATCAGGGCAGAAATACGCGCTCGGTCCTGGCAGTCTCTACATGACCGGCCCCGGTGTGGACCACGCCCAACTGCCGGCAGCGACCCAGCCCATGCGGGAATTGTGTGTTTATTTGAAAACCGCTGACCAACCGACCACCCTCAGGCAAACCCCAGCACCACAAACCATGGCCGCCAATTTGCAAGAGTTCTTGGCCACGACTTTTTGGCTCGGTCCGGATCAGCAGGGCCTGGATCTCCTTTTCAAGGAAATTTTCCAAGAAATGGCTCAGCAACAAAGTGGGTTTCAAATTGCGTTAAGCGCCTTGTTCCAGCAACTGATCGTCAAAATGTTGCGCAACTACCAAGGCCGCCCGCGCCTAGAACGCCCACAAACGCGGATGGTGCCCGCAGACCAGATCGCCTTGACCATTGAAAGTTACTTTCTCTACGACTATCAACAAGCCAGTTTAACTGACTTGGCCCGCCAAATCGACAGCAGTCCGCGGCAAACCGAACGCTGGCTGCAACGCCTTTATGGTCAGACCTTCCGCGAGAAGAAAGCCAAGGCCCGCATGTCCGCGGCGGCCATGCTGCTTAACGAAAGCGCCGCCAGCATTTCCACGATCGGCGCCGCGGTCGGCTTTGCTTCATTGGAACACTTCTCCCACGCCTTCAAGAATTATTACGGTCAAAGCCCCCGCGCCTTTCGGCAAAGCCCAAGCATGCCACCCAGCGCCGCGACTCCGACCGAAGTGACAGCAAACGCAACGAGCGGCTTTGATTGAGTGGTCCATTACGCCGACCCAGCTCTGAAAAGAAAATAAGCCAGTGTCCGCCCATCAGTTGATCAGCGGAGACTGGCTTTTATTGATGGCGCCCCAATGGTCCCTTGGGAAACGACCAGAACCTGATAATATTAGGGTGTTACACAGCAAATGAATCAAAACCGCGCTGGCTTGGAGCCAGGCGCCTGATCAGATCAGCGTGGCAGCTCGCTGTTCATCGCCCAGCTCCACCAATCCGGTTAATTGTTGGCGGGTTTTGTCAGATAAGGTATGGGTGATCATAATCACGGTCAAATTCTCATCGGCCAACAGGGCATCCTCGATTTGTTGCGAACCTTCCGCATCGATCCCGGCCGTGACCTCATCAATAATTAGAATTGGTTTACTAAAGGCCATTGCCCGCGCCAACGCCAATCGTTGGCGTTGGCCACCAGATAAATTACTGCCATGTTCACTCATCATGGCTTTCAGGCTGGTAAACTCATTTAGATGCAGAAATTCAGCGATTTTCTCCAGCATGGTCGGCGATTTCTTCACGCCGAGGGAAATGTTCTCCCCCACTGATTCATTGAAGATATAAGGCTTCTGTTCGACCAGTTCAATCACATCATAGATATCATGCGGATTGACCGACTTTAACTCGGCATCATCGATCTTAATGGTCCCACGATAATTCTCCAACCGGCCACTGAGCAATTTGATCAGGGTCGATTTACCAGTACCGCTCTTCCCGACGATCGCGTATTTGCCGCCCTTGACAAATTGATAGGAGAAATCCTTGATCACATCTTTTGCGTCAGTATAGCCGAAATTCAAATGTTCCAAGGTCAGCGCCCGCTCAAAATCAATTTTGCTCGGTGTACTGTGCTGCGACTGGGGCTTAATATCTTTCTTAGTGATGGCATTGACTGTTTTCATTCTAAAAATCCCATGGATCACACTGGTTAAGCGACTAAAGACGATTCCTGATAACTGACCGCTGGAAGAAATAACACCGACCGAAAAGTAGCCCTTAATCGCCAAATAACAAGTTAACCCCAGCATCACCATTTGCGCTAGCACACTAATCAAGCCAATGATCAACTCAATAAAACCAGTATTGCGAACATATTTGACGTTGGTCGCCCCTTGCTGATCCGATTCTTCATTAACGTTGGCCGTCAGGATATGACCGATATTATGAGTCAAAAATACCGAAAAGCCGCCGAATAAATCTTCTATTTTCGTTAAGAACTTACTGTTGGCGGCCGATAAGCGATTGGTCTCTCTTTCCATAAAGGTGCCAAAGAAGTTAGGAATCAGCATCGTCAAGACTCCCAAAATAATCGCGATCACCGCTAAACTATAATGATAAAAGAATAAAGCCCCGATCGAGAAAATCAAGGTTGAAAAATTAGAAATCAACTCAAAGAAATTTTGTAACCCATTGGCTTTGATCAAATCCAGATCATTTGTCAGCCATGAAACATATTCACTGTGATCAGATTGCCGATAATCAGTTAGCGACATGTCATTAAGACCATCAGTTATTTGGACGCGCAACTGATTCGTTATCTTCCGAATGATTTGTTCCTGCAGAATAGAATTCGCGTAATTAAGTGCTAAAGTAACACCCCAAAAAGCAATCGTCAGTAATAGCCAATAGGTAACGCCGCTCAAGTCTCTGGCAATTAGGCGATCGGTCAATGGCGCCAAGGTTACCGAACTACCGACACTGCTTAAGGCCATGGCAATCGAAAGCACAATTGTCAACAGCGTCAGTTTTTTCTCATATTTGAATAGTTTAAGCGTTTCGTACATAATCATTGTCCTCCTTCGTTATCGAGACGAAGCTAATTTTTGCAAAAATATCACGGAGCCAGCAATCGGTGGCCACTTTCCTGAGAATTCGGTGATAATTATCATAATAGGCAAAAATATGTATCTGCCATCCTCGCGTCAGCAGCATTGCTTCCGCCTTGGTTCTAAAATACTCAAAATTAAGGGTCTCATTTTTTGATTTCATTTTTTCAGCATTTAATCCTCCTATAGCCGCTTTCACGCTCGCTCGTATGATATAATCATTAAGTATACTACGGTATAATGATAAATAAATGAAAATTTCATATATGAATAAGGCGATAAAAATGAGAGAAATCGGACAGCTAATTTCAACTTTCAGAACAGACAAAGGTATTAGTCAGGCAGCACTTGCCAAAGATATCATGTCGCCAGCTCAGATCTCGAAGTTCGAACGCGGTTTAACCAGCATTACGGTTGATAAATTCTTCCTATTATTGGACCGGTTAAATGTGAGCCCGCAAGAGTTCGACTTTGAGTTGTCCCATGGTGACGCCCCCAATAAAAATAAAATAATCGCCGATCTGACCCAAGCCGTTATCTCTGGCAATCGATCTCAGTGCGAACTGATCAAACAGGCCGCCCTGAAGACCTACCAACGGGACAAGTGTGGGACGAATAAGGCCTTGCTGCTCATGATCAACGCGTTAATGACGAGGCTTGATCATTCAGCCTTTGACCAAGATAGCGTTGACTATCTTTGTGACTACCTGTTTCACGTCGAGCAATGGTCTAGCTTTGAATTCTTATTGTATGGCACGACCATGAACGTTTTACCGTTGCCGACGGTCAATCTTTTTTCTCAGGACTTGATCTCCCGCGCCGTACCAACCGCAGAAATCCAACAAAACTTTGAGCTGATTATTGTCCTCCTCTACAATACGGTTCGCTTGAATTTAATGAATAACGACCTCTTGAAAGCCCAGTATTATGTGCGCAGCATGGAAAACATCAATTTCGGGGGGGGGGGGGACAAATGCAGGGAAGGTTCTATATCAAATTAGCGGAAGCAATTTATTCATATTGTGTCTCACACTCAAAAGCGGCCTGGGACCATGTTGAGGAAATTCTTGAAATCCAAAAATCTTTAGGCGCTTTCGATCTTTTTATATTTTTAAAGGAACAGTGTGACCTTTTCTTAGGTGAAACCAGCGCATCACGCTGTTAAGCGTAACCCTCTGACTTTATTTTCTAGACTAAGGGCGATCGGTTGTTTCTGCTGATGGCCGCGCCGCCAAGACGGTCAGGCCCAGGGAGGAAATTGTCGTGATCTTCTTAGGGCAAGATTTACCCAAAATCAAAAAGGTATCGCACTGGACGAATGTTCGTGAGCGATACCTTTTTTGATGGGTCTAAAAATATATATCTCCCCAAATTAGGTTGACCGCGATCATCATTAGCAAATCCAAAAATAGCCGCCAACTTTCCGAAGAAAGTCAGCGGCTATTCTCATGATTTGTAAAATCGTTCAAAATTTTACGCCATCTACCCAACAAAGGCGCCAAAATCGCGACATTGTTAATGGTGATTTGAAAAATTTATGGGCCCCCTGGGAGTCGAACCCAGATTTCAAGAACCGGAATCTTACGTGCGATCCATTACACTAAGGGCCCAAGCAACACTGAATATTTTACCTAAAACTCAGGCAAATAGCAAGTGTTTTCTTAAAGTAATTTAATCATGGCCTTTGCTTGCGGATCAGGGCCAATTGCAAGTCGCTTAATCAGCGACTGATTTCTCTTGGTCACTCAACGCGGTGGTGGCCTGTTCGACACGATCATACAGGCTGGCCGCGTCGGTCATCATCCGTTGATAATCCGCGACTGGCAGCGCCAACGTTTCCGCGCAGCCCTGGACATGGCTGAACAGCGCGTCCTTGGCCGCTTGGGCCCGGGGCGTGAGAACGATATCCAAACGGCGCTCATCTAACGCATTGCGTTGCCGCTGGATCCAATCATCCTTCTCCAACCGGCGCAGCAAGGGCGTCAAGGTTCCCGAATCCAGGCCGACATTTTGGCCCAGTTCTTTCACTGACAGCGTGCCTTGCTCGTAAAGGACCAGCAAGACGATATATTGCGCGTAAGTCAGCTTGAAGGGGGCTAAAGCTTGCGCGTAAAAACGATTGAACGCTTTGTGGGTGCGATAAAATTCAAAACACAATTGTTGACTTAGTAAAATTGGCTCAGTCATCACAATTAACTCCCTTCTAACTAATAATGCGAGCTTGCATTCCTTCCGCCAGCTCATTCAACTTGCGCAGCCGATGGTTGATCCCGGATTTGGAGATCCCCCCGCCTGGAACCATTTGGCCTAACTCACCTAATGTGGTTTCCGGATAAGCCAGCCGTAATTCAGCGATTTCCCGGAGCTTCGGTGGGATATTTTCCAAGCCGACCGCGGTCTGTAAATACTTGATATTTTCGATCTGGCGAGTGGCGGCGTCAATTGTTTTATTCATATTGGCGTTCTCGCAATTGACCAGCCGATTGACCGAATTCCGCATATCCCGTACGATCCGAATATCCTCGAATTTGAGCATCGCGTTGGTCGCCCCGATGACTTGCAAGAAATCAGCGATCCGTTCGGCCTCTTTCAAATAACTAATGTAGCCACTCCGCCGCTCGGTGGTTTTCGCATGGAGCTGGAAGCGATTCATCAATTGCAGAATATCCTGGTTATGATCTTCATATAATGAATAGATTTCCAAATGATAACGACTGGTTTCCGGATTATTGACACTACCCCCAGCTAGAAACGCGCCGCGTAAGTACGACCGGCCCAGTTGCTCATCTGCCAAGATCCAATCAGGGACCTTGGTCAAAATCGCCATTTGTTCCGGCGCTAAAATTTGCAGATCGCGCAAAATGGGTTGGGTGTTTTTCGCCACTCGGACAATATATTGGTTATTCTTCTTTAATTTCATTTTCCGGCGCACCAGCAATTCCGCTTCCACCGTATAGGTCTGCTTCAACAAAGAATAGATCCGTCGCGCCGTCGCCGGGTTCTCCGTTTGCACATTCAAAACGAACTGATGATGGGCGATCGCCAAAGAACCGTTCATGCGCAAAAGGGCCGCTAATTCGGCCCGCGCATGGGCTGGATGGACTTCTAACTGGGTCAACTCTTTCTTGACCTCACTGGCATAAGATGCCATGGACTCACCTGCATTCTTACTTGATCATTAAAGCTTGGTCAGCGCTGATTGCAGCGTCCTGTTACTTTAACTGAGTATTGATAATTTTGGTACGCTTGCTCTTCGGGCTGGTCAGGGCCACAGGGGCACCTAATGACTTTGAAAAGCGCGATTTAGAATCTCCCGGGCCACTTTATCCCCATCGTGGAAAACACCGCGATCGTGCAATGATAGGAAATCATTGGAGATCACGCGATCACACTGGGATCGCAAACCGGCGAAATCGTGACCGACTGGCAATAAATATTCATCATACTTTTGATAGTCCAGATAATTGGCGGGCACCGGTTCGCTATTGACCAAGACGGTATTGACCCGTTTGGCGCCTAGATGCTGATTGATCACCGCCACATGATCCGCGTCGGAGAAATGTTCCGTTTCACCCTTTTGCGTCATGATGTTACAGATGTAGATCACCTCCGCCGAACACTGAAGTAAGGCCTCGCTCAGGTTCCGCACCATCAAGTTAGGTAGAATACTGGTAAACAAACTCCCGGGGCCCAAGACGATCACATCGGCATCTTGGATCGCCGCGATGACCTGGGGCACGGCTTCAGGCTCTTTCGCTTGATCATTGGTGTCCGTCACCCAAACCCGCTTGATCTGCTTGCGCTGGCCTGAAATCTCGGTTTCACCAGCAACAACGGTCCCATCAAGAAATTCCGCGTTTAGGGTCAGCGGATCATTGGCCACTGGGAATACATGTCCATCCACCTGCATCATTTGCGACAATTTTTGGACCGCGTCGAAAATATTGTGATCCATTTCGGTGAGCGCGGCGATGATCAAATTGCCGATCGCATGGCCGGCGAAGAAGGAATCCTGACTTTCAAAGCGATATTGGAAAATATCCAAATAAGCCGGTGACATATCCGACAAAGATACCAACACATTACGAATATCACCAGGCGGCACCACGTTGATATAATCGCGAATAATGCCGGAGGAGCCGCCATCATCAGCGACCGTCACGATCGCCGTGATATCGGCGTTTTGTAAATGCAAACTCTTTAAGATCACAGGCAGCCCGGTGCCACCACCGATCACGACCACTTTAGGCCGGCGTCCTTTGATGACACGGACAATTCGATTACTCCGACTCATGAGCGATTCACCGTCTCTTTTCGTTTTGTCAGATCACGATGGGTGATGTCAACCGGATAGTCCGCCTGCAAATCATCGCCGATCCGCTGAGCCAGCGCCACCGACCGATGCTGACCGCCGGTACAACCGATGGCGATCGTCAGCGAAGTTTTCCCTTCTTTGACATAACCAGGCAAGGCCGTTTCCAGCATCGCCATGAACTGCCGATAAAACACATTCGTAGCTGGTTGTTGATTAACATAGGCCGCCACCGCTGGATCCAAGCCGGTTTTCTGCTTAAGTTCAGGCAGATAATACGGATTGGGTAAGAAGCGAACGTCCATCACAATATCGGCGTCGATCGGCAACCCGTACTTGAAGCCGAAAGACATCACTTCAATATGGAAAGTGGGCAAGCCACTGGACTTGAATTGCTTAAAAATCGCTTCCCGCAATTGCCGCGGGGTCAGATCCGTGGTATCAATGATCGTCTGCGCGCGATTACGCATCTCTTGTAACAAGGCGCGCTCTTTCGAAATGCCATCTAATAAACGGCCTTCCATCGCCAACGGATGGGACCGACGCGTTTCTTTATAACGACTGACCAATTCCTCATCCGACGCGTCGAGAAACAGAATCCGCGTGCTCACCACATGACTCTCATCCAAGTCGGTCAACATCGTAATGATTTCATCATAAAACGACCGCGCGCGCAGATCCACGACCAACGCCACTTTAGAAATTTGCCCAGTTTGACGAACCAGTTCCCAGAATTTCGGCAACAAACTAGGTGGCATATTATCCACGCAAAAATAGCCCAGATCCTCAAAAGACTGGACCGCCACGGTTTTGCCAGCACCGCTCATCCCGGTAATGATCACGAGTTGCAATGAATCTGTTTTTGCCATCAGCACACATCCCTTTACTCATCATAGTATAACATACCGGGCGTTTCTTTTTCTAGTTCAACCCTTAGCCGCGATGGGCAATCGCCACGATCACGTTGTTGATGCCGAAAATCACGAAATAGAGCGCCAATAACATGGTCAACGTCAATAAAGATGACAGCGGATTAAAGATCAACATCAAGGCCACCACCACGCTAAGGATCTCTAAGATCAGCGCCGCCCAGAAATAACCCCGGCCGAAACTGCGCAAATGACTGACCACAACCAGGCCGATCAATGAGTCGATCAAGAACCAAGTCGCGAACACATAGGCGATCACAATCGCGCCGGCGTAAATTTTAGTGATAAAGACGATACCGATCAAGATATCCAAAATACCCGCGATCAGCACAAAAATACTCGTCCCACTGAGATAATCACGATAATGGAAGAAGTTCCCGATCCAAGAAATCCCCTGCACGATCGCCATGATCCCGAACAATAACACGATACTCACGATCGAAGCTGATGGTTTCGCGAATAGGAAGAAACCCGCAATCAAATAAATAATACCGGACATAAAGGCCGGCCAATCAAAACCCCAAGATTTTTGCCGCCAGAACATAATATTCCTCCTCAAACACTCTGAATTTGAAACGTGTTCGCCACCCCAGTGCTTTCCGCTTAGCTACGCGATTGTTCCGGAAGCATGGTGCGGCTTCCAAAATAATTGCTTGGCTATTTGCTCAAGCACTAACCAGGCTGGCTCACACTCTGAATCAAAAAAATATAGCTAGTTTTAGGATAGCAGTTTGACCGAACATGTCAACCTGAAATCGTGTTGATCATAACGCCCTGATTGGCTTTAAAAAAGCTCTCGCCAAATTGACGAGAGCCACTGTGGATGGCGAATGTTTGCCACCGATAGATTTGATTATTTGAGGTGCCCAGCGCTTATTCCTGCACGGTTCTGGCAACCCTTGCCGCCAGGATGGCGTCTTTTACACTGCCACCGCTGCATTTAAAACCGCTGTGAATTGAAGCTGCTTGCAAAATACTAGCGTTTAGCTTTGGTTTTCGCCTCGCTGGCCAACGTTCGTTCCCGATCACGTTGTAACACTGGCGCCAAATACTGACCTGTGTAACTTTCCGCCACTTGGGCGACTTCTTCAGGCGTGCCGGTGGCGACGATCGTTCCCCCACCTTCACCGCCTTCAGGACCAAGGTCGATCAGGTAGTCGGCGGATTTGATGATATCCAAATTATGTTCAATGATCAAAACCGTATTGCCATCATCGACCAAGCGATTCAAAACTTCCAATAAACGCTTGATATCGTCTGAGTGCAAGCCTGTCGTCGGCTCATCCAAGATATATAAGTTGTGACCAGGTGATTGTTTGTGTAGCTCCGAAGCCAGTTTCATCCGTTGAGCCTCACCACCAGATAAAGTGGTGGCCGGTTGGCCCAATTGGACGTAACCGAGACCGACATCGACGATCGTCTGCAATTTACGGCGGATCTTGGGAATCGCGCTGAAGAAATCCAAGGCTTCAGCGACGGTCATGTTTAAGATCTCGGCGATATTTTTGCCCTTATAGGTCACTTCTAGGGTCTCGGAATTGTAACGTTGCCCGTGACAAACCTCGCAAGGGACATAAACATCGGGCAAGAAGTTCATCTCGATCTTGATAATGCCGTCGCCTTTACACGCCTCACAGCGCCCACCTTTGACATTGAAGCTGAAACGGCCCTTCTTATAGCCGCGCAGCTTGGCCTCATTGGTTTGGGCAAACAGATCGCGCATATTATCAAAGACCCCGGTGTAAGTCGCCGGATTGCTCCGCGGCGTCCGTCCGATCGGGCTTTGGTCAATATCGATCAGGCGATCGATATTCTTGTATCCCAGCAGACCGCTGTACTTGCCCGGTTTGGTCGAATTGCGATTCAGCTTCTGCGCCAAAGCCCGTTTCAAGATCAGATTGACCAAGGTTGATTTCCCCGATCCGGAAACACCGGTAACCACGATAAACTTACCTAAAGGAAAATCAACGTCGATTTGTTTCAAATTATTTGCAGCCGCGCCTTGGACCGTGATTTTTTTGCCATTGCCGGGGCGGCGTTGCAATGGTAACGGAATAAATTCCTTGCCAGACAAGTAGCGCCCGGTCAAAGACTTAGAATTACGCGCGACTTGGGCCGGAGTTCCCGCCGCCATGACGCGGCCACCTTGCTCGCCGGCGCCGGGGCCGATATCGATCAAGTAATCAGCGGCGCGCATGGTGTCTTCATCATGCTCGACCACGATCAGGGTATTGCCCAAATCACGCATTTTCTTCAATGAGGCGATCAACCGATCGTTATCCCGTTGATGCAAGCCGATCGAAGGTTCATCCAAGATATACATGACCCCGGACAAATTAGAACCGATCTGTGTGGCCAAACGGATCCGTTGGGCTTCCCCACCAGACAAGGTTCCCGCTGCCCGTGACAAGGTCAAATAATCCAAGCCCACATTTTGTAAGAAGGTCAAGCGATCTTGAACTTCCTTGAGGATCGGCTTGGCGATCGTCTGCTTTTGCTCCGACAAAGTCAATCCACCGAAAAATGGTAAGGCGTGCTTCACCGCGAACTCAGAAACTTCCGCGATATCCTTACCGGCAACTTTGACAGCCAGCGCTTGGGGGTTGAGGCGCGCGCCATGACAAGTTTCACAGGTCAACTCGGTCATGTATTGGCGCATGACTTGGCGGGTGAAGTCGCTACTGGTGTCGTTATAACGCCGTTTCACATTGGGAATGACCCCTTCGAAAACCGTGTCCACATCGCGTACCCCGCCGAAATCATTTTCATAATGGAAGTGGAAGGTTTGCTCGCCAGAACCATACAAAACCAGTTGGCGTTGTCGCTCGGTCAACTTGTTGAATGGCTTATCCAAATTAATGCGAAAAGCCTTGCTCGCCTGTTCCAATAGTTCGGGATAATACTGGGAGCTGATCGGATTCCACGGCGCCAAAGCACCCTGACGCAAGGTTAAGCTAGGATCAGGAACGACCAGATCCAAATCAACTTCCAACTTGACTCCGAGGCCATCACAATCCGGGCAAGCCCCAAAAGGCGCGTTGAAAGAGAACAAGCGCGGTTCCATCTCGCCGACCGTGAACCCACAGATCGGGCAAGCGTAATGTTCAGAAAAAACCAACATTTCGCCGCCGATCACATCCACATTGGCATAGCCTTCGGACAGACGCAAAGCCGCCTCTAAGGAATCAAATAACCGCGAACGGATCCCATTCTTAACAACTAAACGATCGACAACGATGTCGATATCATGTTTCTTGTTCTTGTCCAGCTCTAATTCATCGCTGATTTCATGCAACTCACCGTCGACACGTAGCCGCACGTAACCTTCGCGCTTGATCATGTCAAAGGCTTTCTTGTGCTGACCCTTCTTCCGGCGGACGATCGGCGAGAAAATCTGCACCTTCGTTCGCTCAGGCAACTGGAGGACACGATCGACCATTTGATCCACCGACTGACTGGAAATCACGGTGCCATCATTGGGACAGATCGGTGTTCCCACCCGCGCCCACAGGAGCCGCAGATAATCGTTGATCTCGGTGACCGTCCCTACGGTTGAGCGGGGATTCTTCGAAGTTGTCTTCTGATCGATCGAGATCGCGGGACTGAGCCCGTCAATACTATCCACATCTGGCTTGTCCATTTGCCCCAGAAATTGCCGCGCGTATGCGGATAAACTCTCCACATAACGCCGCTGCCCTTCCGCATAAAGAGTGTCAAACGCCAATGAACTCTTTCCGGAGCCTGACAATCCGGTGACAACGACTAATTTATCCCGCGGGATGGTTACATCAATATTCTTTAAGTTGTGGGCGCGCGCGCCATGGATCACAATCTTATCATTCGCCAAAATTAAACCACCTCAGTCTTCAATTCCATGATCATATCGCGTAAATTCGCCGCGTTTTCGAAGTCTAATTCTTTAGCGGCCTGTTGCATTTGTTGGGTCAAGCTGGCCACCAGATCTTTCTTCTCGGCCTTACTCATCTCATCAACGTTAAGCTCAGCCGCGGTTTCCGCCACTTGTTCATCACCCACCGATTTCGTCGCGGTAATGGCGTCACGAATCGGTTTAATGATCGTCGTCGGCGTCACGTGATGAACTTCGTTGAATTTCTCTTGAATCTCCCGGCGCCGATTGGTTTCCCGAATGGCCACATCCATTGAATCAGTTATTTTGTCGGCGTACATGATTACTTGCCCATGAACGTTCCGCGCCGCGCGACCGATTGTCTGGATCAACGGTCGTTCGGAGCGCAAGAAGCCTTCCTTATCCGCGTCCAAAATCGCGACCAAAGACACTTCCGGCACGTCGATCCCTTCACGCAAAAGGTTGATCCCCACCAAAACATCAAATTTGCCTAAGCGCAGATCCCGAATGATCTGGGTCCGCTCCAAGGTCTTGATGTCACTATGCAGATATTTGACCTTGATTCCCAAATCTTTCAAGTAATCAGTTAGATCTTCAGCCATTTTCTTCGTCAAGGTGGTGACAAAGACCCGCTCATGTTGCTCGGTGCGTTGGTTGATCTCGCCCACCAAATCATCGATCTGGCCCATGATCGGCCGTACTTCCACCTTCGGATCCAACAAGCCAGTCGGCCGGATCACTTGCTCCACCACATCATTGGTCGCCGCCAATTCATAGGGACCCGGTGTCGCCGAAACGTACATGATCTGGTGCACGTGCTGCTCGAATTCGGCCAAGGTCAGCGGCCGGTTATCCAGCGCGCTAGGCAACCGAAAACCATAATCCACTAACATTTGTTTCCGTGCCCGGTCCCCATTGTACATCCCGCGAATCTGCGGCATGGTCACATGAGACTCATCGATCATAATGTTGAAATCAGGTGGGAAGAAGTCCAACAACGTAAAGGGCGGCTCGCCTTCCGCCCGACCTTCCATATGACGCGAATAGTTTTCGATCCCAGAGGTGTAGCCCATTTCTTGCATCATTTCGATATCGTAAGTGGTCCGCTGCTCCAAACGTTGCGCTTCTAGCAACTTATTCTGCCCACGTAGTTCGACCAGACGTTGATCCAACTCTTTTTGAATCCGGGCGATCGCTTCCGTCATCTGAACATCATTGGTCATAAAATGCGTCGCCGGGAAAATTGAAACCTGTTCCCGCTCGCCAATAACTTCGCCGGTCAGCGCGTCTACTTCCACGATCCGATCGATCTCGTCGCCGAAGAATTCAACACGTAACGCGTGGTCATCTCGCGAAGCTGGGAAGATCTCGACCACATCGCCCCGAACCCGGAAGCGGCCCCGCTGAAAATCAATATCATTGCGATCAAACTGCAAACCGACAAGCTGACGCAATAGGTCATTGCGTTCAACTGTCATGCCTTCCCGCAATGAGAGCACACTATCCCGATATTCCCGAGGATCACCTAAACCGAAAATACACGAAACCGAAGCGACCACCACCACATCGTTACGTTCCAACAAAGCGCTGGTCGCCGAGTGCCGCAACTTATCGATCTCATCATTGATCGAGGAATCCTTCTCAATGTATGTGTCACTGGATGGCACATAAGCTTCAGGTTGATAATAATCATAATAACTGACGAAATATTCAACCCGATTGTGAGGAAAGAACTCCTTGAACTCACCATAGAGCTGACCCGCCAAGGTCTTATTATGGGAGATGATCAGCGTGGGTTTATTCAACTTGGCAATCACATTCGCCATCGTGAACGTCTTCCCCGTACCCGTAGCGCCTTGCAGCACCTGAGCCTTCTCACCCTGTTCAAAGCCTTGGATTAGTTGCTTGATGGCCTGACCCTGATCGCCGGCCGGTGAATATTTTGAAACTAATTCAAATTGATGATCTGTCTCGCGTTTTAACAAATTTTGACCCCCAAACACATCCGAACATAAAAGCCCTTGATGCCAGACTGGCCATGAAGGGCTTTACGATCAACAATAAACTCAATCAAACAGGTCGCCTGTTCACGACAGTCATGCCAGAAACAAAGCAACTTTAACTATGTTTCAGTGTACCACACCGAACATATTTTCGCTATCTTTTTGCTAGTTTTCCCCTGAACTGACGCGAAGAAAAATCAGAGATCAGCGGGCAACAATTCTCGCGTTGCGCGCAGCAAGCGATCACGATCGGCGAACTCCTCTTGAAGCAGTTCAGGCAAGACTTCCTTCAAGAAATATTGAACCGAAGGCCGTTCGCGGAACAGTAAAATCGTCGTCAAACTCTCCCGGAAAATATCCAAAAAGACAGATTGGGGATTGCCCTTCTCGATTTCGCCAAATGATTCGTACAACAAATCAACTTTATCCGCAATCGACAAGATCTGGCCTTCCAGCGTTTCATCCTTTCCTTCGGCTAACCGGCGAGCATAACGATCCTGCAAAAATTCCGGCACTTCATTTTTGATGAAATTTTGCGTCATCCGCGCTTCAACTTCGGCCAACTGATGGCGCAGTTCCGGCGTCGCATACTTGACAGGCGTCTTGATGTCACCAATAAAGCGCTCCGTGTAGTCGTGATTAAGCGCCTTTTCGTAAAGTCGCTGCCAATCCACCTGCGCACCGTGGATCTCTTCGATATCGCCTAACATTTGCGCGATTTCCGCGACCTTGAATGAATGGGCCGCCACCGTGTGCTCCTGATATTTGAAAAAACCTGGCGCTCGATTCAGTGTTTCCAGATTACTCAATCCTTGTAGATAAGCGTGCATTCCCATGAGTTGGCCTCCATTCATTACTTGTATCTTGATCTAAAATTTTATCTATTCTAGCACAAGATATGGTAGCGTGCAACCAAATCAGGTTCATCATCCCGATTGTGGCGAAAGTCAGACAGCGATTCGATCGTCGAACTACAAAAAAGTCTGGTCTGACTGATCGGTCTAGGTAGCGGACTTGCTTGCCACGGAGCGCATCACTTATTTCAAGTCAAGCATGCCTATTCCAAGCATACCTATTCAATGATCGCTTCGAATAACGCCGGTCGAAGCATACGGCTTGACCGCGTTAGCGCTGATCCCAGCTATTTACAATGGCAGCACGACTTCCCAGATACCATCTTCATGTATTTCAAAAATCATTGTGTTCAACCTTCTTTCCCTTGAATAGATTTGGTATAGTTATTATATAATTCACTAAAAAAAGATGACGATTAGCCCCCTACTTCGTCTAAAATAAAAAGGTGATCTGATGAATCATTCCTCACTAATTAGGCAACCCAGAATTGAAAGAGGTCTCTCCCAAGAAAGATTGTCAATTGGTATCTCAAAACGCAGTACGCTCGCTTCCTTCGAAAAACAGGGGACTAGAATTTCTTATGCCATCCTGATCCAATATTTAGAACGAATGAACATCACACTAGAAGAGTACCAATTTTTGCTTGATCACACCAAAGTCAGCGAGAAACGCGAGATTTCGGCCATTTTTTATCACAAATCGAGTCAAAGTTTCGATGAGAATTTCTCAGTATTTCTTAATCAAAAATACCGTGAAACCGCCGATAATTACTATCTGATACTCAAAGCAGAGTATTTACTGATCATGAGCAAAAAAGAAGGTTGCAATTTGGCTAGCTTTACGGAAAGCAAACAAATCATCCAATCATACCTAGACATGATTTCAACATGGGGCAGGTTCGAACTATCGATCTTTATCAATACCATGTATTGTTTTGACGATGATTATATTCTTTTACACTTTAAGAGATCGATTCAGAAGATGAAAGGCTATCTGGATAATCTTTACTACAGTAGAGATATTCTGGCTTTCTTGATCAACGGCGTCACCTTGGGCTATGAACGAAAATCAAAGGCCCTCTTTGATGTTTTCCAACCGCAATTGCACTTTTTGGCGACGGAGCTTAAGAACGTGGAGGCCAATCTGATTTGGAAAGTATTCAACTTTCTAACCACTGACGAGCGTTACAGTAGACAGCGCCGGGATGAACTCGTGGCTGTGCTTGACTACCTAGGAAAAGAAAGATTAATCAATTATCTGGAGACGAATCTCGAAAGTTCATCTGATGCAGACCTTTGATAATTCCTATGACGAAATAGCGGTCAAAATAAACCTATCCGCAGAAAAGTCCGCCATAATAGATTTCAAGCCCGAATAATTCATGCTTTGCCTCACGAGTTTGCTCTCCCAGCGCCCGCCAGATATTGAATGAATTATTTAGGCCAAGATAAGCTCCCTGATTGGACGAGGCTCAGGTGGCGAACACGTTTGAGAAAGATGATGGAGATCATACTAAGCAGGATAAATCACACAAAACATTTGCGACGATTGGCGCAATTGAACCAGAATCAGCCATAATTAATGGAATCTAGACATGAATGCGGGTGAATAGACAATGACAAAGAAACAGTTATTCATGAAAGTCGCAGAGACTATCCTGATGATTATCTTATACTATCTTGTTTTCAACTATCATTTAGGAAAGCATGTCCAGATTCTACTTGGTTTGGTCATGATCGCTATTATTTGGCTTCCAGATAGTCTTGTAAAACGAAAGGGAGAGTAGTTCCAAAATCATCAAAGTCAGGCTCTTCTCTGGCTCAGCTCACCTCGGCATCGCAAACGTTCGCTACCACTTTAGGCTGTGTTATTCCTACTCAGACTGATCGTTAAACTGACCGATGATAGAACGCATGCTAACATTTTGGGAGGGCGTTTTGTGCCACCTTTTTATCCACCTGCATAGCGGGTGTTTTTTTATTTCGTCGGCTCAACTGAACCCGGCCACACTAGCAAAAGCACTTTATTAAATATTCCGCCCAGTTTGCGGATAGGCTCAAACTTGCCCAGCAACCGCCTCAGGGCGTGTGGCTCAGCAGTGAGATTTGTCTTAGTGATTTATCACTTAGACAAAGCCCTGATTTTGAGACAAGCCGCGCCCTTTGCGGATTGGCTCAAAACAGCGTCCACTGCGTTCCAGCCACGACAAACGTCCTGAGGCGGTTGCGTCACCATCAAACCCAGCGCATCTGCAAGTCCAACAAAAAAATCCTCAAGCCAACTCGACTTGAGGATGAAAACATTACTGTAAACGGGGACTCAACGCTGCTTGGTAGCGATCAAGTTTTTGCAGACCAGCCGCTTCACTGTCCGCGACCACACCGAAATATAGCTTGATCTTCGGCTCGGTCCCAGACGGACGCACTGCGATCCAAGTTTCATCTGCTAAATAGTATTTCAAAACATTAGCTTTGGGTAACGCCAGTTTGCTGACCGTGCCATCGGCCAAGGTTGCGGTTTGCGCTTGATAATCCTCCACGCGCGTAACCGCGACGTCAGCGACTGCGCTAACTGGGTTCTGCCGAAATTCGGTCATGACTTGGGCCATCTTTTCTTGGCCAGCCAGGCCTTCGAAATCAAAGGAAACGGTTCGTTCTTGGAAATGCCCAAATTCGCGATAAAGACTTTGAAGACCGTCATACATGGTCAAGCCCTTTTCCCGATAATAAGCGGCCACTTCCGCCAAAAGGACCGCGGCCTGCATGGCGTCTTTGTCGCGAACGAAGGATTTGACCAAATAACCATAACTTTCCTCGAAGCCGAAGAGGAAGTGGCCTTGGCCGGTAACTTCCATTTGTTCGATCTGCTCGCCGATATATTTAAAACCGGTCAAAACGTTGCGGGTCTCGATATTATAGTGAGCGGCGACTTTAGCTGGAAATTCGCTGGAAACGATTGATTTGACAATCACCCCGTCAGCGGGCAACTTGCCTTGGGCCTGATAAGCTTCCAACAGATAGTTGACCATCAAGGCGGCAATCTGATTACCCGTCAATAAATGATAGTCACCATTTGGTTGCCGCACGGCCGCGCCTAACCGATCCGCGTCAGGATCCGTGGCGATCAATAGATCCGCCCCGGTTTTCTTGCCAAGGGCTTCCGCCAATTCGAAGGCCTTAGGAAATTCTGGATTAGGAAACGGTGTCGTCGCAAATTCAGGATCCAGGATCGCCTGTTCAGGAACAACTTGGATCTTGGTCAGGCCCGCTTGACGGAAAACGCGCTCATAGAGCATTTTTCCGGTACCATGGAGCGGCGAATAAACCAATGTGAAATCCGCGGCAACTTTCTTGATCAATTCAGGTTGGACAGTAACGGTGGCTAATTGGGCCAAGTAGGCTTGGTCCACATCTTCACCGACCAATTGCAGCAAATGAGCGTCGCGTAACTCGTTCTGGCGCATGGACTTGATCTGGAAAAGATCAGTCACTTTCTCGATATAAGCGACGATCTGCCCCACTTCTTCTGGTGGCATTTGCCCACCATCAGGTCCATAAATTTTATAACCATTATATTGCTTCGGATTGTGGCTGGCCGTGATCATGATCCCAGCGTAGGTGTGTAAGTGACGCACCGCAAAGGAAAGTTCTGGCGTTGGCCGCAGCGAATCGAACACGTAACTCTTGATGCCGTGGGCGCCTAAGACACCTGCCGCAACAAAAGCGAACGCTTGCGAATGATAGCGGGAATCGTAACTGATTGCCACGCCGGCTGCTTTTTTCTCAGCAGAAAGTTGGTCCATAAAGCAAGCTAGCCCTTCAGTCGCCTGTTGAACGGTGTAAATATTCAACGCGTTGATCCCAGGGCCCATCACGCCACGCATTCCCGCCGTACCAAACTCCAGGGGCTGAGTAAACGCCTCTTGTAACGCCGCTTCATCGTGCGCCATCGCGGTTAGATCTTGCCGCAGATCAGTGGTTAGATCTGCCTTTTGCCAAAGTTGATAATTATCCTGCCAACTCATCAAAAAACCACCTTTCATTACTGGTTCCATTATACCTGATTCCCTGTGACTGAACAGCCTTCACCGGGAAAATTCGGCGTTTTTATTGGTCTAGATCAAATCATAACCACCCGTAAAACGGGTGGTTTGCTCCAGGGCTATAAGCCCTATGTACTGGCCAGCGTCTCAAGGCGCTGGCTTTTATAATTCAAAGCCAAACTGCGTTTGTCACTTCTGCCACCGCTTTAAGCGGTGTTTGTACTACT
>NZ_RHOV01000021.1 GCF_003946655.1 Lapidilactobacillus achengensis
GAGAGTGGCAACACGGAATCACACATTGAATCAGTAACGTGAGAAAAAATAGTCAGTATGTACTAACAGCCAGATTGGTGCCATCAGTATTCAGATAATTCTAGCAAATATCTTTATTACTAAAACCCACGTTAACTTGACGCCATCTTCACAAAATCTGCGCATCGCTCATTGTGGCCTTCTATGGTATAATAAAACTTGCTATGTGCTTTTAGAGGGCACATGGGTTCAGCCCAGGCTGATAATTCGCGAAAAGGACGAGGACGAAAAGATGACAGAAGCAATCGATTTACGCGCGGGAATGACCTTTGTCAAAGATGGCAAATTGATCAAAGTAATTGAAAGCAACCACCACAAGCCTGGTAAAGGGAACACGGTGATGCAAGTCAAATTATATGATGTTCGTGGCGGTGGGACTGTTCAAACGACCATGCGCCCCAACGAAAAGATCGAACTGGCCATGATGGAGAACAAAGAAGCTCAATATTTGTATACCCAAGATACCGTGGCGTATTTCATGGATATGACGACTTATGAACAATATGAAATTCCAACTGCTTCAATCGAGCATGAATTGAGCTACTTGTTGGAAAATGCCACCGTTCAGATCGAATTCTACGGTAGTGAAATCATTGGGATCACCTTACCAGGTACGGTTGATTTGAAAGTGACCGAGACCCAACCTTCAATCAAGGGTGGCTCTGTGACTGGTAGTGGGAAACCTGCAACTTTGGAGACGGGATTGATCGTCAATGTGCCTGATTTCATTTCTGCAGGCGATGTGATCACCGTTAACACAGATACAAGTACGTATAAAGGCCGGGCCGCTAAATAGTTGGTTGGGCTACAGGCAACTAAAAAACTCGTGCGACATTAATTTGTCGGACGAGTTTTTGTTTGCGATTTATTGGTGTTGGGGCCGCGCTACCACGTGGCTGCCTACGTGTTGGCAGCTGGGAGCGGTCATGATTTGGGCGGTGGGAGCTAGCGTTAGCCTCAGAAGAACTTAAGCCGGCTCAGTGGCCAGTACCTAAGTTTAACGACACCGTTGATCGCCGATTTCTTGATGAAACCGATCCGGCGACTGTCTTTGGAAATCGGCCGATTATCCCCCATCACAAAGTAGCTATTCGCTGGCACCGTTTTCCGCCCGAGCTTTTGTTGTAGGGTGAAATCTTCTTGGAAGGGCAAGCCGTTGCCGGGATCGTATTCTTTCAGGTAAGGCTCGCTCAGTCGCTTCCCGTTGACATAAACGTGGCCACCTTTGGCCGTTACTGTATCCCCAGGTAGGCCGATCACGCGCTTGATATAGAGACTGCCCGGTTCATCTGGTGCCTCTAACACGACGACATCGCCACGTTTGATTTTGCTCAGACGTGAGGTGATCAAGCGGTCGCCATCATAGAAAGTTGGTTGCATCGAGGGTCCGGAAACGACATCCTTGGCCAAGACATGAGTGAACAATAATTGGACCCCAGTAAAAATCACCGCGGCCAGTATAATGACCTCTAATAACCATTTCCAAAAGCTTTCTTGCTTTTCTTCGGGTTGTTGCCGTTTTGCCTGTTCACCCATGAGTTTCCGCCCCTAAATAGTTTTTCCACCAAATTGCTATTACTTACTATACACTCTATTGTCTAATTTTAAGCGACTAAATGCAAATATTTAGACAAAACTTAGTGGTTTATCTGTAACGACGGATAAACGTGCCCTGTTAAGTGAGTGGGCCCTCCCATTGCCGCCGCTTTTCTAGGAAAAATCCCAGTGAATTTAGGATATTTCTAGTCATTACGGCCGGTTTCAACTATAATAGGAGTGTTGAAACCATTTTGGAATTTAAAAAGTTAAATTGGAGGAACAAATGGTAGCTAGAGCAAATAATCGTCATGCCATGAGATTGATCGCCTTAAACGGCAACTTTGACTTAGCGGAGGCGGTGGCCGAATCAGTCGGTACCCCATTATTGAGTACTTCGGTTAAGCATTTCGCGGATGGCGAGATCCAAATCAATATTAATGAAACTGTTCGTGGTGATGATATTTTCGTGATCCAGTCCGTTAATGATCCCGTCAATGAGAATTTCATGGAATTAATGATCATGTTGGATGCCTTGCGTCGGGCCAGCGCCCACACGATCAATGTGGTTCTGCCTTACTTTGCTTATTCACGTGCGGATCGTAAAACCCGGTCGCGGGAACCGATCACAGCGAAATTGGTCTCGAATTTGATTGAAATCGGTGGCGCCGATCGCGTGGTCGCTTTGGATCTGCACGCGGATCAGATTCAAGGGTTCTTTGATATTCCGGTTGACCATTTGCAAGGCCTGCCCCTGATCGCGGATTATTTTATCAGCAAGCGCTTAGGCGGACCTGATGACCTAGTCGTAGTCGCGCCGGACCACAATTCAACTAAGCGGGCGCGGGCTCTAGCGGAAACGTTCAATTGCCCGATCGCCATTGTTGACAAGCGCGACAGTGACCCTAGCGTCGATCCCTTGGATATTATTGGTGACGTGGACGATCGAATTTGTATCATCGCCGATGATCTGATCGATACCGCCAATCGGATGGTTTGGTCAGCGAACTCCCTGAAGGCCGCTGGCGCCAAAGAAGTTTATGGCTGCGCGACCCACGCGATCTTCTCGAAAGGCGCGACCGAGAAATTGCAGGAATCAATCATTAAAGAAGTGGTTGTGACTGATTCGATTCGCATCCCAGAAGATAAACACTTCCCTAAACTGGTCAGCCTCTCAGTCGCGGATCTCTTTGCCCGTGCCATCGAGAAAATCTACAACAATCAATCGATCCATTCACTATTTGTCCCCAATGAAAAGTAAAGAGTGCGGAGCGCAACGGTTTGGCTTTGAGCATTAACCTAGCTAGGCTTTTGGAGGCTGAACTTTGCATCTAGAAGCCTAGCGTAGTTAAGTGGAAGAAGCTAGGTCAGCGAGCACGTTTCAAAAAAACAGCAACCTTCAATTGGAGGTTGCTGTTTTTTACGGGCAACTATGCTTCTCAGCTGTTGCCTGATTCGTTTAAAAGTTGATCGGGCAGAATCAGTCCGCGCAAACAGTGAAGCGTTGTTGCTGATGTTCGGGCTCTTCGATCTCGTCCAACATTGCGATGGCGTAATCGGCCATACTGATCTCGCTCTTACCATATTTGCCGATCAGCAGTTGTTCCTGCCCAACCTTGTAGCGACCAGTCCGCGCGCCATTGACCAAGAAGTCTTTAGACGGGCTGAGATAAGTCCAACGCACATTCTTAGCGTTCCGAAGGTAATCCAGGGCGGCGCTCATATTAGCGGCTGTGGCTTTGAAATCTGCAGGGAAGTCATCCGTCTCGTATAATTTGGTTTGCAGTTTATTATCCACATACAAGCTACCAGCGCCACCAACGACCAAAAGCCGTGTGTCCGCATCCTGTAAGATCCCAACCAAGTGTTTCATGGTGGCCACGTGCAGATTTTCTTCGTTTTCAGGGGCGTTGTAGGAGTCGACGAGTACGTCGAAATCCGCAATGTCCGCGCTGGTCAGATTGAAGAGATCTTTTTGTAGATAAGTGAGGCCCGGGGTCGTTTCTTCAGGGACATTACGCACAATCCCAACAACTTCGTGCTTTCGTCGCAATGCTTCATTGGTGATGAAGCGGCCGACGTGACCGGTTGCACCAATAATTCCTATTTTCATAATAATTGACTTCCTATTCGTTTGATTTTTGATAGCGGTTACATTCCATCTATAATGATAGGCGAATTTCTATCGATTTACAAGAGTAAGTTTGCACTTATTCTGAAAGAAATCTAGGTAGCATTGAACAAAAAAATTAACCGAAGCGCGCCTAATAGTCAGCAATTGTGCTAAGCTAAAATCATGTCAAAATTCGAGGTGCATTGGAAATGACCATTGAGATCAGACGGATCACGGCCCTAGAAGAAACAGCGTTACAAATGCCCAACCAACCATTCCCCCTGCTGGGCCAATTATTGGTTACCCGCGATGAAAACGGCTGGCAGCATCATGAGCAACTCGCCAAAAAAACAACATGGCAAACCTTTCCTGAAGAACACTATCAATTAGCGCCAATCGACCAGGCGGGTTTTGCCCTGGGAGCTTTCAACCAGAACGAGTGCGTCGGCCTCGCCATTTTTGAATGGCGCTGGAACCACGATCTTTACTTGGCGGATCTGAAAGTGGCCACAACATGGCGCCAACAAGGAATCGGCCGACAATTACTTCGCGCCGGTGCTCGTCTTGGTCAAGAGCGGGGCGTCCGGGGACTGACAACCATCGCCCAAGATGACAATTTAAACGCCAACCGGTTTTACCTTGCCTTAGGGTTCACGATTGGCGGCTTTAATGATCATGACTACCGCTTTACGACTCAGGCGGGTAAAGGCGATGTCTATTATTACTTGGATCTTACTGCTGGGTTGCTGTGAGCGGATTGGACGTGTTGGGCATCGGTTTGAATTGATTTTTTCTATTCTGAACCTGTGCTTGATTGCAGGTGTGGTAGGGTGTTGCGCGTGAGCGCAACCGGCTGGGACTGCTGTTGCGGACTGGAACGTGGTGGGCGTCGTTTGGAGCCAATCCGCAAAGTGCGCGGCTTGTCTTCAAATCGAGCCTTGTCCTAAGCGGCAAAGCCGCCAAGGACAATTTCACCACTGAGCCGCGCAGTCCCAGCCGGTTGCTGAACAGAATTGAGCCTATCTGCAATCGAAGCGAAGGATTAGACGAAGTGGTTTTGCGAGCTAGCGGTCAAACAATTGCCCACCTTTTTGGGTGGTACGGCAATGCCAACGGATTCCAGCAGTCTGTGCTTGATTGTGGGTGTGCTGGGTTTGGTGGTGGCGCAACCGCCTCAGGACGTTTATCGTGGCTGGAACGCGGTGGGCATCGTTTGAAGCCAATCCGCAAAATCAGCGGCTTGTCTTCAAATCGAGCCTTGTCCTAAGCGGCAAAGCCGCCAAGGACAATTTCACCACTGAGCCGCGCAGTCCCAGCCGGTTGCTAGGCAGAATTGAGCCTATCTGCAATCGAAGCGAAGGATTAGACGAAGTGCTTTTGCGAGCTAGCGGTCAAACAATCGCCCTCTTTTGGGGTGGTACGGCAATGCCAACGGATTTGGATTAATTGGTTGGAACAGATTATATCGGTTGGACCTTTTTCCTGCTTCCTAGACAATCCTCGGTGAAACCGACCGGACTCAACTGATTCATCAAGAACTGGCTTGAGTTTATCAAGCAGACTGTGATGGTGTCACCAATTTAAAACTTGTAACCCCTAACCATGGTCGTTAATTGCGTGGTTCCCCCCACCAATTGGCGATAGCTTGCCAATTGGTGGGAGTGCTCAAACGGCTGTTATAACGTTGAGCGGCTGGAGCGGAGAAATTCGGGGTGAGATCGCCGTGAAATTGTCTTTGGCGGCTCTGCCGCTTAGGACAAGGCCTGATTTTGAGACAAGCCGCGCACTTTGCGGATTGGCTCAAAACAGTGCCCACAGCGAGCTCACCCCGAATTTCGCAGCGCAAGCCGCGGCCAACCTACTTTATTCTAGTAGAGCGGCCAGGTGGCGGTTGGCTAAACCGCCGATTTTAGCAACAATGAACGCAAGAATCTAAGACAAGGAGAGAGCAATGTGACAACCAAGAAACAATTCAGCTCACGCTATCAGCAAATCGCCGCTGACCTGGCTCAACAGATCTGGGAGCACCAATACCCTGTAGGCGCCAAGTTACACGCCCGGTCCGCGGTCGCCGCGACCTATGGCGTTTCCCCAGAGACCGCGCGTAAAGCCATTAGTATCTTAGCCGATCTGGGCATCGTTGAGGCCAAACATGGCAGTGGCTTCTTCGTGGCTTCGATCGAGCGCGCCGGCGAATTTGTGACACAGTACCAGGAAGTCGCGTCTTTACGTGATCTGAAAGGGGAAGTTCTGGCCAGTGTTACGCGGCAGAAGGAAGAACTGACTCAGTTCTCCCAGCTGTTGGATCAATTGGTGGCCCAAACCAATCGCGTTCAGCAGGCCAATCCGCTAGCGCCTTTTGAGTTGGTTTTAACGGCGGAGGCCCAGCATTTGGACGAAACAATTGGGACCTTGAAGATCTGGCAAAACACTGGCGCCACCATCGTTGCTTTGCGCCATGGCACGACGTTACAAGTTTCGCCAGGCCCCTACGCTAAACTGAGCGTTGATGATTGTTTGTTTTTCGTGGGGAATGACTTGGTGTTTCAACGAATGACGCACTTTTTCTATCCGCCGCAACGCTGGGAATCCGGGGATAGCGTTGATTAGCCGAATATCGTGGTGCGCCTTGAACAAAATATCAAACGAAATGAGTGATTCTAATGAAACACGAACCAGAACCAGCCCTGTTTTTGAACTTAGTGATGATCACCAAGGGCGACCAAGTGTTAGTTGAGAACCGGGTAAAAAAAGATTGGCCCGGATTGACGTTTCCTGGGGGTCATGTGGAAGCTCACGAACCTTTCTATGATGCGGCGGTTCGTGAGATGCGCGAGGAGACTGGCTTGGTTGTGCGCGATTTGAAGTTAGTGGGGTTGTGTCAATATCCGGATCACACCGCGGCTGGCGCGCCTTTTCGTCGGGTGATTTACTTCTATCGCACGGATCAGTTTAGTGGGACTTTGAAATCTAGTCGCGAAGGGGCGGTGACCTGGTTGGATCAAGCCGAGTTGAAGCGGCGGCCGTTGGCAGGATCGCTGGCCGATTTCCTCCATGTCTTTGAGCGACCGGAATTGTCGGAAGTTGTTTACATGGATGACGCCAGTGCGGCTTTGTTTCGGTAGGCTGAGAATTTTCAGGAGAAGTCAGCCTATTTTCACCCAAGGCAATTTGTTTTCAGGTGGATGAAAAGACCTGAAATTTGTCAGGGCCGATCAAATCGGCTCTTGAAAACTAGCGACGATTTTTCTGAAAATATAAATGATTTTCAAATTTTTTCCCCGCGTGCCCATGGCTGATGAGACCAGTAATGGGGGCGCTTTTATGTTTTTATATGGAACAAACCTTGAAACAACAATCTTTTACAAAAGTGACCACACTATGATACGATAGTATGGTCACTTTTTTGATGACTAGAAAAAAGGGGGAATTTGGTGCCAATTGTTACCGTAGAAAATTTAAGTAAAGTCTTTGGTAAGAAAACGAAAGCAGCTATGAAAATGATGGCTGCCGGCCGTTCCAAAACAGAAATTTTAAAGAAAACGGGTTCAACCGTCGGGGTTTATCAAGCTGATTTTTCTGTAGAAGCTGGGGAGATCTTTGTGATCATGGGACTTTCGGGTTCGGGCAAATCAACTTTGATCCGTCTACTGAATCGCTTGATTGAACCTACCAGCGGTCATATCTACTTAGAAGGCGTCGATATCAACGCAATGGACAAGCAACAGTTACGCGCAGTCCGTCGCCACAAAATGGATATGGTCTTCCAGAACTTTGGTTTACTACCCAATCGGACCGTTCAGCAAAATGTCGAATTTGGTTTGGAAATCCGTGGGGTCGCAGCCGCCGAACGGGCTCAAGCCGCCCAAAAGGCCCTGGCGGAGATGTCGTTAACGCCGTTTGCGGATCAGTATCCTGAGCAGTTATCGGGTGGGATGCAGCAACGGGTCGGGTTGGCGCGGGCTCTAGCCAATGATCCTGATATTCTTTTGATGGATGAGGCCTTTTCCGCATTGGATCCCTTGATTCGCCGAGAAATGCAAGATGAATTGATCGATCTACAAGCCAATTTACAGAAAACAATTATTTTTATCACCCATGACTTAAACGAAGCCTTACGGATTGGGGATCGAATCGCGGTCATGCGTGACGGCCAGATTCAACAGATCGGCACGGGTGAGGAGATTCTGACGCATCCAGCCAACGATTATGTGCGAACTTTTACGCAGGATGTGGACTACACCAAGGTGTTGACGGCACGGAATATCATGATTCCGGCGGTGACGATCAATTTAGCAATCGACGGACCAAAAATGGCATTGCGGCGTATGCGGCATGAAGAAACTTCAATGTTGATCGCGATTGATAAACAACGTCGTTTGCAAGGCGTGATCACCGCGGATGGGGCATTGTCCGCTTTAAAAAGTGGGCAGCCATTAATTGATTATTTGCGTCAGGATATCCCTAAGATCGGTCCGGATACCATCGCTAACGAGATCTTTAATGTCATCTATGCCGCGGATACACCAGTAGCTGTGGTTGATGAACAAAATAAATTGCTCGGAGTGGTGATCCGGGGTAGTGTGCTGGAGGCCTTGGCAGATACCGAGTCCATAGCCGAGGCAACTGCAGATCCAGTAGCAATCACCAGCGGATCAGTAACCGTCAAAACAGGCGCGCACGACAATACGACGGCAACGCCAGAGAAGGGAGTCTAGCTAATGGATCAACTCACAATTACAGCAATCTCAAAATTACCAGTCGCCAATTGGGTCGAAAGTTTCACCGATTGGTTGACCAAAGCCGGCAGTGGTTTCTTTGATCAGATCCAAACGGGCGGTCAAGGGATGATGAACGCTTTGACGCAAGGTTTGTTGGCGATACCAATCCCAGTTTTTATTGGATTATTGACCATCGCGGCTTTTTTTGTTAGTGGGCGTCGCTGGAGCTTACCGACATTTACCTTAGTGGGAACACTGTTTATTTGGAATCAAGGCTTGTGGTCGAATCTGATGAATACGGTCACACTAGTCCTGTTTTCCAGCTTGGTCTCGATCCTGATCGGTGTACCGTTGGGTATCTGGATGGCCAAAAGTGAGACCATGCAAACGATTCAGAAACCCTTATTAGATTTCATGCAAACCATGCCAGGGTTCGTTTATCTGATCCCGGCGGTGGCCTTCTTCGGTATCGGGGTCGTACCCGGTGTGGTCGCTTCAGTGATTTTCGCCTTACCGCCAACGGTACGTATGACCAATCTGGGTATTCGTCAAGTTGACGGTGAATTAGTCGAAGCGGCTGATTCATTCGGCAGTACTGGCTGGCAGAAGCTTTTCAAAGTGGAACTGCCATTGGCTAAAAGTACGATCATGGCTGGTATCAACCAAACCACCATGTTGGCCTTATCCATGGTCGTGATCGCGTCAATGATCGGCGCGCCTGGATTAGGTCGTGGTGTTTTATCAGCGTTGCAGCGTGCGCAAGTCGGTAACGGCTTCGTTTATGGCGTTGCTTTGGTGATCCTGGCGATCATCGTGGACCGCTTCACTCAAAGTCTTAACCGACCACGTAAGCGTAGTGAAGACCGGCAAACGAAGAAAAAACGTCGTCGTTTCAACTTGAGTTTAGTCACTGCCATGTTAGTGATCGCGGTGGGTTCCGCAATCACGACTCAGCGATCCGACGCTAGCAGTAGTCGCGGCAACGTGAAGTTAAGTTATGTCCAATGGGATACAGAGGTTGCTTCCACCAATGTGATCGGAGAAGTTTTGCGTCAAATGGGCTATCAAGTCGAGTTGACCCCATTGGACAACGCGATCATGTGGCAATCCGTAGCGAAAGGCGAGTCTGACGGGATGGTTTCCGCCTGGCTACCCAACACTCACGGCGCTCAATATCAGAAATATCGAACGCAAGTGGACAATCTAGGCGCCAATTTGACCGGCGCTAAAATCGGGCTAGTCGTTCCCAGCTACATGAAAGTCAACAGCATCAGTGAGCTGACTGATCAGGCGGGTCAGACGATCACGGGTATCGAACCTGGCGCAGGTGTCGTCACCGCCACCGATCGCGCCTTGAAAAAATATCCCAATCTGGCCAATTGGTCTGTGGCTACCTCTTCCACCGGCGCGATGACCGTCGCGCTGCAAAAGGCGATCAAAGCCAAACAGCCCATTGTGATCACCGGCTGGTCCCCGCATTGGTTATTCGCAAAGTACGACCTGAAGTATCTGGCCGACCCGCAAAAGGTAATGGGTCAAGGCGAAACCATCAACACGATCGTGCGTAAGGACTTAAAACAAGATCAACCTGAAGTTTATCGGGTCCTAGATAACTTCCACTGGTCCGTCAAAGATATGCAAAGCGTGATGCTAGCAATCAATCGGGGCATGAGCCCAGAAAAAGCCGCGCGAGAATGGGTCAAGGCACATCCCAAACAAGTCAAGGCTTGGCAAGCCAAGTAGCTTTTTCGCTAAATAATCCCCCTACCCGATTTTGGGTAAGGGGATTATTTCGTTGCTGCCAAAGTGGTTTTGCAAGCTAGAGGTCAAACAATTACCCACTTTTGAGGTGGTACAGCAACACCAACGGATTCGGATTAGAAGGTCGGGACACTTTGCGTAGGCTGAACATCTCTATTCGTTTTCTTAACAATCCACGGTGGAAATCAACCGATTCAGTTGATTCAACAAGAGCTTGCCTTAGTTCATCAGACAGACAGTGCTGGTGTCACCAATTTAAAGCTGGTGACCGCTAACCACGGTTGTCAACTGCGTGGTTCCTCATCAATTGACCATAGCCTGCCAGTTGGCGTGAGTGCTCAAGCGACTATTAAAACGTTGAGCGGCTGGAGCGGAGGAATTCGGGGTGAGATCGCCGTGAAATTGTCCTTGGCGGCTGTGCCGCTTAGGACAAGGCCTGATTTTGAGACAAGCCGCGCACTTTGCGGATTGGCTCAAAACAGCGCCCACAGCGAGCTCACCCCGAATTTCGCAGCGCAAGCTGCGGCCAACCTGCTTTCGCGGTGCAAGCTGTGCCCAATCTGTCTAAGAACAAACAATATCGGGTTAATTCAAGTAGGCTAGATCACTAGCAGTGGTTGGATACAGATACAGTGGCGCGTGACCTTGTGCCAGCCGATCCGCGAAATGATTGATCAGTTCGTCAGCCAATGCAGACAGCACACTGACGCCGACCACTTGCCCCACCATATCTTTGACCAACAATACCTTGGCGTTTTTATCTTGGATTCGATTATAGGTGTACCAACTGCCCACATCCATCTCTGTCACTTGGAAATGGCGGGTGTCTTTTTGCGCCTCGTTTACTGAAACGCCGATCTGGGCCAGCTTTTCCGTGCCAAAAACAATGGTCGGGATCAGCGGATAATCAATGGCGTCATCCCGCAAGCCTAGGAGTTGGTCAGCCAAATAGTCACCTTCGAAACTAGCGACAGGTGTCAATTTCGGCAAAGTTCGTTTGACCACATCACCGATGGCATAAACTTCAGGAAGATTGGTTTGCAAATGGTCATTGACGTTGATGCCGTGAACATCGGCGTTGATTCCGACTTGGTCCAGTCCCAAGGCATCGATATTGGGTTGGCGACCAGTAGCGTTGATGATCAGGTCGGCATCGAAGTCACCGGCGCTGGTTTGCAGTTGCAAGCCGGTGGCGGTTTTTTTGACGGCTTGGGGTTCGGCGCCTAACTGGACCTGGATACCTGCGGCGGTCATTTGTTGGATCAGACTAGCGACCAGCATTTGTGGGAATTGTTTCAGCGGGCGCTGATTGTGGTGGATCAGCGTGACCTGTGCGCCTGCTGTGGCGGCGATATTGGCCAATTCGAAACTGATGTAACCACCACCAATGAAAACGATCCGAGCTGGCAATTGGTCCAGGTCGAGGAAGTCGCGACTTGTTTTGAGCAATTCCGCGCCGGGGATCTGGAGTTGATGGGGCCGCTGACCAGTGGCAATCACGATATGGTCGCCATGGTATTGATGCTGATCAACTTCCAGAAGATCGGCGGCGACAAACTTGGCGGTCCCATGAACCGTGGTGACGCCAACGTTTCTCAACTCGGCTTCAGTGGCTGTTGGGACTTGTTCGGTGTAACTGCGCTTGAACGCCATTAAGTCAGGCCAGTTGATCTTCGGCGCGGAGGCTAGGCCATGGCCTTGGAGCCGTTGCGCTTGTTGGCGCACTTCGATTCCGCTATACAACATCTTTTTCGCGTCACAACCTTGATTGGGGCAGGTGCCGCCAAAGAGATCGTTTTCAACGACCAAGACTTTCTGGGTGCTGGCCAGGCGATAAGCCAAAGCGTTACCGGCAGGGCCGGCACCAATAATAATTGTTTGATAATCCGCCATCAGAATCTTCCTTTCAGCAAAAAACAGGGCGTGATCCCCAATAATCCCAATATCAATGAAACTTACGTGTTAATGATAGCACCATGGCGCAACGAACCGAAATAATCGAACCGCGGAGCGTCGCGGTAAGTGAGCGCTGCCACCTGTGATCTGCGGGGAGAACAATTTCACGGCTAGTCATTTGGTCCGTCAAATGGGTTACTGGATCTAGTTTCTACTATATAAAACTGTTTTTTAGCCGGCTGTTTTTGGGATTCAACGGATTTCAGCGAGTGCGCTTGCGCTAGAAGTGAATTACCAATAACTCTGCATAATCACGATCACAAAAAACTTACAAAGGTAAGTCCACAGACCTATTGCGATTATTTTTTCTTTAGGGTAAAATCATATTCTATTGTCAAAAACGATTGGGGGTAAATGAATGAAAACATTTATGCGATATTTGAAACGTTACCGTAGTGATGCGTTATGGGCAACACTGGCGGTGGCGGTGATCGCGTTCGTCACTTTGTGGCAACCGCATCTTTTGCAAGATATGCTGGCGGCAATCTTGAAGAAAGATAACCAGACGATCAATCAGTTGGGAATCCAATTGATTGGTTTGACGATCTTGGGCATCATTGCCAGTGTTTTTAACACGATCTTCTCGGCGCGGGCGGCTCAAGGTGTTGCCGCGGATATGCGTGAAGATGGCTATCGCCAGATCCAGAAATTCTCGTTTGAAGATATCGAGAAATTCTCGGCGGCGAATTTGGTCGTGCGCTTGACCAATGATGTTAACCACGTGCAGTACGTGGTGATGTCCGTGTTACAACAGATCACGCGGATTCCGATTCTCTTCATTGGTTCGCTGATCTTGGCGATCATAACGTTACCCAAGCTGTGGTGGGTCATTGTTTTAATGATGGTACTGATCGGCTTGGTCAGCGTCTTCGCCTTTGCGCGCATGGGCAAGTATTTCATGAAAATGCAGACGATCCTTGACCGGAACAATATGTTGGCGCGGGAAAACCTAATGGGGATCCGCGTGGTCAAGTCCTTCGTTCAAGAGAAGAGTCAAATTGCTAAATTCTCAGAATCTTCAGATGAGATGACCGACACCACGATCCATATCGGTAATCTGTTTTCTATTCTTATGCCCGCTTTCTTCATGGTGGGTAATTTGGCGGTGGCCGGCTCGATCATGTTGGTTGGGCAAATGGTTACCTCTGATCCTGGCGCGTTAACGGCTGTGACCGCGTTTGTCAGTTATTTGATGCAGATCCTTTTCGCAATCGTTAATGCTGGGTTCATGATGACTGGGGTCTCCCAGGCGCTTGTTTCCTTGAATCGGTTGCAAGAAATCTATGACACCCAGCCAAGTCTCACATTCCCAGAAGTGCCTGATGAAAACTTATCAGGCGCGATTGAATTCAATGATGTGACTTTCACTTATCCAGGTGATGAGAAACCGACTTTGCAAGATATTAGTTTTTCCGTGAAACCGGGTGAAATGATTGGGATCGTCGGCGCGACTGGTTCGGGTAAATCAACGTTGGCGCAATTGATTCCACGGTTATTCGATCCGGAAAAGGGTTCGATCGAGGTCGGCGGTAAGGATGTGCGCACGGTCAATGAACATTCATTGCGGCAAGCGGTTTCCTTCGTGTTACAGCGGTCAACTTTGTTCTCCGGAACGATCGCTCAGAATTTGCGTCAAGGGAAACCGGAAGCGACGACGGCAGATATGAGCTGGGCAGCGAATATCGCCCAATCTTCCGAATTTATTGAACGGTTGGACCAACGCTATGACGCGCCAGTCGAAGAACGTTCGGCGAACTTCTCTGGTGGACAGAAGCAGCGGTTATCGATCACCCGCGGTGTGATCAGTCAGCCTGATATTCTGATCATGGATGATTCGACCAGCGCTTTGGACGCTCGTTCAGAGAAGCTGGTCCAAGAGGCATTGGCGAAGGAATTAAGCCACACCACCACCGTGATCATTGCTGAAAAAATCGCCTCGATCATCAAGGCTGACCGGATCCTCGTATTGGATCATGGTCAATTGGTCGGCATGGGGACCCATCACGAATTAGTTCGCAATAACCCAACTTATCAGGAAATCTATCGGACGCAAAAGGCGTTAGAGGAGGCGTAAGATGAGTGATTTAAAAGGTGCGGGTAAGTTCTTTGCCCATTATCTCCGAAAATATTGGCTCGGGTTGTTGGTCGTTTTAGGTTTAACGATCGTCGCGACCTATTTACAGGTCAAAGTGCCTGTGTTTATGGGTGACGCGATCAGTGATCTGGCCAAATATCTCCAAGTTTGGTCCAATCCAGCAACTCGCGCGCAGGCTTCAAAGGCGGCGTTCAACAGCGCCTTGATCAAATTGATGTGGTTTTATATTTTCAACGCGGTGGCGATGTTGATCAGTTCTTTGATCATTTCGCAGATCGCCGGGCGTTCGACGGGCACGATGCGGATCGGCCTGTTTCGTAAAATGCAACGGATGCGGGTCAGCTACTTTGACACTCACTCGGACGGGGATATTTTGGCCCGTTATACGTCAGATCTAGATAACATTTTCAACGCGATGAACCAGGCGCTCTTTGAGATCTTCTCCAGTATCACCTTGTTTATCGGTATGATCATTATGATGTTCCGACAAAATGTGACTTTGGCCTGGGTCACCGTGGCGTCAACGCCGGTGGCCGTGATTTTGGCGGCGATCATTATCGTCAAAGCCCAGAAATATGTCAACGCGCAACAAGATGATATTGGTAAGTTGAATGGCTATATCAATGAACAGATCACTGGGCAGAAAGTAATCATCACCAATGGTCTGCAGAAGGACTCGATCGCTGGATTTATGAAACACAACGCCAAGGTCAAGAAATCGACGTTGCGCGGTCAGATCTGGTCAGGAATCTTGTTCCCACTGATGCAAGGGATGTCGCTGTTCAATACGGCGCTGGTGATTTTTGTCGGTTCAAGTTTAGTGATGAATCAGCAAATGTCAGTCGCTGCTGGATTGGGCCTTGTGGTAATCTTCGTTCAGTACGCGCAACAATATTACCAACCGATCATTTCCCTGACGTCCCTGTACACCATGATCCAATTAGCAATCACAGGCGCGCGTCGGATCAATGAAGTGCGGGAACAACCTGATGAGGTCAACCCCGCCCACGGTCAGGAATTGACGACGATCGACCAGGGGATCCAGTTAAAGGATGTCCACTTCAGTTATCAACCTGGAAAAGAGATCCTCCATGGGGTCAATATCAATGTGGATCCGGGCCAGATGGTCGCGTTAGTCGGCCCGACTGGCTCAGGCAAGACCACGGTAATGAACCTGTTGAACCGGTTCTATGATCTTGATTCAGGACAGATCACCTTTGATGGTACGGAGATCAAGGAAATGGATCTGTTCTCCTTACGGGAAAATGTCGGGATCGTTCTGCAAGATCCGCAACTTTTCTCCGGGACGATCGGCGAGAACATTAAATTCGGGAAGCCGGAAGCCAGTGATGATGAGATGATCGCCGCGGCGCAACAGGCGCGGATCCATGATTTCATCATGACTTTGGATGATGGCTATGACACCATGATCAGCGATGAGAATACGATTTTCTCCGCGGGTCAAAAGCAATTGATGTCGATCGCGCGAACGATCATGACCAATCCGAAGTTGTTGATTCTGGACGAGGCCACCTCCAATGTGGATACGGTGACCGAAGCGCAGATCCAAGCCGCCATGGACAACGTGATCGCCGGCCGGACCAGCTTCGTGATCGCCCACCGGTTGAAGACCATCCTCAACGCCGACAAAATCGTCGTGCTCCGCGATGGCCAAGTGATCGAAGAAGGCAACCACCAAGCCCTCTTGAAAGAAAACGGCTTCTACGCCGAACTCTACCACAACCAAATGGTCTTTGAATAAGAGCGCGAACTACCCCGGTTAGCGCCTGAGCATTAGCCTAGCAAAGATTTTGGAGGCGGGTCCATGCCTCCGGAATCCTTGCGTAGCTAAGCGGAAGAAGCTAGGTCGGTAAGCGCGTTTCAAATCAAAGCGCGAACCGACCTGGCCAGTTCCCGAGCGTTAGCCTAGCCAGTGTTTTGACAGCGCATCTTGTTTTTTCATGCTAGCCTTAATTAGGATAAGTGATTTCATTACCAGCGTTTCGCCGGCGATGAAATCACTTTTTTGTTTTGAAGTGGGTGTGAGGAACACGTATAATAAGAAGTGAGCATTTAGAAATGGGCGATAACATGGCAAGAAAAAGAGATTTGACACGGGCTAAAGTTCTGGCGGTCACAGAACACTTGATTGAAGAAAAAGGATTGACCGAGCTGACCTTACGGGATGTGGCGGACGCGTTGGCTATTCGGCCGCAATCTGTTTATAATTACGTCACCGGTTTGGCGGACTTGTTGGATCTAGTGGGCGCTGAATTTGTTAACGAAGTGACGCAAACCGTCGTTCAAGAATTGGTGGGTGTATCTGGGACCGAGGCGCTCATGACCTTCGCCCACGAATTTCGGTGCGCGACGCGGGATCACGCTGAATTGGCGCCGGTACTGTTGGATTTGAATACCCGCCAAAGTCCTCAGACCCAGGCGGTTTTTTCGCTAGTTTGACGCCAGCGGAGATCGATCAGCGTTTCGACCAAGTGATTGCTCTGGCCATCGCGACGATCGGCCTCGCCTGATCTGATCCACATCTAGAGACTAGCCAGCGCGGTGTTGCGGGCTAGTTTTTTCGTGTTCGCTTGTTTCATCCGTCAGCGTCGCGCCAGACTAATCTTACAAAATCGTCACATAAGTCTTACAAAATGTTCATATCTCGATCATCTTTTTCATTAAGCTTTCAAAACTTTACCTTATTATGAATAAATAAGTTTTTTTGAAGGAGCTGGATGAAAAAGTGAAAAGACATCGAACATTAATGAGAATAGCAGGTGTGATAGTCATGGCCAGTGTTTTAGTGGTTTTAAGTGGCTGCCAAACACAAGCAATCGCCGATGAGGATGTCGAAACGCCTTTGACCAAGGAACAAATCATTGAAAACCTGGGGTCAAAATTGGTTACGACCCGAGCGGACGATCAAACTGAGGCGAATAAAACCTATCAGGCAGCCTTGGCCAACGCTGATTACACATTGGCGCAACCTTACATCAAGGTCAATCCTTATGAAACCTCACCGCTCACCGCGTTGGTGATTTTCACAACGGCTGAAAAGGCCAAGGTGACTTACACAGTCGTGGGAAAATCAACCGGAACTTCGATTACCAATACGGTCAATGGCGGTTATCAGACCCAGCATCAAGTCCCGGTGGTCGGGCTTTATGCGGGAAATAATACAGTTAAGGTCACCGTCGAAACGGCCAGCGGAACGACGACCACGCAGAAGTTGGCCATCACCACCAGCACGACCCTGCCGAAATATATCAAGTCGACCAAGATCACCGTCACGAAGAATGATAAGAAGAAAATGGCAATTGGTGATAATCAATTAACTTTCTTGGTTCGGACGACGAAAGAATCCTTCGCCGTTGACGCGGATGGTGCGGTGCGGTGGTATTCCACGTATTATGTCCAACATATGTTGCAGCCAATCAGCAACGGACATCTCTTGATGTTGACTAAGGAAGATCAGGATGGGGATACGTATAATGATTTGCTGGAAACAGATTATTTAGGTCGGATCTATCAGGAATATACATTTGATACCAAGACCGGGAATAGCGAGCAGGCTGGCGATGACAAAACGGTGATCCACCACGACATTATTGAATTGCCGAACCATGATTTGCTGGCCACCGTCAGTGATGGCTCAAAGTATGTTGAAGATACCATGGCAGTGATTTCCCACACAACGGGTAAAGTTAAGCAAATCATTGATCTAAAGCGGATCCTGCCGGAAACGATGTACCAAGAATATCAAGAATCCGACGCGGGTACGGTGGACTGGTTCCATCAAAACGCGGTTTGGTATGACAAAAATGATCAGAGTATTTTGATCTCCGGTCGGAACCAAGATATGATTTTGAAAATGGACCTGAAAACGACCAAGTTGAAATGGATCTACTCAGGTAAGCAGAAATCGACCTGGCCGACTAAATATCAACAATTCTTGCTAAGTCCAACCAAGGGGACCACCGTGCTTGGCGGTCAACACGGCATCAATCTACTTGAAGATGAGCAGGGGGATCCAAGTAGTGAAGATATTTTGCTCTATAACAACAATATCAACGTGACCAACGGCGACAAAGACACCAGCGGTAAATATTCCGAAGGGGTTCAATACCATATTGATACGGATAAGATGACCATCACGGAAACTTGGTCTTACGGCAAATCCTTAGGGAAGGCCAATTTTACCCCGGCGATCGGTTACACACAGAAATTGAGCAATGGCAACTACTTGATTGACTTCGGCTGGAAGAATGACGCCACGGAAAGCAATATCATCGAGGTCGATGGTCAGAAGCAGGTGTATAATTTGACCGTGTCAAACCCTTCAGCCAAGGCTTATGTGTATCGGGCGTATCGTTTGGCCACCTATGATGAGAATTATCTGTTTGATGTCACCCAATAGAAAATTAGCTGATGATTGGCTTTTGCCCAGCACGCCGATTTGAATCGAGAAACCGCCGCTCCGACTTGGGGCTGGCGGTTTTTTATTATGATTGCGCCTGGTTGGCTTCCAGGCGATCGAGGTAATTCCAATCAATAAATCAGGATTGGGACTTTAGGCGGATTGGCAATTAATGAGAAATAGATTACAATTACTTCATAATATGAGATTGAAATTGAGCTGCTTTTAAGAAGGGTGGAGTTAACATGGCGATTTTGTTCTATGGAAGTTCAGGCAAAAAAAAGAATTTGAGCGCAGTTGACGAGGAGGTTTGGGATGATCAGGAAACTGCCCACAAATTTGGCAGAGAATTTGCTCGAGAAAAACGTGAAGCTGAGGGTGACCTCGATGAGGCTGCGGCAGAATTAGCGCAACTGCGGGCTGAAACCGCGGCTGAGACCGCGGAAGTAAAACGTGAAGCCGCCGCCGCCATTAAAGCCGCGGAAAGGGAGATTGAGCAAGCTAGCGCCTGCGTTGAGAAAGCTCAAAGCAAGGCTGCGGCGGACTTACAGGAGGCTGAGGCCGACGTGCGCCAAGCCGAAGTTAATCTGGCGCAAGCTCAAGAAAATCTTCACTTGGCCCAAGAACACGCCACCGCGGCCCGCGAATACGCTGAAAAAGTTGGAACGGATGCGGCGCAAGATGTCCTAAGTGATGCCCAGGATGCTGTGTTTGACGCACAAGATGAAGTTGGTGATGCGCAAGATGACTTGGAAGAAGCGCATGCTGATGTTGATGAAGCCCGCGCAGATGGTCAAGAAGAAATCGCCGATGCCCAGGAAGACTTGCAAGAAGCTCAAGATGAGCTGAAAGAGGTCAAAGCAGAAGCGGCGGCGGACATTAAAGACGCCGAAGCTGAGGAAACAGCTGCGCAAGCTCGCCAGCTTGGAGACACGCAAGATTTTGACAGTCCTGGCGAAGCACGTCTAGCCATAAAAATCTTGCGCTTCACCCAACGAATGATTGATGTGCGGTCCTTATTTAACAGCAAAAAACGCGCGCAAGGCGAAATTGATAAAGCCGACGTTGAGCAGGAAATTCAGCGGGCGCAGCAAGCGTTGGCTGAATTGGAACAAAAGAAGGGCCAAGCAGAAGCTGATCAAGACCAGCCTCAAAGCAAGGCTGAACAGGGTGATGTCGAACAAGACAATAATACCCAAGCCGAAGCCAGACCACATAAAAATCAGGACAATTCCGCACAGAACACTAACCAGGCTGACCACGAACCAACACAGGCACAAGCGCCAGCGGAGCAACCTGACGTCACAGCCACTGCGGCAGGCCAACCAAACTGGTATTCAGGCCCGCAGCAGGATGACGATAACTGGAACGACTTTTAGTTGCGACGGGGTACTCTTGAGGCATCCCCATAACCAAAAATAAAAATACCACGATCATGATTGAGCCAGATTGGCCTTAACGGCTGGGTCAGGCTGGCAATGATCGTGGTATTTTTTTGCTTTACAAGGTTGTGGTGTTATTGATCCAGCGACTGCTTTTTCTGCTGGAAGGTTCGCACGGTGAATAGGCGGGTGACTAAAGGCCAGAAATACCAAATGATGATCGGACTGGCGGTTAACAAAGCCATGGTCATTTCCCCGACGGTCAAACTATTAAAATCAAGGATGATCCAGAGGGTGAAGAATGGAACGACGGTGATGATCAGCAAAGGTAAACGAAATTGATCCAGACTTAGTGAGCGTTGGCGCTGTTCGGCTGACCAATGCTTGAAGCAGTAATTAAGTAGCCAGGAGTAAACGCTGATCACAATCAAGTAAAGCAAGAGATGTTGACCAATGAGCAATAGTGGTTGGGAAACCGGATGCTGACTCGAATTACTGTAGCTACCATAGCCAGTTACGATGAGACTCAGAATCGGGAATTTTCTAGCCGTGTTGTTAATGATGATAGAAAAGATATAGATCAAGTCGGCCAGCACGATCAAACCACCAATTCCGGAGAAAAGGTTACCAAACAACGTTGCGGTTAGATCCAAGACGGTCGTTGCTAAGATGACCCGGATCCAAGACCAGGCGATCCCCAATAGTAGTTGAGGGGCGTCCAGACCGATCGTGAAGAGGAAATTGCCAGTCAGAAAGAGGACAGCGACAGTTGCGGCACTTAAAGTGATCACCAAATTCTGACGTAACAAAGCCCAGCCGATTTCTTGACGGCGATGTCCCGTGCTCATAAGAAAGTCAGTAAAACCAGTCTGACGATCAATAAACGACGTGATCAGCACGAAAAAGAAACTGAGATAACTGATCGCAGTCGGCGAGGTAAGCAAAATCGAACCAAAGGGATCAAGCACATTCATTGTGGTGGAGTGCCGCAGTGTTCTCAAATAATTAACTTTAATATCGGCATTACTCAGGTCAGCACCCAATTTTGCCAAAAGAATCGCCAAGGCTCCGATAAATATAAAAATTAGCCAACGATGTCGTTTCCAAATTATTTTCTGCAGATTGGTCATGCTAGGACCTTCTTTCCTGTTGAAGTTGACCGATACTCTGCCTTAAAAAGATCAGTTAGTTCCAAGGGCAGTTCTTCGCATAAAACCGGTTCTAGCGCGGCGAGATCCGTGGCTAGACCGTTATCGTAATTTGTGAAGACTACCTCCAACACACGGCCGCGCACCGTTAAGATCTTACCCCGCTCATAAACCAATGCGGGAATTTTTTGCTGGCGAAAGACCAATTGGAATTTCTTGCTCTGCGTCCGCGTCGTTTCCAAAGCGTAATCCTGCGTGATCATCCCGTGATTCAAGAAAAGCGCACGGTCACAAAGTCCGTCCAACTCGTTCAGATTATGGGAAGCAATCAAGAAACCGCAGTGGTATTTCGTGCTGTTGGCGATGATCAGACGAACGATCTTATCACGCACGATCAGATCCAGACCATCAAACGGTTCATCCAAAATCACGAATTCAGTGCGACAACAAATCGCCAAGGTGATGCAGATAAAGGCTTGTTGTCCCTTGGAGAACTCGCGATAGTGTTTATTTTGCTCGATTTGATTGCTGAGCCAATATTTCTGCAATTGTTGCTTATCAAAGTTGGGATAAGCCAGTTGGTAATAGTCACTGATTGCCGTCAAGCGCTCGGATTGAAGGAACGGATGCTGCGGATCGACCGCGACTAGATGTTGTCGCAATTCGGGTTTCTCCATCAACCCGACCTCATCCAGGAAAATCCCCCCTTGATCTGGTTGATAGTAATTGGTTAAACAGTTAAGTAGGGTAGTTTTACCGGCACCATTACGGCCAACTAGTCCGATGATCTCCTGATCGGTCCAAGAAAAATCGATCTGTTTCAAAATTGGTTGTTGTCTAAAAGACTTAGCTAGATTAGTCACATCAAGCTTCATGATTCTCCTCCTCAAATTGTTCAGCTAACCATTGCTCCAACTGCACCTGTTGGATACCTTGAGCGCGAGCAGCAATGATCAAATGACGAAATTGTGCTTTGAATTTAGTGCTGGTCCGTTCATCAGCGGTAGTCTGCATCTGACTCACAAAAGAGCCCTTGCCCGGTTCGACGTAGATCACCTGTTGTTCTTCTAATAGTTTGTAAGTCTTAGCGACTGTATTGGGATTAAGTTGTTCCTGTAAAGCCATTTCACGGACAGAAGGAAGTTTGTCACTTGGTTGAAGCACACCTTGTAAGACCTGTGTTTTGATTTTGAGCGCTAAACGCTCATAAATTGCCAAGCCAGAATAATTTGGCGCGACCATGCTCATCATCTCCTTGTCTACGTGTACTATTATGCACAGTACACCGTGAAAAAGCAAGTCTTCTTCTGACTTTTTTTCAACTGATCAGGGATTGCTGGCATGTCGTGGGCGTCGTTTTGCACTGATTTGGAACGGCTGGTTCCTGTTCTTGAATCCTTGTTTGATTGCGGGTGTGGGTGGGTGTTGCGCGTGAGCGCAACCGGCTGGGACTGCTGTTGCGGACTGGAACGTGGTGGGCATCGTTTGAAGCCAATCCGCAAAGTGCGCGGCTTGTCTTCAAATCGAGCCTTGTCCTAAGCGGCAAAGCCGCCAAGGACAATTTCACCACTGAGCCGCGCAGTCCCAGCCGGTTGCTAGGCAGAATTGAGCCGATCCGCAATCGAAGCGAAGGATTTGACGAAGTGGTTTTGCGAGCTAGAGGTCAAACAATTGCCCACTTTTATGGTGGTACGGCAATGCCAACAGATTCGGATTAGTTCGTTGGTACATTTCGGATAGAGCCGACAACTTTATCGCGCTTTCCTAAGTGGGTTCGGGTTGTAAAATGACCGATTCAGTTGATTCAACAAGAACTTGCCGTAGTTTATCAGACAGACTGTGCTGGTGTCACCAATTTAAGGCTGGTGACCACTAGCCATGGCCGTCAATTGCGTGGATCTCCATCAATTGGCCATAGCCTGCCAGTTGGCGTGAGTGCTCAAACGACTGTTAAAACGTTGAGCGGCTGGAGCGGAGAAATTCGGGGCGAGATCGCCGTGAAATTGTCCTTGGCGGCTCTGCCGCTTAGGACAAGGCTCAGCTTTGAGATTCGCGGGTTTTGCGAAGCTCAAAGTGACGCCCACAGCGAGCTCACCCCGAATTTCGCAGCGCAAGCTGCGGCCATCCTACTTTTTGCTAAGCGGAGCGTTCCACACCCCCCCAGAACCATTGCATTTCTCGGCCCAGTTCGCTAAAATTGAAATTATTGAATCACTAAATCTGGAGGACAAGCGATGACATGGCTGAAAAAAGTACCGAATGGTTGGCAAACATTCGTTTTAGTAATCATTGAGTTTCTGTTAGGACTACTGATATTTTTAGAACTCAACAAGATTTTTGGCTATATTTTCTTCATCGTGCTATTCCTGGCCACGATTGCTTATTTGACGCTGATCACGAGTCGAGTCCACAAACAACGGATTACCGATACGCTTAATTTCATTTTGGCGCAGGCGATTTGGGTGATTGGGTTTGGTCAAGAATTCTTGAGCACTCACTTTGTTTTCTCCTTAGCGCTGATTCTTGGCGGGATCATTGTCATTTATACGTTGATCGTCCGCTCGCATTACTACGCGGACGCGGATTGATCACCGCAGCGGCGCGCCTGACGGATGCAAAAAGACACCTTTCGTTTAAGTGAAAGGTGTCTTTTTTGCGTGCTAGATCAGTAAGAATCAATTTAAACGGAAAATCAATTGGCCTTCTCCCGCGTCAGTTTCGGAAGATAAAGGAAAATCACCAGCCCAATTAGGAAGAGAATGCTTAAGGAAGCGGCGCCGATCGTTGATTTGCCAGTCCATTGGGTCACAACCCCAACGATGACTGGTCCCAAGACGGCGGAGAACTTACCCAGGATATTATAAAAGCCGAAGAATTCACTGCCGGACTCTTTGGGGATCAGTTTACCGAAATAAGATCGACTTAGAGCCTGGATGCCGCCTTGGCTGGTACCGATCAATACGGCTAAGAACCAGAAATCGCCAACAGAGTTCAAGAAAAAGGCGTAGATGCAAATGAAGAAGTAGATGACGATACCCGTCAGGATGCCGATCCGGGTCGATGTTTTGTTGGCCAGCCAGCCGAACAACAGCGAGAACGGAAAAGCGATCAATTGGACAACCAGCAGGACCATCATCAACATGGTGGTGTTAACGCCAATGTCCATCCCGATCGAAGTGGCCATGGTGAAAATCGTGTCGACCCCATCGATATAGAAGAAATAAGCGACGAGGAACCAAGCGGCGGCCTTATATTGACGAATATGTTTCAAAGTCCCCCAGACCCGTTTGAAGCTATCCACAATCGGATTTTTGTCGGGCTCAATGGCGTAGACCTGTTGAACATCGCGCAGGATCGGGATATAGAAGATGACCCACCAGATCGCGGCGAGAACGAAACTCCAACGGGCGACCCCGTAACTGGATAATTGGCCGAACCCTTTGGTCAGTTGTAAGACCAAGAACAAAATAAAAGCGAGCACACCGCCTAAATAGCCAAAACCATAGCCATAGGAAGAAAGCTTGTCCATCTCGTCGTCAGGAGCTACATCGGTCAAGAAACTGTCGTAAAATAAATTCCCACCAGAATAGCCGATGATCGAGAGAATGTAGACAAACAGGAGCCATTTCCATTGATTAGTTGGGACGAAACTTAAGGCGGTGGTCATGATGATGCCCAACCAGGCAAAGCCGTTGAGCATCTTCTTTTTGAAGCCCCGGTAGTCTGCTAACGCGCCTAAAACAGGTGCCAGTAAGGACACTAATAACGTGCCAATACTATTGGCGTAACCCCAGTAGGCTGTCGAATTGGCTGCGCTGACCCCATTATCTTGGGCGACTGCTTTGAAATAGACGGGGAGCACCGCCGTGGTGACGATGATGCCATACCCTGAGTTGGCCCAGTCATAGAAAACCCAACTCCATTGTTTTTTATTTAACCTCATGTTCTTCTCCTTTTTGAAACGTGTTGCGCCAGCCCAGCTTCTTCCGCTTAACTACGCCAGGCTTCCGGAAGCAAGGTACGCTTCCAAAATTCTGGCTAGGTTAATGCTCAGAAGCTACCCAGGCTGGCTCGCACTCTGTTTTGAAATGTGATCACTAGCCATGGTCGTCAATTGCGTGGCTCGCCATCAATTTGCGATAGCTTGCCGGCCGGCGTGAGTGCTCGAACGGCTGCTAAAACGTTGAGTGGCTGGAGCGGAGAAATTCGGGGTGAGATCGCCGTGAAATTGTCCTTGGCGGCTTTGCCGCTTAGGACAAGGCCTGATTTTGAGACAAGCCGCGTACTTTGCGGATTGTCTCAAAACAGCGCCCACAGCGAGCTCACCCCGAATTTCGCAGCGTAAGCCGCGGGCATGATAACCGACCTGTGTAGCTCTCACTCTTTGTTTTTGATCACGTCGTCTAGGCAATGTCCGGCTAGTGGTTCGGGGAATTCAACGCCTAGGAGTTTGGCGAATGTCGGGGCCTCGTCAACTAAATTCGCGTGTTCAAGTGTGACGCCGGCAGCGACTGCGGGGCCGTTGAACAAAATGGTTGTCTGATAATCAGGTTTGTCAGGATCATAGCCATGAACGCCATGATAGCGGTCTGGTGTTCCTAATGAAGCAGGATCGACTGTTTCAACGATCATTGGTCGCTCACTTTCATCAGTGAAATAATAACCCTCTTTAGCTTCGACCATTAAAGTGCAAGCTGGATCTGCGCCGCGTTGGAGCGCGGCTTTACGTCGATAGATCTTTTCGACACCTTCGACCTGACCAATCACTTGTTGTAATTGAGCCAGATCGTTGAAGTTTTTCGTGTAGATATAAGTACTGCCGTCACAAGTTTTAGCCATAACCGACCATTCTTTGAAGGTCTGATCGGCTTCTGATTTGAGCCAGCCCTTCTGCGCGAAAAGCGTGTTTAGATGGATCATTTTATCAACGTTGATTTGATAATGGTCGCCGAGAACAACGAAATTAGTGTCTTCATAATAACCACCATCTTTAGTCGCTTGGATCAATTGCGCGACCTGCTGATCCAATTTACGTAATGCGGCCATGGCCTCTGGTGAACGAACGCCATAGCGATGGCGCATACTATCCATGGCGACCAAGTGGATCAAGGTCAGATTTGGTTTTTTATTTTTTAAAGTATCCACCGCGCAAGCCGTTAGAAACGCGTCTAACTGTGGTTGCTTGATTCCTTGCCGCATTTTGCCATATTTATGATTCAGTTCCAAAATAAACAGCGGCGAACTGGCTTTAAGCGAAACCAAGACTTGATTGGTCCAAATTCGATTTGGGAAAATCTCGGCTAAATTATAGGTGATTTTACTTCCGGCGGTGACAGGCCAGAGAAAAGCGGCTGTGGTTAAGCCTTGTTGACGGGCCAAATCATACAAAGTTGTTGATTTAACGTCCTTTTGATACCAAAACCAGTCAGGCGAGCGTCGTTCTGGCTGGATCTTGGTATTATTGACGATGCCATGAACATTGGGATATTGGCCTGTAATGATCGTCGTGTGAGAAGGATAGGTCAAAGTGGGATAGACCCCTGTGACTGACTTAGCCCAAGCGCCGGTTTGGATCAGTTGCCTCAATGTCGGCAGTTCATCCATGTGTTCGCGCAAATCGCGATAACCCAGTGAGTCCAGTGAAATAATGACCATATGCTTATTTGCCAAGCTCAAAACTCCCTTACTTTTAATTATTCATGGGTCAATTATACGCTTATTGACCCTCAGATGTAAGGTGGCAAGCCTTAGAGCTTGGCGAATCTTCGTCAATGATGGCGCGCCTTTCAGGAGAGGGCGCGTTCAACTGATGAACGCGTCCTTTTCGTGATTGTGACGCCGCGACACTGGAAATGAAAAAAACGCCATGTTTGGGGGCAAACGTGGCGACAAGGGTTAGTTTTTTGGCTGCTGCGATTTCTGCGAGGTCTCCGCGGCAACCGTGGTTTTTTTGCTAGGGAAGACCCAGAGACGCATAAAGACAAAGTTGAACGGAATCGTGATCAATAGTGAAATTAGCGGGGCAATGCGCGCGTCCAACCCCCAAACGTTGACCCACAGGTGGGGCACATACATGCTGATCAGCATGGAAACGCCATAGGTCGCATAGTACTTGAACAAAGTCCAGGCGCTGAAATGCTCAGCCTTGAAAACAAATTTAAAGTTCAGGTAGATGCCGAGGATCGAAGTTAATAAGAAACCTAAACCGTTGGCCAATGACGGCCCGATTTGGCGGTAAGTTAGATAGTAGATCGCCAGGGTCAAAAGCGTGTTCAAGGCGCCCACTAAGCCAAATTTAATGAACTGTTGGACGATTTTGATTTTTAACAGGCGGGTAATCAGATTCTCTTTTTTCATGATGGCATCACTGTCCTTGTTGATGTTGACGAAACGTTATTTGCTGCGGTCGGACTAAGTTAACAACCAATTCATTGACTAGCGCCGCTTTGAGCGCATTGCATTAATCGCATCGCATTGGGCGCATCGCATTGAGCACATTGCTTTGATTGCATCGAAAAGCGGTGGCGCAATTACGCTAGCAGCCCATAGGCATAGGTAACCGCGCGATCATCGGTCGTAACATTGCTAAGTATAACATTGACAACTCGCTTTTGCAGTATCAGCAGGGGAAGATTCTGTGAACAGCGTGACCATGCTGTGACGTCGGTGGGAAAACTTTGTGCTTTAGCGGCAATCTGCTAAAATGTAAGCATGGAGTGTGAAACTGATGGTGGATACAGCAATGATTTTGGAACAGCCGTTTATTACGATCACCAATATTATTTGGAGTTTCGATCGGGCGACCGGACAGTTGCAATTACTGCTGGTGCAACGGGCCAGTGAGCCGGACGCGGGTCGCTGGGCTTTGCCGGAAACATTTATGCGGGCTAATGAAAGCGCGGATGAAGCGGCCCTGCGCTTAATCAAAGAGAAAATCGGCCTGAACTTGGCGGCCTTTCATACAGAACAATTGGCGACCTTTACGGATCAGCGGCGGTCAGAAGGCGCGCGGGCCCTGTCGTTGGCATACATGACCTTTTTGCCGGAGATGCCGCCGCTTCGAGCTGGCTATGGCGCCTTGGCCGCGCAGTGGTTTACGTTTTCGGTGCACCAGACGCAGTTTCAGTTGCGCTATGGTGATCTGCGCTTTGTCACTGCCGCCGCAGACAGTGCGGAGCGTTATTATCAACAGTTACATTTACCTGAGCCGGCGACGCATTTGGCCTTCGATCACGAATGGATCTTGGCGATAGCTTGCGCGCGGATCAAGAACAAATTGGATTATCAACCCAATATTCTGTTAGTGCTAGGCGAGCACTTCACCTTGAAGGCGGCGCGGACGATTTATGCGGCTTTTCTGGGGGTAGCGGTGCAAGCCATTGACAATTCCAATTTCAAGAAGACGCATCAGCATTTATTTGTGGAAGTGGGGACCGTCAGCAACCGGTCGATTGGTCGACCAGCCAAGTTATTTCGGTTGGCCAGCGTTCAAGATTGAATTTTCAGCACAAGAGGTGTATGGTAGCTTTAGTCTAATAAAAGTATTAAGTACTTTTTTATTAACGAAATAAAAGTAAAAAATACTTTATTGTTTGAATGGTTTTATCTTAATCATTGGAAACCGAAGTAGGGACGAAAATCGGTAAAGGAAATGAGTTAGAAATGAGTCAAGTAAAGCAATCTAAGCGTCTGATCTCACAGCAAGTCACGACCAAACCGCGGGTCATTGTCGTGGGCGCGGGGCTGGCGGGCTGCTACTTAGCGGCGCAGTTACAAACCAAGTGTCAGGTGATCATGGTGACCAAGGGCACGCGGGCGCAAAGCAATTCGATGTTGGCCCAAGGCGGGATCGCGGTGGCGTTGGATCCGGGAGATTCTCCTCAGCAACACGAGCAAGATACGTTAGCCGCGGGGGATTACCATAACCGCAAAGCCGCGGTGGCCCAGTTGGTCAGCGATGGCCCAATTGAAGTGCGGCAATTGATCAAAAACGGCATGCAATTCGATCAAACCGCGTCAGGCGAACTGGCCTTTGGTTTGGAAGGGGCCCACCAGCGGCCGCGGGTAGTTCACGCAGATGGCGATCAAACTGGGGCGGCGGTCACCAGCTTTGTGCAGGGACAGCTAACGACCGCGATTCAATGGCGGGAGGAGACCGCGGTGGTGCGACTTTGCCAACGTGAAGGCCGCTGTGTCGGCGTGCTGACGCGCGATCAGGCCGGTGCCTTGACCCGGATCAACGGCGATGCGGTGGTTTTGGCGACGGGTGGGTTAGGCAATTTATACGACTTCACCACCAATGACGCGACTGTTACTGGTGATGGGATGGCCTTGGCATTACGCGCTGGCGTGACGTTAACGGATATGGCCTTCGTACAATTTCATCCGACGCTATTGTCGTTGCAGGGGAAATGTTATGGCCTGATCACCGAGGCGATTCGTGGCGCCGGGGCGGTTTTGGTTGATGAGGTTGGAACGCGGATCATGGCCCAAGTCCCTCAACAGGATCTGGCGCCTCGAGATGTGGTCGCCCGGCAGTTAACGGTTTGGCGGGCGCAAGGTCATCAAACATTCCTTGATATCAGTGCTGTCGCGGATTTCGAGCAGCATTTTATCGGGGTGACGGCCAATTTGGACGCGCATCAAGTCCCATTTCGCCAAACAAAATTGATCCCGATCCAGCCAGGCGCGCACTTTATGATGGGCGGCATTCAAGCAGATTTGACGGGGCGCACGTCAATGGCAGGGTTGTGGGCCATCGGCGAAGTCGCCTGTAACGGCGTTCACGGCGCCAATCGCTTGGCCAGCAATTCTCTTCTGGATTGTTTGGTCAGCGGGGCCAAAGCGGCGCAAGACATTGAACGGACTTGCCAAGAACAGGGTCGGGTCGGGCGAGCCGCCAGCGTGACGGACGCTACCACCGCATCGGCGGCTGGGGCGGCTAACCAGCGGCCGATCGTCAAGTTACCTTCCTTGGCCCAGTTGCAAGAGCAAGCTTGGACCAACTTAGGCATCGAGCGGACGCACCACCAATTACATGGCTTCTTGCGTTGGTTGGACCAGTTCAACGCTGAGACTGTCGCGCCAGAAGACTTGAGTCCCGCGCAAAATACAATCGCTAATCTATGTCTGTGCGCTCGGGCGATCGCTCAGGCGGCCTTGGCGCAAAGACAAAGTTTAGGGGCCCATCATTGGAAGGAGGCACGGAAAGATGAATCCTGTGCAAGTTGAGCAACGTTTACGCGAATTTCTAGACGAAGACTTGGGTTTTGGCGATGTCAGCGGCCAGTTTTGGGGTTCGCAACAAGTTAGTGGTTATTTGGTCGCAAAGCAAGCGGGGGTGATTTGTGGACAAGACCTGCCCCAACGGATTTTCGATTTACTGGGTCGAAAGACAGCCACCTACCAACAATTGGTTCCTGAAGGCGCGGTCGTGGTCCCAGGCACGCGGATTGGCCAAGTCCACGGCGCGGCGGCGACGATCTTGGCCGGAGAGCGGGTCAGCTTGAACTTGTTGCAGCGAATGAGTGGGATCGCCACGGCAACGCGCGCGGCGGTCAGCGCGTTAGGCGATGACCAGATCCGCATCGCCGATACTCGAAAAACCATGCCGGGGCTACGAATCTTCGATAAATACGCGGTTACCGTTGGTGGCGGTGTGAATCATCGTCTGGGACTCGATCAAGGCGTGATGCTCAAAGACAATCACTTGGCGGCGGCCGGTGGGGTCGCGGCGGCGATCGCCCAAGCTCAAGCCGTGGCAGGTCCCTTGCTTCGGGTGGAAGTCGAGGTCGAAACGATGACTGAGTTACAAGCGGCCATTGCCGCCGGCGCCGATGTGATCATGTTTGATAATCAAACCCCAATGACGGCGCGGAAGTGGGCTCAGTTGGTACCGGCGGGTATTTTGACCGAGGTTTCTGGCGGCGTCACGTTGGCGAATTTAGCGGATTATCGCGGTGCTGGCGTTGATTTCATTTCCTTAGGTTATTTGACCAATGACGTTCGGCCGGTGGACATCAGTTGCGTGTTTACAGAGGCGGTGAAATCATGATTTTAACCAGTTTAGCCGACAAGGTCGCCTTTAACCAATACTATGAAGAAGCGCCGGCTGATCAGATCCAGCGCATCCGCCGCATCAAGGCCGAATTTGGCGCGGATCTGTTTCTAGTCGCCCACCATTATCAGAAGGATGAGGTTGTTCAATTCGCCGACGCCCAAGGTGATTCGTTGAAATTGGCCCAAATCGCCGCGGAAAATCATGACGCGAAGAAAATTGTATTCTGTGGCGTTCATTTTATGGCGGAAACGGCGGACATTTTGACGGGCGCGGATCAAGATGTGCTGTTGCCTGATCCGATGGCGGGCTGTTCCATGGCTGATATGGCCAATTCGTACCAGTTAGCGCATTGCTGGCAAACGTTGACCGCCACCTATGGCCAGGAAATCCTACCGATTACCTATGTCAATTCGACCGCGGCGATCAAGGCCTTTGTGGGTCAGCATGGCGGCGTCGTGGTCACGTCCAGCAACGCGCCGAAAATCGTCGCTTGGGCTTTGCGGCAGGCGAAGCGTTTATTGTTCTTGCCGGATCAGCATTTGGGGCGCAATACCGCCTTGCAATTAGGCTTGGCGCCCAGTGAATTGGGCCTATGGCTAGCTCAAGAAAATCGCTTGCAGGCAGTGGCGCCGCAACAGGTGCGGGTGATTCTTTGGGATGGCTACTGTTCGGTTCACCAACAATTCAAGGTCAGCCAGATCACAGCGCTGCGGGCGCGGTATCCGGAGATCAAAGTGATCGTTCATCCGGAGTGCGCCCACCAAGTGGTCGCAGCGGCTGATGAATTTGGCTCAACCGCGGCGATCATCAAGTATATTCAGGCAGCGCCTCAGGGGGCGCGGATCGCCGTAGGTACCGACAATAACTTGGTTGGCCGACTGATCAAACAATATCCCGACAAAAAGATCATGGCGCTCAATCCGTTTTCGTGCTCGTGTATTTTAATGAACCGCATCGATCTGCCCCACTTGGCCTGGGCACTGGATCAGGTTGCCGCTGGTCGTGAGGGCAATGTGATCAAGGTTGACGCGCAGACCGCCTTTTGGGCGAAGCAAGCGCTGGACCGGATGTTGACCTTAAGTGTTTAGGAGGGGAAACGATGATTTACTTCGATCACGCCGCGACAACGGCGATGAGTTCGGCTGCGTTGACGGTTTACCAGCGGGTCGCGCAAGATTTCTACGCCAATAGCGAAAGCTTGCATCAGGCGGGCACGGCGGCTGGGCAACTCATTCAAGAAGCGCAACAACAGCTGGGACAATTATTAAACGTGAGCGGTGAAGGTTTGATTTTCACCAGCGGGGGCACTCAGGCCAATCACTTGGGCATTACCAGCCTGGCGCACGGCACCAAAAAAAAGCAAATTCTGGTCAGTCCACTGGAGCACGCCTCGGTTTATCAGATTCTGGACTATTTAAGCACTCATGAGGCGTACCAAATCCAGCGACTGCCTGTGGATTCCGCCGGTCATGTTACGCCGGCCAGCTTGACCGCGGCTTTGACGCCAGAAACGGGTTTGATCGTGATCCAGGCGACCAACCCGATCACCGGGATCTGTCAGCCGCTGCCAGCCTTGGCCGCGGTGGCGCAAGCGGCCGGCGTTCCCTTGTTTGTTGATGCGGTGCAAGCGGTGGGTAAATTACCGCTGGAGCTAACGCAGGTGGCCGGCTTCAGTGCCAGCGCGCATAAATTCAATGGACCTAAAGGTTGTGGGCTCTTGTATTTGGCCCCGACGGCCTTAGCGAGCGGACCATTCCATCCGGTCTTCCAGCAACACGGGTTCTTGCCAGGGACGTTAGACACGCCCGCCATCGTCAGTATGGTCGCCGCGTTAGCGCTCAATTGCCAGGACCAGCCCGCGGCGTACCGCCAATTGGCCCGGTTGAAAGAATACTTGCTGACCCATTTACCGGCGGCTTTCACGCCGGTCGCGCCGACAGCGGAGTTCCCGGGAATTTGTGGGTTGCTATTGCCCCACCATCCCGGCCAAGAAGTCGCCACGATTTTGGGCCAGCAGGGGATCTGCCTGTCCACCGTTAGCGCCTGCAGCCTGAAAGATCCTCGACCGGACCCGACCTTGCGCGCCTTAGGTTATTCGGCGGAGGAAGCGGACAGATTCCTAAGAGTTTCCTTCGGCCCCGAAAACACTACAGCCGAGATCGACCAGCTGGTAGCCGCCTTGGCGACCCAAGCATGTTGAAAGCCAGCTAATCAAGCTGGATAAACACGAACTTTATCGGCACTATTATCGACAAAGTCTGTTTATTTTCGATTCGGCTTGCAGGTGAAACTGAGCGCGAAAATTAGACGATTCTGTCATGGCCAACTTTTTTTGCTGAATTTACAGCAAAAAAAGTTGGCTATTTATTTCGGCAAATAATTGACTTTGTCCCGTTATTCTGCTATTTTAGATATCAATCATCATAAACGCATTGAGAAAAGAAGTAGCATCATGGCCTTAAGCGCAGAGAGTCCAGAACTGGTGAGACTGGATCTGAGGTTGTGGTTTGAAAATGGTTTTTGAGCGGATTTTCCGAACAATCAGGGAAATACGGTGGCCCACCGTTAACATGGCACAGTCTCCAAGGCGCAAGAAGTTTTTGGGTACTGAACGAGGTGAGGTTCGTGAGAATCTCATGAGTAAAGGTGGTAACGCAGGTTGGATGCCCTTGGCAATTGTTTTTGCTGAGGGCATTTTTCTTTCACGCGCGGCGCCAGACACTTGGGGAGACGCCGCGTGGACAATTAACGGTAAGCGATGAACGCTTAATCAAAGAAATAGGGGTGGACCAGCAATGGCAAATTTTTTAGTGATTCAAACGGATTTCGGTTTACAGGATGGCGCGGTCAGCGCAATGTACGGTGTAGCTTATCAGGTCGAGCCCTCATTGGTCATTAATGATCTGACGCATGAGATCGAACCCTATAATATTCACGACGCCAGCTATCGGTTGTGGCAAACAGCCAGTTATTGGCCGGCAGGGACGGTTTTCGTCTCGGTCGTGGATCCAGGAGTGGGGTCAACGCGCCGTTCCGTGGTAGCTGAGCTGGCTGATGGTCAGTACATCATCACACCTGATAATGGGACGTTGACTTATTTGGCTAAGTATGTGGGAATCAAGGCGGTCCGTCAAATCGACCAAGCGACGCAGCGATTAGCCGGTTCTTCAGCCAGTCATACCTTCCATGGACGTGATGTTTATGTCTATAACGGCGCGCGCTTGGCTTGCGGGAAGGTTGATTTCGCCGAATTAGGCCCGGAATTACCAGTGGCGGAGTTGGTGACCTTTCCTTTGGAGGCGCCGCAACAGACGGAGACCACGATTCGGGGCACCATCGACATTACCGACGTTCGTTTCGGATCGTTATGGACCAATATTCCCGCGGATTTTTTCAAGAAATGGGCCGTCGCGTATGGCGAAAGTTTATCCGTGAGTATTTACTATCAGGGTGTCGTCCGGTATCACGACCAAGTTATCTTTGGCCGGTCCTTCGCTCAAGTTCCCGCGGAATCGGCGGTTTTGTACATCAATTCCCTGTTGAATGTGGGGCTGGGGATCAATCTTGGTTCCTTCGCGACCACGTATCAAATCGGGACCGGCAATGATTGGACGATCGAGCTTACCCGCTCGCCGAAATAGGCGGCGTCGGGCGACACTGCCTGAAATTGCACACTGGTGGTAGGGTGGACCTACTGGGACAAGACTTTGGAGGTAGAACAATGAGTAAGAAATTTACAGTGAAACATATTGTGGCGATCGGGATCGGGGCGGCGGTTTTCTTCATTTTGAAGCGCTTTGTGACGATTCCAACCGGGATTCCCAATACAGACATCGCCACAGCCTATCCATTCTTGGCGTTATTGGGGGTTGTTTATGGCCCAATCGTCGCTGGGCTGGCGGGTTTCATTGGTCATGCGCTAGGCGACTTAACCACTTATGGCGCTTGGTGGTCCTGGATCTTGGCCTCAGGGGTTCTTGGGGTTCTCTTTGGCCTGTTAGCGAAGCGCATTCCCATCAACCAAGGTGTTTTTGGTAAAAAAGAATTGATTGTCTTCTTGGTCGGCGAAACCATCGCTAACTTGGTAACTTGGCTAGTGCTCGCGCCAGTGGGTGATATTCTGATCTACGCCGAAGCGCCGAACAAAGCGTTCACCCAGGGGGTCGTCGCTGGGCTGACCAACGCGATCGTGACCGGGGTGATTGGGGCGATTCTGTTGAAGGCTTATGCGCAGACGAAAACGCGCAAAGGCAGTTTGAATAAAGAAGCGTAGGACCAGATGACGAAAATGATCGAGTTTCACGATTTTAGTTTCAAATATGAAAGTCAGGCCGAGCCCACATTACGCCATTTGAACTTGAGTATTCAGCAAGGTGAGAAGGTCTTGATCATGGGCGCCAGCGGTTCGGGCAAGTCAACCTTGGGCAAATGCCTCAATGGTTTGATCCCTCAAGATGAACCGGGCACCGCCACCGGCAGTCTAACTGTTAATGGTCAGGTTTTCGGCCAGGCGTCGATCTATGACCTTTCCTTGGATGTGGGGACTGTTTTACAAGATACTGATAGTCAGTTTGTTGGGTTGACCGTCGCTGAGGATATTGCTTTCTCCTTGGAGAACGAAATGATCGCTCAACCGGAAATGCGTCAGGCCGTGGATTATTGGGCGCAACGGACAGAGCTGACCCGTCACTTGCAGCATCACCCCCAAGAATTGTCCGGCGGGCAGAAACAGCGCGTGACCATGGCTGGGGTCCTGATCGACGAAACGCCGATTTTACTTTTTGACGAACCCTTGGCCAATTTGGATCCGCAGACAGGTTATGACGCCATCCAAATGATCGATCAATTGTATCGCTCGCAAAAGTTCACCACCATCATTATTGAACATCGCTTGGAGGAGGTGCTCGCGGCGCCGATCGATCGGGTGATTCTGTTGGATGAAGGCCAGATTGTCGCGGATCTGACCCCGACCGCGTTGTTACGCAGTGATTTATTGACGCGCTATGGGATTCGTGAACCTTTGTATATCACCGCGTTGAAGCGGGCCCAAATCAATTTGAACCAATTCGCCGATTTAACCCAGGTTGATCAGCTGGTGGCACCAGAAATCACCCAGGCCTTAGCGCCATTGCAGGGTCAATTCCAGGCGGCGGCGCAACACCCGACGCCCTTGTTGACCTTACGGCAGGTGACGTTTGGCTTTGATCCCGGCGAACCCGTGATCAAACAGATCGATTTGACTGTGAACCAAGGCGAGATGGTCAGTTTAGTTGGTCAAAATGGCGCCGGTAAATCAACCTTGTCTAATTTGATCACCGGTTTTTATCAGCCGCAAAGTGGCGATATTTTGTGGCGGGGGCAATCGTTATTAGGCGATAGTATTAAGGAGCGCGCCGACAAAATCGGCTATGTGCTGCAAAACAGCAATCAAATGCTGTCTAAAAATATGATTTTTGACGAAGTGGCGCTAGGTTTGCAGAATCGCGGAGTGGCGCCGGATCAAATCGAGCCGCGAGTTTGGGCGACCTTGCGGATCTGTGGACTGTATGAGTTTCGTAATTGGCCAATTTCCGCGTTGAGTTACGGGCAAAAACGACGGGTGGCGATCGCCGCGATTTTGGTCTTAGAACCAGAACTGTTGATTCTAGACGAACCGACAGCCGGCCAGGATTATCGCCATTATAGTGAGATGATGGCCTTCTTGCGCCAATTGAATCAGCAAGGAATCACGATATTGATGATCACGCACGATATGCACTTAATGTTGGAGAATACCCAGCGAACCTTGGTGCTGACGGACGGCCGTTTATTGGCGGACGAGGCGCCCGCAGCGGTCCTGTCCTCAGCCAGCTTGGTCAAGTCGGCCAGTCTGCGGGAAACAAGTCTTTATCGCTTGGCGGAGAACAACCAGATCAGTGACGCCAGCGGTTTTGTGGCCGCGTTTATTCAACAGGAACAAGCGGAGGTGACCCATGGAAGCGAATAGTCTGCTTGGTTATCAAGCGAAAAAGACCCCGATCCATCGCCTTAGTGGTCTAACCAAGCTCTTGAGTTTTCTGTTGCTGTCGGTCATTGGAATGATTTCCTATGATACGCGTTTCCTGCTCACGATGGCGTTGTTTTCATTGATTATTTTCCGGGTGGCGCGGATCCGTTATCGTGAGATCGTCGTCGTGCTCAAATTCATCGCATTCTTTTCCGTGCTGAATTTGTTGGCTGTTTATCTGTTTGCCCCGGAATATGGGGTTACGATCTACGGCACCCGGCATGTGATCTTCAACGGGGTCGGCCGCTATACTTTGACACAGGAACAGTTATTCTATGAGGCCAACCTGCTGATCAAGTATTTCGTTACGATTCCGCCGGGGTTGATTTTCTTATTGACGACCAATCCCAGCGAGTTGGCTTCCAGTATCAACCGCATTGGGGTTTCCTACAAGTTCGCCTACGCCATCTCTTTGGCCTTGCGCTATATTCCTGACATTCAAGGGGATTTCCGGACCATCGCCAAAGCGCAACAGGCGCGCGGCAACGAATTGTCAGGCAAGGCGCCTCTGTTTCAACGCGTTCGCGGTAATCTAACCATTGCGATCCCGTTGATTTTCGCAAGTCTTGACCGCATCGAAACAATTTCGGCCGCCATGGAATTGCGCCGTTTCGGCAAGAAAAAAGGTCGGACCTGGTTGATCGCCAAGCCCCTCCAAACCGCTGATTACATCGCGTTAGCAGTGGTCGGCGTCCTTTGTCTTGGCGGTGTCGCACTCTTAGTTTTGGACCACGGCCGCTTTTATAATCCTTTCCAAGGTTAACATTGCAAAAAAAAACAGGAGCTGCCGCGGCAGCTCCTGTTTTAACGTGATCGATTAAATGGATCTTGGCGGACTCGAACCGCTGACCTCCTACATGCGAAGCAGGCGCTCTCCCAGCTGAGCTAAAGACCCAATAGCTGATGCTTGTTTCAGAACAATTTCTATTCTACCGCAAAATAGCCCCCTTGACTAGCCCCAAAATTTCCAGAGTGCGAACCGACCCGGGTAGCTCCTGAGCATTAGCCTAGTAATTGTTTTGGAAGCCGCACCTTGCTTCCGGAACAATTACGTAGCTAAGCGCAGGGAGCTGGGTCGGTGAGCACGTTTCCAGCCACGACAAACGTCCTGAGGCGGTTGCGTCCCCACCAACACCCACCAAAACCTGCAATTAAGTGAAAGATCAAGAATAGAAAACAGTCATTCCTAATCAGTTTCAAAACGAAACTCATCACAACCAAAGGACTTGCGTCAAATCCGGGGAACAAGTATAATCTTTTTAGTTACTTTTAGTAAGCGATGTTTTAGTTTTGTTTTCAAAGGATCAGGGGGATCAAAGTCAACCATCCGTGACTAAAGTCACAGGCTTGTGAGAGCATCGCCTAACGGCGACACGACCACAATTTGCTTAGATACAGCCATCGCCTGCAAGCAGGTCTTACGTGCTAATTACCAAAGCCTTTAGAGTTCGCAGGTTGCCAGACGGACTGTGATTCTTAGTTAAGGGCTAAGCCTTTAGCCAAGATATTTTTAGCAGCGTTGTGATCACGGATGTGGTACGTGCCACAGTATGGACACGTCCATTTACGATCGGCAAGCGTTAGTTTCTGTTCACCCA
>NZ_RHOV01000022.1 GCF_003946655.1 Lapidilactobacillus achengensis
GCTGGGGGTGAGTCAGCCGCGATATTATTGTTGGCGATTTATCGCCTACAATAAGGCCGAGTTTTGAGATTTTCGGCGCACTTCCGAAAAGCTCAAAATCGTGCCCGCAGCGTTCCACCACCCCCAGCCCGACCTGGAGCCCCACCACATCTGCAATCCACCAACGCCACGCGCAGCGCAAGCTGCGGGCATCATTGAACCATGTTCACCGCCCCAACTGCCTACTCACGCTCGATCTGCCCCTGCGTCACCCGAAAGACCGTCGGCTGCCCAATGACCTCCTGCGCGACCCCATCCAAACTAGTAGTGGTCAAAAACGTCTGCACTTGATCCTGGATCGTGTGCAGCAAATGCGTTTGCCGCAAATCATCCAATTCCGACAACACATCGTCCAGCAATAGCACCGGCGCCTCGCCGGTTTTTTCTTTGATCATCTGGATCTCGGCCAATTTCAAACTAAGCGCCACTGTCCGTTGTTGCCCTTGGGAGCCAAATTCCTGCACATTCTGCTCGTTAACAATGAACCGAACATCATCACGATGGGGCCCGCTCAAGGTGGTGCCTTGCTGGATCTCCCGCTTTTGCAAACGCTGGTAATCCTGTTGTAAGAATTGGAAAATCTGATTTGAGCTGGTCAACTCGGCTTCTGGCAGCACGGTTTGGTACGCGAACTGCAATTCCTCGCGATTTTGGGTGATCTGGCGGTGTTCGGCGCTGGCGAAAGCGACCATTTGTTGCAAAAAAAGATGCCGGGTCCACACGATTTCGGCACCAAAACCCGCCAATTGATCAGACAGTACTTCCAAATAGACTCGGTCCTTGGCCTCGCCAAACTTAAGCTGACGCAAATAAAGATTTCGTTGGCGTAAAATACTGCGGTATTGGCTAATATTATAAAGATATTGATGGTCGATCTGGCCAAACTCCATATCAATAAAGCGGCGGCGCTTGGCCGGTGAGCCTTTGACCAATTCCAGGTCTTCTGGGGCAAACAGCACCACATTGAACTGGCCAACGTAATCAGATAAGCGCTTTTGATCCAAGTGGTTGACCCGCGCTTGCTTGCCCTTTTGGCTAATGACCAATTCTAAAGGCAAGGGACTGAGCCGCCGCTGGATCACCCCGCTGACCTTAGCAAAATCATGCCCCCATTGAATCAGCGATTTGTCATCCGTTGTTCGATGGGAGCGCGCTAGTGACAACACATAGATTGCTTCGAGCAGGTTCGTCTTGCCTTGCGCGTTCTCACCGATCAGCACGTTGATCTGCGGCGAGAATTCCGCCGTCAGCCGATCGTAATTACGGAAATGGGTCAGCGCAATTTGCTGGAGGTACATTTAGACCTTCACGATTTGGAAACGTTCGCCGCTAGCCAATTGCACGATGTCGTCGGGATAAAGCTTCTTGCCCCGTCGAGCCTCGGTGACGCCGTTCAACTGGACCGGTGTTTCCTGTAAATACCATTTGACCTGACCACCACTGCCGACAATGCCTTCTTCTTTCAAAAGCTGCGTCAAGGTCAAGTATTCGGTATCGATTTTGATTTGCTTGATTATTTTCGCCCCCAGCACTAGAATTCCAACTTTTTGTACTTCTAAATTATACACTTTTTTTGTGTAAAAAACAATTTAAACCGCAAATAAAGCCGTTTCAGCAAATATTAGTTCAAATAAGCCAGATAGCCTATTTTCGTTAAAATTGCTGAGAAGGGCTTTTTTTCTTGTTCTAGCGGAAAATCCACCTTTTTTTAAGCGCCACCCCACATCCGTGCCAAAACGTCATAGTGAATCCGCGCCTAGCTTAACTACTTAGCTCCCGCCAAACCCGCCCGCTGGCGCAAGAAAAATAAAAACCATTGATTAGGTTAATCAACGGTAACGCTTAAGTCTTAGGGGCTCGTCAAGATACCCCCAGCTTGCTACGCTAGCAATCTGACCTGTTTCCCGCTATTAACGGCCTTTTCTCACAATCACTAAAAATCAAAGTGTCGGTGCTGTTGTATCACAGACCCAACTGAAACCACTGATCACGCCAAAAAGCACGATAAAACAAGCCTGATTTTCCCGGAAAAAGGGTGAAATCAGGCTTGTGTGACGCTGAATAAAATTGGTCTAGTTGAAAGTTCGCACAGGTGTGATCAATTGGACAAAGTGCTCGCCATCCGCTGTCGGCACAAGCGTGAACGGCCGCAGATTGGTGGTGAAATTCAGGCTGATCTCGGCGGGTCCGAACGCCCGCAACGCGTCCTTCATGTAATCTGGATTGAAAGAAATATCCAGCTCATCCCCGGTTAACGCCGTGATCGTCAAGGCTTCTTCCACATTCCCCACATCTGGCGAGGTCCCGGACAGAATCGCCGAATTGTCCGCCGGGGTCAGCACGAGCCGCACCACATTGGCCCGACTGGCGTGGGACAGCAAAGCCGCCCGCTCGATCGCCGCCAAAAATGTCGAAGCGTTCAGTTGCAATTGCACATTGTGTTCGGTTGGAATCAACCGCGCGGTGTCCGGATAATTACCTTCCAGCAAACGGGAATAGAATTTCGTCGCGCCGAAACTGAAGAGGACTTGATTTTCGCTGATCCGCAGGGCAATGTCCCCACTTTGGTCGGCTAACATTCGGCTCAGTTCTTGCAAACTTTTGCCGGGGATCACCATGCGATAGGTGCTGGTAATGTCCGGTAAATCAAGCCGGCGTTGGGATAAACGATGGCTATCCGTGGCCACCGCCAGTAACCCATTGCCATCAATGGTGAAATTGACCCCCGTCAAGATCGGCCGGGTTTCCTGGTCTGAAACGGCCAAGACGGTTTGGTTGATCAAGTCCCGTAAAATATCAGCGCCGATTTTCAACTCGCTTTGATCTTCAACTTCAGGTAAGCGTGGAAAATCATTGGCGTCGATCCCGACAACGGTAAATTCGGATTTACCTGAAGTCAGCCGGGTCTGGTAATTGTCCCGAACTTCCAACGTGAATTCGTCTTCAGGTAAACGTTTGACGACTTCACCGAAGAAGCGCGCCGTTAAAACAACGCTCCCGACAGACTCAATTTGCAGATTTAATTCTTCATCACTGACAGGCATGAAAGTTTCAATAGAAATGTCCGAATTGCTTCCCGTCAAAAGTAACCCATCATTGGTCAGATCTAATTTGATCCCGGTTAAAATCGGAATCGTGGTTTTAGCTGGGATAGCCCGTGAAACATCGTTGAATGAACGGATAAAACTGTTCCGATTGATTGTGAATTTCATAGTGGTTCCTCCTCGGTTTGTCTTTAATAAAGCTATAGTATTTTTAGTATTAGTATTAGGGCCTGTGGAACCTGTGGAAAAGTCCGGTGACGAATCACTCGTGACCAATTTTCACTGTGGATAACTTGTGGAGAATTCTGGGGACACTTTTTTAGTTATCCACAGGACGGATTTTTGATCCCTGCACAAAGTTGTCCACCGGTGGACAATTATAAAGGAGAAAAGTGGGGAATGGCGAGTTGTAAAATCATCGTTAGTCTAATGCTGGAAATTAACCCGTTGCGCTCCGCACTTTCTACCGAAATGTGCTCACCACCCCAGCTCCCTGCGCTTAGCTACGCAAGGCTTCCGGAAGCGAAGACCGCTTCCAAAATCCTTGCTAGGCTAATGCTCAGGAGCTAACCGGGTCGGTTCGCACTTTATTGAAACGTGCTCACCACCCCAGTGCTTTCCGCTTAGCTACGTCACTGTTCCGGGAGCTAAAACCGGCTCCCAAAACAGTGACTAGGCTAATGCTCAAGCACTACCCGGTGTGGTTCGCACTCTTAATTCTGTAGTAGTTTTTGGAGGTCGCTGACTTGTTTTCTGAGTTCGGAATCGCGTTTGATGTTGGTGGCGATTTTTTCGTGGGCGTGGATGACGGTGGTGTGGTCTTTGCCGCCGAATTCTTTGCCGATTTTTGGTAGGGAGTTGTCGGTGAGTTCGCGGGCGAGGTACATGGCGATCTGGCGGGGTTCGACGATGTTTTTGGTGCGTTTCTTGCCGGTGATGTCGGCGACTTGGAGGCGATAATATTGGGCGACGACTTCTTGGATGCCGCTGATCGACAGGCCGCGTTCGGCGGAAAGTTCTTGGAGGCCTTGGAGCGCGGCCATGGCGTTTTCCAGGTCAATGTCGATCTTGTTGATGGTGCAGTAGGCCTGGACGCGGACGAGGGCGCCTTCCAGTTCGCGAATGTTGGTGTCGATCTGGCTGGCGATGTAGCTGAGGGTCTGGTCGTCGATTTCTAGGCCTTCCGCTAAGGCTTTGTTGCGCAGGATCGCGATCCGGGTTTCCAAGTCCGGTGGGGTGATGTCGGCGGATAAGCCAGACCGGAAGCGGGAAACTAAGCGGTCTTCCAGCTTGGGGATCTCGCTGGGGATCCGGTCAGAAGTGAGGACGATTTGTTTTTTGTTTTCATATAACTTGTTGAAGGTGTGGAAGAATTCTTCCTGGATCGCCTCTTTGTCCGCGAAGAACTGAATATCATCGACCAGCAAAAGGTCAACCGAGCGGTATTCGCGGCGGAAAGCCTCTTGGCGGCGGGTGCGGATCGAGTTGATCAAATCATTGGTGAACTCTTCGCTGGTGACGTATTTGACTTTGGCGTCAGGATTGCGGCGCAGCATTTCGTTGCCGATCGCCTGCATCAAATGGGTTTTGCCCAAACCCACGCCGCCGTAAATGTTCAAGGGGTTGTAAATCTCCCCAGGTTCTTCGGCCGCCGATAACGCCGCTGCTTGCGCCAGATAGTTGCCGGCGCCGATCACGAAATTATCGAAAGTATATTGGTCGTTTAAATGGGTGTCATGCCCGTAAACCGCTTTTTCGTCGTTATCCAGTGTCTGCGTTTGCCCTTGATTTTGGTTGGTGAGTTGGTTGGGCAAGCGGAGTTTGATCGTCATGGCCTGTCCGGTCAATTCTTCGAGGATCGTTTGGGTGGGATCCAATAAATGCTCATTCCAATAATTTAAGTGAAACTCTGAGGGCAGTTCAAGGACAAGGGTATCGCCGGAGATTTCGATTGGTTTAACGGAGGCAATCCAGGTGTTGTAGCTGACCGGCTTAAACGTTTTCTTAAGCTCGGCGCTGAGTTGTTGCCATAGTAATTTCGTACTATCCATGAATTTAGCCGCCTCTTTCTCCATCTTAAAAATAAATCGTAACTTAATTCTAGCATTTACTAAAAAAGTTTTCCACAGGTTTTTAGCTAGACCAATAAATTACGCACAGATTGCGGCTAATTTGTCCACAGGCTTGTGGACAAATTAAGGCAACGCCAACGAAAATAAAGTTATCCACAGCTGGGTGTGAATAACCAGCGCCGTCACGACTTGTTTTCATGAAAATATCCACCGAAAAGCGAGTTGTGGAAAGCGTTGCGCACCAAGCTGTGGACAACTGGAGTTATCCACATTTGCAGGGGACAAGTGGAATCAAGCGGTCCAACAATCCACAGGGATAATCCCAAGGAATGGTCCAACTTGTGGATAAGTAAATTGGCGATTTCAGCCTGATGAAATCGCCGTTTTAGGGCGCTTGGCCAGCGGCAAAATAGGTCGCTGAGAATTTCCCAAGCTGGTTGTCTAATCCGCAGAAAATGTTAGAATGAAAGTGAATAAAGGAATAAAAATGAAATCATTAAAAAATGATCGCCACCGGTGGCGCTTTGCCTGGCGGAGTGGCTTGATCAATACAGGCTTGGTCTTATTGGGTTATTTGTTGGGGTGTCTGCTCAGCGGGTTGTTAGGCGCCATTTGGGGCCAAGGTTTAGTGGTCGCCACGCTGGATCATTGGCGGGATCTGACCTTGACCCAAGGTGGCGCGATCAGCAGTTATCGCCAGCTCTGGTGGCGGCTTAACGGGCGCGGCATCCTGATCACGGTGGCCGCGACCACCTTATTACTGACCGGCTTGCTGACCCACGCCAAAAGTGACCGGGCCAACTAAAGGAATCACCAAGCCAGTCTGCCTGGCGCCCCCGTTTTTCTTGACCATCTTTTTGGATTCGTGTTTTTCTGATTTCGTGTTTTCTGATTTTGTGTTTTCTGATTTCGCATTTTTTGAATTCGTACTTTCTGATTTTATTTTCTCTGATTTTATTTTTTCTGATTTCGTGTATCTTGAATTCGTATGTTTTCTTGAATTCGCTTGTTTTTCGCCGCTTCGCCTCGATTTTCCACCTGAATGACGACTAAAACGCAACTTTTCAAAAAAAACCTGACGGAAACCCGAGAAATCTGTTTATTTTTCCAGAACTGTATGATAGTATGGATAAAGTAATTGCGCTTGAAGAACATATCAGAATTATTTCGAAACGATCTTCATGGTGTATCCACTTATATTTGGGAGGTGCCACACACATGACAACAAAACGGACATATCAACCTAAAAAACGTCATCGTCAACGCGTTCACGGTTTCATGAAACGCATGAGCACGAAAAACGGCCGTAGAGTATTAGCAAGACGTCGTAGTAAAGGTAGAAAAGTTTTATCTGCTTAAGGCCACTGAGTTTCAGTGGTTTTTTTTATTAGTTTATTTCGCGAGACAAAGATGGGAACGGCGTTATGCAGAAACGGTATCGGATCAAACGAGAAAAAGAATTTCAAGAAGTTTTTGCGGCTGGCCACTCCAAGGCTAACCGCAATTTTGTCGTCTATCAAATCAAGAAACCGGGGCAGACACATTACCGCGTTGGCATTTCTGTGGGCAAGAAAGTCGGTCACACCGCGGTTTGTCGCAATCAGATCAAGCGTTATATTCGTCAAAGTTTATTGGAATTATCCGATCAATTACCCGGCGATGTGGACTTTTTAGTGATCGCCCGCGCCAATGCGAAAAATTTAGATATGAAAGAGACTAAAACTAATCTCATCCATGTGCTAAAATTAAGTCAGTTGTTGCTTGAAGCACAAGCAGAATAATTCGATTCGTGAGGGAAAATTAGTGAAGAAACGCTCGCAGTTAAAGAAAATCATTTTACTGGTCGCGATCCTGAGTTTGGTTCTGGTCTTGACCGGCTGTTCTAATTTGAATGAGCCAATTACCAAGAGTAGCGCGGGATTCTGGGACCATTATGTCCTGTACCCCTTCTCTTGGTTTATCTTGAAGATCGCTTCGATCTTAGGCAACAGCTACGGCTGGGCCATCGTGGTCTTTACGATCATCGTGCGGATCGTGTTGTTGCCGCTGAACCATTTCAGCACCAAGAACATGAAGAAGCAACAGGAGATCCAACCAGAATTACAAGCGCTCCAAAAGAAATATTCCGACAAAGATGTGGAAACACAGCAGAAGTTGCGGAGTGAGACCCAGAAATTGATGTCCGAAGCTGGCGTCAATCCCATGATGGGTTGTTTGCCAATGCTGATCCAGATGCCATTCATGTACGCCTTGTACCAGGCGATCTGGCGCACCGAGGCGTTGAAGCAAGGGACGTTCCTCTGGATGCAATTAGGGGAGAAGGATCCCTACTACATTATGGCGATCCTGGCCGGTTTGTTCACGTTTTTGAGCACCTACATCAGTAACCTGTCCATGCCGCAAAGTGGTTCGACGGGTAAGATCATGATGTATGTGATGCCGTTGATGATCATCATCCCCGCTTTGAATATCGCTTCGGCGATGTCCCTGTACTGGGTTGTTTCCAACGCGTTCCAAGTGGTTCAGACGTTGATCTTACAAAACCCATTCCAAGCGAAACGGGAACGGGAGGCCAAGGAAGCGGAAGCCAAGGAGAAAGAGAAGGCTTTACGGCGCGCCTGGAAACGAGCGCGGCGCCGCTAATCGAGAAAGGGGTCGCTCAACATTATGGCACAGTATGAAGGAGTTACCGTGGCCGCGGCAGTTGAAAAAGGTTTAACTGCCTTGGGCCTGGAGGAAACAGAAGCAACGATCACGATCCGCCGCAAAGAAGCGAAAGGTTTCTTAGGCTTAGGGCGCAAAACCGCCCTGGTCGAAGTCGAGATTTCGGCGGAAACCGTCGCGCGGCGGCAAGCGGCGCAGAAGAAGATCGAAAAAGAAATGCGGCAAAATATCCGCACCGACGCGCAAAATGATCCGCAACGGCGCAGTGGCCAGCCAGCCGCTAAAGCCAGCGCGCCGACGCCTGCGTCAGCGACCGCAACCGCGGTCAAACCAGTGACACCAGCGCCGGCCGCGCCAGTGGCCCGCCCCGCGGCGCAACCAGCACCGGTCGCAACCGCTGAAACTGAAAATCGCAATGACGAACAAGCCGTCAAAGACTTGGCCTTATATTTGACTGATCTGACCCAACGCTTAGGCGCGCCATCTTTGGTGCGGATCGATCGGAAAAGTGATGACCGCCAAATCGTCTTTCATTTAGATACGGCGAAAGAAGGACTCCTGATCGGCAAGCATGGTCGCTCGATCAATTCCTTGCAGTACATCAGTCAAACCTTCTTTAATCACCGCGGCCGCACGCATCAGGCGATCGTGCTCAACGTTGGCGATTATCGCGAGCGCCGGGAACGCGTTCTGGCCTCAGTCGCCAAGCGCACCGCCCGCAATGTGATCGCCGATCATCAAGCGGTTTATTTGGATCCAATGCCGTCCTTCGAACGCAAGCAGATCCACACCTTGTTAGCGGACAGCCCCTATGTGGAAACCTATTCCGAAGGGGTCGATCCCGAACGCTATGTGGTGGTTGTCCCGCGCAAAACCGTTAAATTACCATAATTCACGCTACCAAAAAAGAGTAGGTCCCGCAGAAGTTTATTTCTGAAGGGTCCCACTCTTTTTTATTATGGCTCATTCTGATTTGATTGGTAAGTCCCGGCGCTGATCATACTTGGTGGCGTCGGTATAGTTCTCCTGTCTCGTCGCGCCCTGACCACAAATTTCCGCTCCGCTGACAAGGTAATAATTCTTGATTGGCGTGTTTGTCCCGAACTCTCGATTGATGGTATCGGTAATATCAAAATGGACTTGGCTATTCTGTTTGAAACTGAAAACTTCCATGATATAAATATAGGCGTCATTACCAGATTGGGTGCCATCCACGACGAAGATCCGCCGATGCTTGCTGATATCAGCGTCACCCTTGAGCCACAAGCGATTATCCTTTTGAACAAGCTCGATTTGATCAAGTTTATCTAGGGCGATCACTTTCTTGGTGCTTTCCCGATAGCGCAACATCAAGTAACCACCTGCCACTAGCAATGCAATCACGCCCACGAAGGTTAGAAGAATCTTGAGACCCCGATACTTGCCATGGCGCTTTTTCTTATTCATTGAGCTTCAAACCTTTCTGGACAAGCGATTATTTTAGCGTTCAGTCGCTTAAATACTTGATCAGTGATTCAAATAATACTTCAGGTTCTTCTGCTTGACCCCACTGATCCCCCACAAGATCGAGATCAACAGCATCATCACGACCAGGAGGAACAACGCCCCAATATTTTCGGGAGCGAACAGGTAGATAAACAAGCGGGCGCTACTTAATTTACTTAGCAGAAAGCGATTGAGTAAGGCGCAGATACCGCAAGAAATAAGGAAGTAAGCGCCAAACAAGAGCCCGTTCTCCAATGCGATCACTTGGAAGATATCTTTGCGCTGATAACCCAGGCTGTATAAAATCGCCAATTCACGACTACGGCCGTTGATATAACTCTTATTCAAGAAACAGATCAAGACACCGGCAATCAAAGCAATCGCCACAGAACCACCAATCAGGTTCCAAATCAACCGCTGATAGATGGCGCCCAGCTCACCATGGCGGAGATCTTCCTGAGAAGTGATCTTGTAAGCGGGGTACTTCGTTTGTAATTGTTTCGTCAACTGCGGGACGTCGGTGTCGTGAGCAGCCACGATCAACATTCCTTGATAGCCGGTACCGACAGCCTGCTCGTATTGCGTGTAACTCGCGATGAGGCTCTGGCTGACCGCGGCGGTAGCCTCATCCTCAGTCAGGAGATCACGATAAAATTGGTAGGTTTCCTTATCTAGGTAGACGGTCTTTTCATCTTCAGCGGCATAACCCACATAAATTGGGTACTTAGCGCTCAAACCATGGGCATAGTCGGTATTGTAAACGCCAGCGATTCGGTAGTGATGTTTCTTAGTTTGGCGATTTTTCCGAACATTTAGGGTTATGGACTTCCGCAAGACTTGGCGCAGATCCGTGGTGTGGTACTTCTGCAAGACAAGGACGTCAGGAATCAAGATCTCGTCGCTGCGATCATGGGGATAGTTCCCTGCGACGAGGTCAATGTTGGCTTCATTGAAGTCGCGAATGACTCGTTGGGGCGTGGACGACATGTTGAATTCAAAGGTGATCTCATCAAGCTTATTATTCAGCCGTTGATAACGTTGGATCAACGGGTCGAATTCTGCCGCTAAATAGGTCAATTTGAGTGTGTTCTGATGAGAATCATATAAGTTGACCCCACCTGGATTGAAGGGCGTCACACTTGCCACCCCGGTCAACTTACGCGCCGCGGTAAGGTCGGCCTGGGAAAACCCGATCCGCTTGCCATCGAAGGAACTCACAATGCCCTCCTTACGATAACGGGCATGGGTCTTTCGATTCAGATCTTGCGTATTCAGTGTTATTGCCCGCTCACTGATCCCGCCGAATGAATTCTTAAAGGATAAGGTCGAGCTGGCGCGAAAAGCCGTAAAGCTTAGAATAAAGGCAGAAATAATAATAATGATCGGGATCGCTAAGAAAAATAAACGCCGCTTGGTATGGCGGAGATTCGTCCAGGTATAGCTGAACAGATGTTTCTTGGCGGCCGGAGGGATCGTCGTTGGTGTCGCTGAGATGATCTCCCTTGAAACGTCATCTGGCGCCTCTTCTGGTCGGCTGCCCTTTGTCAAAATCAATTGCTGGTCTTGTAATTGATAGACCACGTCGGCGAACTCCGCCACCTGCGGATCATGGGTAATGATCAGAATCATGATTCCTTGTTGGCGTAATTGATCCAAGTAGGTCATCGTCATTTCGATATTCTCTTGGTCAAGGTTACCGGTGGGTTCGTCCAGCAAGAGAATCTTCGGTTTAGCGATCACCGCGCGGGCGATGGCCAGTCGTTGTTTCTGACCACCACTTAAGTCAGCGACGATCGCCGTCTTGAATTGGGTCAACTTCATGGTAGCGAGCACGGTTTCGATCTGTTGGTCCGAATAATCGCCAGACAAATGTAAATTGTCGTAAACCGTTAAGTTCTCCAGCAGTTTGTAATCTTGGAAGACCATCCGCATTTCTTGTTCGCGAATGATCGCCCACTGCTTCTTGGTCAGTTCAGCCGCATTGTGCCCCAGTAGCTGATAATGGCCTTGATAATCGTTATCCAGGCCGAAAAGAATATTGAACAGCGTGCTCTTACCACTGCCGCTGGGTCCGATCAAAGCATAGATTTTCTGAGGTTCGGTGAAACTGGCATTGGCTTGGTCCAGCACCACTTGCTGCTTGTATCGTTTCGAAAGTCCGGTCAATTCAATCATCATTACTCATTTCACCTGCGCTAATCTGTGATCGATCGCTATCTAAAAAGGAGCCAAGCTAATTTGGCTCCGCAATTCAAAAGCTGGATCTGATCAATTACTTCACAATAAAGTGTAGCATTAAAATCGTTACCAGTAAACGCTTTCTCGGGATTTTATTCAGCTAATATTGTTCATTAACGAAGGCGTAACTATCGAAATGGGTGGAATATCACAAAATTGTGGTGATATGCGCCACCCAATAGTTTTATTGAGGCTTAGGGATCCGCAAGTTAGTCTCGGTTGATCATCAGTTCGAGTTGGGCAATGGCTCGATTTTCTACTGGCGGCACGATCGCGAGTAGGTCATGAGGTTTCAATTTGAAATGGGCGGTTTGCCCAGGTAATAGCTGGGTGCCCCAGCTTGGGCCGTCCGTAGAAGTCGTTTTGTTCTTGGATACAACTTGAACGAGCAAAGCGAACTTGGTTGAACTGTTCTGATTACGGCGCCAAGTAATGGTGTAGTCACCACTGGCAATTTCCGCCCCCGCTAAATAATTCCCATAGGTATTTGTCAAGATACACTGACCAGCGGTGAACACCAACGGGCTAAAGCGGGCGGGCTTGAATTGAACCCGCCCGCTTCCCTGGAAAGACAAGTGTTCAGCGGGATTGTAGAATTGATTCTCCAAGCGTTGTCCACTGGCGAGACCGTTAACGCGCCCGCCAGTAACGCTGAGATCATAGTAACCTGGCGGGAAGTCCTGACCAGCTACGCGCTCTGCCACCGCTTTAGAAGCTCGGGCTTGATAGGTAAACGGTTTGGCGGTATTCTTCGCCACGCTACGTAAAAGTGAAGCGCTGTTCTGATTCAGATACTTGTGGTAGAGGCGTCCACCAAGACAGATCAACAATAGCGTGACCACCACCCAGAAGAGCCGTCTGCGTTGGCGTTCTTGGGTCTTCATTGCAAATGACCCTCTGCCATCTCATAAACCACATCGGCTAGAACAGCCAGATCTTCTTGGGAATGACTGGCGATCACAATTGTCGCGCCGCGTTTCTTCTCGGCCAAAAGAATCTCACGGACCTGCTCAACACCATCGGTATCGATCGCGTTGGTTGGTTCATCCAGGAGGATCAAATCCGGGCGTTCAAAGATTGCTTGGGCGATGGCCAAACGTTGGCGCATCCCCAATGAGAATTTCTTGACGATTCGTTGATCGGCTGGATCCAGACCGACCCGCCGGATCGCGGTTTCAATGTCAGTATCAGATGCGACTTTCTTGATTCTGGCCAGTAGTTGCAAGTTCCTCATGGCGGTATGTTCTGGCAGCAGGTTATCATTTTCAATCAGAATGCCTAGACTTGGTGGGAAATCAATTTCGTCGTGAAGTGTTTGGTCGTTGATGATGATCTTACCCGTGTCGATATTGATCAGTCCAGCGATTGCCCGTAATAGCATTGTTTTGCCGGCGCCGTTCTTACCACGAAGGCCATAGATGTAGCCAGCTTCAAAGTTGACGGAGATCCGGTCCAAAATAGGTTGCCCTTTGATTGCTTTGCTAATTTGTTTGACTTCGATCATCTTGATCCTCCTCTAAATTAAATCCATTTGTTCAAACCGTCTTTGACCCCAAGCCAGCGCTGCGATGAGGACAAGCCCCAGTGTAAGCCAATAGGATCCGGGCTGACTGATCCGACTAGCCATCAACGCGTTGGGAAAGAGGATCAGCGTCCAGGGACTGCGATAATCGATTCCTGTAATTGAAAGCGAGACAAGCACGTATATATTGAGCCCAAGATAACCGATCAAAGGGGACACATACAGGGAAATAAGAAATTGGATCGAGAACAGCACTAGAAAGGTCATTAAAGACAAAGCCAAGTTTGGCAAATCAAGCGGCCAAAGTGGGAATTGCCGGATTGCCCGCGTCAGCGTATAGACCAGTAATAAGAAGATTAGGATACCCATTTGACTGAGGATGCGGTGGCAATAAAGTTGCCAATAGGAGATCCGGCGACCAGCTTGGCGCACGATTCGTTGCGCATAAGGCCCGTGCAGCCGAGTATTGATGAAATCCAATTGAATCGCCGTTGTTAGGATAATGGGAAAAAGCCAGAGCCGCATTAAGTATTGATTGGCCGCGATTGGCAACCCGTCAGTGAAGAAATACGCTTTCCCTGACTCTAAACCGGAAAAAGTACATCCATAGATAATGACCGGGATGATCGCGGCGATTAGCCAGCATGATGATCGTGATCCCAATGTTGTTCAACAAACAGTTAACGGCAGTGACGAAGCGTATCTCCGCCTCAAACCAGGAGTTGATCGCCTCCTTGAATGATTGGTTGGGCGGGCTGTTCGAGTTGCGTTGGAATGGGGCGGCCAAGAAACTTTGGACCCGGATCAGCCCTAAAGCCAAGGCGTTAGAAGACAGTTATGTCAAGAATGAGACCGTGGATAGTTGGATCGGCTTCTTTGGCAACATTACCGGGACGATCTCCCAATTCGCCCTGATTCTATTGGCCAGTTATCTGTCTACTCGTGGTCTGGTCACCACCGGGGTCGTGGTCAGTGTCGGCGATTTCATTTATTTGATTTTTACTGGTTTGGTGACTATGAGCAATAACATTACCAGTCACATCTCAGGTAAGGCAATCAGTGAGAAGTACCAGCACTTGTTGCAGACGAAGCAACCTGCGGACACGGAGACGAACAAACAAGTGTTAGCTGGTCAGCCCCAGCTGGTTAAAGTCGCTGATTTGAGTTACGAATATCCGAATAAGACGATCAAATTCCCTGATTTCACCATCAAAGAAGGCAGTAAAGTGGCGATCGTTGGCCCCAGCGGTGTCGGGAAAACCACGTTGATGGAGATCCTGAGTGGTGAACTGACCGGTTATCAAGGTGTCGCCCAGATCAATGACCTGGATATAAAGAATATCGATCAAGAATCACTGCGCGAGAAAATCGGGATCATCCCCCAAACCAGTCACGTGTTCAAGACCACGATCGCCGAAAATGTGCTCCTGTTTGATGAAGGCCTCAAGACCGAACTAGCGCCAACGCTGGAGAAAGTCAACTTAGCGGCCACGGTCCAGGGCATGACTGACGGGGTCGAAACCGTGGTCGATCCGGCCAATGGCACCATGTCTGGTGGCGAGATGCAGCGGATCTCCTTGGCCCGGGCTCTGATTCGCGGCAAAGAATTTCTGATCATGGACGAGGGGACTTCAGCTTTAGATGAAGCCAACGCCCGTGACATCGTTCAGCGCCTATTGAACCAACCAGAGATCACGCTTCTAATGGTCACCCACACCAGCGATCATCAGTTAGTGGCCCAGTTTGATCAAGTCATCAAATTAGGAGCTTGAGTTTTGGCTCGCCTGGGCACTGCTCTCGCCGAAAGTCAGCCCAGATTACATGGCGGTGACCGATTTACGAGAGAATCTCCTCACATTGGCAAGGGTCACGGGGCGCGTTTAACCCAGTCATTTCGTCCAATTCCAGTTAGAATATTTGCTTAGATAGATGCGTACAAAATTCCAATGAAACTTCGAAAGAAACTTCGAAAGAAACTTCGAAAAAAATTCCAATGAAACTTCGAAAAAAACAGAGATTCTTTCAAGGCAGCAATCGCAAAGCTTGCTGTCTTGAGAATCTCTGTTCTTTTATGTACCCAAGCGGCATTTGGCTGGGGCCCCCAACTTGGGCCGCCCGTAGAAATCGTTGCGTTCTTGGCAACAACTTGAACGAGCAAGGCGAACTGGGAGTCAGACCTTCAACATCAGAGTCACAAAAACACGCCGATTGGTACCGATCAACAGGCAATCGGAACTAATCGGCGTGTTTCCTGTTGCTGCTTCCGAAATTAAGCTTGGTTCTCCTGGAGCCGCGCGCGAAGTAGGTAAGTGATGATCAGCAGGATCAGTTGGTTAAACAGCGCCCACAGCGAGCTCACCCCGAATTTCGCAGCGCAAGCCGCGGCCAACCTACTTTTGCTAGGTTAATGCTCAAAGTCAACCCGTCCGTTGCGCTCCGCACTCTTTCTTGTCGCAACAATTGATTTTATAACCGAATTAGTGTAAACTTAGCTTAGAAAATATTATTACGGCATAAGCTGTTTAAACGACGATAAAGATTATTCAAATCGTTGGCTGGACAGAGCCAAAAAAATTTGGAGGTTTTGATCATGAAAAAATATTCTTTTACAAAACGGGAACTTCAGGTTTTACAGATCTTATGGGGGAGTGAGAACGCTTTATCCGCCAAAGAGATCGCTGGAGCGGAACCGGGGTTGAGTCAGAATACGGTCTTGACGGTGTTAAAGAAGTTGCTGGCTAGTAAGTTCGTTGAGACTTCAGGCGTGACCTACAGTGGTACGGTGTTGGCGCGGCAGTTTACGGCGGTTCTGCCTAAGGAGGAATATCTGGAGTCCTTGGTTTCCCGTCAAGAAATGATGAAAGTCGTTTCTAACTTCATTGGGGATAGTTCCGATAATGAATTGGATGCGTTGGAGGCTTATATCAAAGAGAAACGTCAAGATAACAAATAGGTGAGGGGGTGCTTAAATGCAATTTTCCTTATTTTCTTTGTTCATCTCGTTGACGATGGTCTTTATCTTGGTTGTGTTGTTCCACCTGATTCTTAATAATTCCGTTCTTTTTAAGAGTTTCCGCGTTGATTTCTTATTGGCTTTCTGTGTGGTCTTGGTGCTTAGGATTCTGTTTCCCTTGGAGTTCCGAAGTACGCACACCCTGTTCTCCACCAAAGCGCTGCCGGTGATCTATACCTGGTTGCGTCAGCCGGTCTCACTTGGCGGGATTCATTTGACGCTCATCCAGCTCTTATTGGTCCTGTGGATCGTTAGCGCGGCTTGTTATCTGCTCGTTTGGACAGTGAAACAGTTGGTGACCGTGGGGAGAATCCGGAAGCTCTTTAAGGGCGTCACGCCAGAACAATATCAACCGGCAGGGGCGTCCGCTCGCCCGGTCAAAGTGTACGACATTGAGAGGGAGTTCTCCCCATTCATGATGGGCTACTTTCGGCCGGTGATCGTGATTCCGAGATTCCTTAGAGATTCACCGGATCTACCATTTGCTCTGTACCATGAATGGCGCCATATCAGGAACAAGGATGCTTGGGTCAAATTATTGATGGGGCTGATCAGCTGTGTCTATTGGTGGTTTCCGCCGATCCACTGGTTTGAGAAACAATTGATGTTGGTGCTCGAGATCCATGTGGATACGCAAGTGCAGCGTCATCTTGGCAACGGTGAGAAGGACTATCGATACGCGGAGAGCTTGATTGATGTTTCACGTCACCTAAATCAGCACACGGCCAACCAGAAACATGCTTCGTCGTTTCCACCGAATCTATCCTCAGCTTTCGTGATCGATGAAAAGGCCACCTTAACGAAACGGATCAAATTCCTGTTGGAGAAGCATCCAATCAAGCACACCCGCATCCTGACGCTCCTCTTCACGGTGGCGCTGATGTATACGGCGACGGCGGTCATCGTGGTGCCTTATTACACGGATTCGGAACTGATCAAAGGTACTGGGGTGATCTCTGAAGATGGCAAGGCCGAGGACTATATTCTTAAGCGGGGCCCGACTTACTATTTGATCCTAGATGGTAAGAATTACGGTAGGATCACGAATATTCATGACGAAGCTGTTAATGGGCTTGAAATCAGAGAGGAAGAAGAAAATGACGATAAGAACGCTCCAACAGAGTAAATGGCTCTATTTAGCGGCGGCGTTCCTTGCGTGGGGTATCGTGACGCAACAGGAAACGCATCAAGTCGCGGCGGCCACGACGACAGAGGTCGCCAGTAGCGTGATGAATCAACCGGACGTTGAGCTGGATACGACGTACGCGGCGCAGGCGGCCAATATTAAATGGCGCTTTAAGACTGTGAATGGTGTTGTCTATAAGAGACAATATAATATAACAACTGATTCTTGGATCGGGAAATGGGTACGATTCTGACAAACCTTGGTTGCTCATTAGGTTTGGCAGCGCGCGATTGTTACTGGATAAACAGCTAAACGCAATTATGTTAGTGATCGACATTACAAAAACTGCACCTCACCAGAAAACCGGTGAGGTGCAGTTTTGATTTTTTGCTAAATAATTAGGGTGCATCGCTACAGCTACGCTAATTAGATGAATCGCTCATTCCTCAGTCAGATTGATCGTTAGATCCGTTACCTGGATGGGCAATTAAATCTGCTTCCTGAGGAAACTCAACTTACTTAAGTCAACGATCAGCGTGATCGCTGAAGCCAACCACAAAAGCACACTAACAATGATTAAGACAAGCATCTTAGTTTCAAAGGTGTCATGATAACTCACCTCAGAAATAACGGGATAGATATCTTGGATGAAGAAAAGGCTCGAGCTGATCAGAGCAAGACACCCGGCGAAGATAGATGCATTCAGATATCGCTTAGTCAGGAAAACAATCGAGCTGATCAGTGCAGCTAAAGCGATGATCACTTTAGCGAATTGGAGTGCAACCAAGAGCAAGCTTACCACCGTCCTCTCAAGCGGATTGATTATGGGCCTAAATTCATTAGCGTGCGGTCATCCTGTCAAGCCAGACCGAATCGTTTATCATGGTGGCTGTGTCCGACAAACACGCTTCGATCCATTAAAGCGGCGTCTACTGACCGTCGTCAAGCAAAACGCAGGCGCTCTGAGCCAAGCTGGATCTTAATGTGAAATCGATTTCACAGGTAGTATAGCATGCGTTCCTAATCACGTCAATCTTTTTTCGTTTTATAATTTATTTAATAATAGGAAAAGATGGAAGTGGTTGTGGTTCACATTGTTAGCGGTAGTGAGTTTGGCGTTCTTGGTGGCCTGCAAGCGGGGGAGTGATTTGATGAAATCGGTATCAATATGTAAAAACATTCATTTTATATTGTCATTAGAGAATACATGTGATATAATGAATAAAAGGATAGAAAGTTTTTTTGAAATCGGTCTATGTAAAAAAATTGGAAGAGGTATCTTCCGCGCGGACTTTATCAATGTTCAGGACGGCAAACATGCTTCGATAGGAGGTATTTAAATGATAGGCGATACAATGGTGATTTTGGCGGCGCTGGTAATCGTGATTGTGCTACTATTGATTTTGACGATTGCTGTGCTACATTTGGTCAAGAAAACTAAACAGTAGAGAGAATTCTCGCCATGGTTCTGATTGGCCATCAGGATCATGGCGTTAAGTGTTTCTAAGGCGATGTTTGTTTTCGCCGCGCAAATTCTGTGAGGCGACGATTTTCTTGTCAAGCCTTTAACTCGGCGGTTCACGTGGACACGGGCATTAAACAGACGGCAAGAATACGCGGGTAAACCTGGGGCCGACCATTGTTTGGGTAGGTTGGCGCTTTACTTTTCGGCCATTTTGGTTTATATTATTCCTACAAGTTAAGCGATAAAGTAGTCAAAGTGCTTTATCTACGCGGCGGGACTGATCGGCGCGTAGATTTTAGGCACTTTTTTTATGGTCAAAAATCAAGAAAGAGGTTTTAACATGGCAACGGTCACGGAATATGATACGATCACGGCGATCTCGACGCCGCCTGGTGAAGGGGCGATCTCGATCGTGCGTTTGTCTGGGGAGCAAGCGGTCGCGCTGGCGAATCGGGTCTTTCGCGGGGCGGATCTGACCCAAGTGGCCAGTCACACCTTGCATTATGGGCACATTATCGACCCAGCGGCTCACGAGGAACTGGATGAGGTGATGGTCGCGGTGATGCGGGCGCCCAAGACATTCACCCGCGAAGATGTGGTCGAGATCAATTGCCATGGGGGCATCGTTTCGACTAATCGGATCTTACAACTGTTATTGGCTGTGGGCGCGCGGATGGCGGAGCCCGGCGAATTCACCAAGCGAGCTTTCCTTAATGGGCGGATCGATTTGACCCAGGCGGAATCGGTGATGGATCTGATCCGGGCCAAGACGGACGCGGCGATGAAAGTGGCGTTGAACCAGCTGGACGGCAATCTGGAGCACTTGATCAAGAATTTGCGTCAGGAGATCTTGCAAGTGTTGGCTCAAGTCGAGGTCAATATCGATTATCCGGAATATGACGAAGAACAACTGACCGCGCAAATGTTGCGGGAGAAAGCGGAGACCGTTCAACAAGAGATCAGCCAATTGCTGGCCACCGCCGGTCAAGGCAAAATTTTGCGTGAAGGCTTGGCGACGGCAATCATTGGTCGGCCTAACGTGGGCAAGTCCTCATTGCTAAATTACTTGTTGCATGAGGACAAGGCGATCGTCACCGATGTGGCCGGAACGACCCGAGATGTGTTGGAGGAATATGTCAATGTCCAAGGGGTGCCGCTGAAATTGATCGACACCGCCGGGATCCATGACACCGAAGACAAAGTCGAGAAGATCGGCGTGGCCCGCAGCAAGAAAGCCTTGGCGAGCGCAGACCTGATCATCTTGGTCCTGAATGGCAGTGAGCCTTTAACGGCGGCGGATCGGGAATTATTACAACTGACTAGCCAACAGAAGCGGATCATTGTCTTGAACAAGGCGGATCTGCAAGCGGTCACCACGCAAACCGAATTGACCGCGTTAGGTGTGACCAGCGCGCCTTTGGTGGTTTCGGTCAAGGATCAAGCCGGTTTGGATCGGCTGGAAACCACGATCAAAACCATGTTTTTCGGCGGGATCGAGAATCAACAAAAGGATATCCTGGTCTCCAATAATCGTCAGATCGGCTTGTTGCGTCAGGCGCAACAGGCGTTACATGATGTTTTGGCTGGCTTAGACGCGGGCTTGCCCGTTGATCTGGTCCAGATCGACATGACCAATTGCTGGGACAAATTGGGCGAGATCACCGGCGAAAGCGCGCCGGACGAATTGATCACCCAGCTGTTCAGCCAGTTTTGTTTAGGAAAGTAGGAAGTCAACGTGGAAGTCAAGCAGTATAGTTCCAAAGAATATGACGTGATCGTGGTCGGCGCAGGTCATGCCGGCTGTGAAGCCGCGTTAGCCGCCGCCCGCATGGGGCAGAAAACCTTGTTGTTGACGATCAATCTAGATATGGTCGCTTTCATGCCGTGCAATCCTTCACTAGGTGGCCCCGCCAAAGGCACCGTGGTTCGCGAGATCGACGCGTTAGGCGGACAAATGGGGCAAAATATCGACGCCACTTATATTCAAATGCGGATGTTGAATACAGGAAAAGGTCCAGCAGTACGGGCTTTACGTGCGCAAGCAGACAAGGCCGATTATCATGCGGTTATGAAGGACACCTTGGAGAATGAACCGAATCTAACTTTGCGCCAAGGCTTGGTCAATGACCTGATCGTGACCGACGGGGTTTGTCGCGGCGTGATCACGGCGACCGGCGCTTGTTACGAAGCGAAAAGTGTGGTTTTGACCGCGGGGACCTCTTCTCGGGGCAAGATCATTATTGGCGAATTGACCTACTCTTCTGGGCCCAACAATTCGCTGCCTTCGATCAAATTGTCTGAAAGTTTGGAGCGCTTAGGCTTCAAGTTACGCCGTTTCAAAACCGGCACGCCGCCGCGGGTCGATGGGAATACGATCGACTACGACCAGACTATCGAGCAACCTGGCGACAAGCAACCTAACCACTTCTCTTATTTGACGCCGGATTCAGCCTACGTCAAGGATCAGTTATCCTGCTGGATGACTTATACCAATGGCGCCACGCACCAGATCATTCGCGATAACTTGGACCGCGCGCCCATGTTCTCGGGGATCATTGAAGGGGTCGGCCCGCGTTATTGTCCGTCAATCGAGGACAAGATCGTTCGTTTCGCGGATAAGCCGCGGCACCAATTATTTTTGGAGCCAGAAGGTCGTCACACAGAAGAATATTATGTGGGTGATTTCTCAACCTCGATGCCGGAGGAGATCCAGCTGAAGATGTTGCATTCTGTCGCCGGTCTGGAACACGCCGAGTTGATGCGGCCCGGTTACGCCATTGAATATGACGTGATCGAACCGTGGCAATTGACCCATACACTGGAAACGAAAGTCGTGAAGAACCTCTTCACTGCCGGCCAAATGAACGGGACTTCAGGCTACGAAGAGGCTGGCGGTCAGGGTTTGATCGCCGGAATCAACGCCGCGTTACGAGCGGCAGGCCGCCCCGCAGACTTCACCTTAGGCCGCGACGAAGCCTATATCGGCGTGATGATCGACGATTTGGTCACCAAAGGCACCAACGAACCCTATCGGCTCTTGACCAGCCGCGCCGAATACCGGTTGATCCTGCGCCACGACAACGCTGACCTCCGCCTAACAGAAAAAGGCCACGAGCTAGGCTTGATCTCCGCCGACCGTTACCAAGCCTTCCGCGTTAAACAAGCCGCGATCACCGCAGAACTCCAGCGTCTCGCCAATGTCCGCATCAAACCAGGTCAGGCTGGGGTCCAAGAATTATTAGCGGCCAAGGAAATGGCGCCGTTGAAAGATGGTCTTCTGGCCAGCGAATTCTTGAAACGCCCCCAGATCAGCTATCAAGACGTGGCGGCCTTGGTCGGTCCCGGCGCGCCAGCCGTTGATCGGTACGTGCAAGAACAAGTTGAGATCCAGTTGAAGTACGCTGGCTACATTCACAAAGAAGAACAAAAAATCGCCCGCCTGCGCCGCCTGGAAGCCAAGAAGATCCCCGAGCGCTTGGATTACGCGGCGATCAATGGCCTTGCCACCGAAGCGCGCCAGAAATTGACCAAGATCCAACCGGAAACCTTGGCCCAAGCGTCCCGGATCAGTGGCGTCAATCCCGCCGACTTGGCGATCCTCAGCGTCTACATTGAGCAGGGCCGGATCGCGAAAGTCGCCAAGTAGTCCGCCAACGCGTCCGCACGCAGGCTCATAAGAAAAAAAGAACCACGATTGGAAATCTTCGCGAGATTTCCAATCGTGGTTCTTTTTAGATGAGGGGGGTTCAGCGAACTTGTTGGTCGCGTGACTTAACCGATCGCTGCCGCAAATGCTTGGTCAACTGATTATTTATTTGGTTCGCGGGCAGGGGGCGTTTCTGCCGCGATGCTGTTCTCCAAGTCTTCATATTTGACCCGGAGTGTGTACAGTTTGATCACGGCAATATTATTGGAAACTACAAAAAGGTCACTGAAAAAAACGTCTGACCAAGTGCCAACAGGATTAATAATGGATAACACCACAATAATCACCGTCATCACGGGCAGAACGTGGCGAGTACGCGTCAATTTTTCCCGCGTCGTCAAGTTTGTCCAAAGAATTTTCATTTCTGACACTCCTTTTATATGATAAAAAATGATCAATACTCATTCTTATTATATCACTAAAAAAAACTATAACAACATAAAAAGGAAAAACACATAAATAATAATCGAATTAGAGCAGTTATTATGAATCAGCTGTCATGAATCAGCGAACCAGGATCAGCCCTCATGAATTAGCCAACCTGAATTAGTTATCATGGGCCGGCGAACTCGAATCCGCCAACCTGAATCGGTTATCATGGGCCAGCGACCCCGAATCGGTAAACCCTAATCAGCAAACCCGAATCAGTCACCATAAAGTCACCAGACATCCGCCGGACGGCTTGCTCTAAATTCCTAAATCTCCCGTGAATAAGTCAGACGGTAAGATTGTTTTTTCGATCAGAAGCGGTATACTGCACCTAGAATGCTCGGCGCGCCGAGCCAGTGAGGGGTTAATGATCATGACATTTAAGCTTTTTGGCCATCGTGGCTATCCAGCACGTTTTCCAGAAAATAGTTTGGCCGGTTTCCGCTACGCCGCCGCGCATCACTTCGCCGGCGTGGAGACCGATGTTCAGTTCAGCCGCGACGGCGCGCTGATTGTGATGCATGACGAATGCTTGGACCGGACCACCAATGGTCATGGGCAGCTCCATGACTATACCTTGGCCCAATTACGTCAATTCCATTTGGCCAATGGAGAGCCGGTGCCTACCTTGGCCGAAGTTTTGACGATTTTCGCCGGTAGTCAAGTCGCCTTGAACATTGAATTCAAGACGGGAAATCTCCGCTATCCCGGCATTGAAGCGGCAACCCAAGCCGCCGTGGTGGCCCATGATTGCGCGGCGCAAACCCTGTATAGTTCCTTCAACCCGGACAGCCTGGTGACCATCGCCAAAATCGCGCCCCAACAAGAGCGCGCGTTATTAGTGGAAGGAAACGCGATCCCGGCGTGGGGACAAGTCGGTCAGCTGGTCACGGCGCTGCACAGCGACACTTATTTCCCGGATCTGGCGGTACCACAACGATTGTGGACGATCAATGATCCGATCCAAATGCAACATTTAGCTAGTCAACCTGGAGTGATCGGGTTGATCACGGATCGTTATGAGCAGGCCAGTGAGTTGGTGCCGCAAGCGCGGACGGCGGTTGCTGCTTCGTAAATCTACGTTTGATTGCAGGTTTTGGTGGGTGTGGGCGGGGACGCAACCGCCTCAGGACGTTTGTCGTGGCTGGAACGCGGTGGGCACTGTTTTGAGCCAATCCGCAAAGTGCGCGGCTTGTCTCAAAATCGTGACCGCCGCGTTCCACCACCCCCAGCCCGACCTGGAGCCCCACCACATCTGCCAACCACCAACGCCACGCGCAGCGCAAGCTGCGGCCAATCTACTTTTAGCATAGTAGCTCACATCGATTTAATTAGACAACGCCGTAGCCGCAATTGCCCGGGCGCCTTGACCAATCACCGTTTTGGGGTTTAAATAGAATTGAGGTGTTGACGGTGCGAAAACTACGGGCGACTTTAGATACGACCCATGTAAGTTATATTTTCAAAGGATTATTAGTGGGACTGATTGCCGGTTTAGGGGTCAGTCTTTTTCGCTTATTGATCGAAGAATCGTTGCGAGGCTGGCGGTTCCTCTATGGCCGCGCTCACGGCAACGGTTGGTGGCTGGTGCTGATCGTGGCGCTATTGGTGTTGATCGGCGTGATCAACGTGGTGCTGATCAAGCAACAGCCCCACATTATGGGCTCAGGGATCCCCGAAGTCGAGGCGCAGTTGGAGGGGAGTTTGCAACTTCACTGGTGGTCGATTTTGTGGCGGAAATTTGTCGGTGGGGTCTTGGCGATCGGCGCCGGCCTCTTTCTCGGGCGTGAAGGTCCCTCGATCCAGTTGGGTTCCTCGATCGGCGAAGGCTTCGCGGCTTTGACCAAGGAAAAAGGCACCGACGCCCGCGTGTTGATCGCGGCGGGAGCGGCCAGTGGCTTATCGGCGGCGTTCAACGCTCCGATGGCTGGGACGATGTTCGTGTTGGAAGAGGTCTACCATAATTTCTCGCCGCTGGTCTGGATGACCGCCTTGTCCGGGGCAGTGGGTGCCAATTTCGTGTCCTCCAATTTCTTCGGTTTAACGCCGGTCTTGCATCTGGAGTACGCGGATAATTTTCCCTTGGCGTTATACTGGCACCTGATTTTATTGGGGATTTTCCTTGGGGTGATGGGCATCGTGTACCAGCGCATCCTGTTGTACATGCCCAAACTTTATGAGAAAATCGGCAAACTTCCGCGGTACGCTGACGGGATCGTGCCCTTGTTATTGGTCACGATCGTTGGTTATTACTGGCCGCAAACGCTAGGCGGCGGCAACGGCTTGATTTTGAGCTTAGCCCAGCAACAACCGGCGGCGTTAGTGGTTTTCGGGCTCTTTAGTCTACGGTTTATTTTCTCAATGATTTCTTACGGGTCCGGTCTACCTGGGGGCATCTTCCTGCCGATCCTGACTTTGGGCGCGCTCTTAGGCGATTTCTACGCGGTGATCATGGTCAACTTGCACCTTTTGCCCAAGGCGTTGATCCTCAACTTGGTGATCGTGGCCATGGCCGGTTACTTCGCCGGGATCGGGAAAGCGCCCTTCACCGCGATTCTGCTGATCACCGAAATGGTCGGGAATTTAAGCCATTTGATGCCGCTGGCCGTGGTGTCCTTGACCGCTTATTTGGTCGTTGACCTGCTAGGTGGCGCGCCGATCTACGAATCCCTAGCTGCGAAAATGACGCTAGACCAGAAATTGGCCAAATTGACCGGGCGCAACGACCGCATCGAGATCCCGGTTTTCGAAGGCACACGGTTCGTCGGCTTGCAAGTGCGCGATGTGGAATGGCCGACTAACACACTGCTGATGTCGATCCACCGCGGTTCTCGGGAAGTGATCCCCAAGGGTGACACCGAGATCCTCGCCGGCGACACCCTGGTGATCTTGACCGACCACAACCAACGCGCCCAAGTCAAAAAGGAGATCATCGCCCTCAGCCAACAACCTGACCGCGTACGAATCTGAAAAATTGGCGGGCCTCTACTTGAGCTAATTGTCCAATAACTCGCGCCAGAATTGACAGGAATCAAACGACCAGTCATCAGGGCAACCGAATTTGCCAGCCCAGCCAGCTGAAAGCAATCAAACTGGAAACAATCAGCTGACACAGCCCAGTGGCACTCAAACTTCCAGCAAAGAACCAACCAATCTTAAACCAGACGAAAAAAATCAGCGGCAGTCGCTAAAAAAACGACTGCCGCTGATTCTTTTTATGTGGCGAGGCTCGGCCGAAATGGTTTTTCCAAATTGAAATCAAGCCAATTTGTCTTTGGGGCTGATATATGGTAACACCACCTAGTTTGAAGACTAGATCGGTTCATCTTGTGCGATTTGAACCACTTTATTCACCGTTCAAGCAATCCCTAGTGAGAACGGACAATTAGCAAGACCTTACGCTAGTTCCGCAGACAAGCTTTACTGGTGTCGCCAATTTAAAGATTGGAACCACTAACCACGATCTTCAATGGCGTGGCGCCACATTATTTGAACACAGCAAATCAGTTGGCGTGCGTGCTCAAACGACTGTTAAAACGTTGAGCGGCTGGAGCGGAGCGAATCGGGGTGAGATCGCCGTCAACCTGTTGTGTTCCGCGTTGAAACGTGTTCGCCGACCTAGCTTCCTGCGCTTAGCTACGCAATTGTTCCGGAAGCAAAGTGCGGCTTCCAAAACAATTGCTAGGCTAATGCTCAGAAGCTGACCAGGTCGGCTCACACTCTGTTTTGAAACGTGCTCCACACAACTGACTTATGCGCTTAACTACGCCAGGCTTCTGGAGGCAAAGCCCAACCTCCAAAATCCTGGCTAGGTTAATGCTCAAAGTCAACCCGTTGTGTTCCGCACTCTGACGTTGGTGGGCAGTTTACTTGTCTGGCGGAAGGTCGGGCTGGGGGTGAGTCAGTTGTGCCCGCCGCGTTCCACCACCCCCAGCCCGACCTGGAGCCCACCACACTTGCCAACCACCAACGCCCCGCGCAGCGCAAGCCGCGGACAATCTGCTTTTCAAAAGCAACGTAAACTAGGGATGAACGGTGACTTGATCCAGCCGAATAATCTGATCGTAATCCTTTAAGTGTGCGTCAGGAACTTGATGAGCCACTTCAATGAGAGTTTGCTGACTGGCCATAAATAGCTGATGGATCTGCTCAGCCGTCTGTTGATCCAATGACGAAGTAGCCTCGTCGGCGAGAATGATCGGCCGATCATACAACTGCGCGCGGGCAATTTCTAAGCGCTGTAATTCACCACCAGAAAGATTCTGCCCATTCTCACCGACTTGATAATTCAACCCTTCACTGGTACTGAATTGCGCCAATCCGGCATTTGTCAGCGCCTGTTGCAACTGGTCAACGCTGAACTCGCGGCCTAAAGTGAGATTGAATTTGATCGTATCATCAAACGCGAACGGTTGCTGACTGATCCAGGCAAACTGTTCTTCAACCGTTGTCGGCGAATAGTCAGCGATCGGGTGCCCATTGAACGTATAATTGCCAGCGCTGGGAACCAGTTCGTCTTGCAAAACCGCCAATAAAGTTGATTTGCCAAAGCCAGAGGGAGCGGTGAGTAACACTTTCTCGCCGGCCGCGATTTTGACATCCAACTGACTAAATAGTTCGTGTTGGTCAACGGTCACGGCCAGTTGGCTTAACCGCAAGTCATGAAAGTCGCTGATTGCGGCGGCATGATTCGCTTCAGCTTGTTCTTCCGCGCGCCTTGCTTGATTTTGTTTAGCGGTCAGCACCCGGGCTTGGATCTCCTTGACGGTTTGCCGCTGATTATTCGCGCCAACGATGGCCATCAAAGGATTGGTAACGCTATTCGATAACTGCATCACCGACACGAAACTAGCCAAGCTCAAAGCGCCCAAAATAATCCGATAGACACCCACACCGAACGGAAAGGTCATTGCCGTGAGCATGGCGACCGTGTAAGCCAAGGTGTTGGCCACGCCAATCGTCAAATTCATCCGCCGCAAATTATGCTCCAACTGCGCACCCTGGCCCAACAGTTTACGCCCTAAATTAGCTTCGGCTTGGTAGGTGCGGATCGTCCGTTGCCCGGTTAAAACATCCTTCAACCGATTGGTGAAACCGGCATTAGCTTGCGACCACTCCTTGCCGCGGGAACTGATCCTGCCTTGGGTAAGATTAGAAATCAACAGTGGCACCAACGAGCCAACGAAGAAGGCCAGTGTGGTCCAAATATCATAAGTCAATGACGCGACCAACGCGAACACAAAAGTTAGCAAATTGGTGGCAATACCCATCTCAGCCTTGATCCCATTCGTTTCAAGCTGTTTCAAGTCATTGGTCATGAACGAAATATTCGCCGAAATCAGCTTCTTTTCAGGCGCCTCCGCGAGTAATTCTGTAATCATGATTTGCTTTATTTCCAGATTGGCGTCCGCCACGTAACGAGTTTCCGCGTTAACTTGCAGCAAGCTCACCCCGCAGAAGATCAAGAACCCAATGACAGCAATCACACTATTTTGCAAGAACATTGTCAGGTTGGCCTTGGTTGCCGCCGCAATAAAGCGCCCAAGAATAAACGCCATGAAAACACTTTGAAGGCTATCCAGCGCTGTCCAGAACAAGAAATTAATCAGTTTCAACTTTTTCCCAAACTTAAAAATTAGCATTCTACTCACTCCAAAAGAATATTATCAGCACAAAACCAGGGCGCCAATTATACATTTAATCAAATCAAGTAACGCGCTGTCGTTATGTCAGCGCCAACACTTCTGGGATTTCAAGCGTGGTCTTTGCCAAGCATCCGATAAATGACGACACGAATGACCGCTGAGTTGAGTAAGGATCAGACTTGAAACGATTATTATTAAAAGATAATTATTAACTTGGTTAAGAATATTATATCTCATAAGTAAGACGAATCAATACTTTTCTCATTTTTTTGTAATCACTCATTATTTTCTTTAATAATTCGTTTATGTGGGCGGGTACAAAGCGTTTTCTGTGGCTGGGCCGCTGGGAAAAAGTCAGGCGATGGGACAGCTGCTGATCAGGCTGGGTGCTTTTGCTGGGCTAGTACTTTTGCGCAGTGGTTGTGCCGGCGACGTTCTGGTTGTGATGGTTGTCTTAGCGACTAAAGCAACTGCCTAAAGTTTCTTTTCAAAGCCTTCCATGGGGGCTAGGGTGTTCTGATAAGAGGCTTGGGCGGTTTCGTCATCAGTAAAGTGCATCACGCTGCGGAAGGCGGTGCGCAAATATTCTTGCATCGCCCCGGGGATCGCCAGTTCGTCCATGTCCAGCGCGCTGAAAGTCGTCCGAAGACTAGCTGGGGTGTTGGTCGCGACTTTTTGGACCCACTGTGGTTCGCGGAGCAATTCGCGTCCGATCGCCACAAAGTCTGCGCCATCATTGATCGTGGCTTCCGCGTCTGCGGGTTGTTCCAACGAGCCGACGCCGATCAACGGGATGACGCCAGCGGTATGCGCCGCGAATTGCGACAGTAGGGTTTCGGTATTTTGCGGATCATTGAGGGAGGTCCGTTGGTAACTGCCCATGGATAGATGGAGATAATCAACTTTATCCTTGATTTGATCCACGAAATACAGCGAATCGGCCAAGCGGATCCCCGGCGTTTCCAACTCTTCTGGGGAAAGGCGATAACCAACCACGAACGGTCCAGTGGCGTAACGCGCAACCACTGCTTGCACTTCCGCAATCACCGCTAGCGGAAATTGCAACCGCCGCTGACGGGTGCCACCCCATTGATCGGTGCGCTGATTTGAATTCTCCGAATAAAATTGTTGCAACAAGTAAGTGGTCTTGAATGGGTCTAGAAGAATGAAATGGTTGTTATCAAGGTATTGGGGTCAGAATTTCAATATGCACTTTTTCGGAGTAGTCGCCAACTTATTCATAAACGGTCAAGTACTTGCCGAAGTCAATCACACTTTCTAGCCTAAGCAATCTCGTCGGCTAATAAGCCGTGTCTCGTTGATCTGGCCTACCATAGTTAATAACTGTGGTTAGTGGTTATTAGGTCGGTGATACTAGCACAGCCTGTCTGATGAACTAGGGGAAGTTTTTGATGATTCGTTCTGTTCCCAACAAATGTTTACATAACTTTAAATTCATTTCTGCTACTTTTTTACTGATCTCCCTTGAACTCATAATGATTACACAACCATCTTCGATATGTCGGCGCCTAACAAATTGGTGAGGTACAATAGATAATAGAGGCCGTGAAATCAACAATGGCAGTATTTGTATCACTGGATATTTTGCTAAAGACCACTGTGACTCAGACTCAAGCTCGACTTTTCCTGAGATTATTGCGATAACAATAGTGGAGGTTAGGATTATGACTACTTTTGGTGAGAATTTGAAACAGGTCCGGCACTTACACCACCTGACCCAAGTGGAACTTGCTGACCAACTAAATATTTCGCGTTCAGCTATTTCCAGTTGGGAAGTTGGCCGAAGCTACCCAGATCTGGATATGCTGGTCAGTTTAAGTCGCGTTCTCCAAATCTCCGTTGATCAATTAATCAAGGAGGCGCCTGTAATGGTTGCAACAATTAGTCGCGAACAACACAACAATCGGAAAAGAAAGCTTGCCTTACGAATCATTATTCCTGTTTTCTTTGCGTTATCAGTATTCACCGCATATCTGGTTTACCAGGATGTGGATGCTGTTAATCGGTTTTTCTCACCTAATTGGTCGGCTGGGTTGACTATTAAGAAACGTCAGGCTAACGTGTGGACCACTGTGGTCTGGGACCAAGGTTCACTGGTTAAGGGTTCGATTTTCAGAAAGTCGACATTGACTAATCATGTCGCCAGCACCAGTCAAGTCAGGGTGCGCCTGGTCGATCGAAACGGTCAAGCGCTGGGAAAATCCTTTAGCCTTAAACCAGGACAGCAGCGAAAACTGAACGTTAAGTCACGACAAGTCTTTCGGGTTAAAGTCAAGTTACCTCAAGGCAGGTACATCCTAAATTGCCATTGATTTAGTGACCGGCGATAATCTGTTAAGACGTAATCTGACCAAACGTACATTATTTCCCGGGAACAATGACACATTTTGTGTATGTCCCGTAGTATCAACGTTTCTAGCACCACCGATTTTACGGTGGCACAGTTTTGACCCTTTTCAAATTATTTTGGCTCATCGGGCACCTCCATGGAGAATATCCCGTTGAGCTTTTTTGCGACTTCAAAGTTACTGTTGGGGTAAAGATGACCGTAAGTGCCGAGCGTCGTTTCGATGTCCTCATGTCCCAGACGTTCTTTAATCTGGAGCGGGTTTTCACCGAGACTGATCAACAGCGACACATGCGAGTGGCGGAGGCCATGCACGGTAATCCGCTGAACTTTGGCGAGTGTACTGTACGCGTCCACAATATCCAAAAATTGCCCGTCAGAGCACGGAATCCCATCACGTGAGAATACCCACTCGGACGTCACCATCGCCGCTTGTGCGACCTGCCACGCATCTAAGCACGCAATGGTATCATCATCAAGCGCCACGGTACGGCGACTGGCGGCAGTCTTTGGCGCTGGAGTTTCAAACCAGTTGCGGTTGTGATAGTCCATGGTCTTATTGATGTTCACCGTCTTAGCTTCAAGATCAACGTCTGTCCACTTTAACGCCCGTGCTTCACCGCTACGCAAGCCAGACATGAACATGAACCACAACATCGTGTAATCAAAGCGGCCAGTGTACGTGTTGGTGTTCGTCTTGGCGAGTACCTTTTGGAAGTCGGCTTGCGTCCAGAAATTGATCTTCGCTTTCTTCTTTTTGATGAGGCCAACGACCCGTACTGGATTCTCGTTGATGATACCAAGCGCCTTAGCACGTTCAAGCACTTGGCCTAACATAATGTTGATGGTACGCGCATAGGATTGCTTACAGTCTTTGAGTACGCTGACTTGCCAATGTTGCACATCAATCGGCCGAATTTGGTCAATGATGATGTCGTTGAACCTAGTCAGATACTCACTGTTCATCAAGACTAGCCGCTGACGGTAGGTGCGTGGCTTTACTTGGGTTTTGTACCAAGGCTTGAACACGTCTTCCATAAAGTCGCTAAACTTAGTCTGCTTAATGTCCTCATCATCGGCGATCCCCGCCGCCAACATTGCAACTCTTGCTTTTTTCGCATCCGTTTTCGTTTTGAAGCCGCTGGCACGTTTTTGAATTCGTTTGCCAGTTCGTTTGTCAGTTCCTAAGCTTACGCGGAAGCTAAAAGTGCCGTCCGCCTGTTTGGTAATATGGTCTTTCGTAGTCAAGATAGTTCCTCCTTAACTGCGGAAAGGCCACTTGGTGCACCCTCAAGTTGGCTTAGTTTCAAGCCTAATACTGCGTCTACTGCTTCCACTGGAACACGGTCTACGCCTTTCTTACCGTACCATCCAAGGCCACGTTTGAGCAACAACTCTTTTGCCATTTTGATGATACGGCTTGCTTGCGATTGACTGTACCCCAGCTTGATAAGGTCAGCTCTAGTCATCGTCAGGAAGACTGGCTGTTCTGGTACGTTAATATTCAATCAAATCGCTTCCTAAAGTTTGGTGGGAGTGAGATAATCAAACCAGATAGAACCCATATTTTATCTGTGAAGGGTGACTACTTGCTTTGGTCGGCGTAGTCGCTCTTTTTTGATTTCTCACGTTGCTTTGAATCGGTCATAACACCGTTGCGTTGGTGCTGAGAATGGTGGATCACGTCCCAGTGGCGTTGCGTCAACTTACCACTGTCGATGATGGCTTTGAGTTCGTTTGTGTTATTGTACTGGTCAATCAACTGCAACATCTTGAGTGAGGGTGCGACTTGCTTTCTCAACCACCGCGTAATATGGTCATAGTTTAACGGTTCTGGATTAGTGGAAAGTCGCAGCTTATCCCGATTGTTACCGATGAACGCCGCCCAACGAGGATCTAACACCCACTCACTTCTGGGTTTATGACTTGGCGTCAAGAAACGCAGATACTGATTGATGATGCCGAACACGACTTGTTCGGGATCGCGCGTCGCCAATAGATGTTCAACCGCTGTGGCGGCACGTTCGCGGCGTAGCCGCACTTCAAAGCGAGTACGGATCGGTTGATCTTCAATGGCGATTTCTGGGTGTTTCTGATGTTGCTCAAATGCCTTGTCGTAGATACAGAAATTGACTTCGCTTTGTGGCGAACCAAGGTACAAGGTGCGCCCAGAGGCGTGCCACTGTTTGGTGCGGTTGTCCCTGAACCCGCGAAAGCGTGAGCTGAATTCATCATGGTCGCACTTCTCAATTAGTGTTGGCACATCTAGTAATCCGTTGCGGTCGTTGATGGCTAAATCAAGTCGGGTGAAGTGGCAATCCAGTTTGAGACAAGTTTCGAGAAAAGCGTACCAAGTTCGATGTTGCGATTGCAGATACGATTCGACGTAGCGACAACCTTGACCTTTCAGCTCAATCATTGTGCCACTGTCGTCTTTCGGGTTGTAATCTTCGGCATCCACATCTTGGTAAGGTGATAACATCATCTTGATCTCACCGCATGTTAAGGTTGCTGAATAGCCGTAGTGAGCGCCGTCGTGGAGATTGAAATGGATCGGGCTGATTTGGAACAGTTCGTTAATCAACTCTTCGTAGTCGTGCGTCTTGAAGGTGACGCTGAGATAGTCGATACAGACGTCCAGATTATTCTGACCGGTCAACGCACGCAACGCCAACGTCAGTTCTAATCGGGCTTTATCGTTGAGCGGCTTCTTGCGACCCAGCAGTTGATTCAGGTGTGACCGGCTGTAATTAGCCATGTCTGCGAGCTGACCTTGAGTAATATTGTTATCGCGCATTTCGTCGTGGACTTGATCAAGCCAATCTTTGTTGGTCATGCCGCCAATTAAGTTTAAGTCTTTGAGCATGTTAGCTCCTTTCCAAGCGTCCTAACAGCAATTCGGCGTTTTACCTATACGGTAAGGCCGTGCCACAGGCGCTTTATGCCTACCGTCGGATTTCTTGTTACTTGTATTTGCCCCCCTATTAGACACTGGGGGCTGATGGCGGTCGGCTAACGCCGACCGCCGCCGCTCGCGCTAGCGGCTTTCGCGCTGCACGCCGCGCACGGCGGCAAGGCTACCTCCTTTCAAAAAGATTTGAGAACTTTTGCTCTCACCATATACAGACAGCTTTTACAGCGTATTTGAAACCAAAGCTCTGAAATGTAATGGTTTCCTAATATTTAAGGCACTTTATGCTCCTCAAAAATTCTGAGCCTCCACTAATCACCAAGTCACTAACCGTCTTTGTAGAACACCTCGTAAGCAATTCCGATTTATGCCAATTCAAATTTCTGCTTACATATACACGGAATGTAAGTCCTATAACGCATTCGAAGTGAATAACATGGATTAAAAGGCTTTATTACTACCACTTTTCGTAACAAGTGCTCGGCGTTCTTTATCTGCTCTAGTCAGTGCCAGAGATTCGGATCACGGATTTGACGCTGTTGAGGTCAACCTAGGTCCGTTCAAGTTCAGACTATTAAGGATTTGGCAAGCATATGGAAGACCCGCTATTTGTATTGTGAGGCCCAATGTAAGGCAATTAAGGTATGACGCCACAACTACTTGTTGCCGGAAATTCGAAGCCTTCTGAAATCTTCTTATTGATTTAATTTCCAAGCTAGTTGTTTGGGTGTTGACGAAATATCGCCTTGACTAAATAAGCCAATCAGGATATTCCTAACTCACTAAAAGAAAGAGACGAAGTATAATGACTAAAATTACGATTTGTGGAAAAGGGAACATGGAGCAAGCAATCGGTAATGCCTTTATATCGGTGGACAACGCTGTCAACTACATTGATGTTGGGGATTCGGACGACAATATCGGTGATATTGTCGCAAACTGGGCAACAAAGCGAAGCAGTAACAGATGATGAACCGCAGCAGCTAAGAAAGCCGAAATCTACTCGGCAGCAGTTGTTGGCGAATGATCTACCGGTAAGAACCACCTTTGTTTCCAAAACCGATGAACACAGTGAACATGGTCATGAATTGAAATTGCTAGGCACTCACTTTGTTCGCGAGGTCGTTCATCGAATCCCAGGGCGTTTGTTTGTCGAGAAAATCTATGAGAAGACCTACAAGTGCTCGACTTGCGAACTTGAAGATGGATGTAGTCATATCTATCGTGGTAACGCGCCGAAGGCATTAATTGCCCACAGCATTGCGACGCCTTCGTTGATCGCGTCGATTTTGCATCAAAAATGCATTCTCGGGACACCGCTCTATCGCCAATTAAAGGATTGGCAGCGTGCAGGCGTCTTATTAAGTGAGACCACAATCTCAAATTGGGTCATCAAGTGTGCCGAGTTAGTGAAGCCAGTTTATGACCTGATGCGTAGCCACTTGATGAGCCAAGGTTTTCTCCAAGGCGATGAGACCCCTTATCAGGTACTTCAAGAGCCTGGCAAGTCGGCGCAGAGCAAGTCGTATATTTGGGTAGCCCGTAGTATCACGCGGTGCGAAACGCCAGTCGTCATGTATGCCTATGCGAATACTCGCTCCGGGAAATTCGCTCAGAACTTATACAGTGGCTTTCCTGGTGTCCTACAATGCGACGGCTACGCCGGCTACAATCTTCTGGGTGATTCAATCACTCGCGTTGGTTGTTGGGCGCATGTACGGCGTAAGTTCTTCGATGATTTCAAGAACACTAAGAAGATGACGCTGGGCTTGAAGCTACTCAATCAGATGTTTGAACTCGAACGGAATTGGGCAGGCTTAGATAGCGCATCACGCCTGGAAAAGCGTCAAGTGGTGCTTAAACCGTTGATCGAGCACTTTTGGGAGTGGTGTGATCATGTCGAGACTTTACCAAAAGATCGTCTAGGTAAAGCATTGGCGTATGCGCAGGGGCAACGTGTCGCATTAAATCGCGTCTTAGAATTTGGGGAAATCGATTTAAGTAATAACGCTTCTGAGCGCAACATGAAGAGTTATGTGATTGGCGGGAAAAACTGGCTGTTTAGCACTAGTCCAAAAGGTGCCGAAGCCAACGCCATCTGGATGACCGTGGTTGAAACCGCGAAAGCCAATGGGATCGATCCGCGGAACTACATCACACAACTGTTAGAGATTGTCTCACAGCTACCAACATTCGCAAAAACGGAATCGTTGGAGGCGTGTTTGCCATGGAATTTAAAGACTAACAGTTCAAACGTAGAATCAATCGTTTAAAGAATACGAAGGCCCGCAATCTCAAAAGACGAGATTGCGGGCCTATTTCAGCGGTCGATTACTAGGTGCCTACCTTACGAGCGGGATTCATATGCGGTCAGTTATTGGGTGCTTACGAATGAAAGGGCATAAGAAAAGCACCTAGACCAGTTAAGGCCCAAGTGCTTCATAAAAAAATTATCAACTCTACTTGACGAAGAGCCACAATCTCAAAAAACAAGTTTGTGGGGTTCCTTCGTATGGTCGAATATTAGGTGATTACTAATTGTTAGCGGTTTACTGACGCTCTAAAAATTTGAGTCGCAGTTCTTTTACTTCACTAAAACAATCCTTCAGCACCAGAGGCCCTTATTTTCTATCTCTACTGGCGTTCTCGTCTGTAAAGATTGAAAAGACTGTAGGTGAACATACTGAGCAACAAAGCCACTCCCATCAGTGTCGTTACTAAACTATTGCCATCTCCTGTAGCAGGCATGTTTTGGTCGCCTTTGTGCTTATCGTTGTTACTTTGTGATGAACTCTTCTTAAAATTCTTAGCCGTAACTACAGACTGTTTGCCACTAACTTGTAGGTCGATAGTAAATGAAAGCTTACCATCATTCAATTCATAACCAGCAGGGGCAGCAGTTTCAACAAAGTAGTAGTCGCCTGGCTTCAGGTCATCAACCTTAATCTGACCCTTGGCATCGGTGGTCAAGCCACTAGCAACCTTCGTCCCGTCCTTCTTATGAAGATCAAACACAGCGCCCGCCAGGGCTTTACCTGTATCACC